>JAUXQH010000047.1 GCA_030685065.1 Pseudomonadota bacterium | reverse complement strand
GCGCCGCCACTTCGGAGTCAGGGAGCGTGCCTCATGCGCGCGCCCGTACCGGAGGCGGGATCATTATAACCTGCCGAAATCACTCGGTAAACGCGAAAACTGGCGGTGAAGCTAAGGAATCTGGATCCGTATCCCGTGGGCCTTGGGGGGGACCGGTGGGGGTCCCGGCTGCGGTTCTCGTCGCCGGCTGTTCGGGCCAGACGACATCCCTCGCGGGCTAGAACTGACCCGTCACGTCGATGATGTGCAGTTGGCGCCAATCCGACCCGCTCGTCGGCAACGCCGTGAACGCCAGGAAGCTCCGCCCCGCCGCGGTCACGAGCGATGCGTCTCCGACCGCCGACAAGCCGGTCTTGATCTCCTTGGTGCCCGTCCCATCCAGCTTCGTCACGTAGACGCTGCTGTCCTTCGCCGGAGCGCTCGACGTGTAGAGCACCGCCGAGGAGTCGGGCGTGAGGGACGGCTGCGAGCGGAGCGGGAGCCGGATGTCCTGCGCGACCACGCGGCGCTCTCCGCCCGCGGACGGGATGGCCGCGATGTCCCAGTGCTCGTCCCCGCGCTCGTTCGTGAAGTAGATGATGTCGGACTTCGCGAAACGGGGCCGACTCTGATCCCCGGAGCCGCCCTTGAGGGGCGTCTGCACGCTGGTGCCGAACGTGTGGGTGAACAGATCCTCTGTCCCCTGGTTCTTCTTCGAGAAGACCAGCACCTTCCCATCCGGCGAGAAGCGAGGCGCGTTCTCTGGGATGTCCGTGCTCATCGTCACGTACACCTTGTTGGTGGCCTGGCTGAACGCGTACACGTCCCCCTGCCCGGTCGCGCTCGAGGTGAAGGCGAGCGTCGTGCCGTCGGGGGAGATGGTCGGCCAGGCGAGGTTGCCCGGCGCCTGCGCCACCGAGAGATACTCGGCGGGCGAGGAGCCGCCCGGGCTCAGGAAGTAGATCCGCGTCAGGCCGCCGGGGTTGGCGGCCTCGAACAGCACCGGCCCACGGGGGTGCCAGTTGGGGTTCGCCGCATAGCTGCCCCCGACCGAGAAGCTGCTGCTCCCCCCGGGGATGACCACCTTCTGCGGCGCGGAGGCGTTGCCGTTGGCTACCTTCACCACGTAGAAGTCGACCTTGTCGGCGTTGTTGTTGACCTCGAAGGCCAGCCAGGCGCCGTCAGGGGACCACTGGGGGTTGCCAGCGTGACCGCCCCCCACCCATGTCACTTCGCCCGCGAAAGCCGTGAGGGTGAGCGCGAGCGTGAGCGCCAATGTCATTCCTTCCTCCTCGATGCGGACGGGGCGATCGTAAAGGCGACCTGCCCCCAGGGGTACGTACGGAGCATGTCGGTCTCGATGCCACCCTCGAGGGTGAGCGCGCCCTTGAGGCTGCCGAGATCCACGAGCGCATAAGACAAGCTGGCGGCGGCGCCGCCCATCTTGGGGTTGCCATCAAAACGCTGGTAGGCGGCAACTTCATCCGCGACCGCGAAATCCTGCCCACATTTGTCGCCGTCGAGGCAGCGCTCGTCGATCCCGGTGACCGCGCCACCGCCGGCGCTCCAGATGGGGCCCGCGGCGATCCAGAGGTTGCCGAACCGGAGGTTGCCCGCGAGCCAGCCGTAGCCGAGGTGCAGGTTGTTGTCGGCGACCCGGAACTGCGCGGACTCGGCGAGGTCCTGCGAGGGCGCGCCGAAGAGGCTGTGGTACCCGACCTCGACGATGACGCCGAAATTCTGGGAGAGGCCGACCTCGAGGCCGACGCCGAGCCGCGCACCGCTCCCGCTGAAAGCACCCGCCTGGAGCGAAGGCTCGGCGGCGAGGCTGCTGTCCGACACGGCGCTGCCCGCCGTGAACGCGACACCGACCTGCGCCCGGGGACCGACATAGGCGAGCTTGAAGGGCTCCTTCGCCGCCGCGGCGGGAGGGCCCATCCGGAGCGTCGCCACGCTCTCGCCGATGGCCACGGTCACCTTGCCCTCCCCGACGGAGTACTCGCCCGCGGGCAGGAGCCCCGTGTACGGCTTCCCTCCCTCGATCACGGCCGCCGCGTAGGTGATCGACGCGCGCTGGTCGGGCGCGAACGGCGGCACGGTGGCGACCAGCGTGCGGGCCCCCTCGTACTTCGCGTCGATGCTGATCTCGACCTTGCCGAAGTTCCTGTCCACGTCCGAGAGCCAATCGAGGGCTTCCTTCGTGGGGTCCACCTTCGAGGCGCGCTCGACCCGCGCGCGGCTCGACGTCATGTCCCCGAGCGCGCGCCCGGACTCGGCGCCGAGCATGAACTCCTTGTAGGAGATGACCTCGCCCTTCTTCTCGAGCTCCTCAAGGCGCTTGAAGCTGGCCTCGACCGCCGGCCACGCGTTGCGGGAGGCGAGCTTCCGCATCTCCTCGGAGATCCGGATGTGCTCCGCCTTCTCGACTTCACCCGCGTACGCGGACGGCACCATGTTCTGAAGCGCGAACGGGGCGAACGCGAGCGCGACGAGCAGGGTCGTGAGCGGGGGCGTGAGCGGGAGGACGCGACGTGTAGCGGTCATGAGACACCTTTGGGCGGGGTCTGCCAGGGGTCCAGCAGCGAGCGGGTGTACGGGTGGCGGGGTGCGTCCGTGCGGAGGTCGAGCTCCTCGATCACGTTGCCCTCCAGCATCACCACGGCGCGGTGGCAATGGTCGACGGCTGCATCGAGGTCGTGCGTGACGAGAATACACCCGGCGCCGGCTGGCAGGTTGCCGATGAGGTCGGCGAGCACGGAAGCTCGGCGATCGGGGTCGAGGCCGGAGGTGGGCTCATCCGCGACGACGAGGCGGGGCTCGAGCGCGAGCACGCGCGCGAGGGTCACGCGGCGCTGCTCCCCGCCGGAGAGCTCGCGCGGCAGCGCGTCGTGGCGATGGGCCAGCCCGAGGCGCGCGAGCATCGTGACCGCGCGGCTACGTGCCTCCTGTTTCGGCTTCCGCGCGAGCACGGTGAGGGTCTCCACCACGTGCTCCAGCACCGTCTGCTGCGGGTCCAGCGCCGCCATCGCGTCCTGGGGGATGTACTGGTACGCGATGCGGTGCTGCTGACGCTCCCGCTCGGGCATCTGATCCCAACGGTGGGCCTCGATCCACACCTCTCCCGAGGTGGGGGCCTCCAGGCCGAGGATGATGCGCGACAGCGTGGTCTTTCCCGAACCGGACTGACCCACGAGCGCGACGACCTCGCCGCTGCCCACGGTGAAGTCGACCCCCCGCACGGCGTCCACCGTGCGGCTCGGGCTCCACGGCCACGGGCCGGGGATGTGGAAGGTCTTCACGAGGCCGCGGACCCGGACGATCGGCGTGCTCATTCGCCCCCCCCGTGAACCGGCGTAAGGCGAATGACATTATCGGCGATCCGCTCGACCGTGTCCTCGTGGTGCGAGATGAGCAGAATTCCGCAGGAATGCGCTTTCCCGACCTGCACGAGGAGCTCGACGATCTGGCGACGGAGCACGGGGTCGAGCCCGGTCTCCGGCTCGTCGGCGAGGAGCACGCGCGGATCGGGCGCGATGGCGATGGCGAGCGCGGCGCGCTGGCACATGCCGCCGGAGAGCTCACCGGGGAGCGAGGTCGCGACGTAGGGCTGGAGCCCCACCTCGTCCAGCAGCTCGCGGATGAGCCCGCCCAGGTCGGCGGCCGGCACCGGGGTGGCTCGCCGCGCGATCGCCATCTCGATCTGGCGGCCGATGGTCCGCCCCGGGTTCAGCGCGCTGGACGCGGCCTGCGGGGAATACGACAGGTAGCCGCCCCGCAACGACTCGGACTCGCGGAGGAGGGTCGCCTGGGCGCGGGCCCCCTTCCCCACCACGTCCGCGAACCAGTCCTTCGAGGAGAGCGCCGGGAACCGCAGCGACCCTCGGAACAGGCCCGGGCTCACGTCGAGGACCCCCATGCACGCGCGTGCCGTGAGCGACTTTCCGGCGCCGGAAGGCCCGCAGAGCGCGGTGACGGCGCCAGGGTGGACGTCGATGTTCACGCCGTCCACCAGGACCCGGCCCGGCGCGCGGATGGCGAGATCGCGCAGCTCGAGGACGGCGCTGGCCCCCGGCGGCCGCGCCCGATCCGCAGTCACGAGGTTCATCGGGCCCTCGCCGCGGAGGAGAGCGTGAGCGACATGAGCGTCACGATGGCAACCAGCCCGAGCCCGAGCCCGAGCGCATGGCCCGTGGGCACGTCGAGAACGAGGCTCGGATACCCGATCTCGAGGAGGTTCGCCCAGGACTTCACGTCGTCCGCATGGGTGAAGCTCGACTGGTTCTCCTGGGCCGCGAGGTAGGAGAGCGCGATCTCGAGGAAGGTCACCTGCATCGCCGTCTCGGCGGCCTGGCGCACGACGACCGGGCGGAGATTCAAGAGGACGATGTGGTAGAGGTGCACCCGCGACCAGGAGAACCCGTGCGCCCGGAGCGCCTCTACGAAGCGGGCGCCGCCTAGCCGCTCGGCGACCGACGCGGCTTCGTCCATCGCCCCGGGGCTCGCCAGGATGGCCCACGCCAGGGCGAGCGGGAGCAGGCCACGTGTGCCGGCGGGGATCAGCAGCGCGACGACGAGGATGACCACCATGCGCGGCAGGCTGCCGACGATCTCGCCGAAGGCCTGCACCACGGTGTCGACCCGCGCGCTGCCGACACACCGCAGCAGGCCACCGACGACGCCCATCCCGCCGACCACCAGCCCCGCGAGGATCGAAGGGAACAGGATCACGGAGGCGCCCTGCTGCGCGTACTCGAGGAGCGGGCGGCCGCGCTGGTCGCTGCCGAACGGGAACATCTCCAGCGGGCCCTGGTAGACCCGCTCCGAGTCGAACGCGGCGAGGTGCGCCGGCGCGAACAACCCCAGGCCGATGAGGATCACCAGGCACGAGAGGCCGAGGCCGAGCGCGAGGTTGCGGGGGATCACGAGGCAGCCCGGGCCTGCGCAGGCGCGACGGTCGCGACGGCAGGGGAACGACGAACCACGAGCGCCACGATGATCTCGGTGGCGGCCTGAACGAGCAGGAGGGCGGCGGAGAGCGCCGCGAAGGCGGTGGCCGCGGCGAGCACGACCCCGAAGTCCTGCAGCAAGGTGCCGCCCCAGAGGAGGTCACCGATGCCGTTGATACGCAGCACGACCTCGACGATTACGGTGCCCGACAGCAGGTGGAGGACACGGGCTCGCAGCTGGCCCGCGAGCGCCGGCGTGACGTTCGGGAGCATATTTGCAAGCGGTCGCTCGCCGCGCAGGAGAGCGACCGTGACGTAGCGTTGTTTTCGCTCCGTGTTGAACAGCGCGCGGACGCCTGTCGTCGCGCCGGCGAAGGCCCCGTCCGAGAAGCCGAGCACGACCGCGCCGAGCAGGATGCGGAATCGGGTCGCCTCGACGTTGAAGCTCTCCGCTCCGTAGTTGAGCTCGATCACCGCCGCGCAGAGGAGCGCGAACACGACGGCCGGCACGAGCCCCACCAGCGAGGCGATGGGATCCGCGCGCTGGGGGAGGATGCCGGTGGCCGCGCCGATCGCGCCGAGCACGAGCGGGACGAGCCCGAGGAGGATGAGGAGGGTCGTGGTCGGTACGGCCTCGGCGAGGAGATCCGCGACGGGCACCCCCTGCTGGAGGCGCCAGCTGTTCCCGAAGTCTCCCGTGAGAGCGCTCGAGATCCAGGCCGAGAAGAACTTCCAGGGCCCGCCGTCGAGGTTCCAGCGCGCGGCGAGCGCGTCGGTGCCTCCGCAGAGCTCACGCGGGCAGATGATCTCCGCGGGATCGCCCGGGAGCGCCCAGATCAGCGCCGTGATGATCGCCGGCACGGCGAACGGCAGGAGCAGCGCCGCCACGAACCGGACGCCAGGACGCAGCCACCAGGCCTTCATCGAGGGCCTCCGGCACAAGCCCGCGTCCGTACGCACCCGGGGGTGCGTAACGTGCGGCTCGGGCGTTCCTCGGCGATCCGGGGCGGCACGCGGCGGGAGGGCATCTGACCTGTGCTCCTACGGCCCGTACTTCCACGAGTCGATCTCGGTCCAGTAGTAGTACGGAGAGATCGTGTTCCCGCGCACCTCCGTCCGCCAGGCGCTCTTGGTGTCGAGCTTCCAGAGGAACAGGTACGGCAGGTCGTCCGCGAGGATGCCGTGGAGCTTGTGGTAGGCGTCATCCGCCGCGGTGTCGGTGCGGGCGGCGTTGTACTCGGCGATCGACTGGTCGACCGTCGCGTTGCTGTAGTTGAAGATGTTCAACGTGCCCTTGGTCGTGGCGCGGGTCTCGAAGAGGTCGTTGACCTCCTCGACGACGCCGAACGACCACTTGCCGACCAGGAGGTCGAACTCGGTGGCCTTGCCGGTCAGCACGCGACGGTTCCAGTCGTCGACCGTCACCTTCGTTTCCTGACGTTCGAAGCCGCCGGCCCCCAGCTGGTTGGCGACCTGGGTGAGGAGATCCGGCGCCTCGTTGTCGAGCGGCGCGAGCATGCCGATGTTGAGCACCACCGGCTGGCCCTTGAAGTGCCAGCGACCGCCGATCTGGGTGAGCCCGGCGTCCGTGAGGAGCTTCGAGGCCGCGGCGCGATCGCTCTTGTCCTTGGTGGGGACCGAGCGGTTGTAGAACGGCGACGACTGGACGAACGGGCCCGAGATGAACTCGCACGGGCTGTTCTGCTCGCCGGGCTTCACGCCGATGGACTTCTCGCGAAGATCCGTGCGGTCGATGATGAGGTTCAACGCCTGGCGGACGCGCTTGTCGCCGAGCGCGCCCTTCTTGCTGTTGACCGCCATGAACCACCACGACCGCAGATCGTAGGACTTCAGCTGGAGATCGTCGCTGGCGCTCACGTCCGCGCGGAGCGGCGGCGGCACCGCGACGATGCCCTGGACGCCGTTGTTGCGCAGGGTGACGACCTGGACGACGGGATCGCCGCCCTCCTGGAGGGAGAGCTGCGCGATCGTCGCGGCGTGGTGCGCGTTCGGGTAGGCCTCGAACGCCACCCCGCGGCGGCCCTTGTTGCCCTTGTAGGCGCCGGAGCCGACGGGGTGCGCCGAGAAGTCGAGATCGGGAGAGATCGCGGTGTTGCCGGCGAAGGGCGCCTCGGGGAGCAGCGGGAATCCGAGCCGCTCCTGGGGATTGTGGAACACCTTCGTGAAGCGCACGAGCGCCACGGTCGGCGCCTGGGCTTCACAGCCCGCGAGCACCGTGCGGTATCCGGCGGCCATCGGGCTCGGCGTCTTCGGGTCGAGCATGGCGTTCACGGTGAAGCACACGTCCTTGGACGTGACCGCCTTGCCGTCGTGCCACTTGAGCCCGCCCTTGAGCGTGAGCTTGTAGGCCTTGCCGCCCTCGGCGAGCTCGCCCTTCTCGACGACCCGGCTCATGATCCGGTTGTCGATGGGGCTGTGGAAATAGATGCGGTCGAACACCAGCTCCTGCGAACGCCAGTCGACCATCGACTGGGCATAGAGCGGGTTGAGCGTCCCGGGGAGCGACTCCTCGTAGAAGCTCAGCACCGCGCCAGTGGAGAGCACGGCGCCGGCCAAGCCGGCGGCGACCAGGAGGTGTCGTGCGCTGTCGTACAACCCCTCTCCTTCCTTGCGACCTCGGCGGCTCATCGTGCGACTCCTCAATGCATGGGCCGGCCGGGGGCAGCGTTCCGGCTCAGGCGAATGTGCAGGGCATCCAGCGGGAGGCGGGCGGCCTCCAGGCCGGGAACTTCGGTAAGCAGTCCGTGTACGAGCTCTTCGGCGCGTACGGAATTCCGGTTGCCAGCGTCCCACGCGGCGACCGAAAGCAGAAAGACGGGGTCACGGGCGGTGCCGGTGGTCCGGTCGAGGGCGTTGATCCGAAGGCGGCCGCTCCCCTCCCGGTCTTCGAGCTTCCACGCGGTCCGGTCGGCGGCGCGGAGCACCCCGACCCGCGCGAAGTCGGCGAACGGGCGATGGAAACCATCCTCCTTGCCGGCGGCCTTGGCCATCGCGTCCTCGATGGCGGTCCCGAGCGCGGCGGCCTCGTCCAGCACGCAATCGACCGACAGGCGCTCCGCCTCGGTGCATCGCGCCACGATCACGGCGTAGGGGCTGTCCGAAGCGTGGGCCGCGACGGCCGAAACGCCATCCCTCTCCAGGTCGGAGAAGAAGGCGGCGTCCCCAGCAGTCGTCATCGCGGACATGAAAAGGAACGTATCCGGAATCGCGACGACAGCGGCGGGGGCGCGGAGCTCGGGGGGCAAGCGCCAGGGGTCGATCCAGAGGCGGACCACCTGCTCGTTCTCCGGCGAGGCAGCGATGGCCGCGGCCTCGTGCCAACGAGAGAGCGCCCACAACGCTCCCAGGTCGGCCGCGTCGACGGTCGTCGACTCCCCCTGCTCGGGGAGCACATAGTGCGGAAGCACGCCCGCGTCGGGGAGCCGGCCAGCCGTCGGAGCGGTCGGCGCGCCTGGAGCGGCCGCGGTCACCATGTCGGGGGGCCACGCGGCCCCGGCGGCGGCCCAGTCCTTCCACGCGGCGTCACGGCCCGAGAGCCCCGCCACCTTGGAGGCGCTCGCGGACCCGAGCCTGGCGGTGAGGGCCTGGTCTCCCAACAACGCGCCGGCGACGCCGAGGAGGTAGCTGGTCTCCAGCGGATCGGTGGGCTGCGCGTCGGCGCCGTACACCTGGGCGGTGGCGCTCGCGCCGAGCAACGCGGCCTGGCGGTAGATGGCGGCGTACTCCGCGTGCACGCGGGCCTGGGCCCCCGGATCCGCGTCGGCGGTGAAGGCCTGCAGCGACTCGGCGCGCCTCCCCTGCAGGAAGGCAACCCAGCCGGCGCGACCCTCGAACGGCGCCCGAGCAGCGTCGACCGCGAGGCGGACTTGCCACGTCTGCGCGATGAGGTCTGCCGAGACCGCGCTACCGGCCTTTGCCGGCGTGGTGGCGACGTCCGAGGTGGCGCCAGTACACGCGGTCACACCGAGCGCGAAGAGGATCAGGCGTTTCAAACGGGCCTATCCCCCCTCGCAGAAGGCGCGGTTGCCGGAGGACGACACACAGAGCGCCATGGCGGTCTTGGTGTCCTGGGCGCTCGCCTTCGCGTAATCGAGCCACTCGCGGGCGTAGTCCTTCGAGAGCCCGCGGTATTTCGCGGTCTTCGCTTCCTTGTCGTCGGTGCGCTCGCCTTCCGCGAACTCCTTCTCGGCTTCCTGCCAGAGCTTGTTCGCGGCCTCCGCACGGAGCTTGTAGAGGCTGAAGACGCGCGTCTTGTAGGTCTGGCCAGACCACTTGGCCTTGTTCTCGAGCGCGTAGTCGGCCCAGCGGATCACTCCCTGGGCGCGGCCCGTGCTGCCGCGCGAGAGGTGCAGCGCGTACTTGAAGCAAAGGTCCGGATCGGAGCGGTCGATGTCTTCCAGGTGGCGCTTCATCAGGCGCTCCCAGTCGGTCTTGTCGCCCTTCGCCTCGGCGTTGGTGATCATGAGCCGGGAGATCTTGTCCTTCGTGGTCTGCTGGGCTTCGGAGCCGACGCGAGTCTCGAGGCACTTGTTCTGGCCGACGCGGAGCTGGCCCATCATCGCGGCGGGCTCGAGCCTGACGAGATCGTCGCAGCTGTCGTCCGCGGGGGCCGAGGCGACCGGCGCCACGACGACCGTCGTGGGCGTGGTCGTCGGGGTGCTGGACACGGGCTTCGCCGTGGTGGTGGTCGGCGCCAAGGTCGAGGTGGTGGCCGGGGTCGTCGTGGTCGTGGTCGTCGTCGCCGGGCGCATGCCGCCCCCGGTCGTGGTGGACGTCGTGGCGGCCGGGGTCGACGTCGTGGTGGTGGCCGGAGTCGTGCTCGGGCGCATGCCGCCGCCGCTCGTGGTGGTCGTGGTGGGGGTCGTGGTGGGGGTCGTACCGGACGAGGTCGGGTTGGACGTCGTGGCGGTCGACGTGGGCGTCACCCTCGAACCGCTCGTGCTCGACCCACCCGTGCTGTTCGAGCTGGTGTTCGTTGCTGTCCCGGTGGTGCCGGAGCCCGTCGTGGTCGTCGGCCTCTCCGCCACGGGCTGCGCGACGGTGGGCTGGGTGTTCGAGGCCACCGGCTGCGTGTCTGCCACGGGCTGCGTGTCGGCGACAGGCTGCGCCTCCACGGGCGGCGCCTCGACCGGCGGGGCCGGCACCTCTCCGCCAACGGTGCCGATGTAGGCCGAGAGCGTCGTGAAGGGGGACACGTTCTGCGTCGGCTTCAAGTCGAACCAACCGAAGCGCGCGTCGGACGGGAGCGGGCGCCCGGCGGCGTCCTTCAACGCGCCCGGGCCCGCGGCGACGCCGTTCACCATGCAGGCGGCCCAGCCGTCCTGGCAGGGCAGCGCGGGGAACGTGTTGTCGAAGCTCGACCAACTCGCGGCGAACGCGGGGAGGGAGAGCGCGGCCATCAGGGCCAGGGAGACGGGCCGAAGTACTTGGGGGGGGCGCATCGAGGGAGGCTCCATCACGACGGGAGGGTCACTACGAAGGAAGGCTGCGAGGGCGTGCCTCGAAGTGACTGCTACGGAGGGGCTTCGGTGGGTTCGCGGGGCAGGTCACGGCCGAAGCTGATGACCGGCTCTTCGATGTTCGTGTCGTCCATCTCGATCTTCGGCAGGGAGAGCTCGACGACGTTCTTCCGCTTCCGAACCTGGTACTGGAACACCTGGGTCATGAACCCCGGCGCGGAGATCTCGAGCTCGAGGGTCATCCCCGGCGTGAACCGGAGCTCGCTGCCGTCCGGCATGTACAGGACGCTCGCCTCCCACGACCCGTCGACCGAGTTGACGCGGTGACGATCCGCCTCGAGGGGGTGCCGGATGACGGCGGTGGAGATCGGGGCACGTTCGGCGTCGAGCACGATGACGCGCACGGGCACGCCCTCGGACTCCTTGGGGGGCTTGGCGGCAAAGGCGACGCCCGGGACGAGCATGCCCAGGAGCATCACGAGCACCGCGAGCAGCTGCGCTGCCGGATTGGCACGAGTACGGCGCATGATCAACCTCCGAACTGGGACTTGAGGACGGGATCGACCGCGGCGCCGGCGGCGGCCGCCTTGTCACCGATGGCGGCGTAGGCACGCGCAACGGCGTCCCCCTGCATGCCGTCGACGAGGGACCGGGCCGTGGTCGGATCGGATTCAGCGATGGCCAACGCGGCGGTGGCGCGCGCGTCGATGTAGCCGTCTGCCGGAGCGCCGGGGCGGATGGCCTCGAACAGCTCGAGACACTTCACGCCCTCTCCATCCACGCAGGTGGCGATGGCGCGTGTGGCCTGGACCCGCCAACCCTGGCCGGCCGGCGGCACGGTGATGGAGTCGAGAAGGCTGTACGCGATGGCGGTTTCGCCGACGGCCGCGGCGCGGCCCGCCCAGAGCAGGAGTTGATCACCGCCGTCTTCGCGAGAGTCCGCGTACGCTTTCACGAGGTCCTCCACGCTGCGCACGGCGATGCGACGCTGGCCGAGGGCCCAGAGCGCCTGTGCTTCCGATAGACCCGCGACCAGGGGATTCGCATCCGCCATGAGCTCGAGGTAGGTCGATGCGGTGGTGCCGACCTGCCCCGGATCGGCCTTGGCAGCCTCGAAGAGGGCCTTGGCGGCGTCGCGGTTGCCGTCAGCCAGCTCGGCTTCCCCGGCGATCAGCTGGCCAGCCGGCAGCGCGCTCCCCGCCGCGTACTCCTTGACCTTGTCGAGGTCACCCGCTTCCATCGCGACGAAGGCGCGACGAAGCTTCACTTCCCCCACGCGTTCGGCCGCGGTGGCCTCGGCGGCGGCGAGGTAGGCGTCAGCGGAGGCGAAGTCCCCCCCCAGCACCTTCGCGTAGGCGGCGCCGGACGCGACATCCACGTTGGTAGGAGACTTTTTGACCGCTTCTTCGTACACCGCGGTGGCGCCCGCCAGATCACCCGCCTTGAGCTTCGCGTCCGCGTCGGCCAGGGCCGCCTCGGGGTTGTTCAGCAGGGACTGGACGATCTGGCATCCACCCAGGGAGAGCAGGAGGATCAATGAGGACATCGGAAAGCGACTCCATGGCGATCGGGCCCAGGGGGGCGTCGGCGCCGCAACGTTAAAGCACAGGTGCCGCCCCGCCGCAACGTCTCGGCTGCGCCCGGCGCCTCTCCCCCCGCCGAATCGGTCAGCGTGAGCGCGGCCATGTGTTATCCTCGCCGCGCAACGTCGGGGCGAATGGAAGCGCAAGCCGGGGGCCGGCACCTCGAAATTCTCCTGCTCCACGAGCTCTCCTCGGGAACCTTCGCGCGGCTGTACCTCGCAGAGGCGCGTGCGCCCGGCGGGATCGAGCGCATCGTAGCCGTGAAGATCTTGCGCGAGCAATGGAACGAATCGACCGAGGTCATCAACCGCACGCGTGACGAGGCCCGCCTCCTCGCACGGTTGCGCCACAAGAACATCCTGCGTGTCGAGGACCTGACCGAGATCGACGGTCAGCTCGCGATCATCATGGAATTCGTGGATGGGCTCGATCTGAAGCAGCTGGTCGAGGCCCTGGCCAAGAAGGGCCAGAAGGTCCCGCCCCGCGCCGCGATCCAGATCGCCGCCGAGGCCGCCTCCGCGCTCGAGGCGGCCTACTTCAAGGTCCCCTACGGGCTCGACGCCCCGCTTCACGTCGTGCACCGCGACATCAAGCCGTCGAACGTGATGGTGAGCGTCGAGGGCGAGCTCAAGGTGCTCGACTTCGGCACCGCCCGCTCCAGCCAGGCGTTCCGCTCGGTGCAGACCGGCGCGCTCCGCTTCGGGAGCCTCAAGTACATGTCGCCGGAGCGCCGCGAGGGCGATCGCGGCGAGCATTCGGCCGACGTGTACGCGCTCGGGCTCATGCTCCTCGAGATCCTGAAGGGCGAGTGGCTGCCGTTGCTCTCGATGGACGTGGAGGAGCACGACGAGACCGTCGCCGAGGAGGTGTCCCGCCTCGGTGCGCTCGGGATGCCGAACCGCGAGTGGGACATAGCGCTGCGCCAGGTGCTGCTCCAGATGTTGTCGGGCGAGCCGTCGGTACGGCCGAACGCCGAGCAGGTGTCGAAGCTGCTGCGCGCCTTCGCGGAGCAGGCGTCGGGCGAGACCCTCGAGACCTTCGCCGAGGCCACCGTGGCGCCCATCGCCAAGCAGATGCGCGGCGGGCTCAACGGCGGTGCCCTCGCGGGTACGCGCTTTGTCGTCAACTGGTCCCCGGCCGACAACACCGTGGGCGGCAAGCAGAGCGGGCCCGTGGCGGAGCAGCTCTCGGGCGCGGGTACGCCGCGGATGCCCGCCGCCGTGCCCGCGCGCGCCGTGCCGGTCAGTCCGGCGCCAGCAGCGGCAGCGCGCGCGCCGTACGCGTTCGCCGACGAGGATGAGCAGCCGACCTACGCGGGCGTCCCCGCCGGCATGAGCACCCCGCCGTCCCCGGCGCGCACGAGCTACCCCTCCCCCGCGTCGCAGACCCACGTCCCCCCGGTCGAGGTTTCCCACGCGAACCGCCCCCGGCGGCACGCCCCGGCCGCCGAGCCGCCGTTCGATCCGCCCGGTGAAGACGGCGCGGCCACCGGTGGCGGCGGCATGGCGATGGTGGCCGGCGGGGCGTTCGTCCTGTTCGCCTTCGGCTGCGCCGGGCTCCTCGGGGTCGGCGCGGTGTACGGATACCTGTCCGCCTCGGGCACGGCGGACGTTCCCGCCACGATCGTGTCGGCGCCCCCGCAAGCGCCGGCAGCCGCCACGAGCGCCACGAGCGCCACGAGCGCCGCGACAGCAGGCACGGGCGCGCCCAGCGTCGAGGCGAACGTCGGCACCGCTCCGTTGTCGGTGAAGATGGAAGGCAGCCCGGTCCAATGGATCCGCGTGCACACGGTCCTCGGACAGGTCGTGATCTCGGGCGAGGATGCGCTCCAGGGCACGCTCTCGGCCGACACCTACGAGCTGTCGCTCAAGCAGGTCGGCCGTCCCGCGATGAAGGGCACCGTGGCCGTGCCGACGGAGGGCCTCTCTCTGGTGTGCAGCCCCGGCAAGGACGCGACCGTGACCTGCTCCGGGGCCACGCCGCCCCTGGTGCTCAAGCCTTAGCGGGGCGCGGCGCTCGAGTCAGCCCTTCCACGCCTGCAGCGAGAGCGCCGCGAACAGGCTTGCCTCCTCGGCGTCGGCCTCGGAGAGGAAGCTCACCCGCACGTAGTCGCGGCCGTCCATCCCGACCTCCTTGGACTCGGGCACCCCCTCGAGCGCCGCCCGGAACGCGGGATCGTCGGGATAGCAATAGAGCACGCCAAGCTCGTCGAGCACCACCTGATCGCCGTAGACGCCGCGCATCCACAGCTGGTGGCGGCCGTCGTGCCAGACGAGCCCCGGGCGCGCTTCGAGGGCCGCGAGCGCGACCTCGGGCTTCACGTCCATGCGCACCCAGGTCTCCGGCTTGGGGAGCTGGCCGACCTTGCGATCCGTGAGCTTGAGGTACCGGAGGGACCACGGCCCCCCGAGCACGGCGAGCAGCGAGAGGTGCGTCGCCGCGAGCTCTTCGGGCGGCACGCTGATGACGAGGCGGGTGGTGCCGTCCGGCGCGACCTGCGCGCGGAACGAGCGAGGGGGCGTCCAGCTGTCGGGCTGGCCCTCGACGTTGACGGACGAGGCCTTCGGGGGGAACGCGGGGGGCTGGGTGGACATGCCGGCCCGGCTAACGCGGCGGCGGTCGATCTTGACGGCGCGCCCTGCCCAGAGCATTAGCGCCGGAGAATACCGAGCCCGCGTGCTGCCCTCCCACTACTACGTCCGCGACATCCGCATCGAGCCGAACCTGGTGCTCGCGCCCATGGAGGGCGTGACCGACCTGACGTTCCGCCGGCTCGTGCGCCAGATCGGCGGAACCGGGCTCACCGTCACGGAGTTCATCGCGAGCGAAGGGCTGCGGCGCGGCTCGGAGCGAATGGAGGAGATGGCGAGGTTCGACCCCGATGAGCGGCCGGTGGCCGTCCAGATCTTCGGGCGCGACCCGGAGTCGATGGCCGAGGCGGCCAAGATCATCGAGGACAGCGGCGCGGGGATCTGCGACATCAACATGGGCTGCCCCTCGAAAAAGGTGTGCGCCCACTCGGGCGGCTCCGCGCTGCTCCGGGACCCCGGTCTCGCCACGCAGATCGTCCGCGCCGTGCGCGCCGCCATCAAGATCCCGCTCACGGTGAAGATGCGGAGCGGGTTCGACGCGGACAATCGCAACGCGCCGGACATCGCCCACATGTGCCAGGAAGAGGGCGTCGAGGCGATCACGATCCACTGGCGCACGCGTACCGACCTCTATGGAGGCACGCGCGCGGTCGACAAGATCGCGGAGGCCAAGCAGCGCGTGCGCATCCCCGTGATCGGAAACGGGGACATCCTCGACTTCCAGAGCGCCGAGCGCATGTTCAAGGACACCGGCGTCGACGGCGTGATGGTCGGGCGCGGCGCGGTGAAGAACCCCTGGGTGTTCCTGCAGATCGGGCAGCAGATGCGCGGGGAGGCGCCGATGGTGGTGACCGCCGACGAGAAGCGCCGCGTCCTGCTCGGCTATTTCCAGTCCATCCGGGACGCCTTCCGCACCGACCACGGCTCGCTCGGACGCATGAAGAAGATCGCGAACTACTTCACGCACGGCCTCCCGCACGGCAGCGCGCTCCGCGTGGCGTTCCTGCGCAGCCAGTCGATCGACGAGGCCGTGAGCCACACCGAGCGCTACTTCGACCGCCTCGCCGTGTACGAGACCGGCGGGGGGTGGGAGCGCGATCCGCACGACCCTGTCGAGGAGATCGCCGCCTCGGCCTGATCCGAGCGGCCCCGTGGCGCGGCCCGATGGGGATCTCGCGGCGGGCCCGTCTGAGCCTCCCTTCACGCCGCGCCGGGTATTACCTTCTGGCGTGCGACAAACCCTCGTCCCCGGCGCCTTCCACATCCCCGCCGTCGATGACTGCCGTCCCGCCCTCACGGGCACGTCCGGTCGCATCTACCTGCCGGGGCCGACGCCCATCGGGGTGGGCGCGCAGGCCGAGGTCTGGCCCGCCCAGCGTGACGATGGCGCGCGCGTCGCCATCAAGATCTCGCACGCCCGGCCCTCGTCGAACGCGGCGGTGGCCAAGGAGGCGGACCTCCTCGACGCCCTGGCCGCGGCGGGCTTCAAGCACGCCGTCACCTGCCTGGACCGGGTGACCTACAACGGCCGCGCCGGCTTCGTGATGCCGCTCTACGCGATGGACGCCGACGGCCATGTCCTCGCCGCGATCGATCAGGCGCCGGCGACCGCGATCGAGTCGGTCCTGCGCATCGCCGCCGGCCTGGCGCGCGCGCTCGGAGAGCTGCACGAGCTGCCCCTCGAAGGGGTGGACGGGCGGATCGTCCACCGCGACATCAAGCCCGAGAACCTCCTCGTCGGCGGCGACGGCGGGCTGCTGCTCGCGGACTTCGGCGGATCGCTGCTGGTAGAGGGCCCGGGGTCCATCGAGCTGGGCGTGTTCGGCTCGCCGATGTGGGCCCCGTTCGACCAGATGCTGCCGGGGCTGCCCGAGCCGAACCCGACCTGGGACACCTACGCTTGCTGCGTCATGCTTTTCTGGTGGCTCACGGGCGGGCGGCCGGCCTACCAGGCCGATCCCTGCCCGATGCTGACGGAGCGTGGCCGCGGGATCTGGGTGGCGCTCCGCGGCTTCGGGGAAGCCGACGAAGCGACCCATCGCGACGCCACCCTCTCGCTCTTCGCCGCGCGCGCCGGCGCCCGTGCGGCCGAGCTCCTGGACGTGCGCGGGCACGCCGCCATCCAGGACGCCGACCGGGAGGCCATCACGATCGGGGTCCGCGGGCTCGCCGACGCGCTTCGCTACGGCGACACCGCTCTGTCGGACTGCGCCCGCGACGTGGCCGATCTACTCGCGCGCGGCCTCTCTCCCCTCTCCCACCCCTCCCCCCCCAACCGCTACTGGCGCGCAGCCGACCTCGCCGAGGAGCTCGACGGCATCGTCTCCCGCCTGGTGCTCGCGCGCGCGGCGTCGGCGGCCGAGGTCGAGCGGGTCGGGCTCCGGGCCCAGGTGCGCGCGATGTCCGGCCCCTCCCGCCGCAGGCTGCTCGCGGGCGCGGCGGTGGGCGGCGGGGTGTTCGTGGCCCTGCCCGCGCTGGGCCTCGTGGCCTGGATGGCGAGCCCCGTCGAGCTCGCGCCAACGGCCGAGCTCGACACCGTGGACGTCGCGACCGGCACCTACGTGGTCGGAGACGTGTGGGGGGACGGCGAGCCGGACGAGCGGCCGGTGCGCGCCGTCACGCTGGGGGGGTTTCGCGTGCACCGCACCGAGGTGAGCAACGAGGCGTACCTGCGATGCGTGGACGCAAGCGTGTGCGAACCGCTCGCGTGGCAGGACCTCGAGAGCCCCTACTTTCTCGACAAGAAGCGCGGTGCCCCCTTCCACGATCTGGGCGGCCCCCAGCTCCCCGCGGTGGGCGTCACCTGGCGACAGGCGGTCACCTACTGCGCCTGGGAAGGCGGGCGCCTGCCCTCGGAGGAGGAGTGGGAGGTGGCCGCGAGCAGCACCCCCGACGGCCCGCTCGCGGAAGACAAGCGGCGCTGGCCCTGGGGCGACGCCGCGCTCGACTGCACGCGCGCGAACTACGGCGATTGCGGGCTCGAACACACCGTGGCGGTGGACTCGCTCCTCGACGGTCAGAGCGCCTGGGGTGCCCGCCACATGGTCGGGAACGCGTGGGAGTGGACCTCGAGCGGGTACACGGTGACCCGGCGCCAGCTCTTCCGGAAGATCGTCGAGGAGCACCGGGTGCTGCGCGGCGGCTCGTACGCCTCGGTTCCCGCCGCCCTGCGGCCGACCTTCCGTCGGCACGCGGATCCGGAAGACGTGTCCGAGGTCCAGGGGTTTCGCTGCGTCTTCGACGACTTGTCGGTGAGCCCGGACTAAGTGATCGGCCGAGGGAACGCCTCGTCATAGTCGGCCACCGACGCCTCGATGACCTTCCCCGCGTGCGCTGCATCGTACACAGCGTCGATCGCGACAGGCTGCCCGCCGGGCGTGAGCTTGTAGGTCATGAAGTAGTGGCGGAGGCGCTCGACGATTCCGGACGGGAGGTCCGTGAGCTCGCGCGCGTCAC
Organism: Pseudomonadota bacterium; assembly: GCA_030685065.1. GTDB lineage: Bacteria > Myxococcota_A > UBA796 > UBA796 > SXON01 > CAJBVW01. The sequence goes on along the minus strand of JAUXQH010000047.1, from coordinate 8,784 downwards.
CCCAGACGGGGTCCTGGTCGAGCACGGCGAGGATCTTGTCGTCCGCCTCGCCCGCGTCGACCATCCGCAGCCCCCCGACGACGCGTACGCGCAAGAGGATGTCGGCGCGATCGATGGGGCGCTCGCTGATCACGCAGACGTCGAGCGGATCGCCATCGCCGCGGGTCGCGGTGGGGCAGAGCGCGGCGACGTGGCCGGCGCACAGGGTCCTGGGGAGGAAACCGTAGAGCGTCGGCGGCAGGGAGGCTGTCCGTTGCGGCCGGTCGACCTTGAGGTAGCCCGTCGCCTTGTCCACCTCGTACTTGACCTTGTCGAACGGCGTGATCTCGATGTACGCGTGAAACAGTCCGGGCGGTCCCGCCAGGAGCGGGAGGCCATGCCAGGGGTGCGGACGGTGGGGCAGGTACGGCGTCATGGCACGCGTCTAACCGCGCCGTTGCCTGCCAGGGGTTGACGCGCTCTCCGAACGGCGTAGGCTGCGCCCCCGTTCGGAGGCAGCCATGTCGATCGAGGTTCGTCCCATCCGCCTCCCGCAGGACGCGAACGCGTTCATGGACGTATGGTGGAAGGTCTACAAGGGTGACCCCCACTGGGTGCCGCCCCTGCGCTTCGAGCGCAAGCACTTCCTGGACCCGGCCAAGAACCCCTATTTCAAGTACGCGATCGTGCAGTGCTTCATCGCGTACCGCGACGGCGTGGCCGTGGGGACCATCTCGGCGCAGGTGGACCACGCGTACCAGAAGGTCGAGGAAAAGGTCGGCTTCTTCGGGTTCTTCGAGTTCATCGAGGACGAGGCGGTTGCCCGCGCCCTGCTGGACGCCGCGCTCGACTGGCTTCGCGGCCAGGGCATGACCCGCACCATGGGGCCCTTCAACTTCAACACGAACCACGAGTGTGGCGTGCTGATCGATCCGTTCGACAGCGATCCCCTCGTCCTGATGATGTGGAACAAGCCCTACTACCCGGTGATGTACGAGCGCCTCGGCCTGACCAAGACCAAGGACATGCTCGCCTACTGGATGGACAACAACGGTCCGTGCCCGCCGCGCATCGCCGCGCTCGCCGATCGGTTCATGCAGCGCCACCCCGAGATCAAGATCCGCCCCTTCAACGTCAAGGACTTCGACGCCGAGGTGGCCCGGGTGTTGTCGATCTACAACTCGGCCTGGGAGGACAACTGGGGTTTTGTCCGCATGAGCGACGAAGAGTTCCTCTACATGGCCAAGAACATCAAGGACATGATCGACCCGCGCTACTGCTACATGGCGGAGATCGACGGGCGGGCCGCCGCGTTCTCGGTGACCCTCCCCGACTACAACCAGATCGCAAAGCCGATGAACGGCCGCATCTTCCCGTTCGGCTGGTGGTACTACCTGACCCGCAAGTCGAAGGTCGACCAGATCCGAATCTTCACCCTCGGCATCCACAAGGACTTCCAGCACCTCGCCCTCGGCGCGCCGCTGTACAAGCGCACCTGGGACACCGGGGTCGAAAACAAGGTCCGCGGCGCCGAAGCAAGCTGGATCCTCGAAGACAACCTCCGCATGCGCGGCGCCCTCGAGAAGCTCGGGGCGCGGGTGTACAAGACGTACCGGATCTACGGGGCGGAGCTCTAAGGCCTCGGCCCTTACTTTACGGTCTTTGATCGGCCGTAACCTGGCGAAGGCGTTCCCATGGCCGAGTGCATCGGTCCGACCTGGAGCCGCCCCACGGACGCTCGCGGTGGCCGGGGGATGGCGCCGTGCAGCGGGGTCCGGCGGGGGGGGCCCCTCCGGGGGGGAACCGCCGGGGGCCCCGGCTGCGGTTCTCGGCGCCGTCCCCTCGGACACACCGACGACGCCCGCGGCTCCGCTCGGCCGATCTACTCGACCGTCACGCTCTTCGCGAGGTTGCGCGGCCGGTCGATGTTGCGACCGAGAGCCAGCCCCGCCCGATAAGCAATCAATTGCAGCGGCAACACCGTCAGCAACGGGCTGATCAACGAGCTCCGCGTGCGCGGCACCGGGATCGAAACGTCGGCGAGCGCGGCGGCGTCCTTGTCGCCCTCGGAGTGCACGATGATCGTGCGCGCGCCGCGCGCCTTGACCTCCTGCACGTTCGAGAGGGTCTTGTCGCGCATCACGTCGTCCGGGACGATGGCGACCACGGGCGTCGTCGGGTCGATGAGCGCGATGGGGCCGTGCTTCATCTCGGCCGCCGGGTAGGACATGCACGGGATGTAGGCGACCTCCTTGAGCTTCAGCGCGCCCTCCATCGCCACCGCGTGGGACACGCCCCGCCCGAAGAAGAACACGTACTTGCCCCCCGCGACCATCTCGACCGCGGCGTCGATGGCCCCGGGATTCTCGAGGTAGCGCGAGACGAGATCCGGCACGGCGAGCAGCTCGTTGCCGAAGCGACGGCCCTCGTCGGCGGCGATGTGGCGCGTGCGCCCGAACATGAGCGAGGCCACGAGCAGGGCGGCCACTTGTGAGGTGAACGCCTTGGTGCTCGCGACGGCGATCTCCGGGCCCGAGTGCACGTACACCCCACGGCCGCACGCACGCGCGATCGACGAGCCGACCACGTTCACGACGCCCATGACACGCCCGCCCTTGACCTGAACCTCGCGGACCGCGCCGAGCGTATCGGCGGTCTCTCCGCTCTGGCTGACCGCGAGGAAGAGCGCCGACGGATCGATGACGGGGTTGCGGTAGCGGAACTCGCTCGCGATCTCCGCGAAGGCGGGGATGCGCGCGAGCTGCTCCATCGCCGCGGCGCCGACGAGGCTCGCGTGAAAGCTGGTGCCGCAGCCGAGGACGCCGACGCGGCTGATGGTGGCGATCTCGCGTGTCGTCAGGTCGAGGCCGCCGAGGCGGGCCCCGCCCTCCTCCGGGACCACGCGCCCGGAGAGACACCGGCGCAGGCTCTCCGGCTGCTCGTGGATCTCCTTGAGCATGTGATGCTGGAAGTCACCCTTCTCGGACCAGACCAGGTCCTCGGCGAGCTCCTCGATGGCGTGGGAGATCGTGCCGCCGTCGAGCCGGGTCAGCTCCCAGCCCTCGGCGGTGATGCGCATGATCTCGCGATCTTCGAGGTACATCACCTGGCGCGTGTAGCCGGCGAGCGCGGTCGGGTCGGACGCGAGGAAGGTCTCCCCTTCCCCCTTGCCGACGACCAGCGGCGAGCCGTTCCGGGCGGCGATGATGACGCCCGGGTGGTCGGCGAACGTCACGGCGATGCCGTACGTGCCCTGGACGGCCTGGAGCGCGGTCCGCACGGCCTCGAGCGGATCCCCGCGGTAGAACTTGCGGATCAGGTGGGGCAACACCTCCGTGTCGGTCTGCGACCGGAAGTGCACGCCCTCCTCTTCGAGCAGCGCGCGGATCGCCGCGTGGTTCTCGATGATGCCGTTGTGCACCACGGCGATACGATTCGTAGAATCGAGGTGCGGGTGGGCGTTCGGCTCGTTCACGCCGCCGTGGGTGGCCCAGCGGGTGTGCCCGATCCCGGTGTGGCCGAGGCTCGCCGGATCGACCGCCTCCGCGAGGTTGGCCACTGGCCCGACGCGACGCACGATGTGCACGTCGGGCGATCCGGTGCCATCCGTCAGCGCGATCCCGGCGCTGTCGTAGCCTCGATACTCGAGCCGACGCAGCCCTTCCATCAAGAGGGGCGCGGCGTTCCGCGGCCCAACGTATCCGACGATGCCACACATGCGGGCGCTCCTAACCGCGGGCGAGGTGGATGTGGACGACGCCTTCCGACTCTCCCGGCGTGAGCGGGAAAGAGTAACGGAGCGCGCCGACGATGCGGGCCGCGATGCGTAGACGCGCACCTGCAAGGCCCGGACCACCCTCCGCCAGCCACAGCCGCACCTGCGCCAGGGACCAGCCCGCCGCGATCTCCGCGATCGGCACACCTGAGATCTCGACGGCGAGGTGCTCGGGAGCGAGCTCCAGCCTGAGCGCGCGGTGCGGCAGGGAGGCGATGGCGAGCTCCAGCACCCCGATCGGGCCGCGCACCCGCACCCGCACCCCGCCGAACTGGACGAAGTCGGGAGGCGAGACGGACGTCTCGGCGAGCGTCGAGACCAGGGAGGTCATCCGGTCGATCGCGGGCGCCAGCACCGGACGGGGGTTCCGGTCGTAGAGCTCCGTGAAGCCCTGGATGGCCGTGAGGGGCCCCCGGAGATCGTGGACGATGCCGGAGACGAGCAGCTCACGGTCCAGGAGGGTGCGCGCGGGATCCATCCCGCCACCTACGCCGTCGCGACCGCGCGGACTACCGCGGCCGCGCCGCCTCGAGCGCCGCGAGCGCGGCTTCCGGCAGGTACCGGGTCACATCTCCCCCGTTCGACGCGATCTCCTTCACGAGCGAGCTCGACACGAAGATGTTGCGTGGGTCCGTGAGGAGGAAGACCGTCTCGATGTCGGGCGCCATGTCCATGTTGGCGAGGCCGATCTGGAACTCGAACTCGAAGTCGGTGACCGCGCGGAGCCCGCGCAGGATCGCGCCCGCGCCCACCCTCCGGCAGTAGTTGACGAGGAGCCCCTCGAACACGTCGACCCGCACCCCGGGAATGTCCGAGGTCGAATCCCTCAACACCTGCTCGCGAACGGCGAGCGGCAGGGTCCGCTCCTTCCGTACGTTGTGGCCGATGGCCACGATCACCTCGTCGAACAGCTTCGTGCCGCGACGGATCACGTCGAGGTGCCCGTGGGTGACGGGATCGAAGCTGCCCGCGTACACCGCCACGCGGGGGGTCACCGACCCGGCTTCTTTTTCCACCACCCCTCCACCTTGTCGCCGTAATAGCGCTCGAGCAGCTTGCCGAACCGCTCTTGTTTCCGCATCCCCTCGAAAACCGGGTCGACACGGATGTCCTGCCGGAATTCGATATTGTGGAGCGTATCGAGCTTGCGCATGCCGGCGAGCGACTTCTGGAGGAAGCGGTAGGACCGGTCCTCCTTCCCCATCGCGGCGTAGATCTTGGCGCGGTGGAGGTCCGCGTAGGGATCGTCGGGGGTGAGGGTCTCGAGCTGCTCCATGAGCACCAGCGCCTCGTCGAAGCGGCCCTGGTGGGCGAGGCAGACGGCGAGGTTGTTCAGCGCGTGGTCCATGTCGGGCGCGAGGGACAGCGCGATGCGGTAGAGCTCCTCCTCCTTCTTGTACTCGCCCTCCCGCTTGTACACGAGCGCGAGGTTGTTCCAGCCCGAGGGATCCTCCGGGTAGAGGCTCGTGAACTTGTCGTAGGTCCTCCTCGCGGCGTCCATGTCGAACGCGAGGTACTCGTAGTAGGCCCGGGTGGTCAGCCCCGCCGGATCGTCCGGATCGAGCCGCAGCAGATCGTGGACAGCCTGGAGCTGCTTCTGGATCTCCTTGGCGTCCTCGCGGGCATCCTGGGTGTCGTACCAGTCCGTCATGCCCCAACCCTCGTCCACGTGGACGGCGATCGGCTTGTCCTCGAGCTCCGCGTCCTCGTCCTCGGGGATGTCCTCCGCGACCACCTCTTCGTCGACCAGGGGCGCGGGCACGTCCTGGGTGCCGGCCTCGGGCGCGACCGCTGCCCGGGGCTTCACGTCCTCGCCGTCCACCAGGCCGTCCCGCACCTTCTCGCCGACGTTCTTTCCGCCGCCGATGTGGTCTCGCTCGCCATCGTGACCGGACTGCAGAAAGTAGCCCTCGATGGGCTCCCCGTCGCTCGACCTCGGCGTGGGCTTGGCCATGACCCCGCGCTCCTTCCCGTCGAACTGCTCGTCGAGGAGGCGCGCGATGTACTCGGGCGTCGGCTCGTACCCCGCACCCCCTCCCGCAGGTTGGGCGAACAGGCTGTACAGGAGCCCGAGCTGGAGCAGGAGCACGGACGTCGCCATCATGATGACCGGGAGCACCACGTCCCCCTGGTCCCAGTGGAACCGGGCAAAACGAAACTGCCGTACGGGGGCGATCTCGACCTCGACATCGCCGTGCCGCAGCGACACGCTCTCTCGCGCGCCGATTCGCTGGGTACCGTCGGGCCCGGTGAGCTCCCACCCGCCCCCCGAACGGCGCACCTTCACGGCGATCGGCGCCTCGGGCACCAGCTCCCCATCCTGCGCGGCGACGCGGGTTCCGATCGGCCTGTCCCCCACGCGCAGCGTGAGCTGGAGCGCGGATGCGCCACGCCGCCCCGAGGGAGGGGCCGCCGGCGGCTCCTTCGGTGGCTCGGGGGGCGGCGGCGGAGGGTCCATCGAAGATGGCGACACCTCCACAAGGTAGCCGCATCCACGCCCGTCGGCCGGCTGCTCTCGGAGTATGGGGCGGGTGGCGCACCTTCGAGCGGGCGCTTACCCAAGTGCGGGATGCCAAGCGCCGCCGTCATCATCATCGGCAACGAGATCCTCAGCGGGAAGTTCGCCGACGAGAACGGGCCCTACCTCATCCGTCGCCTCCGCGAGCTCGGGGTCGACCTGGGGCGCATCGTCGTGCTCCCCGACGTGATCGAGACCATCGCGGCCGAGGTGCGATCGGCATCCGTCGCCTTCGACCACGTGTTCACGAGCGGCGGGGTCGGTCCCACGCACGACGATCTGACGTTCCCGGCCATCAGCGCGGCCTTCGACCGCCCGCTCGAACGGCATCCGGTGCTCGCCCGGCTCCTCGAGTCCCGCGGCAGGGCGCCGAACCTCGCGGCGTACCGGATGGCCGAAGTCCCGGTCGGCGCCGAGCTCTGGTGGGACGGCAACGTCGTCTACCCCCTCGTGGTGATGCGCAACGTGGCCATCTTCCCGGGGGTGCCGTCGCTCTTCCGGATGAAGTTCGAGGCCGTGGCGCACCGCTTCGCGGGGGTCCCGGTGACCTGCCGGCGGTTGGTGACGGAGCTCGGCGAGCCGGACATCGCCGAGGTGCTCACGCAGGCCTCCGAGCGCTGGCCCTCGGTGGCGATCGGCAGCTACCCGCGCTTCGAGGTCACTCCCCACACCGTCATCGTCACGATGGAGGGGCGGGACGACGCTTCGCTGCTGGCGTGCGAGGCGTGGTTGTTGGAGCGGATCCCAACCGTAGTGTCCGCCGCGTCAGCGTAGAGAGCGCCATCCCGTCCACGTCAGCGCTCGGCACCCACCGCACCTCCTGGTAGCCGCCGTCCGCGCGCGCCACCCCCGCCGTGCGCGCCTCGTACACGGTGGTGTGGAGCCGGAGGTGCGAGAACACGTGCGTGACCGTGCCCAGCGGCGTCGCCTCGACCAGGGAGAGGCCCACGCGCGCCGCGAGGGCCGCGTCGAGGTCATCCCCGAGCGCGCCGGGGAGCTCCCATAGCCCCGCGAGGAGCCCGGTCGGCGGGCGCCGGGCCAGGAGCAGCCGCCCCTCCGATCGCAGGAGCGCCGCCACCGCTACGGCCTCGGGAACGGCCGCCTTCTTCTCCTTCGCGGGGTAACGATCCGGCGCGTGCACGCCCGCGCAGCCCGCCCGGATCGGGCAGAGGAGGCAGGAGGGAGACAAGGGAGTACAGACAGTTGCGCCCAGCTCCATGAGCGCCTGGTTGAAGTCGGCCGCCTGCCCCGCGGGGAGCCATTCGCGGGCCTTGTCCCAGAGGCGGGCCTTGATGCGCTTCGGGTCTTCCGCCCAGGCCATCTGGCGGCACATGACCCGCTCGACGTTGCCGTCCACCACCGCTTCGTCTAGCCCGAGCGCGATCGACGCGATGGCGCCGGCGGTGTAGGGGCCGACCCCGGGTAGTGCGCGCAAGCCCTCGACGTCTTTGGGAAAGCCTCCCTCCGCGACCACGGCGCGAGCGGCCCCGTGGAGGTTCCGCGCGCGCGAATAGTAGCCCAGACCGCTCCACCGCTCGAGCACCCGCTCCAGGGGAGCCTCGGCCAACGCGTCTACCGTCGGGAAGTCCTTCATGAACCGCTCGAAGTACGGGATGACCGTGTCGACGCGAGTCTGCTGGAGCATGATCTCCGAGACGAGCGTGCGGTACGGGCTCACGATGTCGCGCCAGGGCATGGAGCGGTGGTGTGCGCGGTACCAGGCAAGGAGGGAGGGAGCGTCCATGGCCGCCGCCCTAACTCGGGGTCGGCGCGCGCTGTCGAAGCCGAGGCTGGGGCCCAGCCGGGGCCGCGACCTGAACGCGATCGGAGCCGTGCTGGTCCGGCGGCGGCACGTTCGGTCTGTCGCTCGGCGAGCGCGAACTCGCGAGCTGGCGCACCTGTGGAGTCCACAGCACCGACGAGGGCGAGGGCGAAGCGGGCGCGGGCGAAGCGGACGCGGCCCTCTGGCCCCGGAAGCTACGCCGCTCGTTCGGGTGAACAACGGCCGTAGCTTCCGAGGATCCGGAAGCTACGCCGCTCGTTCGGGTGAACAACGGCCATAGCTTCCGATGATCCGGAAGCTACGAGGCTCGTTCGGGCGAACAACGGCCGTAGGTTCCGAGGAAGGGGGTCCCGCGCCCCCGCGTGCGTCAGCGGCGCCCCTTCACCACGGCGCGCTCCTGCGGCACGGCCACCCCGCGCTCGGCGAGCGTGAGCGCGATGCCGATGCGAAGGCGAATACGAACGCGGACGCGGACGCGAACGCGAACGCGAACGCGGCACCGGACCATCTGGGCACCGGGGACCGGAGGCTACGCCGCTCGTTCGGGTGAACAACGGCCGTAGGTTCCGAGGATCCGGAAGCTACGCCGCTCGTTCGGGTGAACAACGGCCGTAGCTTCCGAGGATCCGGAAGCTACGCCGCTCGTTCGCGTGAACAACGGCCATAGCTTCCGATGATCCGGAAGCTACGAGGCTCGTTCGGGCGAACAACGGCCGTAGGTTCCGAGGA
>JAUXQH010000044.1 GCA_030685065.1 Pseudomonadota bacterium | reverse complement strand
GCCTCGGCGAGGGCGGCGGCCACGAAGCCTTCGTGGCCGGCGGGGAGCTGGTCGCGCACCTCACGCACGACGACAACCCCCCGCTCCAAGAGCGGGTGGGGGAGGTCGGCGGACTCGTCGAGCAGCGTCACGAGCTCCTGCGCATAGTGCTCGCCGCGGCCGTCCGCGCGCTCGAGCCGGGCCAGGCCGCCCACGTCGCGGGCGAGCTCCCAGACGTTGCAGAGGGTCTCGAGCCCCTCCTCGCGGAGCCCGTCCTCCAGCTGGTCGAACGCGGCGCGCAACAGGTCGTGGAGCACCTCGTCCGCGACGATGTGCGGCGCCCAACGCTCCCAGAGCGCCACGGCGGCCTCGCCCACGAAGTCGCGGTCGTGGGGGCTCGCGGTGTCCGACATCATCGGCTTCCACGTCTCGATCGCGAGATCGCGGGCGCCCTCGCCGGCCTCGGCCAGCGCCACGAACGTCGCCTCGTCGGTCACGACGCCGCGCGCGGCGAGCTCGGCCACGATCTGCTCGGTGGTCAGCGCGCGAACGCGGCCGGGGAGCCAGGTGTTCTTGGCGTCGGCGCGCTTTCCGTGCGTCGCCACGAGCTCGGCGAGGTGCGCGGCGTCGTGGGAGCCCACCTCCAGGCGGTGCGCGAGGCCCTCGATTCCCTCGATGCCGGGCTTCCAGTCGTCGACCGGATCGCGCTTGACGGCGCGGGGCGGCCGGGCGTCGAGCTTCTTCTTGCGCTTCTTCTCTTTTTCGTGCTTCTTCGAGGCGCGTTGCGCGGTGCTCTTCTTTGCCATGGTCGTCTCCGTTGGGGCGCTCGGAAGCGCGCTGCGTAGCTGGGGTAGGGCGGGGTGGCGGGTTTACCCCGTCCACACCACCCGCGCCCCGTCCCGCCGCGCGCGCCCGCCCGCGCAGAGCGCGTCCACGCCCACGCCCACGCGCTCGTCGACCCTGGCGCCGACGCGCGCGTAGCCGAACAGCCGCGCCACTTCCCGCGACAACGCCGCGCCGTCGATGGAGAGGGCGTGCTCGAGCACCCACGCGACGCCCGCCGCGACCTCCTCCGGGGGAAGATGTTCGGCGTCCCGCAGCGTCCCGTCGGCAGCGGGTCCGCGCACGGTGGCCCAGGCGACCAGGGCGTTCTGGCTCGCCCACACGAAGTCACCGTCGACGTGGAGCTTGCCCGCGGCCGCCAGCGCCACGACCTCGACGCGCACCCGCTCGCGGGGCCGCGCGGTGAGCCGGGCGATCCCCCAGCACGCCGCGACGCGCCGGACCACCTCGTCGAGCGCCACCGGGGCCTCGACGGCCACCACGGCGAGCACCTTCTCGCGGAGGGTCGGACGGCTGGCCGCGAGCTCGAACGCCTCGGGCGAGCCGACGACGTCGAGCAGGGCGTAGCGGTAGGGAACGGTGGGGCCGGGCGGCACGGGCTGGACGCCGGGCGCCAGGAGGGGCTCGACGCCGGGCGCCAGGAGGGGCTCGACGAGGGGCGCGCGCGGCACCGCCACGTCGGGCGCGACCGCTACCGCCGCCGCCTCCACCGGCGCCGCGATCGCCGCCTCCACCGCCGCGATCAGCTTCGCCGCCTCCTTCTCTCGGTCGAACCACCAGTCGGACGACCACACCCGGTGCAGCCGCCACCCGAGCCCCACGAGCACCTCGGCGCGCAGCCGATCGCGGTCGCGCGCGGTGGGAGCCGCGTGGTACGGGTCGCCGTCACACTCCACGCCGATCGCGTAGACGCCGGGCCGATCCGGGTGGGCCACCGCGAGATCGACGCGGTAGCCGCCACACCCCACCTGGCAGTCGACCGTGAAGCCGCGCGCCACCAGCGCGTCGTACACCGCCCGCTCCAGCGGGGTGGCGAACTCCGCGCGCCGCGTCCCCGCCGACGCCGGGCCCCCGCGCTCCGCGGCGTACTGGAGGAACGCCTTGAGGTGCCGCGCCCCGGTCGCCGTCGTCCGGGCGAGATCGATCTGGTCGGCCGTGAGCGTGGAGAACACGCGCAGTTGGCGCCGGGCGCGCGTGACCGCGACGTTGAGCCGCCGCTCGCCGCCCGCGCGGTTGAGGGGCCCGAAGTTCATCCACACCCGGCCCCCCTCGTCCGGGCCGTAGCAGATGGAGAACAGGATGACGTCGCGCTCGTCGCCCTGCACGTTCTCGAGGTTCTTGACGAACACGGGCTCGAGGGTGCCGTCCGCGAAGTGGGGCTCGATCGCGGGGTTGGCGGCGCGGGCCGCGTCGAGCAGGTCCTGGATGAGCGTCTGCTGGGGCACGCTGAACGTGACCACGCCGAAGCTACGGGCGCCCGGCGCCGTCCGCGCGAGCTCCGCGACCAGCCACGAGACGAGCGCCTGTGCCTCCGCACGGTTCGTCCGCGTCCTGCCCTTCTCGTACACGCCGTCGGGCACATGCGCCCACGACACGCCGAGCCCCTCCACGCGCCCGTGCGCCGCGGGAAACACGTTGAGCCGGCCCTCGTAGTAGTGCTGGTTCGAAAAATCGATGAGCGCCTCGTGGCGGCTCCGGTAGTGCCAGCCGAGCATCTGCTGCGGCAGGCGCGCGGCCAGGGCCTCCTCCAGGATGCTCTCGAGCTCGATCACGTCGTTCTCGTCGGGCAGCGGCTCCTCGTCGCCCGTGCCCTTGCTGAAGAACGTGGTGGGCGGCAGCTGCCGCGAGTCTCCGACGATGACCACCTGCTTGCCGCGCGCGATGGCGCCGATCGCGTCGTGGGTGCTGATCTGCGAGGCCTCGTCGAACACCACCAGGTCGAAGCGCCGGCCCGTGGCCGGCAGGTACTGGGCGATGGAGAGGGGGCTCATCAGGAGGCAGGGCTTCAGGCGCGCGAGCAGCCCCGGGATCTCGGTCAGCAGCCTCCGGACGGGCATGTGGGCGCGCTGCTTGCGGGCCTCGCGGGCGAGGGTGCCCGTCTCGGAGGACTCGACCGCGGCCCTCCCGGTCGCCGGCCGCCGCGCGTCGAGGATTGCCAGGACGCGGGTGCGCGAGCGGTCGACCTGCGCGCGGTCGAGGGTGCGGAACCGCGCCACGCGGCGGTCCTGCTCGGCGCCGTCGAAGTTCCGGAGCGCGGGCTCGGCGTCGCGCACGGCGGCCACCCAGCGGGTGAGGACGGCGCGCTCGGCGGTGTCGGAGAGCGCGGAAGCGGGCACGCGCGCGGCGCGATGCGCGGTCACGATGGGGGAGAGGCCGACCGCGTCGACCGCGGCGCAGGCCTTGTTGTAGAGGCACCAGGCGCGGAAGCGCGGCATCGCCGCTTCGAGCGCGGCGAGCGACACGCGCACGGCCGCCCACCACGTCGTGTCGGTGGGTGCGGGGAGC
>JAUXQH010000043.1 GCA_030685065.1 Pseudomonadota bacterium | reverse complement strand
TCTAGCTTGCTGGCGCCCGCGGGGCATGTGGCGGGCGGCGCCCGGACCCCCCGGCGGCGTGCGGCGGCGCGCTAAGGGGCGGCCCAGATGAACCGGCGCGTGCTCCTCGCTCTCCTCGGAATGTCGGTCGGCGTCGCCGCCGTCGGCGTCGGCTGGGTGTGGCCGCGCTTGGAGTGGGCGGAGGTCGACGCGCCCTGGACCGATCCGCTCCCCGAGCACGCGATCGAGGACGGCTACGCGTCGTTCTACCGGTGGCGGGGCGGGCCGGTGTGGCGGGCGTGGGAGGAGAGCTGGCTCGACCGGGATCCGCCGCGCCCGGAAGGGCCGCTGCTCGTGGACGAGGTTCACGCGTCCAAGCAGCCGTGGGACGCCGACATCTCGATGGACACGTTCGGATACAGCCGGATGCACGGCTTCGCCCGGGCCTTCGCGCCCATCCTCGCCGCGGGGGTGGAGGTCGAGGAGGTGGGCTGGCGCTGGTCGGGGCGGCGGCTGGCGGGGGCGAGCGCGGTGTTCGTGAACCTCGTGAGCGGAGACAACGCGGCGCTGCGGGCGTCTGAGGTCGTGGCGCTCGAGGCGTTCGTACGGCGCGGCGGCGGGCTGGTGCTCATCACCGACCACTCCAATTGTTATTTCCACCAGGAGCTCCTCGCGCCGCTCACCGGCGCGCTCGGGATCACGCTCCCGCCGATCACCGCGGCGGATCCGACGAACAGGCTCACGCCCGCATCGGTGAGCTGGATCCGGGTGTTCGCCGCCTCGCCGGGAGCGTCGGGCGACCACCCGGTGATGGCCGGGGTCCAGGCGATCGGCCTGATGACCGCCGGTGCCGTCGAGGGCCTCCCCGCGCTCGCCGTGACCTCCGCCGAGAGCTGGCGCGATCGCTGGGAGCCGTACCGCAAGGCGGACTCGTCGGGCTTCACGGGTAATCTCGAACGCGACGTGGACGAGGCCCCCGGGCCGATGGCCGTCGTGGCGGCGGGTACGCATGGGGAGGGCCGCGTGGTGGTGCTCGCCGACCAGAACGCGTGGGGCGCCACCCTCATCGGCTACGAGGACAACGCGCGGCTGTTCACGAACGCGGTGGGCTGGGCGATGGGGCGCCAGCTCCCGCCGCCCGTGCGCGGGCCCGACACCGTCACGACGCTGATGGCGCCGGAGCGTTCGGACTGCACCAGCGTGGAGGAGGAGGGCTTCCGCACCTTCCAGGTGCAGTCCCAGCGATGGGCGGCCCGCACCGGCAGGGGGGAGGGGTGCACCGGGCGGAGCGTCGGGGCGAGCGGCGGGGTGATCCTCCTGCCGCAAGGCGAGCGCGCCGATCTCGACGCGGTGCTCGCGGCGCCGCGGGTGCTCGTGGTGCTCGATCCGACGGCGCCGATCACGGACGCGGTGCTCGCCCGCCTCGGGCTGGCGCGGGGCCCGGTGGACGCGGACCCGCCCCTCGCCGAGGCCCGGTGGGTGGTCGAGCGGCCCGCGCAGGACGTGCCGATGCTGGCGATCGGGAGCGATCGGATCGAGGCGCGGCCGATGGCGGTGACCGGCCCTATGGATCTCTGGATGACCGATACGTTCGGTCGGCCGGTGGTCGCGGTGGTCCGCCACGGCGGCACCACGGTGATGCTCCTCCTCGACGCCGACCTCCTCCGCAACGGGGCGCTCGGCCTGGAGCGGGCGGACCCCCGCAAGGGCCTCCCCGACGGCGGCTCCTCCCGCGCGTTGGCGGCGCACCGCCTGGCGCACAGGCTGCTCGCGGAGCTGTACGCGCCGTGACTACGGGCCCTACCGCCCCCGCCCCATCCCCCGCTTGAGCGCCGTGTACGCCGCGTTGATCCCCTTCATGCGCTCGTGCGCCGCCGCTTGCTCCTCGGGCGTGGCGCGATCGGGGTGATGGAGGTGCGCTGCGCGGCGGTAGGCGGTGCGGACATCCTCCCAGGTGGCGCTCGCCGAGAGGTCCAGCGCCTGGAGGTGGGCCGCGGTGGTCGGCGAGGGGCCGGCGCGCGAGGGGCGCTTCTGTCGCGGGCCGCCCTTGGCGCCGCTCTCCTTCACGCCGAGGCGCGCGGCGAGCGCGGCGATCCAGGCCTCCTCGGCGGGCGCCGCGACTCCGGCGCCGCTCGCGAGCCCGGACAGGAGGCCGAACACCCGTGGCAATCCCTCCGGCGCGATCCGCGCACGCAAGCGCGCGGCGATCATCCGGTCCCCCTCGGGAACGGCGCCGCGGGCGAGCTCGGCGGCGACGGTGCGGCCGTCCTTGTCGAGACCGAACAGGCGCGCCACCTCGGCGTCGAGCCGGTTCGCGCGCCCGGCTCCCATCAGGGCCCCGGGCCCGGCGCGAACCCCGCCGGCGGCTTCCGCCGACGTGGCCGCCTGGATCACGGCGGCGAGCGCGTTGTCGAGGCGGCGCACGCCCGGGTCGGGCAGCACGAGCGGCCAGATGGCCTCCTCGATGGGCTCGCCGTCCTCGACCAGCCACGCCTGCAGCGCCAGCTCGTCTCCCACGCGGCGGGGGAGCGCGGCGTAGGGCAGCAGCGTGTAGACGAGGCGCTCCTCGCCGGGAACGTGCGCGGGGAGCTCGATGGAGACGGTGAGATCGCCGTGGCGGTCGCGGAAGGCGGGGAGGGCGCCGCGCACGTAGCGGCCGTCGTCGCGGAGGCGCAGCTCGATGCCGCCGATCTCGGGATCGAGATCGGTGCGGAGCGGGAAGGCGAGCGCGGCGCCGGGTCCCGCCGGGCCGACCCAGCCGTGCAGGACGCGGAGGGGGCCGAAGGCATCGATCTCGTCGTCGGCTTCCACCTCGAGCTCGGCCCCCTCGAAGAGCCCCGCGAGGTCCATCGGGCCGGCGAGATCGGCGCCCCCCCACCGCGATCCGGCGTCGTCGAACGCCGCCTGGCTCCACTCCATCGCTACCAGTCCTCCGGCGGGTGCAACCCTCCGTCGGGGCGCTTCATCCAGAGCTGGCAGCGTACCGCCATGTGCTTGCGATCGAGCGCTTCGCAGACGTTCGTGTACTTGCAGGCGTGGAAAGGAAGCCCCTCGCGCACCTTGCGGGGCCAGTCGGGGTCGGCGAGGAGCCCGCGCGCGATGCCCACCAGATCGCAGGCGCCGCCCTGCAGCGCGCCCTCGGCCACCTCGTAGGTGTCGATGCGCCCCGCGCCGATCACGGGGGTGGTGAATCCGGCGGCACGCACGGCCGCGCGGATCGCCGTCGGGAGGTGGAGGTTGTAGCCCTCGGCGTAGTGCTTCGTCGGCATGCACATGAGCCCCGAGTGGCCCGTGTAGGGGTACGCGGCCTCTCCCACGGGGGGACGCTTGGCGTCCTCGAAGCGGCCACCGCGGCTCACGGAGAGAAAATCGAGGCCCGCCTCGGCAAACTTGACGGCGAACCAGGCGGCGTCCTCGACCTCGCTCCCGCCCTCCACGTCCTCGCTCCCGAGGAAGCGGCACCCGACGGTGAAGTCCGCGCCGACCTCCCGCCGGACCGCCGCGACGACGTCGAGGGCGAGCCGCGCGCGACCCTCGAGCGAGCCGCCGTAGTCATCGGTACGCGCGTTCGTGCGGGAGAGGAAGCTCGCCATCGTGTAGGCGTGCGCGAAGTGAAGCTCCACCCCATCGAAGCCGGCGAGGCGCGCGCGGCGGGCGGCGGCCGCGAAGAGGCCGGGCAGCGACCGGATCTCGTCCAGGCCCAGATCCTCGATCTGCTGGCGGTAGCCGTGCGCGTAGTCGCGCCACTCGCGCGGGGTGAGGCGCTCGCGCAGCTCGTCCTCGCTCCAGGTCGAGCAGCCGGGGTAGCGGCTCTCCAAGCGGGCCAACGCGCGCGCCGGGTCACGACGGGCGATCTTCAGGAAATCGATGACCTGCGGGATCACGCGCACGTTTCCCGCGTCGTGGATCTCGGCGGCGAGGTCCCGGAGCGCAGGAAGGTAGCGGTCGTGCCCGATGCGGAGCAAGGGACCGCTCGCGACGTCCCGGATCCCCATCGCTTCGAGCACGATCATGCCGGGCCCGCCCTTCGCGTAGCGGACGTAGCGGCGGCGCACGTCCTCCGTGACCTTGCCCGCGTCGTTCGAGAGCCACGTGACCATGGCGGGGAGCCACACGCGGTTCGCCACGGTCGTGCCGTTGAGGCGGAGCGGGGAGAAGAGGAGGGAGTCGGCGGGGGCGGGGAGGGTCACGGCGCCCCCGCCGCGACGTACAACCGGTAGAGCTGCCAGAACGGCAGGAGCGCGAAGGGAACCGCCGCCACCGCCGCGATTCCCCACTGTTTGCGGTAGAGCCAGGGCACCGGCAGCACCAGCCCGATGAACGTGAGCGCCGCGGGCCATACGAGGTGCGGTCGCGACGGCTCGGTGTTGCCCGTGTACATCTGGGCGCCCATCGCGAGGTAGGGGCCCACCGCCATCATGGTGACCGCGCCGAGGAGCCCGGCGGCGTAGGCGCTCACGAGCGAGCTGACGGCGAAGAGGGCGGAGATGGCTTTCACGCTCCCTTCAGCCTATCCGCGTCGGTTACAGCGCGCGGCGTGTCCGACTGGATCCCTCCCGCGCCGCTCTTGCCGTCCGCTGGCGGGCGGCTCCGCGGCGTGCTCGGGGGCAGCGCGCTCTACGATCAGCCGCGCCACGCCGAGGTCCGCGCGAGGGTGCAGGCCTTCGTCGGGAGCGGCGCGCCCCTCGCGGTCGAGGTCGGCTTCGATCACGGCATGCGCATCCTCGACCACGCGCGCCGGTGGCCCGAAATCCACTGGCTCGGCCTCGAGATCCGCAAGCGCCGCGTCGCCGCCGCCGCGCCGCACGCGCCGCCGAACTGCCTGTTGTGGAGCGCGGACGCGCGCACCGTGTTCTCCGCGCTCCTGCCGCCGGGGAGCGTCTCCTGGGTCTACATCCTCTTCCCGACGCCCACCGACAACCCGCGCCACCTCCTCCTGACGCCCTCGTTCGTGAGCGCGGTGGGCCGAGCCCTCGCGCCCGACGGCGCGGTCTACGTCGCGACCGACGTGGCAGGCCTCGCGACGCACACGGCCACCCTGTTCGATGGGTGGCCCGAGGCGCCGATGCCCCCGATGGGCCCGGTGTTGTCGCGCCGGGAGCGGGTGTGTGGGCGCGATGGGCTGCCGGTGTACCGGCTGTGCCGCGGAAAGCCGCTGATCGAAGACGCCGGAAACGGCACGGAGGCCGCGTGGACTGGGCAGGAGTGACGGCGCGCGTGGTGGTCGAGGCGTGCTCGCCCACGCCCGAGGACATCGTGCTCTACATCGGAGACGACGGCGTGGCCGACGTGCTGGCGCCCCGCGTGCGCACCCTCGCGCGTCGCGACGCACTGGTCGATCCGCCGCCGGGGCTCTCCATCATCTGCCTGCACGGCTCGCTGCGCCGCCTCCTCCCGGGGGCCCAGCGCGCGCTGATCCAGGCCGCGTCGTCGCTGTTGCCGCCCCGCGGCCTCCTCGTCGTGGGGGACGTGATGTGGTCGTTTCCGAAGGCCGACATCGACGCGCCCGAGCAGTTCGGCGACGCGTTGGAGCACGTACAGACCACCGCGACGATCGAGGCCTGGTGCCGCGCGGCCGGGTTCCTCCCCGATCTGCACCGCTTCGGGCCCGGCGTGGCCGTCCTGATCGCCATTCGAGGTCAAGCGTGAGGATCCTGGTCACCGGCGCGTCGTCGTTCGTCGGGGTGCATTTCTGTTCGTTGGCGGCATCCCAGGGGCACGATGTGCTCGGGCTCTGGCGCAACACGCCCATGCTGGTGGACGGCGTGAAGTGCATCACCGCCGACGTGACGTCGTTCTCGCCGGCGAAGGTCGACGTGGTGGTGCACCTCGCGGCGAAGGTCATGGCGAAGGACGCTCGCGAGCAGAACCGCAAGATGATGGACGCCGTGCTCGAGTGGGGGTTTCCCGTCGTGTACGCGTCGAGCACGATGGTGCACTGGCCGCGAAAGAACGCCTACGCCGAGTCGCGGGTCGAGGACGAGGCCCGCGTGCGCGCGTCGGGCAAGCCGTGGCTCATCGTGCGCCCGTGCGCCCCGTGGGGCCCCGCGCACGCCACGCACAAGCCCACGCACGTCGAGAGCTTCGCCACGCTCGCCAAGCTGGTCCGTCGCGCGCCGTTCGTGCCCGTGCCCGGGTCCGCCGACGTGCTCCGCCAGCCGGTCCACGTGCACGACTTCAACGGCGCCATCCTCGCCCTGCTCGAGCGTGGCGTGTGGAACGCCGCCTACGACGCCGGCGGGCCCGAGGCGATCTCCGTTCGGGAGATCATCAAGCGCATCGCGGCCGCTTCGAACGACGGCGATCGGAGGGTGCGCATCCTCGAGGTACCTGAGGTCCTGGCGAAGATCGGCGGGCGGTTCCTGAAGAACTTCTCGGCGGACACGCTCGCCACCTTCGCGACCGACGACACGGCCGATCCGACGCCGCTCCAGGCGGCATCGGGAATCACGCCGCGAAGGTTCGACGCGGCGGGGCTGTAGGTCCTCGGGGATCTTGGGGCGGGGTCCCCCCGCAACGCCCGGAGACACGTGGGCCTACGGCCCCGGCCGCGCCCCGTCCCACATCACGTAGGCCACCCCATCCGAGCCGCCGAGCCACGCGGCCTCGATCTGGCGGCGATCGTAGGTGCGGGCCACCGTCGCGTCCGACGCCGACGCGGGGTCGTTCACGCGCACGTCCCCGTCGTCCGTGAAGCCGGTGACGACGAGGAGGTGCCCCGCGGTCGAGGAGATCGGGGCGTTGTCGAGCTCGCCGGCGCTCCACGCCGCGGAGATCGCGACGGGCGCGCCGCCCGCGATCCACGGCTCGAGATCGTCGATGGAGTCGAACCAGGCGACCTCACCCGCCAGACCGAGCGAAGCGGCGTAGGCGACGTTGAACGGCCAGTTCCCGTTTCCGCCGTAGGTGGTGTCCCAGGTGCCCTCCGCGGCCTCGGGGACCGACACGTCGTACCGGGCGCCTCCGGTCTGATCGGCCCACCACGCGAGGAGCATCGAGGTGGACGTGGGGCTGCACCAGGCCTCGCCCTCGTCGAACACCATCTGCGAGCGCGCGGGCACGTCGAGGGAGGTGCCCCAGGCGAGCCCGCCGGCGTCGGTGCCCCGGCCGGCGCCCGTGTCCGCCAGCGCGACGGCGAGGCGGGTCAGGGTGGGGGACGCCACCCCGTCCTCGGAGAACAGCGTGGCCCGGATCCGCACGGCGTCGGCGGGCGCGTCGAGCAGCACGGTGTCGGTCCACACCTCGCCGAACGCGTCGTCCTCGTTGTCGTACGAGTGCCGGGCCACGTCGCCGCTTCCCGAGGCCCACACGCCGAGGCGGTACCAGCCGGTCCAGGAGCCGCCCACGCGCGCCTGGACCTGGATGGAGATCCACGTCCCCGGCGGGGTGGTGGCGTTCCACGAGGGCACGATGCCGTCGAACGCGAGCGCCGGCGCGAGCACGTCCGACGTGAACGAGCCGTAGAGGTAGGTGCCGCCGTTGTAGGCGCCCGTGGTGTCGGTGCCGGATGTGAGCCCCGAGGCCGAGAGCCGGACGTCGTCACCGACGGTGACCGCCTCCGCGGCGCCAGCCGCCCAGTCGGCGGCCGTGGCCAAGACACAGCGGGCACGTGCGGGCCCGAGGTCCGTACAGCCGGTGAGGGGGTCGGTGTCGGTGTCGGTGTCGGTGTCGGTGTCGGTGTCGGTGTCGGTGTCGGTGTCGGTGTCGGTGTCCGTGTCCGTGTCGCCGCTGTCGTCACCCCCGGGCGGCGCCGTCCGAACCGTGCCTTCCCGCGCAGGATCGGCTTCGCACGCGCTGAGAATCAAGAGGAGGCACACAGGGCAAGACATGTCGTCTCCAGGGGTGTTTACGCCAGCATGCCATAGTTCGTCCCCGAGCCAGCCCTTGACAGCGGCGTAGAACGGGTTCATACGGCCGCCACGGGGCTTCCCTCCATGCGCTTCTCGCCGTACACCATCCTGTTCGTCGTCGCGGCCGCGGCTGGGCTCTTCTTCGCCGGCTTCAGCACGCACGACTTCGTCGAGCATCTCGACCGACAGGTCCACAGCATCCACTGCTCGTTCATCCCGGGCCTCGACAACCCGGACGCCAGCGGCGCCTCCGGGTGCCACACCACGATGATGAGCCCGTACTCGTCCGTGATGCGCGGTGTCCTCTGGGGCGGCCTCCCGGTCTCCCTGCCCGCGATGTCGGTGTTCGCGTTCCTGTTGTTTCGCGGGATCGACCTGCTCGTGAATCGTCGCTCCGACGATCGCGGGCCGCGCTTCTTCCTCGTGGCCGCCGCGGCGCTCCCGCTGCTCACGTCGCTGGTCTTCGGCTACCTCTCCCTCGTCGAGCTCGACGCCGCCTGCAAGCTCTGCATCGGCATCTACGTGTCGAGCCTCGTGTGCTTCGTCGCCGCCTTGCTCGAGCTCCGGGCCAGCGGCCAGGCGCGGCTCGGCTCCGAGATCGGCATCCTCGGTGAGGACACCGAGACAGGGATGGGCGACATGCGCGGGCACGCCCTCTCCTTCGGGCAGGGCGTCGGCTTCGTCGCCGTCCCCGTGCTCGTCTACCTGATCGCGATGCCCGATTACTCGGGGTACGCCGGCACGTGTGGCGCGCTCGCCAAGCCCGAGGATCCGTACGACGTGATGGTGCCGCTCGGGCCGCAGGGCCAGGGCGCCGCGGCCATCGAGGTGTTCGACCCCCTCTGCCCCGCGTGCAAGGGCTTCGAGACCCGGCTCGGGGCGTCTGGCCTCGAAGACCAGATGTCGCGCAAGGCGATCATGTTCCCGCTCGACAACACCTGCAACTGGATGGTCGGCAGCGCGGTTCACCCCGGCGCCTGCACGATCAGCGAGGCCGTGCTCTGCGCGGAGCCCGGCAAGGCGGACGCGGTCGTGGCCTGGGCGTTCGAGAACCAGACCCCCATCCGGGAGGCGACCAAGGCCGACCCCGCCGCCGCCGGCGCGATGGTGCTCGCGAAGTTCCCCGAGATGAAGAGCTGCCTCGGCAGCGACAAGGTCAAGGCCAGGCTGAACAAGTCGCTGCGTTGGGCCGTCGCCAACCAGCTCGCGGTGCTCACGCCGCAGCTCTACATCAACGGCGTCAAGCTCTGTGACGAGGACACCGATCTGGGGATGGAGTACGCGTTGACCCGCTTGCTCGAGAACCAGGGGCCCACGAACCAGGCGAAGGGAGGTACGCGATGAACACCGGCATCCATCTCGGGATCGCGGGCGCTGCCCTGCTCGTCCCCACTGCCCTCACCGGCTCCTGGGTCAACCAGGCCTCCGGCCGGCTCGAGCTCGCCAAGCTGACCCCGTCCGACGCGCCCGCCGTGGCTGTCGCGTCCGCCGCGGACGAGGGCTACTGCTCCGCCGACCTGAAGAAGGTGCTGCGTCGCGTGCTCCAGAGCTGTGGCCTGCTCTCCAACGGGGAGGTGCGCGGCTGCCAGCCGCTCGAGGCCAAGAACATCGCGACGGTGGCGGGCGGGGACTTCAACGCCCTGTTCCTCCCCCTCGCGGATCGCGCCGGCATCATCCAGTTCGACAAGGAATCGGACGAGCTCGACCCGGGGGACACCGCCCTCCTCGACCGCCTGTTCGCCGATCAGCGCGGCGCCAGCTACTTCTTCGTGGTGTCCCGGTCCTCGCCGGAGGGCTCCGAGGTCTACAACCGCGACCTGTCGCAGAAGCGCGGCGAGGCGGTGCTCAGCCACCTCAAGGCCACGTTCAAGGATCCGGACCTCGACAAGGAGCTCGGGCTCCTCTGGCTCGGCGAGGAGGTCCAGCAGCTCGACCAGGAGTTCTGCTCCTGGCAGCGCAGCGGGAGCACGGAGACGTGCCAGCCGCAGGATCTGAACCGCTCGGCCTTCATCGCCTGGATCGATTGTCGCCTATGATCGCGCTCCTCTCCCTGTTCGCCTGCTCGGGCGAGCCCGCCGCGCCCGCGGCCCCGCCGCCCTCTCGCTTCGACGCCGTCCCGGCGGCGCCCGTGAAGCAGACCTCGGTCGAGGACTTCTGCGAGGTGCGCGCCAGCGCCGAAGCCGCGAAGACGTTCGCCCTCCCCACGATCGACGGCGCGCCCATGGCCGCCGGAAACGGGTGGACCTGGGTGAACATGTGGGCCACCTGGTGCGAGCCGTGCGTCGAAGAGATGCCGATGCTCGTCCAGTGGCAGGCCCGGCTCGCGAAGGCCGGCGTCGACGTGACGCTCCAGTTCCTCTCGGTCGACAACACGGCGGCCGACGTGACGAAGTGGCGCGGCTCGCACCCGACCGCGCCCCCCAGCATGCGCCTCGCCGATCTCACCCAGCTCGGCGGGTGGCTCACCTCGGTCGGGCTCGACGCGAGCGCGGTCATCCCCGTGCACCTCTTCATCGATCCCGAGCAGCGCGTGCGCTGCGTGCGCATGGGCTCGGTCAGCGAGCCCGAATACGCGGCGGTCGAGAAGGTCCTCAAGGGTGGCTAGAGCAGGGGTGGCGGCCTTCCTCGCGCTGGTCGGCTGCACGGATCCCGGCGACAAGAACGACGATACCGCCGTGCTCCCCGAGCCGATCGTGCTCCCGGGCGACTGTTCGACGCTGCCGACGGGCAACGGGTTTCGGGTCGGCCCGGAGGACGCGAACACCCTCCGCGAGACCCTCGCCAACGCCCCGCCCGGGGCCGTCTACCTCCTGGACGACGGCACCTACACGCTCACCGGCGGGGACGCCTTCCACAACCTCGCCATCGCGCCCGGCGTGACCGTGCGATCCGCCTCCGGGGACCCCGGCGCGGTCGTGCTCGAGGGCGGCTACGCGACCACCGAGCTCGTCACCCTCGGCGAGGGCGCCCTGCTCGCCGAGGTCACCGTCTCGCACGCCTACGGAAACGCCGTCGGGATCCGGGGGGCGAGCGGCGCGCGGGTCTACGGCGTCGAGATCGTCGATCCCGGCGACATCGGCGTGGCCGTGCTCCCCGAGCGCGGCGTGTACAGCGACGACGCGGTCGTGGCCTGCGTGACCGTCGTCCGGACGGAGACCTGCGGCGTCGGCATCGACGGGGTGCAGGCCCAGGATGCGCACGTCTACGGCGCCCGCATCGACGCGCCGGGGTGCGACCAGCCGGGGATCCGTTTTGCCACGGGGAGCTCCGGCACCATCGTCGAGCGGAGCCGGGTGACGACGAGCGGCGGCGCGGGCATCGCCCTCGGAGAGAACGAATACGAGGAGGGGGAGGAGCGCGTCTACGCCGATACGGCCTGCCCGGATCGCCCGCTCGTCGGCCATTACGGGGGCGCGATCCGCAACGTGTTCGTGGTGGGCGGCGGGCTCCGCGTCGAGGACGCCTGCGGCGGCACGGTCGCGCACGCCTCCATCTGGGGCGGCGACCTCGCGTGGGCATTCTCCGAGTCGCTCGTGCTGGCCAACAACCTCGCGAGCGTGTCCGACGGCGGCGGCGGCGCAGCCTCCGGAAACGTGACGCCCACGGCGGCGGACTTCGTGGATGCGGCTTCGGGGGATCTCCACCTCGCGGACGGCAGCGCCGCGATCGACGCGGGCGCGGTGACCGAGGGCGTCACGGACGACATCGACGGCGATGCGCGAGACGCCACGCCAGATATCGGCGCCGACGAGCGCTGACGGGTCACCCGTTCAGGAACAGGCTGCGCGCCTCGCAGAGCGTGTCCATCGCCCGCCGCGCCTCGCCCGCGGTCTGCCGGACCGGCACGTCCGTCGAGCCCTCGTGCGCCGCGCCTTTCGGAACAGCCGCCACGCCGTGAGGGTGGCCGTTGTGGACGAGGGCGCCGCCGTCGAGGCGCTCGAACACCTGCCAGACCTTGGCCATGGAGCGCGTGTAGAGCCCGGTGTCGGAGAGGCGTTGCTGTCGGTTGAGGCTGTGGAGCGCGGCCTCGAGGGACGCGTACGGCTCGATCACGGCGACGGGCCCCGAGGCTTCGTCACTCAAGAGGTCGAGGAGCGGCGCGGCCACCTGCGTGTCCACCCGGAGCGCCGTCGGGGTCACGAGGTTCCGGATCCGGTCCCCGCCGACGAGCCGCGTGGCGCCCAGCGTCTCGGCGCGCATCAAGAAGGCCTCGATGGACGCGGCCTCGTCCGCGTCGATGATGGGCCCGCACACGACGTCCTCGCGGCCCGGATCCCCTCGCGGGACCGCGGCCGCCGCGAGCGCGAACCGCGCGCAGACCTCGGCGTGGACGCGCTCGTGGACCAGGATCCGCTGCATCGACGTGCAGAGCTGCCCGGCGTGGGCGTAGGTGTCCCGGGCGAGCTGCTCCACGGTGGCGTCGAGGTCCGCGTCGGCCTCGATGAGCACGGTGACGTGCGTGTGCCGGTCCAGGACGAGGCCACGGCGCTCGCACCGCTCCGGCGTACGCCAGGACGCCCGCTGTGGGCAGGCGAACGTGACGGTGGCGAAGCGGGGGTCGGCCACGAGGTGGTCCGCGACGCCCTCGTCGCACGGGAGCACGGAGATGGCGCCCTCGGGCCAGCCGGCGTTCACGAGCGCGAGGCCGAGCGCGAGCGCCGGCGAGGGGGTCCGGGGGGAGGGGCGTACGACGATCGGGCAGCCCGCGGCCACGGCGGCGCCGAGCTTCAGGCAGACCCCGAGGAGGGGGGACGCGAAGGCGGTGAGCGCCAATGTGGGGCCCCGGGGCGCGGTGCGGGACACCACCATGCGCCGGCCCACCGCGCGGGGCGTGTCGAGGCCGACGTCGGATCGGAGCGCCTCCGCCGCGCAGGCCTCGAGGGTGGCGAGAGAGCGCTCCACCTCGACCCGCCCGAGGCTCACCGGCTTCCCGCCCTCGTCCCGGAGGAGAAGGACCAGGGCCTCGCCCTGATCCCGCACGGCGGCGGCGAGCGCCCGGAGGATGCCCGCGCGCCGGCGGGGAGCGAGCTGGCGGGTGTGGGGGAACGCACGTTCGGCGGCGCGCGCCGCGAGCCAGGCCTCGATGGGCCCGGCTTGCGCGATACGCGCGACGAAACGCCCGTCCCAGGGCGCATGGAGATCGAGGTACATCTTCGAGTCGGTGGGGAATCCAGATAGCAAAAGATGACGTTCAAGCTGCATCCGCCGCGAATATCCCGGAGTGCCCCCTCGTGTCCGGTGAAAGAAAATCGGATGATCCTCGATTCGAGCCGGATCGATGACGCGCGCACCCCTGCCACGCCCCGTCGGCCGCCTCGCGCCCACCCCGTCCGGCCTGCTCCACCTGGGGAACGCGCTGGCCTTCGGGGCCGCGTGGCTCTCCATCCGGAACGCGGGTGGGAGGCTCCTCCTGCGCGTCGAGGACCTCGACCGGGGGCGCGCGCGCGAAGCGGTGGCCGCCGCCCAGCGGAGCGATCTGCTCTGGCTGGGGATCGACTGGGACCAGGAGGTGCCCCCGCAGTCGGGGCGCGCCTACTCCCTCGACGGGGTCTCCACCTACCGCTGCACGTGCAACCGCGCCGCTCGCCTCGCGCGGGCCTGCGCGTGCCGCGAGGCGCACGCCGGCCTTGGTCCGGGGGAGGGGGCGTGGCGATTCCGCACGCCGCCGGGGGCCGTGGCGTTCGTCGACCGCGCGCGCGGTCCCTGCGCGATCGTCCCCGAGGACGATCCGGTCCTGGTCCGCGCCGACGGCGAGGCCGCGTACCCGCTGGCCGTCGTGATCGATGACGCACGGGATGGCGTGACGGAGGTGGTGCGCGGCGCGGATCTCCTCGATGCCACCGCCGTCCAGATGCGGCTGTACGAGTCGCTCGGGCGGTCGCCACCGTCGTGGCTCCACGTGCCCGTTCTCCTGGGCGCGGACGGAAGGAAGCTGTCGAAGTCGCACGGCAGCACCGGCATCGGGGCGCTTCGGGACGCGGGGTGGACCCCGGATCGCGTGTGGGCCACGCTTCTCCCGCTGCTCGGCCTTCCCCCCGGTCGCCTCGTCGACGCCCGCCTCGATCCCGCGCGGATCCCCGCGGGGCCGTTCGTCGTGGGGGAGGACGGTCGCGTCCGTTCGTGACGGGGTACGTTGGCGGCCCTTCCCTCGATTCGCGGAGCGCCCGTCCATGTCAGCGTCCCTCAGCACGACTCCCGGAGCCCCCTTCGGAACCGCCATCGTGGTCGGGGCATCGTCCGGCATCGGCGAGTCCATGGTGCGCAAGCTCGCGGCGGGCGGCACGCGCGTGGCCGCAATCGCCCGGCGGAAGAGCGAGCTGGATCGCATCGAGTCCAGCGTCCAATTGCCGGCCGGGGGAGCGGGCAAGGTGATCGGCTACGCGCACGACGTTCGCGACTATGACGCCACGCCCGCCTTGTTCGACCGTATCGTGCAGGACCTCGGCGGATGCGATCTCATCGTCTACAACGCCGGCGTGATGCCGCGGATCGAGGAGAGCGAGTACGACTTCACGAAGGACCGCGAGATGATCGAGGTCAACCTGCTCGCGGCCATGTGTTGGCTCAACCTCGCGTCCGCCCACATGGAGGCCCAACGGAAGGGCACCATCTGCGGGATCTCGAGCGTCGCGGGGGATCGCGGGCGTCGCGGAAACCCGGCCTACCACACCTCGAAAGCGGGGTTGACGACCTACCTCGAAGCGCTGCGCAACCGGCTGTCGCGCTACGGCGTGTCGGTGGTGACGGTCAAGCCCGGACCGGTCGACACGCCGATGACCAAGGGGCTCAAGCTCCCGCTCATGATCGGCGTGGACCAGGCGGCGGACGGTGCCCTGGCCCTGATGCGCTCCGGCGCGGCGGAGGGCTACGTCCCCGCCGTGTGGGGGCCGATCATGTGGGTCATCCGCAACGTCCCGTCCGTCCTCTTCCGGCGGACGAACATCTGATGCGCCCCCTCGCTCTCTCTCCGCGTCGGGTGATGGATGGGTTCGGCTTCGCCGTCCGCGGCGTGTCCCCAACGGTGCGGCCTCGCTCGGCGGAGGAGGTCGCGGAGGTGTACGCGCGGGCCACCGCCGAGGGGCTCACCGTCGGCATGCGCGGCAACGGCCGCTCCTACGGGGACGCCGCGCTCAACCGGGGCGGGATCGTGCTCGACACGCTGGGCCTCGATCGGGTGCTCTCGTTCGACGCCGCGGCGGGCATCGCCGAGGTGGAGCCGGGCGTCACGATCGAGGGCTTGTGGCGCCACGCGCTGCCGCTCGGGTGGTGGCCGTCGGTCGTGCCCGGCACGATGCTCGCGACGATGGGCGGCTGCGCCGCGATGAACGTGCACGGGAAGAACCACTTCCACGTCGGCGGCACGGGGGACTCGATCCTCGACGCGGATCTGGTCACGCCCGGCGGCGAGACACTCCGGGTGTCGCGCGACGAGAACGCGGACCTGTTCCACGCCGCGATCGCCGGCTTCGGCATGCTCGGCACGCTCACCCGCATCAAGCTCAAGCTCAAGCGGATCCACTCCGGCCGCATGAAGGTACGCCAGGTCCCCGCGCGCAACCTCGCGGAACAGTTCGAGATCTTCGAGCGCGAGGCGCCGACGGCCGACTACCTCGTGAGCTGGGTGGACTGCATCGCGAGCGGCGCGGCGCTCGGGCGCGGCCAGGTGCACGTTGCGCACTACTTCGGAGAGGGCGAGGACAAGGACGGCGCGCGCCTCCTCGATCCGAACCGCCAGGACCTCCCGCCCCACATCCTCGGCGTGCCGCGGGCCCTGGTGCCGAAGATCCTGAGGCTGTTCAACAACCGCCACGGGATGGGGTTGTTGAACCTCGGGAAGTACCTGTCGGCCCGCTTCGGCCCTCGGAGCGAGTACCTCCAGGGCCACGTCGCGTTCGCGTTCCTGCTCGACTACGTGCCGAACTTCCGCAGCACCTACGAGCCCGCGGGCTTCATCCAGTACCAGCCCTTCGTGCCGAAGGAGGCCGCGCCGTACGTGTTCGGCGAGATCCTCAAGCGCACGCAGGCCGCCGGGATGCCGAGCTTCCTCGGCGTGATGAAGCGGCACCGCCCCGACGATTTCCTCCTGTCCCACGCGCTCGACGGCTACTCTTTCGCGATGGACTACCCGGTGCCGCGCGCCGGGCGCGAGCCTCTCTGGAAGCTCACCGGCGAGCTCTCCGACATCGTCCTCGACGCGGGCGGGCGCTTCTACCCGGCCAAGGACTTGACGCTGCGCCCGAGCGACTTCCGACGCGCGTGGGGCCAGGAGAGGGTGAGCCGCTTCCAGGCGCTCCGCCGCCAGGTCGATCCCGCGGGGGTTCTGAGCACCGATTGGGCACGGCGCGTGGGAGTCGACGAGCCGCGCGACTGAGCCCGTGCCGGCGTGTCCCGCACGATTGCTCGGCGGACGAAGTCGTGTATCTACGTTCGCTCGGATCGGTCAACGTTCGTCTGCTACTTGCAGCAGCCTTCCATCGCCGCCGCGAAGCCGGATATCATCGTTAGAATGATCCCCGGTTACCCTGGAGAGCCCTATGCAACAGTCGCCGAACGTGCTCGATCCCAGATTGATAGCCGGCCTGGAAGAAGAGGCCAACCGAAAAGGGGTGCAGGTCGATCGCCTGCTCACCCTGATCGAGCGGCTCGGGGAATGGCGTAGCGCCTTGCTTCCCGAAGATCTGAAGGCGAACCTCCGCGAGCAGCAGCGGGACCATTCGCTCGCCGTGGCCGAGCTGTTGATCGGGTGGCGCAGAGCAGGTGGGAGCCTGGTCCTCGTCCCGGAGGGGAGCCAGGAGTCCGCCGCGCCACCCGAGGCCTCGTCGCATGGGGCCCACACCGAGAGGGGGGCGCCGCCCGAGGAGCCCGCTCGCATCGTGGTGCTGCCGACACGTGAAGCGGTCCTCGAGGACGACGCCACCGAGCGGATCCCGAATGGCCGCCCGGCACAGGCGCGCGGGGCCGAGTCGCCGCCTGCAAACCTCGCCTCCTCGAACGCGCTGGCCAGCCTCAAGGCCCACGTGGAGGGCGGCGGCGGGTTCCGGGTGCAGGCCCCGCCCGCCGACTGGCCCGCGCGCCTCGCGGAGCAGCTGAACGAGCTGCTCCCGGCGCGGGAGCCCGAGGCCGACCTCGCCGCGGTGCTGCGCGTGGTCGATGCCTTGGAGAAGTGGAAGCTGCTGCCCCCCGAAGTGCAGGCCACCCTGGTGGGCCTGCTCGCCGCACGCCTCCGCGCGCTCCAGGAGCACCCGGGTCTGCTCGCCGATCGTCGGGTCGACTTCGCGTTCGGCTCGCTCTCCGCCTACGTCAAGCGGGCGCGCCCCGGGTATGTGTACGGCCTCGCCCGCTGGCACCAACCCAACCGGGAGACCTGGGAGGGGGATGCCGAGGCCCTCTACGAGCGCCTGTCCGCCATGGTGCCCACGCCCGTCGAGGCCGAGCCGAACACGCAGCGCAAGCTCGAGCTCATCGAGGGGCTCGTCAAGGAGATGAGCATCTGCCCCGAGGAGGCCCGATCCGCCGTGGCCGCCCAGCTCCGCCGCGAGGTGTCCGCCGCCTTCTCCATGGGGCTCCAGGCCCGCAACCATCGCCTCGTGCACATCCTCGCGTCCGTGTCGGACGCCTTCGAGGCGCCCGAATTCCGCTCCCTCCGCCGCGCGATCCGGGACGACGCGGACGCGCGGCAGGGGGAAGAGGCGGAGGACGCCGGCACCGAGGTCTCCCAGATCCCGGCCGACTGGGCGTGGTGGGGGTTCACCAAGGGCATGCGCGCCCTCATCGTCGGGGGCGATCCCCGCGAGCCGAACCGCGTGCGGCTCGAGCAGGCCTTCGGCTTTGCCGAGCTGGAGTGGGTGGGCGCGGAGTACAAGCGGAACAACCTGCATGGCGTGCGGGACCGCGTGCGATCGGGTCGCGTCGACCTCGTCATCCTGCTGACCCGCTTCACCGGGCACGACGCGGACCAGATCATCATCCCGGCGTGCCGAGAGATGAACATCGGCTTCGTGTGCGTGCCGCACGGCTACGGCGTGGTGCGCGTGCGGCAGGCGATCGAGCGCTTCCTCGACCCCGAGGAGCACCGCAAGTAGCGCTCGCCCCGTCAGGCCCGGAAGGGCTTGCGGTCGGCGAGCGGCGGAAAGGTGCGCCGCGCCTCCGCGATCGCGGCCGGATCGATGTCCGTCACCAGCACGGCCTCCTGGGTCGAGGCCTCCACGAGGGCCTCGCCCCACGGGTCTACAGCGACGGACTGCCCGCTGTAGGCCAGCCCGCCGCCCTGCCCGACCCGGTTCACGCCCAGCACGTAGGCTTGGTTCTCGATGGCACGGGCCCGCAGGAGCGTGGACCAGTGGTGCCGCCGCCGCTCGGGCCAGCTCGCGATGACCACGTAGGCGTCCGTGTCGTCGGCTGTCGCCCGGAACGGCTCGGGGAAGCGCAGGTCGTAGCAGATGAACGGCGTGATGCGAACGCCTTCGACCGTCCAGCGCGCGACGCTGTCGCCGGCGACGTAGTGCTTGTTCTCGTCACCGAACGAGAACGGGTGGATCTTCGTGTAGCGCTGAATCGCGCCCTCGGGCGAGACCAGCGCGGCCACGTTGCGCGGGCCGGGCACCCCCTCGGACGGGCGGAGCGGCACGCCCGCGAGGATCCACATCCCGAGGCCCTCGGCGGTGTCGCGGAGGAAGGTCTCGGTCGGGCCGTCCTCCGGCTCGGCAACCTTCCCCGGATCCATCGAGAAGCCCGAGCAGAACATCTCCGGGAGGATCGCGAGGCGGGCGCCCATCGCGGCGGCCTCCCGTAGGCGCCGGTCGGCGCGGGTGTGGTTCTCCCGCGCGTCCTCCCAGGCGAGATCGAGCTGAATCAACGCGACGCGCATCTATTTTTCCCTTCCGCGATCCGCGGTGCGGTTCAAGCCCTCGAGGCGCGCCACGGCCGCGCGGAGCGTCGCCTCGCGCTTGCAGAACGCGAAGCGCACGTACGATCGTCCGCGCTCCGGATGGACGTAGAACACGCTCGGCGGGATGACCGCGACGCCCACGTCGATGAGGTGCTTCGTGAACGCGACGTCGTCGGTGTAGCCGAAGGACGCGAACCCCGCGCACGCGAAGTAGGTGCCGGCGGGGGCCGTGACGTCGAACCCGATCCGCGCGAGCTCTCCGACGAGCAGATCGCGCTTGTACCGGTAGTCCGCGGTGAGCTGGCGGTAGAACTCGGGCCCGCTCTCGATCGCCGCCACGGCCGCGTGCTGGAGGGGCGTGGCGGTCGCGAACGTGATGAACTGGTGGGCCGACCGGATCGCGAACGTCAGGTCGGGGGGCGCCGCCGCCCAGCCCACCTTCCAGCCGGTCAGGGAGAAGGTCTTGCCGAGGCTCGAGATCGTGACCGTGCGTTCGCGCATGCCCGGCAGCGTCGCCATGGGGATGTGCTCGCCGTCGAAGACGAGGTGCTCGTACACCTCGTCGGAGATGCAGACGACGTCGTGCTCCTTGCACAATCCCGCCAGGAACTCGAGCTCGTCCCGCGCGTACACCTTGCCGGTGGGGTTGTGCGGCGAGTTCAGGAGGAGCACGCGGGTGCGCGGCCCGAAGAGGGCCGTCACCGCGTCGCGATCGAAGGTCCACGCTCCCACGTCGGGCTGGGCCGGGGAGGGGGCTCGCAGCGTCGCGACCCGCGGGATCGCGCCGGCCATGTACGCGCTCGCCCGGTACGAGTCGTAGAAAGGCTCGAACATCACGACCTCGTCGCCCACGTCGCAGAGGCCCTGCAGCGTCGCGAAGATGGCCTCGGTCGCGCCCGAGGTCACCGTGATCTCGGCGTCGCCGTCGTACGCGAGGGCGTAGTCGCGCGCGTACTTCCGGGAGAGCGCGGCGTTGAGCGCCGGGACGCCCGACATCCGCGCGTATTGTCCGTGCCCGGCCCCGATCGCCGCGACTGCGGCCTCCTTCACGAACTCGGGGCCGTCGAAGTCCGGGAACCCCTGCGCGAGGTTGATGGCTCCGCGTTCGTTCGCGAGCCGGGTCATCTCGGTGAAGATCGTCGTGCCGAAGCCGGTGAGCTTTCTGGAGAGTCGGGGGCGCATGCGGCAAGGTAGCTTCGGACCGCGCCCTCGCGCTACCAGGCCGCGACGCCCGCCGCAGGCGCGTGGGCGAGATAGCGGTCGGCGGGGGTGTTGGTGTCCGATCTCTCGTTCCTGACCTTCGACCAGCTCCTCGAGGCCTACTTCGCGCGCGAGGGCGTGGAGGACGAGCTCCAGCGTCGCCACGGCCGTGTCGCGGCGGTGCTCGTCACCGACTTCACCGAGATGGTGGCACGTACGGACGCGCACGGCATCGGGTACGCGCTCGCGCTGGCCGCCGCCGCGCAACGAGCGATGGCGCCCGTGATGGGCGAGTACGGCGGGGCCCACGTCAAGCAGGTGGCCGACACCGCGTTCGTCGTGTTCGATGACCCGGCGCGCGCGCTCCTCGCCGCGCTCGACGCTCAACGGGCGCTGGCGGCGTTCAACGTGGGGCGCACCGGCCATGCGGGCCACGGTCATCGCGACGCCCCCATCCGCGGCTGCATGGGCCTCGGCTACGGCCCGGCGCTCATCATCCCCGGGCGCGACGTGTTCGGCCCCGAGGTGAACCGGGCGTTCGTGCTCGGCGAAGACGTGGCCCGGGGAGGCGAGGTGCTCGCGTCCGACGCGTTTCTGCAGGCCCTCGGGGCGCTCCCTTCGGGCGTCGGCGCCTTCCGAGGGCCGGCGGATCGGGAGGCGGAGGCCGGCTTCCCCTTCCACGTCCTGGGGGACTACCGATAAGTGACCGTCCGGCCGGAATTGTCCGGAGAGCGCGGCGGGGGCGCTGTCCTGGCGTGAGCCCATGGCGCGGCATGGCGTCGGCGGATAGCGGGTCGCCCAACCCGAGCGCCGTCATGACCTCCACACAGGAAGAGATCGAAGTCTCCTACGACGTCAGCAATGACTTCTTTCGCCTCTGGCTCGACGAGAACATGCACTACACCTCGGCGGTCTACGACCGGGAGGACATGACGCTCGAAGAGGCCCAGGAGAACAAGGCGAAGTGGCTGTACGACTTCGCCGAGGTCACCCCCGACAAGACGGTGCTGGACATCGGCTGTGGCTGGGGGTCGATGATCGACTACTGCGTGCGGCGCGGCTGCAAGGAGGGCCACGGCATCACGCTCTCCAGCGAGCAGCTCGAGTGGGCGCGCGCGCGCAACATCCCGAACTCGAAGTTCATCCTCTGCGACTACAAGGACTACGCGCCCGCGGAGCCCTACGACGCGCTCGTGTCCGTCGAGATGATCGACCACCTCTGCTCGCCCGCCCAGGCGCGCGAGGGCCTCGCGGTCGACATCTACCGCGCCTATTTCAACAAGCTCGCGAGCTGGGTGAAGCCCGGCGCCTGCTTCGGTTTTCAGGCCATCCTGCGCAACCGCATCCCGCGCACGAAGCAGGACCTGCTCGACCTCCAGTTCACGGCGGACGTGATCTTCCCCGGCGGCCTCAACCCCCGCCTCGAGGAGCTCATCCAGGCCGTCAACCCCAAGTGGGAGCTGGTTCAGCTCAACACCCGTCGTACGCACTACGGCCGCACGACCCACGAATGGCGCCGCCGTATGCGCGAACACGAGGCGTTCATCCGCGGCAAGTGGGGCGACAAGGTGTACGACGAGTACGAGCGCTACCTGTCGACCTGCGTCAAGGGCTTCGATAGCCACTGGTCGAGCGACGTGCAGATGAAGCTGGTGCGGATCTAGGCTCGGGAACTGGGCTGGTAGAGGCCCCGGACCCGGAGCAAGGCAGAATCAGGAATGCAGGAATAGAGGAAGGCAGGAGGTAGGAGCCGAACCGGGTTCCTGGCCTTCGCTCTGGTCTTCTTCCTGCATTCCTAGTTTCCTGCATTCCTGATTATCCGGACTGCGCGGCCGATCGTCAGGCCATGGCGGAGGATCAGGAGCGCAAGGCAGAATCAGGAATGCAGGAATAGAGCAAGGCAGGAGGTAGGAACCGAACCGGGTTCCTTGCCTTCGCTCTGGTCTTCTTCCTGCATTCCTAGCTTCCTGCATTCCTGATTATCCGGAGTGCTGGGCCCGACGATCAGGCGAGCGAGGACTGCACAGCGTCGCTTCCTATTCGTCCTCGACCAGGTCCCACGCGCTCTTGTACCCGGCGCCGACGGCCTGAACGAGCCGGTCGTAGTGGGCGGACGTGCCGAGGGTCGCCGAGTCGCCGATGCCGATGAACAGCCGGCGGGCCCGGGTCACGCTCACGTTGAGGCGGCGCGGGTCGGCCACGAAGCCGAGCTCGTTATCGGGGTTGGAACGCACGAAGCTCGCGAGGATGACCTCTTTCTCGCGGCCCTGGAACGCGTTCACCGTGCCGGCCTCCACGCCCGGAAGCGCGGCGCGCACGCGGGCGAGCTGGGCGGTGTAGGGCGTGATGATGCCGATGTGCTCGGGCTTCACGCCGCTGGCGACGAGCGATCGGTACACGCGGACGAGGAGCTGAAGCTCGCCCGGGTTGTGGTAGCTGCCGAGCGGGTCCCGCTCCTCGTCATAGGCGAGGCCCGCGGTGTCGAGGAAGCGCGCGGAGGGCTCGGTCCATTCGCTCGGGAGCACCCCCGGGAGGTCCTCGATGTGCCGCTCGGCGACGTCGGGGTGGGCTCTGAGCTGGCCGCCGTAGGTCGTCTGGCAGAGCGCCATCAGATCCGCGCGCATCCGCCGCTGTTCGGTGAGCATCGGGAACACGAAGCCCGCGCTCACGAGGCGCTGGAGGAGGCTGATCTCGAGGCGCGGATCCTGGCTCTTCACGACGGGGCCGAGCTGCATCGGATCGCCGGCGAGGAGGATGCGCTTCACGCGCGTCGCGAGCAGCCAGAGCGCGGGCTCGGAGATCTGCCCGCCCTCGTCGACCAGGGCCGTGCGCGGAGCCTTCAGATCGGCACCGCGCGTGTGGAGGGTGCCGAGGGTCATCGCGAGCACGTCGGTGCTCTGGAGGATCTCGCGCTTGGCCGCCGACCACTCCTCCCGGATGGCGATCCGGAGGTCGATGAGCTCCGAGCCGCTCGCCTTGGTGGCCTGCCGCACGAGGGTCTGGATGACGGCGGCGCGCGCGCCGTGCAGGATGCGGTGCTCGAGCGTGAGGTGCTGGGCGGCGCCGCCGACGCGCGAGGACACGCCGAGCCGCACCACATCGAGGCCGGCGGCGGTCGCCCTGAGCGCGAGGTGATCGACCGCGGCGTTGCTCTCCGCGAGGGCCCAAGGTGTCTCGCCGAGATCCTTGAGCGCGACCAGGAGGGCGACGAGCACCTCGGTCTTGCCGGTACCGGGGGGGCCGTGCACGAGGCCGATCTCGGTGGCACCGAGCGCGAGCGTGGCGGCCTCGCGCTGGGCGGGCTCGAGCCGTGCGAACGCCGGGTGATCGTACGGGTCGGGGCGGTAGGGCTTCTCGTAGCCGAGGAGCAAGGACTTGAGCGGCGAGCTCAGCCGGTCGGCGCGCTCGAGCGCGGCCTTCTGCAGATCGAGGACGTAGAAATCGAGCCGCCGGCTCACGGCCCAGGGCCCGCGGCCCTCGGGCAAGCCCTCGACCCGGAGCTCGATCGTCGCCTCGTCCCGCCCCTCGACGCGCGCGGCGTAGCCCTCGTCCGGCCGGCCCACGGGCGCGAGCACCACGGGATCCCCGGGGGAGAACGCATCGTGCAGATCCCGCCCGCGCAGGATCACGTTCACGCGGCCCTTCGATCGGTGTTCGGTCGTGACGATGTCGAGCGGCGAGAGGCTGAAGCCCGCCGCCACCCGCTCCGCCAAGGGAAGCGCTCGGAGCTGTGCGTGCTCGGCGATCACGGCCCGACGCTCGTTCTCCAAGGCGTCGGCTAACGAAGCGAGATGATCCACGCCGGGCTTCTAACGCGTTGAATGCCCCCGGGCGCGACCACCGTGAGGCCCAGCCCGGATGCGGCGGCGTGGGGCCTACCGCTGGTCACGCCCCCATCAGGGCAGGAACCGCGCCCGCTCGCCTGGGCTCGGGATCCGGCAGCTCTCGCGGCGCCCCCACACCAGGTAGCGGACGCGGGCGAAGGCGCGGTAGCCGAGATCGGTGAGGAAGCGGGGAAGAATGCCGAGCCAGGAGAGCGCTCGCCACGCGCCCGGCAAGCCCGCGCAGAGGCGGAAAACAGCCGTGGAGTGCCACGACACGCGCTCGCCGGTGCCCTCCGGCTCCACGAGCAGGATGCTGTCGAGCCCCTTCGGGATCTCGGGGTGGCGCGCGAGGATCGCGGCCGCGGTTTCCCCCTGGAGCGCGGCAAACCGGAAGCGCGCAGGTGTGTCCGTACGAAGGATCCACTGCACGGACGCGTCACAGAAGCCACAGAGGCCGTCGTACAGCACGATCGGGCCGGTCGGCACGGGCGCGAGTGCCGGGGGGGGGGCCTCTTCCATCGCGAGAAGGTAACCACCGCCGAAGCGCGAGCGTCGCCTCCGGTGGTGGGTCTGCCCCAAAAGCAGCGAAGGCGCCGGAGTTGCCCCCGGCGCCTTCTCTTTCGTGACAGTCGCCTAGCCCGCTGCGGGCGCGGCCGCTTCGGCGGCGTCGCTCGGGACGAGCGCCTTCGAAGGGATGGTCACGAACTTGATCTTCGCCCAACCGGCGCGGTTCGCGGACGCGAGCACACGGCGCACGTTCCGGAAGTCCGTCTTGATGTCGGCCTGGATGATGATCACGCCGTCATACGGCAGCGTCGGGTCACGCGGCATACCCGCGCGTTCCTTGAGCTGCTCGTCGTGCGTGCGACGATCTTCCAGGCGCTTGACCATGCCGGGGATCTCGACATCCAGCTCGGTGCCCATCTCCGACTCGGGGATCGACATGCTGTCGAGCAGGATCGTCCCGTCATCGTCCATGAGGATGACCGTGCCCGGGATCTCGAGGAGGGTGCCAGCCACCGACTTCGGGACCTTGATCCGGTCGGTCAACGTCACGTCCCCCGCTGCCGTGAACAGCTGGATGAGGAAGATGACGAGGATCGTGAACATGTCGACCATGGCCGTCAGGTTGAGGCTGACGAACATGCCCTTCTTACCCCCGGAGAGGGGGCTCGAACGAAGACGACCGATGGGAGCGTACGCGGGGCGGCGCCCCGGAGTGATGATCGCTGACATCGGCTAGCCTCCGCCGGGCATGGGTGCGGCGCCTTCTGCCGGAAGTGCGGCAGAGGGCGGGCCGCCCGCGAGGAGGGTCTTCGGGTACCCGATCTTCCTGGAAAGATCGAGGACGAGGATCATCTCCTCATAGGCGACGCCGTCATCCGTGTTGATGATGACCATCTCTTCAGCCGGGAAGGTCTCGTGGTCCTTGACCAGGAGCTCTTCGAGCTTGGTGTAGTCGTAGGCTTCCCCCGACTTCGGTACCTGGAGGCCTTCCTCCACCTTGCGCCCGATCCAGTGCCCATCCGCCTTCACGTGAATCGTGAGGGGAGGAACCGGAGGCTCCGGCGGAACCTCCTCGATCGGAGGCGGCTCGTTGGAGACGTTCTGCTCCACGTCGAGCGACGCGATCTGGGTCCAGACCGCGGCGATCATCAAAAAGGCGATGAGGCACGACATGAAGTCGATGAACGGGACCAGGTTCAGGTCCACCATCATGCCCTTGCCGCGGCCTTTGCCGCCTTCGACAGATACGCCCATGGTTTACCCCGACGCCTGCGCGCCTTCCTGCTTGGCCGCGCGGTTCGAGAGGACGAAGTTGATCTCGGCCACGACGGACTCGTTGATCGCTTCGAGGATGTGCTGGGTCTTGGCCTGGAACACTGCGTACAGGAGGAGCACCGGCACCGCGGTGCCGAGGCCGTACGCCGTGCAGTGCATGGCCTCGGAGATACCCGCCGAGAGCAGGGTGGCCTTCTGGGCCGGGTCGGCGTTGGCGACCGCGCCGAAGGTCTTGATGAGGCCGGAGATGGTGCCGAGGAGCGCGGCGAGGGTCGCCGCGTTGGAGAGCACCGCGAGGTAGCCGGTGCGGGCCTCGATCTTCGGCACTTCGGAGAGGGACGCCTGGTCGAGGGCGGCCTGGATCTCCTTGTCGGGGCGGTGGGCCTTGAGGAGGCCGGCGCGGAGGATGCGGGAGAGCGGGCCCTGCTTCTGGCTGGAGAGCCAGCGGATCGCGGCCTGCATGTCACCACGCATGATGTGCTGGTTGAGGCCCGTCAGGAGGGCGTGCTTGTTCTCCGCCGAGTCGACGTAGAGCACCTTGATGCGCTCGAGGGTGATCGCGATGGAGGCGATCGCGCAGCCGGTGATGAGGTGCATACCCCAACCACCTTCGCGGTAGAACTCGACGGCATCATGCACAAAGGACATGAGAACTCCTCTTTCGGCGCTGGCGGCGCCATTGTTGGGCCGCGGGGTTTGCGACCAGACGTGGTGGGGAACGAGACGAATAGCGAAGCTTGGGCGTTGTACCAGATGGCGGTGCCCGGTTCTACACGGAAGCTGTCAGGAGATCGTGAACGGGGTGTCCGGCGGCATGCCCTTCATCGGCACAGGGGCGG
Source organism: Pseudomonadota bacterium (assembly GCA_030685065.1). Lineage (GTDB taxonomy): Bacteria > Myxococcota_A > UBA796 > UBA796 > SXON01 > CAJBVW01. The sequence goes on along the minus strand of JAUXQH010000043.1, from coordinate 11,322 downwards.
CCGCGAACGTCGCGTGCTTGACAGCGTGTACCGACGCGGTTGTAATCGCGCATCCTGCTGGAGTCCTCGATGCGCTTTCCCCTGAGCTGCGCGCTCGCCCTCGTCGCAATCTCAATGGCCGGTGCCGGCTGCGTGCCCGAGCCCGAGCCGAAAAAGGCCGCCCCCACGCCGGCGGACACCTGCGGGGTCGACATCACCTCGCTGTCCGGCAGCTCCTGGGTGCACCTCAAGCCGCAGGCGCAGGGGCCCGACAAGCCCAATCCCATGGCGCGCATCCGCTTCGATGACGCGGCGGGCACGATGAAGGCGAGGTACACCGCCGGTTCCCTGGGCGATGTGTACGACTATTCCTGCACCATCACCGGCAAGCTCGCCACGTGCATCGAGGACGATCTGCACGCCGAGGCGTGGTGCAAGGCCTGGGCGGCCACGCACGACGGCGTGTGTGACCCCGCGGCGCTCGCGGCCGCGACGGGCATGCCTCAGGCCGAGCTCGACAAGGTGGCCACGGCCGTCAACGACGAGCTCAAGAAGTTGAAGCCCGCCGAGCGTGAATTGCAGAAGAAGGCGGACAACAATCCGAACAACAAGATCCGCGGCAAGTTCCTGGTGGCGCTCGACAAGGGCAAGTGCCAGGTCACGATCCAGGACAAGTACATGACGATGGTGGACGGGCGGGTCAACGAGTACGAAAACGTGCTCGGCACCGCCAAGTTCGAGAAGGCCAAGGAAGAGTTCATCTACGAGGCCTGCAAGGACGTCGACTCGGCCTGGGCGCCCGGCGCGGAGGACACCCATGTCACCGTGCAGCCGGCGGGTACCATCAAGTTCTCGGCGATCGTGCAACCGAAGCCGAAGGCCGACCCCAGCTGCACGTACTCGGCGGACGTGTACAAGGACTGGGTCAAGTCCCAGTCTGACGTGGCCGCCACCGAGGACGCCAAGTTCGGTCCCCGCTGGGACGTGCAGGTTCCGCTCGCCGAGTCCGGCAAGCACGCGGTCTACTTCGACCGCTACAAGACCTGCGGCGACAAGAAGGAGAAGATCGGGCTCACGTGCGCGGTGGTCCGGATCGACTGAGCGCCAGGGCGCGCTGGTAGACCTCGCGCCGCGGGAGCCCTGTCGCCGCGGCCAGCTGCGAGGCGATGTCGCGCGCGCCGAGCCCCTCGTCGGAGAGCCGTGCGATCGCCGCGTCCAGCGCGTCGGGCGCGATGGTGGGGCCCTCCGGAGCGCCGCCGACCAGCAGCACCACCTCCCCGCGCGTCTCGTCACCCAGGGTGGCGCGCGCGTCCTGGGCCGTGCCCCGGATCCATTGTTCGTAGGCCTTGGTCAGGTTCCGCGCAACGCACACCGCCCGCGCGGGCCACAACGCCGCGATCGTATCGAGGGTGGCGCCGAGGCGAACCGGCGACTCGTAGAAGATGAGCGTGGCGTGCAGTCCGGCCAGCTCCGCGAGCGCTTCGCGGCGCGGCCCCTCGTCGCGGGGCAGGAAGCCGCCGAAATAGAAGCGGTCGACCGGGAGCCCCGCCCCGGCAAGCCCCACGATCGCGGCGCAGGCGCCCGGCAGCACGTCGATCGCGAGCCCCGCGTCGATGCAGGCGCGCACCACCCGCCATCCTGGGTCGTTCACCAGGGGCGTACCCGCGTCGCTCACGAGGGCCACGTTCGCTCCACCTCGGATACGCTCGACCAGCTCGGCGGCGCGGGCGACCTCGTTGTGGTCGTGGTAGCTCACGAGCGGCGTGCGGATGTCGTGCGCGCGGAGGAGCACCGCGGTGACCCGGGTGTCCTCGGCCGCCACGAGATCGACCTCCCGGAGCACGCGCAGGGCGCGGAGCGTGATGTCCTCGGGGTTGCCGAGGGGCGTGGGGACGAGGTGGAGGGTGCCGGTCACCTCACCATCTACCCTGATCTCCCGTCGGGAAGCGTCCGAGGAATCCGCCGTAGGCGCCGATGTCCTGGGCCGAGCCGTCGCGATCCCGGCCGCCGGGGAGCTGGTCGAAGCCCGGCGAGCCCCACGATAGGCGGAAGTCCTGGTCCTTCCACGCCGATCCGGACGTGAAGGTGGAGAACACGGGCGCGCCGCTCACGTTGCCGTCGCGCGGATCGGGGGCGACGCCGCCCTTGACCACGTCGGAGGTGCCGAACACGGAGTTCGCGATCTTGACGGTCGGGGCGTCGGCCTCGTCGATTCCGTACCCGCTGTTGTGGGCGAACAGGCTCTCGGCCACCTCGAAGTAGCCGTAGCGCAGGCGTACCCCCCCGGGGGCGTTGTCGGCGACGGTGACGCGAGTCAAGAACGCACGGGTATCGAGGAACACACCGCCACCACCGTTTATGGTGGCCGTGTTGCCGACGAGCATGGCGTTCTGGAGCGCGACGATCCCGAAGTTCGTGTCGGTGTAGATGCCGCCGCCGTACTCGGCCTCGTTGTCGGCGAGCACGAGCTGCTCGCCGTAGAGGCTGGCGTTGCGCCCGAGGTAGATGCCGCCGCCGAGGTAGCCGGCGTTGTCCTGGATCACGGTGTCCACGAGCGCGGCGGTCGCGTCGGACCAGAGGCCGCCGCCGTTCGCCGTGGGAGAGCCGTTGCCCTCGATGACGCAGTCGTGGATCCGGATGTCGGCGTCAGCGTAGACGCCGTGCTCCGTCGCGCCGGTGATCGTCAGGTGGCGCAGGTAGCTCGCGCCGCGGATCGCATCGGCGGCGCCCGCCGCGTCGATGATCACGCCGCCGTCCGGGCTCCCGATGATGGCGGCCGCGCCCGCGATGGGGCCGTACCTGCCTGGGTCGAGAAACAGGATGGTCTCCCCCGCGCGCAGCGCGAGATCGACGGTGGCGTAGTCGGCCGGGATTCGGGCGCCCGTGTCGTCCGAGCGGACCGTGATCGTGACCGGCTCGCTCGATCGCGTGGATGACGACACCACCAACGTGACCGTGCCGCTGGATCCCGTGTACCAGGGCGTGGCGGAGGTGTCGTCGTCGAAGGTGCCGTTCGTCGCGCTCCACCGGTAGCTCAGCGCATCCCCCGACGGATCGAAGCTTGCACGGGCGTCCAGGCGGCTCGGCACGTCGCTCGCGCTCCACATGCGCTGCCACTTCGGCTGCGCGACGGGCTCGTTCGGGTCCGGGGCGGGGCCCAGGTCGGAGCCGGTTTCGACCCCGATGTCGACGGAGCCGGACGTGTCATCGACTGGGTTCTGGCCGACGCAGGCCGCCGCGCCGAGCGCGACGAGCAAGGGGTTCATACGCATAGGACTCCGATGGCGTGCGGATCGTAGCGCGCCTCTGTCCTCTGAGACTACTCCGTCGCCCGCCGGGCCGCCCCCTACGGGCGCGAGCGGCTGGCCAGCGCGACGTCGGTCAGGCCGGCTTCGCGCGCCTTGGAGATGACCTTCATGATCAGCTCGTAGGTAGCGGTCTGATCTCCGCGGATCACCACGCGGGTCGACGCGGCGCCCCGCTTGATCTCGGCGAGCTTCAGGTCCAGCCCGTCGATGGTGATCTGGTCCTCCTCGACGAAGAGGGTCCCGTCGGGGAGCACCGAGATCACGATGTCCTTCGGTACCAGCGGGGTTTCACCGGTGCCTTGGGGCGTCTGGACCTGGAGCGCGCGCTCGGAGAGCAGGCCCTTCGCCGCGGCCGCCTGCTTCTCCGCCTCGACCATCGAGGAGGAGACCACCATGAAGATGATGAGCAGGACGAGGAACACGTCGGTCAGCGGCGTGATGTTGATCTCGGAGAAGATCGCGTCGTCTTCGTCGGCGCCGCCGCCGTCCCTATCCTGCGGAGCTCCCTGCATTGGTGGCCTCCCGCGACTCGAGGAGCTCGTTGAGCTCGTCTACCAAGAGACCCAGGTCCCGCGCGACGCCGCCGACGGCGTTCTGCAGGAAGTTGAAGAAGATGATGGCCTCCAGCGCGACGAACAGGCCCGCGGCCGTGGCGATGAGGGCCTCGGAGATGCCCGCGCTGACCACCGCGAACCCGCCGGTGCCGGCGGAGCCGATGGCGTGAAAGGAGCCCATGACACCGAGCACGGTGCCGAGGAGGCCGATGAAGGGCATCAGCGCGCCGGCGGTGCCGAGCATCCAGATGCCGGCCTTGAGGCTGGCCACGGCGCGCTTCTGCTCGCGCTGCATCGCCATCCGGGGCTGCCCCTTCACGCGCCCGAGCGCCCGGTCGAGGCCCACCGTGAACACGTCCCGGGAGGGCGAACCGACGCTGTCACAGAGGCGCCGCGCCTCCTCGAAGTTGCCCTTGCGAGCGGCCTCGATCACCTTGTCATCCAGGCGCCGCACCGCGCGGCCGACGCGGATGACGTTGATCCACCGCTCGAGCGCCAGGGCCACGATGAGCACCGAGGCGAGGATCATCAACACCATCATCGGGCCGCCGGCCTTGAGGGTGTCGACGAGGGATTCGGGGTTCGGGAGAGTAAGCATCCCGGCGAAGCTATCCGGCGGGGGTGTGTCGTGGGAGGGGGGCGCCCAGAACCGCGTCCGGGACGCCCGGAGGGCGCCCGGAGGGGGTCTGACCTTACGACTTATCACCTGGAACAGGCGAACGCCGATAATTTATGCGCGGGGTCTGGCCTTACGACTTGTCACCTGCGACAGGCGAACGCCGATAATATCGAGGTTCTCCAAGTGATAAGTAATGAGGTCAGACCCCCTCATGGAGATTACCGGTGTTTGCCGAGGATCGCGCCCGGAGCCCCCACCCCGCCCCTCTCACTCCCGCTGCACCGTCAGCGCCATGAACCGCGTGATCAACGGCCCCGGCCCTTGATCCGAGATGGGCACCCACTGCAGGCCCTCGACCGTCCACGGGAGCACCAGCGTCTCGGGCGTGTACGCCCGAGCGGCGAGGTGGCGGCCCTCGGCGCGCATTCGGGCGCGGAGGCCCTCGTAGCTGTGGCGGGCGAGCTGCTGGGCGCCCAGATCCGCGCGTAGGAACTCCGCGAGCGGCTCCAGCTGCGCGCGCAGACCGAGCGCCCGCGCGATGGTGACGAGGTGGCCGAAGTGGATGCTCACCTCGGGGTGGTCGAGCTGCGTCGTCTCCTCCGGGAGCTCGTCGAGCCCGCCGAACTCGGACAGCCACGCCACCCCGCCCGGAGCGAGCACCCGCGCGATCTCCTCCAGGAACAGCCATGCACCGAGGTTGTAGAGCGCCGTGCCCTCGTGGGGGACGATGCGGTAGCGCTCGAGCCGGCCCTGCACCTCGGCCGCGGCCCCGTGCGCCGCGCGCCGCGTGTCGAAGGGAACCGCCGAGAGGTCCGCGATCACCTCGTTCGAGAGGAGGAGGCCGACGCTCCGATCGGGGAGGGGAAGCGACGTGGCGCTGCCGAGCACCTCGCGCGTGCCCGGCATCCGTGTGCGCTGGGTGCGCAGGAGCTCTGGGGAGGCATCCAGCCGCAGGTAGTCGACCGGGCCGCCGAGGCGCGCGAGGAAGGCCTCCCCGAGCTCGCCGTCCCCCGGGCCGACCTCGACGAGCGGAGCGTCGCGACGCACATGGCCACGCCCGTCCAGGACGTCGAAGAGTCGCGCGCCGTAGCGCTGGCCGCCCAAGGCCGGGTGCGGCACGCCGAAGGCGTGGGCGATGGTGGTCTCGTGGTCGTCGAAGTGGGTCGCGCCGTCCGTGATGCCGGTGTGGTGGTACTCCCCGAGGGTGGTCTCCCCGAACGCGCCGTATTGGTCGGCGGGGCGGGGGGCGGCGCCGCGGGCCGGGGCAACGAGGCGCTCGAGCGAAGGGTCGCGGCGGGTCACGGGGCGGTCCCGCAGCTGGACGGCCTGGACGCCGGCGCCCGTGAGCACCGCGAGGAACGCGAGCGCGTCCGCGAGGGAGATCCCGGCCGCCGTGGCCGCCTGGACCGTCGTGCGGGATCCGTTGCACGCGCGCCAGAACGCCAGCCGGGCGGCCGACAACGGTAGCTCGCGCCACGCGTGCCCCCCCGGCGTGCGCACCGCGGGGTCGGGCAACCAGAGCGCGGGCAGGTCCGGCAAGGTGAGGACGAGGCGCGAGCGGCACGGGAGGAGCGCGCCGACGTCGACCGCGACGCTCTCGCGCAGCAGGTTGAGCTGGTCGAGGCGGCGGGCGAGCGGCGCGAGGTCCGGCGGCGGGAGCAGCCCGGGGGTCCACCGTTCGAGCTCGCGCAGCAGCTCCTCGGAGAGGGGGACGTGGCGGCCGGTCCGGGCGTGCCAGAGGGTGACCTGCCCGGCGCCGGTCAACACGTGTACGTCGGGGGCAAAGCGGCTCACGGCGGGCTCCGCGCGAAGCATACATCGGTGCGTCGACGCGCGGGTTAGCCCCGCCGCGATGCCGATCGCCCTCCCCATCGACAGCGTGATGCCCGCGGTCCTCGACGCGCTCGCCGCGCGAGGCGCCGTGGTGCTCGTCGCGCCACCGGGCACCGGCAAGACGACACGGGTGCCGGTGGCGATCGCCGAGACCGTGGCGGGGCAGGTGTGGGTGCTCGAGCCACGCCGGATCGCCGCGCGCGCGGCGGCTTCACGCGTCGCGGAGGAGCGGGGCGAGGCGGTGGGCGAGCATGTCGGCTACGCGATGCGCCTCGACCGCCGCGCCGGGCCACGAACCCGCGTGTTGTACGTCACCGAGGCGCTGCTCGGGCGCCGCCTCGCGGAGGATCCGTCCCTCCAGGGCATCGACGCGGTCGTGCTCGACGAGTTCCACGAGCGCAGCGTGCACGTGGACGTCGCTCTCGCCGCGGTGCACGCCCTTCGCGCGACGCGCCCCGCGCTGCGGCTCGTCGTGATGAGCGCCACGCACGACGGCGCCGCCGTGGCGAAGTGGCTGGACGCCCCGCTGGTCGAGGCCCACGCCCGCACCTTCCCCGTCGAGATCACCCACGTCGAGCGCAAGGACGAGCGCCCGCTCGAGGTCCGCGTGTCGGCCGCGGTGCGGTCGATCGCCGACGGCGACGTGCTGGTGTTCCTCCCGGGCCGCGGCGAGATCGAGCGGGCGCGCGAGGCCCTCGTCGGTATCGACGCCGACGTGTTGCCGCTCCACGGCGAGCTCTCCGGCGAGGAGCAGGATCGCGCGCTGCGCGCCGGGCGCCGCCGCCGGATCGTGCTCTCGACCAACGTCGCGGAGACCAGCGTGACCGTCGAGGGGGTGCGGACGGTGATCGACACGGGCCTCGCGCGCGTGGCGGGCCACGACCCCTGGTCCGGGCTCTCGACGCTCTCGGTGGAGCCCATCTCTCGCGCTTCCGCCGGCCAGCGTGCCGGGCGCGCCGGGCGAACCGCGCCGGGCCGCTGCCTGCGCCTGTACACGAAATCCGACCACGACCTGCGCCCCGCGGACACGACGCCCGAGATCCGCCGGGTCGATCTCACGGGGGTCGTCCTCGACCTCGCCGGACGGCCGCTCGCGTGGATGGATCCCCCCCCGCCGGCCGCGTGGAAGGCGGCGGTCGACCTCCTCACGCGCCTCGGGGCCCTCGACTCGCACGGCCGCACCGCGATCGGTGACGCGATGAGCCGCCTCCCGGCTGCCCCCCGCGTCGCGCGCATGCTGATCGACGCCGCCGAACGGGGCATCCCGCGCGAGGGCGCCGTGCTCGCGGCGCTGCTCGAGGAGCGGCGGCGCGGCGACACCGAGGATCTCGTGGTGCGCGCGCTCGACCCGCGGGGCCTGTCCCGCCAGGCGCAGGACGCCGCCCGGCAGCTCGCAGGAATGCTCGGGCGCCTCGGGGGAGAGCGCACTGGACACGCTGCACCCCACGGGGGGGCGTTGCGGGGGGCCGGCCCCCCGCCCCAAGCTGGTCCCCCGCCCCCAGCTGGTCCCCCGCCCCAACGGGACGCAGGCGATGCCCTCGCAGCCGCGCTCCTGGCGGGGTTTCCGGATCGGGTGGGGCGTCGAAAGGGCGGCGCCGTCGTGTTCGCGGAGGGGGGGAGCGCGGCGGTGGAGCCCGGAACGCCCGGCGGGGACGCGATCGTCGTGGTCCCCGAGGTGGAGCGCGTCGGCGGCCGGGCGCGCGTGCGTTCGCTCACGCCCATCCCGGCCGATTGGCTCCTGGACGGCGCCGACGTGCGCGCCACGTTGCGATGGGTGGGCGAGCGGGTCGAGGCGACCGAGCAGCTCTGCTACGGCGCGCTCGTGCTGGACGAGAGCCTCGGCGGCGGCGATCCCGCCGAGGTCGCGGCGCTCCTCTGGGAGCACGCGCGGCCGGTCGCGCACAAGGTCTTCCCCGACCACGAGCGGGCTGCCGCGCTGGTGCTCCGGATCGCGTTCCTCCGTCGCCTGGGACATCCGTTTGCGGAGCTCGACCTCGACGAGCTGGGGCTGGCCGCCTGCCGTGGGTGCCGGTCGTTCGGAGACCTCGGCGCCGTGTCGCTCGTCCCGCTCGCCCTCGCGCGGCTCGGGCCCCCGGCCGCGCACGTCGACACGCTCGCGCCCGAGGGGATGTGGCTCGGTGCCCGGCGGCGCGCGCCGATCACCTATCCGCTGGACGGAGACCCCTATATCTCCGCGAGGATGCAGGAGTTTTTCGGGCTCGTGGACGGGCCGCGCATCGCGAACGGGCACGCGCTCGTGCTCCACCTGCTCGCCCCGAACCAGCGCCCGGTTCAGGTCACGCGGGACCTCGCCGGGTTCTGGGAGCGGCACTGGCCCGGCATCCGCAAGGAGCTAATGCGCCGCTATCCGCGCCATGCCTGGCCGGACGATCCGAAGAAGCCACTGCCGGAGGACCTCTGGCACGAGGGAGGACGCCGCTGATCCCGAGGGCGTCCCGGCGCGGAGGAGCGGCCTCGAAGACCAGACTTGACCAACTTCCCACGGTCGTGCCCGCCGTGTCCGCGGCTACACTCCAAGGAAGGGCGGGCCGGGAATGGTGCGCCGGGTACGACGGCGCGGGAACTCGGCGCGACGGCGCATGTCGTTGGGGACGACGGGGAGGTGCGGGTGAGCCCTGAACACAAGAAGGTCGAGGCGCTCCTCGCCCTCGGCCGCAACGAGGAGGCCGCGGCCCTCGCCGACCGGCTCCCGACCCAGGACACACCCTCCGTCGACTTCCTCCGCTTGCGCGGCCGCGCCCTCCGCGCCGCCGGTCGCGTTTTCGACGCGGAGGCCAGCTTCCGCGAGGCGCTGGCGATCCAGCCCGGTGACCCCCGCCTCCTCGCCGATCTCGCCACCACCCTGCTCGGGCAGCGTCGCATCAAAGAAGCGCTCCCCTACGCCCGGGAGGCCGTGGCGCTGCGGCCCGACGTGGCCGCCTACCACTGCCTACGGGGCGTGATCGCCGAGTCGCTCGGCTTCGAGGACGAGGCCGAGGAGGCCATGATGGCGGCCCGCCAGCTCGCGCCGCAGGACGCCGAGGCCCACACGGTCTACGGGTACCACGCCTTGCGCCTGAGCAAGGTCGATGCCGCCGAGGGGGCGTTCAAGGACGCCCTCGGCATCCATCCCGACCGCGCGGAGGCTCTCCGGGGCCTCGCGCGCTGCTCGGTCGCGCGCGGTGATTGGGCCTCGGCCCGCACCCGCTGGCTCGACGCGCTCTCGGCCGATCCGCGGCAGAAGGACCGCGAGCTCGCGCCCGCGCTGGTGCTCGGGCACCCGATGCTCCTGCCGATCCGCGCCGCCGCGCGGGTGCCGATCGCCGTGTCGATGGCGCTCGCCGGGTCGGGCACCGGCCTTTTCTACCTCTTCCCCCGCGCGCCCGGCGCGTTGGCGATGACCGTCATGTTCTTCGCCCTCGCCGCCATCGGCCCGCTCGCGCGCGCCGGCCTCTCCCGGACCGCGCGCGACGGACTGCCCTGAAGGAGCCCCCCTTGGCCGACGCCGTCTCCGCGCTGCGTGAAGCGCTCGCCTTCTCCCCCGACAACGTGCCGCTGCGCATGCACCTCGCCCGGACCCTGCTGGATGCGGGCCGCTGGGCCGAGGCCGCGTCCGAGCTTCGCGAGGTGCTGCTCCGCGCGCCCGATCGGGCCGATGCCCGGCTCGCCGCCGGCACCGCGGCCTCCGAGCTCGGAGACGACGCGCGGGTGGTCGAACATTGGTGGCCCGTGCGCGCCGACCTCGATCCGCAGGACCTCCGGGATCTCGCCCGCGCCGCCCTTCGCAGCGGAGCCCGCGATCGTGCCCAGATGGCGTACGACGAGGTGCTCGCCCGCGATCCGTCGCTCCGGGACCTGGAGCTCGATCGCGCGCTCCGGATGCACCTCGTGGACGCTCCGGCCGCGGAGCCCGAGCCGCCGCCGCCTCCCCGGCCCGCGCGCCCGAGCATCAACTTCGCCGACGTGGGGGGGTTGGAGCCGCTCAAGGAGCGGCTGCGGATGGACATCATCTACCCGCTGCAACGGCCCGACCTTTTCCGCGCGTACGGCAAGAAGGTGGGCGGCGGGGTGCTGCTCTTCGGACCGCCGGGCGTCGGCAAGACGCACCTCGCGCGCGCGGCCGCGGGGGAGTGCGAGGCGACCTTCGTCGTGGTCGAGATCCAGCAGGTGCTCGACATGTGGCTGGGCGAGAGCGAAAAGCGGCTCCACCAGATCTTCGAGAAGGCGCGTGACGAGGCGCCCACGATCCTGTTCTTCGACGAGATCGAGGCCATCGGGGCCGCGCGCCACCAGCTCCGCCACGGGCCCGGCCGCCGAATGGTGAACCAGCTCCTCACCGAGCTCGACGGCGTCGGGGCCGCCAACGATCGCGTGCTCGTGCTCGGCGCCACCAACGCGCCCTGGGACGTCGACCCCGCGCTGCGCCGCCCCGGGCGGTTCGACCGCGTCATCTTCGTACCGCCCCCCGACGCGCCGGCCCGCGCCGAGGTGCTCCGCCTCGCCTTCCGCGACCGTCCGGTGGAAAACCTGGATCTCGTCGCGATCGCGCGGCGCACGGCCCGCTTCTCGGGGGCGGATCTCGTCCACCTCGCGGAGGTGGCGAGCGAGCGCGCGCTGACCGAGGCGCTCCGGAGCGGGAAGGTGCGCGCCATCACGCAGTCGGACGTGCTCGCCTCCCTCGATCGGGTGCGCCCCACGACCGTGGAGTGGCTCGACGTGGCGCGCCGGTACGTGACCTACGCGAACCAGGCGGGCCTGTACGACGACGTGGCCCGCTACCTCGAGAGGGCGGCCGAGTAGAACGGCCGAGCGAAGGCCGGCTGGGGGACGGAACAGGCGCGCCGCGGTCCAGACCGTAGTATCCTCCGCGCTCCGCCCTCTCCCCGGAGTCCGCCATGGCCACCGCGCTTCCGTCCGTGACCCACAAGCATCCGCCCAAGGTCGCCTCGGGCGGTGGGGGCGGCGCCGGTGCCAGCGGAGCGGGTGGGGGTGGAGGCGGCGGGGGCGGCGGCGCGGGCGGCGCCGGAGC
>JAUXQH010000041.1 GCA_030685065.1 Pseudomonadota bacterium | reverse complement strand
GGCCACGGCGGCGGGCGGCACCGCGATCGGGGAGCCCGCGGCGGTGCCCACCGGGGCGGCGCCGACCGAAGGGGGGGCCCCCGCGGCGGGGCCTGGCGGCTGGGCGGCCGCGGCGGCGCCTGGCCGAGGGTCGGACAGCCCGGGCCGCGGGGCTCCCACGGCGAGCCAGGCGAGGCTCCCGACGGCGAGCAGAAACCCGAGCAGGACGCCGATCCCGATGCTGGCCACGAGCATCGCCGACGGGCCGCGCCGCCGCCGGAGCACGAGGGAGACCTCGGAGGGCGATCCGACCGGAACCCGCCCGCGGGCCGGAGGCGAATCGAGGGGTGGACCCGGCACGTCGGCCGGCGGCCGGGGCGCGGCGAGGGCGGACGGGGGGGCCGTCGGATGCGCGACGGAAGCGGCGCCGCTGCGGAGGGCGTCCTCGCAGGCCTGGAGCGCGTGGAGGAGGTCCTCCATGTGCTCGTAGCGGTCGGCGGGCGCCTTCGCGAGACAGCGCAGGACCACCGCCTCGAGGGCCGGCGCGCGCTTCATCGACGGGCAGATGGACGCCATCGGCGGCGGCGCGTGGTTCAGGTGGCCCATCAACACGGTCAGCGAGGTGGGGCCCGTGAACGGGGCGCTGCCCGTGAGGCAGGCGTAGAGGAGCACGCCGAGCGAGTAGATGTCGCTGCGCTGATCCAACATCGTCGAGCGGATCTGTTCGGGCGACATGTAGCTGGGCGATCCCACCAGCGCGTCGGCCCGGGTCAGCTCGGCGTCGGCGCGGATCTCCTTCACCAGCCCGAAGTCCACGACCTTGACGAATTCCTCGTCGCCGCCCGGGCGGGTGAGGATGACGTTCGACGGCTTCAGATCCCGGTGGATGAGGCCGAGCCCGTGCGCCTCGCGGAGGGAGGAGGCGATCTGGCGCCCGATCCGGATCACGCGCCTCGGGTCCATCGGGGCGTCGGTCTGGAGCGCCTGGTACAGATTGCGCCCTTCCAGGTACTCCATCGCGATGAAGAGGACGTGGTCCCAGGTCTCTCCGTAGTCGAACACCCGCACCGTGTGCGGATGCGTGAGCCGCGCGCAGGTCTCGGCCTCGCGGATGAAGCGCGCGCGGAACTCCTGGTCGTCATCGTGCTCGAGCCCGACGTCGAGCACCTTCACCGCCACGATCCGGCCGAGCGGCTCCTGCTCGGCCCGGTACACCCGGCCCATGCCGCCGCGGGCGAGCAGGCCGAGGATGCGGTATCGCTGGTTGAGCACCTTTCCGATCAGGGGGTCTCGGCGCGGGGTGCGCGGGGTCACGCCGTCGGTCAGGTCGATGGTGTTCCCCTCGGCCCGCTCCAGTAGGCGCGCCTCGGGCTGTCCGTGCGGATGTCCCTCCGGAGGTCCGTCCGGATGTACCTGCGGACGCGGCACCGGAGGTAGCTGCGGGATCGGGTCATCGGTCGGCACGGCACCCTCGCCGGGGCGAGCGCCCGGTGGCGCACAGAATACGCCATCCTTGGCGGCGGAGGTAGCGTGGTGTGGGGCATGCCGAGGCGGAGCGTCGTCCGAGGCCCCCCGGCTGCGGTTCGGGGGCCCCGCGGTGGGGGCCGGAGGTCCTCGATGCTCAATTGCAACAGCACCCGCGCACGGACTGTCGCCAAGATGTCACAACCTCCCGGTTGGGCGGGAGTTAGCCGGCCTGCATGGAACGAAAGGGCCCGATCCTGGTCGTCGAGGACGAAGACGACATCCGCAATCTCATCGTCCACCAACTTCAACGGGAGGGGCTCACCACCCGCGCCGCGTCCACCGGGCTCGAAGCGCTCGAAATCGCGCGGCACACCCCGCCCGCGCTCGTGATCCTCGACCTGATGCTTCCTGGGCTTCCCGGCACGGAGGTCTGTCGGCGGCTCCGGGCCGAGCCGGAGACCAGGGACGTGCCGATCATCATCCTCTCCGCTCGCGGCGAGGAGATCGATCGCGTGGTCGGCTTCGAGGTGGGAGCGGACGACTACGTCACCAAGCCGTTCAGCCCGCGGGAGCTGGTGCTGCGGGTCCGCGCGGTGATGCGGCGCGGCAAGGCCCCGGCCGCCGCCGCCGAGCCGGGCGCGCCCAGCGGCTCGCTTGAGGTGGGCGCGCTCGTGGTCGACGAAGGGGCCCACCGCGTGTTCGTGAAGGGAGAGGAGATCTCCCTGACCGCGACGGAGTTCAAGCTCCTGCTCACGCTCATGCGCCGCTCGGGGCGGGTCCAGTCGCGGTCCCAGCTCCTCCAGGACGTGTGGGATCTGCCGCCTGACATGTACACCCGCACGGTCGACACCCACATGAAGCGCCTCCGCGAAAAGCTGGGGGACGCCGCCGGGCACATCGAGACCGTGCGTGGCGTGGGGTATCGGTTCAGCCGGGAGCTCGTGGCAGACGAGGGGTGAGCACGCCGCTTCCCCCCGCGGCGCCAGCCGCACGGGGAATCAAGAGAGACCGGAGTGGCCCCAGACCGTCACGGAACTGTCACATTCCGCCGATACTCTCCGCGGCGTCGGAGGTTCTCATGTTGGTGTCTCTGCTTCTCCTCGCCTGCTCGGGTTCGGAAACCGCCTCGGAACCCACTGGATCGGGCCCCCCTGCGGCCCCGGCCACCCCCGCCCCGGCGCCCGCGTCCGGAACCATCCAGGTGAAGGGCTCCGACAGCGAGGTGAACCTCGTGCAGCGGCTCGCCGAAGAGTTCATGAAGAAGAACCCGAGCGCGAGCATCGCCGTGACCGGCGGCGGCTCCGGGGCCGGCATCGCCGCGATCATCGACGGCACCACCACCATCGCGAACAGCTCGCGCGAGATGAAGGGCGCGGAGAAGATCGAGGCCAGCCGCAACAACGTCGACATCAAGAGCTTCGTGTTCGCGACCGATGGCCTCGCCGTGATCGTGAACGCCAACAACCCGATGGACACGATCGATCTGGAGAAGCTCGGCGGCATCTACCGCGGCGAGCTGGCCACGTGGGACGCGGTGGGCGCCGGCACCGGCCCCGTGAGCCTGTACGGACGCCAATCCAACTCGGGCACCTACGACTACTTCAAGTCCGCGGCCGTGAAGGGCGAATACGCCACGTCGCTCAAGCAGATGAACGGCACGGCCCAGATCGTCGAGGGCGTGAAGGCCGATCCGGGTGGCATCGGGTACGTCGCCGCCGGCTACGTCGCGGGGGAGAACGGCAAGGGCATCAAGGTCCTCTCGGTGACGGGGGCGGGCGGCGCGCCCGTCTCGCCGCTCGACGAGGCCGCGGTGCTCTCGGGAGCGTACCCGCTCGCGCGCCCCCTCTACCAGTTCATCAACGGGGCCCCCAACGGGCCGTTGAGGGAATTCCTGGCGTACGAGGCGTCTCCGGAGGGCCAGGCCCTCGTGAAGGAGATGGGGTTCTACCCGATCGGGACGGAGTACGTCGCGACCAACCAGGCGTTGGTGGCGGGCAACTAAGGTGGAGGCTGTCGAGCCGGCGGAAATTCCGCGCGAGATGGGGGGCGGCGGGCGCCGTCGGCTCCGCGAGCGGCTGATCGAGGGAGCGCTGGCGTTCGCGGCGGCCTCGTCCATCTTCGTCCTCCTCGGCATCTTCGGGGTCCTGCTCCTCAACGGGGGCCAGGCCTTCCTCGAGGGGGGCGGGGTGAGCATCGGCAATCTCACGGCCGAGGAGCGCGCCTTCCTCTCCGCGGACGAGCTCGCCGAGCTCACCCGTCACACCCAGGGGACGCCGGCCGTCGGCTCCGACTTCCTGTTTTCCAGCGACTGGAACCCCACCTCCTCGAGCAAAGCCGCGTACGGCGTGCTGGGGATGGTCGTGAGCACCATCATGGTCACCATGGTCGCCATCGCGATCGCGGCGCCGGTAGGGGTGGGGGTGGCCGCGTGGCTCGCGTTCGTCGCTCCGCCGCGCGCGAGGGAGATCCTCAAGCCCATCCTGGAGCTGCTCGCGGCAATCCCCTCCGTCGTCGTGGGTTTCATCGGTATCGTCTTCGTGGGGCCCCTGATCGCGCGCGTCTTCCATCTCGGCAACGGCTTGAACGCGCTCAACGGCGCGCTCCTTCTCTCTGTCATGGCGCTTCCGACGATCATCTCCATCTCCGAAGACGCCGTGCGCGCGGTACCCAAAGACTACGTGCAGGCGAGCCTCGCCCTCGGCGCCGACCGGTGGCAGACCCTCGTGCGGGTCGTGCTCCCCGCGGCCGCCTCCGGCATCCTCGCCGCCGTGATGCTCGGCATGGGCCGCGCCATCGGCGAGACGATGACGGTCCTCATGGCGACCGGCAACGCGATCGCGCTGCCGCACGGCCTCTTCGACAGCGTGCGCACGCTCACCGCCACCATCGCCATCGAGCTCGGAGAGGTGCCGCACGGCTCGCGCCACTACGACATGCTCTTCGCGGTCGGCCTGGTGTTGTTCCTCATGACGTTCGCGGTCAACCTCGTGAGCGACGTGGTGATGCGTCGCGGCACGCAGGGGTCGTCGTGAAGCGGGGAACATCGTGACCGGCGGCGCCATGACCCTCCGCGAGCGGATCGGTTTCACGACGCTCGCGCTCGCCACGTTCAGCCTGGTGCTGCTCGTGTTCGCGCTGCTCGTCTACATCGTGGCCGGCGGGACCTCGGTGCTCTCGTGGGAATTCCTCTCCCAGGCCCCGCGCGTCGGGATGACGGAGGGGGGCATCTTCCCGGCGTTGCTCGGCACCTTCCTCCTCACGATCATCACGGCCGCGAGCAGCGTGCCGCTCGGGATCGCCGCCGCGATCTACCTGGTCGAGTACGCGCGCGAGGGGACGTTCATCCGCCTGATCCGGCTCTCGATCCGGAACCTCTCGGGCGTGCCGTCGGTGGTGTTCGGCCTCTTCGGCGTGGGCCTCTTCGTGCACGGGCTGAGCCTCGGGCACTCGATCCTCGCGTCCGGGCTCACGCTCGGGCTCCTCACCCTGCCGACCACGATCACCGCGGCGGAGGAGGCCCTGAAGTCCGTGCCCCGCTCCTATCGCGACGGCGCGCTCGCGCTCGGCGCCACCCGGTGGGAGGCCGTCCAGACGAACGTGCTCCCGGCGGCCGCGCCTGGGATCCTCACCGGCGTCATCCTCGGGCTCTCCCGCGCGGCGGGAGAGACAGCCCCCATCCTGTTCACGGGCGTGGCGTTCTCCCTGCCGGACCTCCCCACGAGCCTCGGCGACCAGTTCATGGCGCTGCCGTACCACCTGTACATCCTCTCCACCCAGCACCACGACATCGTGCGCGTGCGCCCCATCGCGTTCGCCACGGCGACGGTGCTCATCGGCCTGGTGGCCTTGCTCAACCTCTCGGCGACCTACCTCCGCGCCCGCGCGCGTGCCCGGATGCACTCATGAAGCTCGAGAGCCGGGGCCTGGACTTCTTCTACGGCACGACCCAGGCGCTCCATGGAGTGACCCTCGGCGTCGCCGTGCGGGAGATCTTCGCCCTCATCGGCCCCTCCGGATGCGGGAAGAGCACCTTCCTCCGCTGCATCAACCGGATGAACGACACCATCGACAACGTGAGCGTGCGCGGCACGCTCCTGCTCGACAACGCCAACATCTACGCGCCGAACGTCGATGTCGTGAAGCTCCGGCGTCGGGTCGGGATGGTGTTCCAGAAGCCAAACCCCTTCCCGAAGTCGATCTTCGACAACGTGGCCTACGGGCTTCGCCTCGGGATGAAGCTGCCACACAGGGAGCTCGAGGAGCGCGTGGAGAAGGCGCTGCGCGCGGCCGCGTTGTGGGAGGAGGTCAAGGATCGCCTCGCCGCCTCGGCGATGATGCTCTCGGGCGGGCAGCAGCAGCGCCTCTGCATCGCGCGCGCGATCGCGGTCGAGCCCGAGGTGCTCTTGATGGACGAGCCCACCAGCGCGCTCGATCCCATCGCCACCGCGCGGCTGGAGGAGCTCATGCAGACGCTCCGCGACGCCTACACCATCGTCATCGTCACGCACAACCTGCAGCAGGCCGCGCGTGTCTCGGACACGACCGCGTTCTTTCTGCACGGCCGCGTGGTCGAAGTCGCGCCGACCGGCACGCTCTTCACGCGGCCCAAGGTAAAAGAGACCGAAGAGTACATCACCGGGAGGTTCGGCTGATGCTCGGTTCACGTCATCTCGACTCGAAATACGACAGCGAACTCAACGACTTGAGCGTGCACATGGCCCGTATGGCCGTCCGCGCCGAGGGCATGGTGCGGGACGCCGTCCGCGCCCTGCTCGATCGGGACGGCGAGCTCGCGCGCACGGTGATCCGCAGCGATCGGGAGCTCGATCGCCTGGAGCTCGAGGCGGACGAGATGAGCCTGCGGCTCCTCGCGCGGCGCGCACCGTTCGGGGAGGATCTCCGCTTCGTCACGGTCAACCTCAAGGTCGTCACGGACCTCGAGCGCATGGGTGACCTCGCGGTCAACATCGCCGAGCGCTCGCTCGAGCTGATGCAGGGGCCCGGGCTCTCCGCGGGGCAGGAGGTCGAGCAGCTCGCGTCAGCCGCGATGACCGCGGTGTCCGATGCCGTCCGCGCCTACCAGGCACGGGACAGCTCGGTGGCGCGGGTCGTGTTGGCCAACGATCGCCAGATCGACGCCCTGAACCGGGGGGCGTTCGAGCTCCTCATCCGCATCGCGTCCGAGCGTCCGGAGGAATTCTCGCGGGCGCTCGCCCTGACCAGCGTGTGCCGCCACCTCGAGCGCATCGCGGACCACGCCACGAACGTCGCGGAGATGGTCGTGTTCCTGGTGGAAGCAGAGGATGTGCGCCACCGCGGGCTCAATAAATCCCCCTCGGATCCCTGACCTACTCGGGCGGGAGCAGCGCGGGCGGGCGCGACAGACCGAACGGCGCGAGCAGGCTCTTCGAGAAGTAGATCCAGAGCGAATTCCCACGCTTGGGGAGCCCGAGCTGCTCCGCGATGCGGCGCTCGCGCTCCTCCAACGGCGCCCACTCGGCCTCGGGCACGGGCTCCGTGCGGGCCTCGGGCAGGCCCATCGCGAGGCGCGCCTTCACCAACGTGTAGTCCATGGGCGCGGGCAGGCAGCTCCGCTGGCCCTCCGACCACACCCGCACCATCCCGCACGTGCCGACGGTCTGCACCGCGTCGCTCACGATCGCGAGGGTCTCGAGCCCGTGCGCGTCCGCGATGCGGAGCGCGTACGCGATGTTCTCGTCCGTGTGGAGGGCGCGCGGCTCGAGGTACACGCGCTCGGCGGGGACGCCCAGGGCGACCAGCCCGGCCTTCATCGCTTCGGCCTCGACGTACCGGTTGTAGACGGCGTTGCCCGACACGATGAAGGCCCGCGCGCGTCCGGTTGCCCACATGTGTTGGGCCCACACGACGCGCCGCCATTGACACGGGGACAAGCGGCCATCCTCCAGGCTCGGGCACCCCGGGACGATCGCGGCGTCGACCGCGGGACGGTCGACCGCGCCGACCTGCAGGGTGGCGCGCGAGCACGCCAGCAGGAGGAGCATCAAGGTCACAGTTGCCTCGCTGGGAGTTAGGAGGGGCCGGAGGCCGAGGTCGTGAACGATCTACACACGAAGCTCAAGGAGATGATCGTGCGCGTGCTCATGCTGGAAGGCGTGACGCCGGGCGACATCGGAGATGATGACCGGCTCTTCGGCGGAGGCCTGGGGCTGGACTCGGTGGATGCGCTGGAGCTCGCCATCCATATCGAGGAGGAACTCGGCGTGAAGATGCCGGAGGACGAACGGGCGCGCGAGGCGTTCGCGTCCGTCGGCTCGATCGCCCGGTACGTCGAGGGCCATCGATGATTCCGGACGTGCTGGTCGTCGGCGCCGGCCCCACCGGCTGCGCCCTCGGGACCTACCTCGCGCGGAAGGGCGTGTCCGTCACGCTCCTCGAAGCGGTCGAGCGTCCCGAGAGCGTGGTCGGGGAGTCGATGCTGCCGGGCTCCGGGCCTATCTTCGAGGAGCTGGGGTTCGACACGAGCGACTTCGTCGTGAAGCACGGCGCCGTGTTCTGTCAGGGCGGGGAATCGGTGCGCTTCGACTTCAAGGAAGCCGAGTCGCCGAAGTTCACCTCCGCGTGGCAGGTGCAGCGCGAGGTGTTCGATCTGCGCTGGCGTGAGCTGGCGCTGGCCGCCGGCTGCCGCATCGTCTACGGGAAGGCGCTCGGGGCGGACATCCCCGCCCGCACGCTCCAGACCACCGAGGGCGCGATGACGGCGGGCCGCATCGTGGACGCGGGGGGGCGCTCCATGTGGCTCTCGTCGCACCTCGGCCACCGCGTCGCCGATCCCCGGCTGAAGAACTCCGCGATCGGCACGCGCTGCCGCGGCGTCACGGCGCTCTCCCCCGAAGTGCCGGGGGACATCACCATCTGCTGCATCGACAACGGCTGGATCTGGATCATCCCCTTCGGCGGCGGAGTCGCCAGCGTGGGGGTGGTCATGGCCCCCGCGTGCACGCTCCGGGGCACCGCGGAAGAGCGGTTCGCGGCCGCCATCGCCTCCTCGCCCGACGCCACGGCGCGCCTCGCCGGGGCCGAGCGCATCTTCCCGTTCCGCGGCCTCACCGACTTCACCGCCACGTCGACCACCTTCCACGGAGAGGGCTTCGCCCTCTGTGGAGATGCGGCCACCTTCATCGATCCCGTGTTCAGCTCGGGCGTGCTGCTCGGGCTGCACGGCGCCCGCGGGCTCGCCGCGGCGCTCCTCAGCGGGGGCGCGGGAGATCTCGACGCGTGGCAGGCGGAGTATCGCGACGGCGCCGGGGTTTTCCGCAAGGTCATCGACCATTGGTACGCGGGAGACTTCATGACGTTGGCGCTCGCGCCGCGCGAGGTGCAGAAGCCCTACTTCCGGCGCGGCATCGTGAGCCTGCTCGCGGGGGACGTGTTCCGGGCCGGCCCGACGGCGTCGCGCCTGATGGCCGATCGGATGCCTACGCTCGCGCACGCCGTGCGTTCGTCCGCCGCCGGCGCGTAGGCGATGCGGGCCTACATCCGCCGGCTCCGGAGCTGGGTCCATCTCCTCCTCCGGGAGCACCTCTCGCCGACCGCCATCGGCCTCGCCATCGGCGTCGGCGTGTTCCTCGGCAGCCTGCCGATCTACGGCATCCACATCTTCGTGTGCATCGCCGTCGCGCGGTGGCTCAAGCTCAACCAGGCCCTGGTGTACGCGGCCGCGAACATCTCCAATCCCTTCTTCGCGCCGTTCCTCATCAGCAGCCAGATCGCGATCGGCGAGTGGCTTCGCCACGGCAACTTGCGGGCGATGGGCCCGGAGCTCGTCGAGGGCAGCTTCTGGACGATGCTGCGGCAGGCGCCCGACCTCTTCGTCAGCTGCCTGCTCGGGAGCGTGGTGATGGGCGCCGCCCTGGGCGGTGGCCTCGGCCTCCTCGCGCTGGTCGCGGCCCGCCGCTGGCCACGCCCCCCGGCCACCGCGGAGCTCCCGCAGCAGCTCCCGCAGAAGCTCCCCGAAGGCGGCGCGGCGTGAGCACGATCGCTCGTCCGGCTGCGCGCCTGGAGGCCTGGGTGCTCGGCCTCGGCGCCGCGGGGATGGGCGCGGGGCTCGCCGCGGGCGTCGGGATCCTCTCGCCGGACATCGCGACCGCGGCCGGGCTCGTCGCGCTGGGCGGCCTGCTCGGCGGCGTCACCGTCGCCTCGGCGCGGCCGGAGCTCGAGCTGTTCGGGCCCTGCGTGAAGCGGGGCCGGCACCCCGGGCGCGCCGCCATCACCATCGATGACGGTCCGCATCCCATCTCCACCGCTCCGATGCTCGAGGCGCTGGCGCGCGCCGGCGCGCATGCGACCTTTTTCGTCCTCGCGGATCGCGTCCAGCGACACCCGGAGCTCTTCCGCGCGATGGTCGACGGGGGACACGAGATCGGCCTGCACGGCCTGTCCCATCATCCCTGGCTCACGGTCCGCCGCCCGGTGGCCGGCGCGGCCGAGCTCGCCGCGGCGATGCGGATCCTCGCGGCGCACGGCTCGCCGCCGATCCGCTGGTACCGCCCCCCGTTCGGCGCCACGAGCCCCCGGGTGTACGCCGCCGCGCACGCCGCGGGGCTCTCGCTCGCGTGGTGCTCCGTGCGCACGCTCGACGGCGTGCCGATCCGCGCGGAGACCCTGCGCGCGCGGTGCCGGGCCGTCGTCGGCACCGACATCGTGCTGCTGCACGAGGGGCCGGGCCCCACCTCCGCGCTGCTCCCCGAGATCCTCGACGAGTGGCACGCCCGCGGCATCGCCGCGAGCTCGCTGTCCGAAGCGCTGGAAGGGGCGGCGGCGTGACGCCCTGGATCACCCGCATGCAGGCAGTCTCCGCGGCCGGGTGGGGCGTGGACGCCCTGGTGGATGCCGTCGTCTCCGGCCGCTCGCTCGCCCGCCCCGTTCCGTGGGCCACGGAAGCCTTGCGCTCGCCGTTCGCGGCCCTGGCGAACGCCGGCAGCGCGGAGGACATGCTGCTCTCGGTCGTCGAGAGCGTGGCCCCGGGGGAGGGGGCGGGGCTGGTGGTCGCGACCAGCTCCGGCGCCATCTCGGGCCCCTTCGAGGCCTGGCATCGGGACACGCGGGCGTCCGGCCACCCGGCGGAGACCTGGGCCTGGCGGCAGCTGCCGACCGCGCGCGTCGCCGCCCGGCTGGGCCTCGCACCGCACCGCACCCTCTCCGTGGCGTGCGCCTCGGGCACGGCGGCGTTCGAGGTCGCCCGCGGCTGGCTGCGGGCGGGGCGCTGCGAGCGCGTGGTGGTCGCCGGGGTGGACGCGCTGTCGCTCTACATCCACGCGGGGTTCGCGGGCCTCGGCGCCCTCGCGAAGGGCGGGAGCCGCCCCTTCGCGGTCGATCGCGACGGCCTGGTGCTGGGGGAGGGCGCCGCGGCCTTCCTCCTCGAGACCCCGGCGTCCGCACGCGCCTCGGGGCGCACCCCCCTCGCGGCCCTGCTCGGCTGCGGCCTCTCGCAGGACGGCGTGCATCTCACCGCGCCCGACCGCACCGGCGCGGGGCTCGGGCGCGCGGCGCGCGCCGCCCTGATCGACGCGGGGCTGGAGCCGGGCGACATCGGCGTCGTGAGCGCCCACGCGACCGCCACGGTATTCAACGACGCGATGGAGGCCCGCGCGCTCGCCGCCCTCTTCGAGGGGCCGGTGCCCCTGCACGCGTGCAAGCCCGTCCTCGGGCACACGCTGGGCGCCGCCGGCGCGCTCGAGGCCGCCGTCCTCCTCGCCATCCTAGAGGGCGCGCCGGCGCCGGCGCCGCTCTCCGTCACCGCGCCCGACTGCCCGATGACCGTGGCTCCGTGCCGCGATCCGCGGCACGGCCTCTCCGTGAGCGCCGCGTTCGGGGGCGTGAACGCGGCGGTGGTCTTCGGCCCGGCCTCCGGCGAGCTTCGCTCCGAGGCCGCTCTGCGGCCGGTCCACGCCGCCGCCACGGCCCGCGTCGCCACCGACGATCTCCCGCTCGCCCGCGTCTTCCCCGGCGCGCCGCCCACCCTCGGCCGCGCGGACGCCTACGTGCGCGGCGGGATCGCCGCGTTGGCGGCCCTGCGAAGCGCGGCCGCCCAGCCCTCCCCGGCACCGCTCTCCCCGGAGACAGCCGTCGTCCTGGCGAGCGCCTCCAATTGTCACGCCGCGGACCTGCGCTACCACGCGGGGCTCCTCGACGGCGGCCCCGCGCAAGCGTCGCGTCTGCATTTCAGCTACACCGTGCCGGGCGCGCCGGTGGCGGAGGCGTCCATCCTGCTCGGGCTGCGCGGCCCGGTCCTGGTCTTCTGCGATCCGGGGGAATGCGCGGACGAGGAGGCGCGCCGCCTCGTCTCCCAGGGGATCGCGCCGTCCGCCGTGGCCCTCGCGATCGAGGCTCCGGGGAGCTTCGCCGAAGCCGTCGCCACCCTCTACGTCCCTTCCTGATCGAGGTTCGATGCCTCTGAACCAGAGCTCCCCGTGGCCCCCCGTGGCGTCGCTGCTCCCGCACCGGGGGCCGCAGCTCTACCTCGATCGCGTGGTCGACGTGGAGGGCGCCCGGATCCGCTGCGAGACCGATTTTCTCCCCGAGCAGTTCCCGGGTCACTTTCCGGGGCGGCCGATCGTGCCCGGCGTCGTGATGATCGAGGGTCTCGCGCAGGCCCTCGTGTGCCTCGCCGCGCTCTCGGGGGAGAAGGGCCTCGCCGTGCTCACCGGGGTGGAGAAGGCGCGGTTCCGCGGGCTCGCCGAGCCGCCCGTGCGCCTCACCTTCGACATCGAGGTGACCGAGCGCCGCTTCGGCGTGACCTGGGCCAAGGGCAAGGTGCGCGAGGGGGACCGCGTGTTGTGCACCGCCACGTTGCAGGCCGCGTTCTTGCCGGCGGACGGCGCGCCGGCGGAGGTGTCCGCTGACGCCGCGCCCCCGGAGCAGCCGTGAAGCGCGCCGTGATCATCGGCTCGGGCATGGGCGGCCTCACCTCCGCGATCCTGCTCGCGAAGGCGGGGTGGCAGGTCACCGTGCTCGAGCAGCACACGCGGGCGGGCGGGTTCCTCCATCGCTTCTTCCGCCGCGGCGTCGGCTACGACACGGGCTTCCACTACGTCGGCGGCGCCCGGCCCGATCAGCTCTTCGGCCGCGCGATGAAGCACCTCGGCGTCTACGACCAGGTCAACTGGCATCCCCTCGATCCGGACGGCTTCGACATCCTCCGCTTTCCGGACCTCGATTTCCGCGTGCCGGTCGGGGTCGACCGCTATCGGGACCGGCTGGTCGAGTACTTCCCGGAAGAGCGCGCCGGGATCGACCGCTACATCGCCCTGACCCGCGAGGCCGTTCACGCGTACGGGTGGTTCAACCTCGACGAAACCGTGCCGCCGGAGGCCATCCTCCCCTACGAGCAGATGAGCGTGCTCGACGTGACGCGGGCCTGCTTCAAGGATCCGCGTCTCACGATGGTCGTCGCGGGCCAGGCCGCGCTCTACGGCGTTTCGGCGGCGGAAGCGCCCTTCGGGCTGCACGCCATCGTCACCGACCACTTCCTCCAGAGCGCCACCTCGATCGAGGGCGGCGGGGACCGCCTCGCGTTCGCGCTCGTGCGCCGCCTCAAGGCCCTCGGCGGCACCGTCCGGCTCAAGCGCCGCGCGGTCTCGATCGACGTCCGCGATGGCGCGGCGTGTGGGGTCACCACCGCGGAAGGCGAGCACTACGAGGCGGACCTCGTGCTGGCGAACGTGCACCCGCGGGCGTGCCTCGACATGTTGCCCGCGGGCTCCGTCCGCCCGGCCTACGCGGCGAGGGTTCGGGACTCCCGCGCCGGCCTCGCGCACCTGGGCGTCTACCTCCGCGTCGAGGGGGATCTCGAGCTCGTCGGCAACCGGAACCTCTACCGCTTCAACTCCTGGTCGCTCGACACCGTCGAGCGTCCCGCCACGGCGACAGAGACCCCATTCTACTTCCTGACCTGCCCGGGCCAACGCCACCCCGCTCCGGTCCCCGGCGCGGACCAGGTCGTGCTCGGGCTCGTCTACGCGGAGTACGACAAGTTCCTCGAGGCGAAGCAGCGGAGCGACGGCGACTACCGCGCCTACAAGCAGGGGATCGCTGACCGCTTCGTGGAGACTATCCAGGCCGATTTCCCGGGCTGGAAGGTGGTCGACCAGGAGGCGAGCACGCCGCTCACGACGGAGCACTTCAACGGCGCCTATCGGGGGGCGGCGTATGGGCACCTTCATTCGGTCGCCCAGATGGGGCGTTATCGGCTCCCGATGGTGTCAAAGGTCCGCGGGCTCGTGAACGTGGGCCAGACCGTGGGCTTCCCGGGCATTTGCGGGGCGATGATGTCGGCATATGTGGTGTGCGGCGAGCTGCTGGGTGGGAGCGCGCAACTGATGCGGGAGATGAGGGCGACATGAGGCGCGTCGTAGTCACAGGAATGGGGATGGTGACGCCGCTCGGGAACGACCCCGCGGCCGCCTTCCAGGAAGTGCTCGACGGTCGCAGCGGCGTGGTCCGCATGCGGGCGTTCGACGACATCGGAGATCTCGGCGCGCGCATCGCCGCCCCCGTCCGCGGCTTCGAGCCGGATCGGATCCCCCGCAAGCACCGGCGCAGCATGGCGCGCATGGCGCAGTACGCGGCCAACGCCACGGCGGATGCGCTCGAGTCCGCCCACTTCCCGATGGATACGCTGGGCAGCGGCCGCGTCGCGGTGTGCGCGGGCTCCACCACCGGCTCCCCCGACGCGATGGAAGAATTCTGGCGCGAGTACATCACCAACGGATCCATCCGGGCGATCCCGAGCACCAGCTTCCTCCGGGTGATGTCGCATACCGTCGCGAGCCATATTGCGCTGGCCTTCGGGATCACGGGCTCCGTCATCTCGCCGAGCTGTGCCTGCGCCGCGTCCAACCAGGCGGTCGGGCTCGCCACCGATCTGATCCGGTTCGGCCGCGCGGACAGCGCGATCGCGGGCGGGGCCGACGAGCTGTCGATCCTCTCCGCCGCCACGTTCGACGTCGTGCGCGCGGGCTGCCGCGGTCACGAGGACGCCCCGCACACCCGGCCCGCCCCCTTCGACCGTAC
This sequence comes from Pseudomonadota bacterium, assembly GCA_030685065.1. Taxonomy (GTDB): domain Bacteria; phylum Myxococcota_A; class UBA796; order UBA796; family SXON01; genus CAJBVW01. The sequence goes on along the minus strand of JAUXQH010000041.1, from coordinate 37,978 downwards.
GCGGGACGGCGTGGTGTGCTCCGAGGGCGCCGCGATCGTGGTGCTCGAGGAGCTCGAGCAGGCCCGCGCCCGTGGGGCCCCCATCCTCGCCGAGATCCTCGGCTACGGAGAGAGCTGCGACGCGACGCACATGTCCTCCCCGCAGGCGGACGGCATGGCCTCCGCGATCGAGCGCGCCCTGGCGGACGCGAAGCTCACCCCGGCCGACATCGACTACGTGTGCGCCCACGCAACCGGCACCCCCGTGGGGGACGCCGCGGAGGCCGAGGCGACCTACCGCATCTTCGGCTCCAACGTGCCGGTGTCGAGCTTGAAGGGCCACCTCGGCCACATGCTCGCCGCGTGCGGATCGACCGAGTTGATTCTTTGTATCGAGGCGATGCGGCGGGGCGTGGTCCCCCCGACGCTCAACCTCACCGACCCCGACGTGTCCCCCCTGCTTCTCCCGCAAGTCCCGTTGGAACGCCGGCTTCGTCGCGTCGTGTCCAACAACTTCGCGTTCGGAGGCATCAACGCGAGCCTGGTCGTCGGCGCCGCCCCCGATCCGCGCGCATAGCTCCTTCTCGGCCGTTACCTTCGGTGACATCCGCTTGCGAGCGGCCGCGCTTCGCGGTTATCAAGGCGGCCCTTACCCGGGAGGACAGACGTGGCACCGACCGCCGAGACCCTCATCGCCGAGCTCGACCGTATCTTCGTGGAACAGTTCGAGGTCACCGCTGACACGGTGGTCCCCGAGGCCCGCCTGCGGGAAGACCTCGATCTGGACAGCCTCGATGCCGCCGACATGATGATCGCCATCGAGAAGCGCTTCGGCGTCCGGCTGGACGACCAGGTCGCCCGCACGTTCAAGACCGTGGGGGACATCCACGGCTACGTGCGGAAGCTGGTCGCGGAGAAGCTCGCGGCCGAGGCCGCCGCAAGCTCTCACGGTGAAGAGCAGGCCGCGGGGTAGCTACCCCTCGGTCCGGTCCGTGCCGTCCGGTGGCGCCCCGATGGGTGGCGTCCCGAGGCGCGCCCCCTCGGAGGGGGCCCCGGAAGGCGCGCGCGCCAGCCCGCCGGCCTGGTTCGCCCACACGTCGTGGAAGTTGTAGAACTGCGTCGGGTAGCGCCGCACCATGGCGCCGACGTGGTCCGCGTAGGCCTGCGCCCATTCGCGGATCTGGTCGTCGCGGGGGCGCTTGCGGTCGAACACGCACGTCATCGGCGGGGCGGCGACGACCCGGTACTCGCCCGGCCCCTCCTGGAACGCGCCCACCACGATGACGGGCACGCGGGCGAGCGCGGCCACGAGCCAGGGGCCCGCGGGGAAGCGGCAGGGGGCGCCGAGAAAGTCGACGGTGACCGCGCGATCGTCGACGAGGCGGTCACCCATCATGGCGACCACGGCCCCCTCACGGAGCGCGCGCACGACGGTGAGGGTGGAGAAGCCCTCCGCCATGTTCACCGGGATCACGTTCGGTCGCCACGCCTCCGGCATCTCCGCGATCACGGCGCGGCCGTGGTCGCCGGGGGCCTCGAAGCGCAGCACGTGGAGCTTCTTCATGCGCGGGGCGTTCTCGCCGCTGCCGGCGGCCACCTCGATGTTCCCGACGTGCGCGCCGAGCAGGATGGCCCCGAGCGGCTCGGAGAACGCGCCGACCAGGTGCTCCTGCCCCTCCCGGACGTAGCGGAACGCGGCTGGCCCGTCCGCGGCGAACGTGAGGCGGTCGAGGAGGGCGTGCGCGAAGCTGCGGAACACCGCGAAGCTGGCCGCGTAGGACGAGCGGGCGGGCAACATCCGCGCGCGGTAGCTCTCCAGGCCACGCCGTGCCTTCGGCGCGAAGGCCACGTACCAGGCCGCCAGGAACGTGCCGATGCCATACGCGACACGACGGCCGAACAGCCGCTTCAGGAGCAGGACCAGCCGCCAGCCGCCGCCGGTCCCGCGCGACTCCCCGTTCCAGGCCTCCGGCCCGCGGATGCGCAGCCACCACCGTGGCGGCCACAGGATCCGCTCGATCACGAGCAGCGCGTTCATCCAGGAGATGCGCGCGTTGTCGAGGAAGGGCCGAAAGCTCGTGACCCGCTCCTCCTTCGGCGGGTAGTAGACGAAGCACGGGATGTCGCGCACGGGCACGCCGGTCCAGAGGGCGCGGGTGAGCACCTCGACCTCGAGCTCGTAGCGCCCGCCCCCCATCGCCAGCGCGAGCACCGGCGCGATCGGGTAGGCGCGGAAGCCGCACTGGCTGTCCCCGACGCGCCACCCGGTCTCGACCCAGATCCAGAAGTTGGAGAACTTGCGGCCGAAGCGGCTGATCTCGGGAGCGGTGGACAAGTCCCGAACCCCCGCGAAGATGGCCACGGGCTCGTTCTCGATGGCGGCGGCGAACGCGGGGATGTCGGCGGGATCGTGCTGTCCGTCGGCGTCGAGGCAGATCACGTGGGTGTGGCCGAGCCGCGCGGCCGCCCGCATCCCGGTGAGCAGCGCGGCGCCCTTCCCCTTGTTCTTCGGGTGGGTGATCACCTCGGCCCCGGCCTTGCGCGCGGCCTCGCCCGAGCCGTCGGTGCTGCCGTCATCGACCACGAGCACCGGCAGGCCGTGCTGGCGCGCGCGCGTCACGATGTCGGCGAGCGTGCCGATGTTGTCCTTGGTGGGGATGAGCACGGCGGGGCGGGGCGGGATGGGAAACGGCGCCGGCTCGGCGCGACGGCGCCCCGCGAGCAGGTACAGGATCGCGCCGGCCGCCGAGAGCACCACGGGGAGGGAGGCGCCGTCGACCCCGCGGGCCACATCCAGCGTGACCACCGCCGCGAGGAGCGCGATCACGACGAGATCATCGAGGCGCATCGGGCTCCGAGGATTCCAGCAGCAGGGTGAGCGTGTAGCCGCGGCGCTTGTCTGTGAGGGTCACGCGGCCGCCGTCCCGCACCGCGGTGGCGCCGCCCCCCGCGCCGCACCACCGCCGCTCCCAGCCCGTCGGCGTCGGCGTGGTGCGGAGGTGGCCCCTCGGCGCGCGGCAGGCCTGGTCCGTGTCGGTGAAGGCGAGCCGGAGATCCCGCTCGACCGGGAGCTTCTCGAGCCACGGCCGCCATGCCTCGAGGCCGGTGGTGACGGCGGCGGGGGGCCCGGCGACCGTGAACAGCTCGAAGCCCGCCGGCGCGAGGAGCGTGAGCGACCAGGCCGCACCGTCGAACGCGGCGATGCCGAGCCCGCCGATCTGGCGCCCGTGCGTCGTGAGGCCCACCTGCACGGCCGAGGCGGGCGCGGCGGGGGGAGGGCACTCGGGCGCCCTGGCAGCGGCGGGCTGCGCGACGATCCAGAGCGCGACCCTCCACAGCCCGATCATGGTGCGGTCTCCGCCTGGGGGTACATCGCTGCAAGGGCCTCGGCCCTCCGCACATCCTTCGCACGCGCCGGGGGGGTGGCGACCGCCTGATCCACGAGGGTGCGCGCTTCTTCCCCCCGGTCGAGCGCCACGAGCACCTCGGCGAGCGCCAGGAGCGACTCCGGGGCGCCCGGCGCGAGGCGGAGGGACCGGCGAAGGAGCGGCTCGGCGGCGGCGGGGGCCACATGGGTGGCCCGCTCGCGGAGGCGGCGCGCCTCGTGCACGCGGTAGGTCACCTCCGGGACGTCCGGGCCCGCGACCTGCTCCCCATCGAGGTCTCCGGCGAGCACGTCGTCCAGGGCGAACCGCACGAAGCCGCCCGAGAGGTTGGGCGCCATCGACACGGTGATGGTGCGCGCCGTCGCGTCGATGACCACGCCGTGCGAGGCCACGTCGGCGTTGATGGCGCTCTCGTGCCCCGCCGGGAGGTCGGCGCCGCCGACGCCGTGGCGGTCCCGGAGGATGGTCAACGCGCGGGGAAGATCGATGGGGCCCTGCTCGACCGCGATCAGCTCCTCCATCCGCGCGAGCCGCGCGACCGTGGTGCCCTCGGCCATGCGCTGCTGGTTCGCGACGTCGTCAACGAGGGAGGCGGAGCGGAAGTGGTTGGCGAGCGCGATGGCCTCTCCCGCGGAGAGCACCTGGACCTCCTCGGGCGTCACCTCGAAGATCGCGCCCTCGCCGCGCTTGCCGTCCACCACGAGGATGCCCTCGGACACGAACCCACGCCGCGCGTCGAGGATGGCGCGGGCCTCGTCGAGGGTGCGGGCCTGCTCGAGGATCTCGCGCACGATGAAGATCATGGGCTCGCCCGCGCGGATGGGCGCGTCCGAAGCGCCCGCGAGCACGGCGACCGCGATCCCCTCGGCGTTCACGCCCGACACCACCCCGGAGAGGCCCACGATCGCGACGTGCAGGAAGGGGATCGCGCCGTCCCGCTTCACGAGCACGACGGACTTGTCCTCGTCGAACAGGCGCCCACCGTCGAAGTCCCAGTTGCGCCCGATGATCCAGTGCCCGTCCGCCGTGCGCGATCCGCCGGCGATGAAGCCCGTGCACCCGAGCAGCGGGCTGTCGACCATGGCCTGACCGACATCGTGGATCGCGTGGTAGCAGAGCTTGCGCGTGTACTGGGGCGCCACCCACCCCATGTGATCCTCCCCCGTGTCGGTGTAGCCGCGGAGCTCCTCGAGGTAGGCGAGCGGGGTGGACCCGCTCATCGCGTCCGCCAGGAGGGGCACGCCGCGCACGAGCAGGTACTGCGCGAGCGGATTGGTCACGTTCGCGTAGAACTCCTCGACGATGGAGGCCTCGTTGCGGGCGCGGAGATCGCCGGCGAGGAGCCCGGTGGCGTAGCCGATCTCGTAGGGGGTGCCCTCGGCGCGCGCGACCCACACGCCGTGGCTGCGGGTGAGGCGGTTCGGGCCGTAGCGGCGGTCGGTCGGCGAGCGGACGTCGAGGGCGTAGGTGCGGAAGGTCGCGGGCGCCGGGGGCGGCACGACCCGCCCGCGCAGCGCGAGCAGCCCGTCGAGCGAGAGGGCGACGGCGAGCACGAACACGGCCCGGCGCGCGAGCGTGCGGGTGAACTCCCGCCCGCTCTCGGTGAGCACGGCGGGCACGATGAGGAAGGCGGCGCCGAAGGTGAAGGCGATGCCGAGCGACATCGCCACGCCGACGCCGAACACGGCCGGATGGGTCGCGACGGTGAGGCCGACGAACCCGCCGAGCGTCGTGAACAACGCGACGAGGATCGCCGCCCGGCTCGCGAGCCAGGCGCGCTTTCCGCTCTCGTCGGGGCTGACCTGGTCGGCCTCGACCAGGAAGACGCCCTGGTCGAACGCCAGCCCGAGCACGAGCACCAGCGCGGGGCCGCTCACCGGGGTGAGGGCGACTTCGCCGAGCGCGAGCACGCCGAGGGTGCCCGCCGCGGCGACGACGGAGGGGAGCGCCGCGGCCACGAATTTCGGAACGTCCCGGTAGCGGATCGCCATGAACACGAGCACCGCGAGCAACCCGAGGCCCGAGCGGGTGAGCAGCTCGGTGCGGATGCGCTCGGCGCCGTCCTTCGCGATGGCCGTCGGGAAGACGAACCGCGCATGCCCCCCCGAGAGCTCGACCTCTCGGCGCGCGTACTCGAGGGCGCCCGTCGTCACCGCGTTGATGATCGCGGCGACGGCGGCGCCGTCGGGCCCGACGCGGACGGTGCGATCGACCAGATCGGCGCCCGGCGTGCCCGCCCAGGTCGCGACGGTGGGCGGGGTCGAAGCGGCCAGCGTGGCCCGAAACCCGGGGAGCAGCGTATCTCCCGCGAAGCCCACGGCGTCCGCCGCGACGAGGAAGCGCGCCTCGAGCGCCGCGGGGTCCGCGAGGAGGGCGGCGCGCGCGGCCCGCTCGCTCGGCGGGGGGAGGAAGGGGAGGGGGCTCTTGAGCGAGATGCCCGGCGTGTCCGCGAGGCCGGCGACCGCCTCCGCGAGCTGTTCGAGCGCGGCGTCCAGCGTGGGGGCCTCCGCCACGATGAGCGCGGTGGTGCCGCTGCCGCCGTACCGATCCTCGAAGGCGCGCTCGACGGCGGCGGTCTCGGGGAGCCGGGCGTCCATCGCGCGCGGGTCCCCGTCGAAGTGCACGCCCAGGCCCGCGAACCCGAGCATCGCGGCGCCCGCCACGAGCACGGCGGCCAGCGCGCCCGGGATGCGCGTGGGGAGGGGGAGCGTCGGCACGCGATCGCCGGGGCGGGCCACGAGCGCGAACATCGCCGGGCCGCCGAGCACCACGGAGAGCAGGGCGCCGGACGCGGTGCCGATGCCGATCCAGGCCAGGTCGGCCACGGCCTGGTAGCTGCTCGTCGCGAGCATGAGGAACGCGGTGAGGGTGGCCGCCACCGACATCGCGTAGGCGGGGAGCAGGTGGTGGAGGGCCGCGAGCCCGGTCTGGTAGCGCTCCTTGGCGGTCGCAGGCACGCCGTCGCGGATGCCCGTCAGGTACAGGTGGATCCAGTAGTCGACGCCGAGGCCGGCCAGCGCGCCGCCGAACGCGAGCGCCATGCCGTGGATGGGCGACCGGAGCGCCGCCGCCGCCGCCGCCGCCGCCGCGCCCACGACGAGGGCGGGGAGCGCGCCGAGGAGGGGGCGGACGGAGCGGAACGCGGCGAGGAACACGAGCCCGACGAGCAGGAGCCCGGCCGTGACGGCGCGGTTCACCTCGCGGGTGATCTGGTCCGCCGCCTCCGCCGCGAAGCGGTGCGAGCCGAGCCAGGTCGCGGGGAGGGGGCTCTGGGCGAGGTCCTCCCGCAGGTGGGTGACGATGGGGCTCGCGAGCGTGGTGCCGAGCGCGGGGGTGTTGGCGCGCGCCAGGATCAGGGCGTGGTGGCTGTCGTCGGCGAGGAGGTGCCCCTCCCGGAGCGACACCCCGCCGATGGCGCCGACGCCCATGACCGCGTCCGTGAAGGCGCCGCCGAAGTCGAGCGGATCGCTCTCCAGGCCGCGGGCCATCATCGCGCCGGCGGGCGACAACATGCGGTCCCGCGCGCGGGTGAGCGCGCTGGTCATGCCCTCGGGGGAGAGCCGCGCGGCGAAGCCGCCGCCGTCCCCGAGGAGGGCGAGCGAGGGCGCGGCGGCCTTGCGGAGCGCGATGCCGTCGGCCATCCCGAAGCGGTACCGCACGGAGGCGAAGTCATCCCGGGCCGAGAGCCTGGCCCCCAGCGCGTCGACCGCGTCGTGCAGCTCCTGCTCGGAGCGCCCCGTCCCGTCGATCTCGACCACGATCGAGTCGAGCAACGAGAACCGCGAGATGTCCGCGAAGGCGCGCCCCGCCTCGCCATCCTTGGGGAGCGCCTCCGCGAGATCGGTCGACACGCGCATCTGCGTGGCGACGCCGCCGAGCGCGGCGGTGACCAGCGCGAGCAGGGCGATACGGGCGCGGGCGGAGGAGAAGCGGGCCGTCATTGGGGTGCGGCGTTTAGCGCGGGAGGGCAGGGGGGGCTACCCCCCGTCCGCCATCCCGACCCCATCCAACTTCACCCCGTGAAACACGATGTTCACGCGATCCCCGTCGGGCTCCACGAGGTCCACCGCGCGTACGCGCCAGGGGCCCGCGACGAACCGGATCTCGATCGAGGCGAGGAGCGCCCGCAGCGTCGGGTCCTTCGGCTTGAGGACCGCGGTGTCCGCGCCGTACGTCGTGTCGAACTCCCGCGCGACCGCCACAGCGTCCGCTTGCATCCACACCAGGAGGCTGCTCGCGAGGCGGCTCGCGTCGGGGACCTGGGCAAGGTCGAAGGACTCCTTCATGCCGAGGTCCGGGTACTCCATGCGCGCGACCGAGCCGACGAGCGAGAACGTCGACCTTCCCGGCTCCGACACCTGCCAGGTCAAGGCGGGGCCGGCGACGCCCGTCGGAGCCCGCTCGAAGCGCACCGTCCCGCGGCTCTTCAAGGGCTGCTTGAGCACCGTCCGTGTCTGCGTCTGGTCGAAGCTCGCCTCCAGGATCTGCACGCGCGCGAGCTCGGCCCACACGGTCCCGTCGATCGCGTAGCTCGTGCCGGGCAGGAGCCCGATCAGGAGCACGATCGCCGCGAGCGCCGCCCGCATGCTAAGCCGGCCCAGGACGCTCTTCCGGATGCTCGCTCGCGCCATTCTCCGCTGCATCGGCCTGGTGAACCTCGTCGTGTTCGGCGTCTTCACCTTGCTCACCTTCCTCGTCGCGATGCCGCTCCAGGCGCTGGCCTCGCCGTGGGATCCGGATCGGCGCGTGTCCGCGCGGGCTGCCAGCGCGGTCTGGGGCGTGGGGATGTTCCGGGCCCAGCCCTTCTGGCGGCTGACTATCACCGGCGCGGAGACCATGGGCCCAGGCCCCTGGATCGTGATCGCAAACCACCAGTCCATGCTCGACATTCCCCTCCTGCTGCAACTTCCCGTGCCCGTGCGCGTGGTCGCCCGCCCCGGCGTGTTCCGGATGCCCGTGTTCGGGCAGATGGCCCGCTTCGGCAAGCACGTGCGGCTCGACGCGGACAACGTAGAGGAGGGGCTCGCCCAGTGCCGCCACCTCCTCACGCAGGGGATCAGCATCGTCCTTTTCCCCGAGGGGCAGCGCGGCGACGGCACCGTGCTCGGCTCCTTCCATCGCGGCGCCTTCGAGCTCGCGCTCCGCACCGGCGCCCCCCTCCTCCCCGTCGCCATCTCGGGCACCGCGCTCGCCCTCCCCAAGGGCAGCGCCTGGGCGCGCGTCCCCATCGCGCGGTTCCACCTCCAGATCCTCCCGCCGCTGCCGCTCGACGGGCGGAGCCGGCGGCGCCTCGCCGCGGACGCGCACACGATCCTCGCGACAGCGCTCGCCGGCCCGCGCCCCTGGTCGCTCACCCACGCCGTCGCCGAGCGGTATCGCCCCGCCGGCCGCTTCCGCATGGGTTTCGCGGCCGGAAAGGTGCGCTTCGATCCGATTTTCTGGCACCTCTGGGAGCGCCTGCCGCGCACCGGCCGCCTGCTCGACGTGGGCGCGGGGGAGGGGCTGCTCGGCATCTTCCTGCGTGAAGCGGGCAGCCAGCTGGTCGTGCGGGGCGTCGACATCGACGAGGCGCGGATCGCCGCGGCGAAGGTGGCGGCGGGATCCGATCCCGCCTTGACGTTCGAGGTCCTCGACGGCGAGGACGCGCCGTTCTCCCAGGCCGACGTCGTGACCTGCATCGACGTGCTCCACTACCTCACGCCCGATCGCCAGGATCGCCTGCTGGCGCGCCTCTGCGCCGCCGTCGCCCCCGGCGGCACCCTGTACGTGCGGGATCCCGAGGTCGGCCAGGGCCTCGCCTCGTGGTGGACGGCCACGAGCGAGCGCATCTTCGTCGCGCTCGGGCGCCATCGCGGCGGCGGCGTCCACGTGCGTGGTGGCGCCGTGCTCGCGGAGGTGGTGGGCCGCCACCTCTCCGACGTGCGCCTCGTGCGTGCCGGCACCGGCCCCTTCGCGAACGTGCTCCTAGAGGCCCGCCGCCCGGTGGCCGAGGTGGCTCACGCCGCGGTCCTGGCCGACGGCGCGCCGGCGAACGGATAGGCTAGCGGCCCCTCGCTGCCCCACACGGATGCCCCCCGAAGGATGGCTCTCACGCCCCCGGCACTCCCGACGCCCCTGCAGATCTCCCGCTTCGGTACGTTGACCTCTCTCGGCGCCACCGAGGCTGGGTTCGCGGCGTTGATCGAGGGGCGGAGCGGCTTTGGGCCGGGTCCGGACTGGGTGCCGCGCGAGCAGCCGGTGGCCTGCGTGCGCTCCCCCGTGGGAGACGGCGCGCGTACCGTTGCGCTCGCGCTCGCCGCGCTCGGGGGCCTCGACGTCGATCCGCGCGGCCTCGCCGTGATCGTCGCGACCACCACCTCCGACATGCTCGCCGGGGAGCTCGCGATCGAGGCCTGGGTCAAGGGCGGGAAGCCCGCGCGCCCGGTCGACTACATGTGGAGCCACCTCGCGCACTGGCCGGCCGTCGCGGTGGCCGACCACCTCGGCGCCACGGGCCCCGCGCTCGTCGTCTCCACCGCGTGTACGAGCGGCACCGTCGCGATCGGCGTGGCCGCTGATCTCGTGCGTGCCGGCCGATGCGAGCGCGCCCTCGTCGTCGGCGCCGACGCGTTGTGCCGCACCACGATCCACGGCTTCCGCAGCCTCTCGGCCTACAGCACCACGCGCTGCCGCCCCATGGACAAGGCGCGGGACGGCATGGCCATCGGCGAGGCTGCCGCATGGCTGCTCCTGGAGCCGCGCACCGCGTCCCCGACCCCCGGCGGCGCCCGCTTCTCCCTGATCGGCGTCGCGACGGCAACGGACGCGTACCACCTCACCGCGCCTGAGCCGCGGGGCTCGGGCGTGCTCCGCGCCATCGCGGGCGCCACGCGCGGCCTCGATCCGGCGCACATCGACCACGTGAACGCCCACGCCACCGGCACCGAGGCGAACGACGCCGCCGAGGCCGCCGCGCTCTCCCGCGCCGCCCCGCGGGCCGCCATCTCGGCCACCAAGGGGGCCAGCGGCCACACCCTCGGCGCGGCGGGCGTGCTCGAGGCGGTGTGGCTCCTCCAGGCGATGGAGGCCGGGGTGATCCCGCCCGTCGTCGGCCTCGAAGATCCCGTCGACGGCGTGGACGTAGCGGGTGTCGTGCGCTCCCGCGAACAGACGGTGGGCGTGTCCGTCAACCTCGCGTTCGGGGGCCACAACGCCGCGGTCGCCTTCCGCAAGGAGGCGCGATGAGAGCGGTGATCGGCGGGGCACACTCGTGGTCCATCGGCGGGGCGGACGTCGCGTTGGCCGCGCAGCCGGAGCTGCCCGCGGGCCTCTCCTTCCATCTCGCGCCCGAGCCGCCGCGCCCCGAGGCCGTCGCCGCCGGCACCTGGCGCCGCATGAGCCGCGTCGCGCGCATCGCCGCGGTGTGCGCCGCGCCGATCCTGGAGCGCCGCGCCGATCGCGACGAGCTCGCCCTGTTCTGGGGCACCGGCATCGGCGAGTTCTCGAGCACGGCCGGCTTCCTCCGGACGTTGTTCACCAAGGGCCCGCTCGGCGCGAGCCCGCTCCTCTTCCAGAACGCGGTCCACAACGCGCCGGCCGGGCACCTCTCCATCGCGTTCGGGCTGCGGGGCCCGTCCGAGACGATCTGCGCCGGCCCGCAGACCTCCATCCGCGTGCTCGAGCGGGCGCTCGCGTGGGTGACCCTCTACGATCGGCCCGCGCTCGTGCTCGTCGCGGATGACCTCGGGCCCGACGTGCAGCAGGGCTACACGTTCGCGGAGGCGTCCGCGCCGATGGGGGAGGGCGGCGCCGCGCTCCTCCTGCTCCCCGACGGGGACGGGCCGGAGCTGACGTGGGCGGACGCGCCGCCGGCCGAGGGGGACTGGCAGCGTCGCCACGCGTACCCGCTCGAACCGCCTTGTTCCAACTCGCCGGGCCCTTCCCACGACGCTCGCCTGGGCCTGTTCCCCGCGGTCGACCTCGTCGCGCTCGCCGCGTGCGCCCGAACCGGCGGCACCGTCGCGTGGGCGGCGCCGGCGGGCGGGCGAGAACGCTCCGTTCGTCTGGGAGTTCGCGCATGATCCCCCACGCTCTCCCCATGCGCTTCCCCCTCTTCGGCGGCCCTCCGGCGTGGCGGGTGCGCCTCCCCGAGGACCACCCGCTCTGCGTCGGCGGCGTGTACCCCGCGCTCGCGTTGATCGAGCTCGCCGCCCAGGCCGCGGGCCTCGCGGTCGCGGAGGCGCTCGCCGCCGAGGCGATGGGGGAGGGGAGGGCCGCGGGTGCGCACGGCGGGATGCTGGTCGAGATCGAGTCGGCGACGTGTGAGCGCCCGGTCGTTCCCGCGGGCGAGGTGCTGTCGGTGGCCGCCCGGCAGACCCGGACCATGGGCGCCCTGCGGCGCTACACGGTCGATGTCCACGGCGTCCTGGTGGTGGCGCTGACGCTGCGCCTCCACGAAGTGCCGGCCGGCGGCGCGTCGTGATCGTGCTCCTGTTCGCGCTGGCGCTCGCGGAGGATCCCGGCCCCGCCGAGACGTCCGGCCCCAAGCTCCTCGCGTCCGCGACCCCCGACTACCCGGCCACCGCCCTCGCCGAGCGCATCACCGGCACCGTGATCCTCCGCATCGCCCTCGACGCCGCGGGCGCCATCACGGGCACCGAGGTGATCCAGGGCGTGCGCGCGGACATCGACGCCGCCGCGATCGCCGCCGCCCTCCGGCTCCGCTTCGCGCCCGCCCGCAAGGACGGCGCGCCCGTGCCCTCCACGCTCGACTACGCCTTCAACTTCACGCTCGGCGTCGGGGACGAGCAGGGCAACCCGGTCCCCGCGACCGTGCACCTCCACGTGGTCGATGGAGAGGGCCTCGACGTGCCCGGGGTCAAGGTCATCCTCACGCCGTCCGCGGGCGGCGAGCCGCGCGTCTACACCACGGGGGACGGCGGCCGGGTCCACGCGGCGTTCCTGCCGGCCGGCATGTGGCAGCTCCGGCTGGAGAAGGGCGGCTTCACGCCCTCGGGCGCGGAATTCGAGGTCACCAGCGGCGAAACCCGTACGGCGGAGCTCACGCTCACGCCCGCGGGCCCCACCGAGGAGATCGTCGTGTGGGGGCTCGGGCAGCGCTGGCGGGACGTCGCGCGCGCCCCCCGCGAGCCGGTGCTCGAGCCGATCACCGGCAGCTACGTGCTCACCCGCCGAGACGTCGAGAGCACGCCCGGCGCGTTGGAGGACGTGACCCGCGCCGTCCACAAGCTCCCGGGCGTCGCGAGTGACGGCGACATGCTCGGCACGTTCTCCGTGCGCGGCGCGACCGCGGGTGAGGTCGTGTTCCTGCTCGACCGCGTGCCGCTCGACAACCCGTTCCACCTCGCCGGCTTCAACAGCATCTTCAACCCGGACATGCTCAAGGAGGTCAAGTTCTTCGCCGGCGCCGCCCCCGCCACCTACCCGACGTCCACCTCCGCGGTGATGGACGTGCACTCGTGGGACGGCGCCCCGCGGGACGACCGCTCCCACGATCTCGACGGCGCCATCGACATCTCGATGAGCACCGCGCGGCTCCTCTTGATGGGCCCCATCGGGAAGGGCGACGATCTGACCTTCGCCGTCGCGGCCCGGCGCTCGTACCTCGAGGCCTACTTCTGGGTGATGAAGCAGGTCGACCTGTTCGACACCGCCATCGCCGCCCCCGAGTACGACGAGCTCTCGGCGCGCGTCGCGTGGACGCCGGGCAACCACAAGCTCCTCCTCACGCTCCTGCGCACGAGCGACCACCTCGCGATCGTCGACAGTGACGACGAGAGCATCGTGACGATCGACGGCACGTTCAAGCTCGACGACGTGGTCTACCTCGCCTCCCTCGACCACACCGTGATCCTCGGGACGGGAGAGGCCGGCGACACGACCCTCCAGTCCACGGCGGCCTTCACCTACGACGAGTCGCACCTGGAGCGGGACTTCGGGGGCGAGGTCACCCGCGACGCGACGCGAAGCCAGGTCTTCGCCCGCACCGATCTCACGCTGCCCGTCGGCGAGAACCACACGTTCGAGGTCGGCGCCACCGGGCAGCTCCGCCAGTACGCCACGCAGGGCCCCGTCGAGGACACCCGCGCCCGCCCGACCTGGGCCGCGGCGCCCCTGGGGGACTTCGGGCTCGACCTGGTCACCCTCGAACAGCAGGACGCGCTCCCCCAGGCCGCGGTCTACGCCCAGCACTCCTGGGAGGGGCCGGTCCGCACGCGCCTCGGCGTGCGCGGCACCTATGTCGGGCGGTCCCACGAGTTTCTCCCCGGCCCGTCCGTCGGGTTGTCGATGCCGCTCCCGACCGGCACCGTCCCGAAGATCAGCGCCGGCCTCTACCATCACGTCGTGGAGGACCCCCTCGCGACCGACCCCGTGTACGGAAACCCGAACTTGAAGGCCGAGCGCTCGTGGCAGGTGGTCGTCGGCGCGGACCAGGCGCTCCCCATCGGGGACGGTGGGTTCGTGCGGGTCGAGGCCTACGTCGCGAAGCTCGAGAACCTGGTCGTGAACCCCGACAACCAGGCCGCCGTCGACCGCGGCGTGTCCTTCACGAACGACGGCTCGGGCCGCAACATGGGCGTGGACATCTTGTTCGCCGCGCGCACCGAGCGCGTACAGGTCACGACCAACCTCTCGCTGCTCGACGCGAAGCGCGACAACCCGCTGAACGAGGTGTTCGGGGACGAGTACGTGCCGTCGCAAGCCCAGGCCGTCACCGCCGGCGCGTCGCTCGAGTACCAGCTCACCCCCAAGTGGCGGCTCACCGGACGCTACGACTTCCACAGCGGCCGTCCCGCCTCGTCCGTGGAGCCCGGCGGCGCGGACACGCTGCAGCTCTCCGCCCTCAACGACCAGCGCCTCGGCGACTTCCACCAGCTCGACCTGCGCGTCGAGTGGCGCCACGCGACGCCCCGCCTGCGCTGGTCGGTGTACCTCGAGGTCCTGAACGTCCTGTACACGAAGAACGATTTTCTGCCGACCGCCACGGTGGTCGACGGCGAGCTCACGGAGGGCATGTTCGAGCACCTCCCCACGCGGCCGTTCCTCGGCGTACGGGTGGACTTCTGATGCGCTTTCCCGACTTTCCCGGACACTTCCTCGGGGATCCCATCGTCCCCGGCGCCGCGCTCCTCGTCGAGATCGAGCGGTGCGCCGGCCGGCCCGTCGCGAAGCTCGAGCGCGTGCGGTTCCTCGGGGTGGTGCGCCCCGGGGAGGACGTGGAGTTCACGGTCACCGTCGAGGGGGATCGCGCGCGCTTCCGCGGCACGCGCGAGGGAGTCGAGGTCCTCCGCGGCGCCGCGCTGCTCGCCGCGCCGATCGAGGCCACGCCCAAGCCGCTGCGCCTCGCGCCCACGCTCGCGCGGCCGATGTGGGGCGGCACCTCGCTCGCGGCCGAGATGGGCAAGGATCCCGATCCCGCCGCGCGTGTCGGCGAGAGCTGGGAGGTGTGGGGCGCCAACCGCGTGGCGGACGGCCGCCGCCTCGACGAGGTGGTCGACTTTCCGCTGCTGGTCAAGCTCCTGGACGTGCGCGAGCGCCTCTCCGTGCAGGTGCACCCCGACGACGACGCCGCGCGGCGGATCGTAGGGGCGCCCCACGGCAAGCACGAGGGCTGGGTCGTGCTCCGCGCGGAGCCGGGCGCGAAGGTGGCCTACGGCCTCAACCGCGCGATGGAGCGGGAGGAGCTGCGGGAGCGCGCGCTCTCGGGGCAGATCGAAGCCGACCTCGCCTGGCTCGAGGTCAAGGCGGGGGATGTCATCGACGTGCCCCCCGGCACCATCCACGCGATCGGTGGCGGCGTGCTTTTCTACGAGGTCCAACAGCCCTGTGACCTGACGTGGCGCCTGTACGACTGGGGGCGTGGTCGTCCGCTCCACCTCGAAGAGGCCCTCGAGGTCGTGGCGTGCGCGCCCGTCGTCTCCGCCGCGGTGGTGCGCCCGATCGGCCCCGGCCGGGAAGAGCTGCTCGACACCCCCCATTTCCACGTGGAGCGGCTCACCTTGCCCCAGGGCCGGCTCCTCGAGGCGTGGGAGGCGCTGACCGTGGTGGAGGGAGCGCTCGAGGTCGCCGGCGAGCGGGTCGGGTTCGGCGGGACGATCCTCCTCCCGCCGGGAGAATGGCGGTTGGAAGGTGAGGGTACCGTGCTCGCCGCGCGCGGCCCGACGCGCTGAGGCCTGGCCCCGGGAGGGCCCCGGGAGGGCCCCGGCGGACACGCCCGGTGAGACGCCCGGTGAGCGGGCTGTACCTGCGCCTTGCGGACGCGGTTCGAGCCGAGTAGCATGGGGGCGCCTCCGGAGGCACATTGCCCCTTTTCGGTCTCGCGCTCGTCGCCGCCTTCCCTGCCGCCGCCGAGACCTGGGCGCCCGGTGAGACCATCGAGAAGGCGGCCTACGCCGACCTCACGCCAGAGGGCCTCAACGCCATCTCGGCGCTCATCCCGGCGCTCCTGCCGTCCGGAATCGAGATCCCCGCCCTCGCGGACGAGGGTGGATACTGGTGCTTCAACTACGCGTACGGCCTCTCCGGCGCGTGGGTGAACATCCAGGTCACGAACGCCACGATCGTGCCCGGCAACGGCGTGCTCGACATCACCGCCAACCTCATGGTGTCGCTCAACGATCCGTCCGACACGTTCCAGCTCATGTACGAGCTCGCGTGCCTCGACGACACGTGTGAGGGCTACGTCGACGCATTCGAGGTCACCGTCGTCACCACCATGGCGCTCGAAGTGGTCGACGCGGGGGACGGCACGAACGCCCTCGACGCCACCATCGGCGCGATCAACGTCTCGTACGACCTGGTCAACGACGACATCCATCTCGACGGTTGCTCGGTCGGCGACATCGAAGAAGTGCTCGGCTGGTTCGGCCTGTCGATGTACGACCTCATCCTCGGCCAGCTCGACACCTTCCTGAACGACGCCATCGCGGACATCGGCCCCACCCTCGAGGAGACCATCGAGGAGGCCTTCGCCAGCGCCACGATCGTCCAGGAGCTCGATCTCAACGGCGCCGTCGTGCAGCTCGCGCTCCAACCGAGCGATGTGATCATCACGCCCGCCGGCGTGCGCGTGCAGATGTCCGGATCCATGTCGGGAGATGCCGCGGCGTGCGTCGCCGCGTACGACCCCGGCGGCTCCCTCCAGACCCTCTCCTCGCCCCCCGACATCGGCCAGGTGCCGAGCAGCATCGAGACCGACTACCACGTCGGCCTCATCCTCTCGGACGACTTCACGAACCAGGCGCTCTACGCGCTCTGGCGCGGCGGCCTGCTCTGCTACTCGCTCGAGCCCGGCGGCGTCTTCACGCTCGACACCTCGATCCTCAATGTCCTCACCGGCAGCGTGTTCGCCGAGCTCTTCGCCGAGTCCCAGCCGGTCATCCTGCGGACCGCGCCGCTGAGCCCCCCCACGACCAGCTTCGACGGCGCCCACGACATCGACGTAAACCTCGACAACCTCGGCCTCGAGCTCTACACGCAGCTCGACGGGCGCGAGGCCAAGATCGTGACCGTGGCGCTCGCGGGCGTCGTCGGCATGGATCTCGGGTTCGACGGCACCACCGGCGAGCTCGCCATCGAGGTCGATCTCGACCCCGCCGCGCTCACCCCGACCGTCACCTACAACGAGTTCTACCCCCAGGCGAACGACGCCATCGTGGCCGGCTTCTCCGGCGCGTTCGGCGGCATCGTGGACAGCGTGGTCGGCGGCCTGCTCGAGGGCCTCGCCTTCGCGGTGCCCTCCTTCAGCGGCATCGGCCTGCTCGCGCTCGAAGCGGGCCCCGTCGGCGACAACGGCGACTGGCTCGGCGCCTTCGCGTGGGTCGGCCCCGCCACGTACGAGTCGGCTGGCTGCGGTGAGGACGGCAGCTGCTCCAGCGGCTGCAGCGGCGGCTGCGCGTCGAGCCCCGGCATGCTCGGCCTCTGGCCGGCGTTCGGCCTCCTGCTGGTGTTGCGCCGTCGGCAGTAGGGAAGAGGGCAGGCCGGCTTCACGGGCGCGCCGAGCGCGCCCGCATCGCCGGGTCCGGACGGGCTACCGAAACCGAACCCCCCCCGCCACCTGGTCCAGGTCCGCCTTCCCTGGCCGCAGCCGCCCGGGGGTCACCCGCCCCTCGACGTGCCACAACATCCCCTCGTGGCTCACGACGTAGGCGAGGACCCGCGGATCGTCGGGGTCATCGGGGGTGCAGGTCGCCGCGAGGATCTCGGCGCGCACCTTCACGGCGCGGTAGCGCGCGGCGTCGATGAAGGTCCACGTGCAGCCGGGGATCGGGCGCGGAGCCAGGGCGTCGCCGCGGGTGCCCGCGATGGTCACGGTCACGTCGCCGTCGGGATCCTGGAGCACCACGCGTACCTCGCCCCCGTCGTGGCCGGGCGTGGCGACCCAGCCCTTCGGCACGGGCACGGACAGGGGGAAGGTGCCGTCCACGTACACGTCCGCGGTCACGCGCCCCGTCGGCACCGGGGCGACGGTCGGCGTCTCCACGAGCGGCGGCTGGGGCTCGAGGAAGGGCTTGCGGCAGCCCGCGAGGAGCAGCAGGTACACCGGCAACAGCCGGATCACCGGCGCGGCTCTCGCGCGTTGCCGGCCAGGGCGCGCTGGTGATCCGGGCCGCCCCACAGCTCCGCGAAGACCTCGAGCTCCTCGGTTCGGCCGACGGGGGGCGCCGCGGCTCGCACCACCCGCTTCGCGCCGCGCACGGCGGCGGCCGGGAGGGCGAGCAGCTCTGTCGCGAGGGCATCCGCGCGGGCGTGCGGATCGGGGTCCACCTCGTCCACCAGATCGATGGCGTGGGCCTCGGCGGCGCCGAGCACCCGCGCGAAGGCGAGCACCTGGAGCGCGGCGCGCGGCCCGACGCGGGAGACGAGCCGCCCGCCACCGCCGAACCCCGGCGAGACGCCGAGGCGCGCGTGCACGAACCCGATGCGAGCGTCGGGCGCGGCGACCACGAGATCCGCGGTGACCACGAGCTCGGCGCCCCCACCGAGCGCGGCGCCCTCGACCACGGCGATCACGATGGCGTCGAGCGCGGCGAGGCGGTCGAGCGCGTCCTGCATGAAGGCGCCAAACGCGCGGCCGGCCCCGGGCATCGCGAGGTGGCTGCGCACGGCGCCGAGGTTGCCGCCGGAGCAGAAGGTGCGGTGAGCCCCCGAGAGCACGACCACCCGGGCATCCCGGACGGCCTCGATCGCGTCGGAGAGCGCCACCATCATGGCCGGATCGAGCGCGTTGCGAGAGGGCTCGTGGTCGAACCGGATGGTCGCGAGGTCTCCCGTGGTGACGACGACCCGGCCCGGTCCCGGGGGAAGCGTCTCGACCAGCGCGCGGAAGTCGGTCAGGTCGGTCGTGTCGGTCACGTCGGCCTCGACCGGGCGGACGCGTGCTCGGGGCGGACGCGGCCCGCGCGCAGATCGTCCAGCAGATCGCTGCCCGCGAGCGCCCGGCGCGCCTGCTCGCGCGCGGCCTCCGCCATCAAGTCCAGGTAGATGCGCACCCGCCCCTCCGCGCGGCGGGCCTCCCACCCGGGGCGCCCCTCTCCGACACACCAGGCGCGGTGGGCCTCGAGGGAGGCGAGGGTCTCGTCGACGCCGCGGTCCTCGAGCGCCACGGAGGTGTGGACCGGCGCGTGCCACCCGGCGCGGTCATCGAGGTGCACGGCCTGCTCGAGGTCGCGGCGCAGGTGATCGGCGCCGGGGCGGTCGGCCTTGTTGACGCAGAACACGTCCGCGATCTCGAGCAGCCCCGCCTTCATCGTCTGCACCGAGTCCCCGCTCTCGGGCGTGAGGACCACGAGCACGGTGTCCGCCACCTCCATCACCGCGAGCTCGCCCTGGCCCACCCCCACCGTCTCGACGAGCACGCGATCGAAGCCGACGGCATCCAGCACGTCCACCGTCTGGCCGGCGGCGCGGGAGAGCCCGCCCAGGTGGCCGCGCGAGGCGAGGGAGCGCACGTACACGCCCGGATCCTCGGCGTGCCGCTCCATGCGGATGCGATCGCCGAGGATGGCGCCGCCGGACCACGGAGACGACGGATCGACGGCGACCACCGCCACGCGCTCGCCGGCGGCGCGGGCGTGCTGGACCAGGCGGTCCACGAAGGTGCTCTTTCCGGCGCCGGGGGGCCCGGTGATGCCGATGACGTGCGGCGCGCCGGGGGTGTGAAGCCGGCGCGGCACGAGCGTGTCGAGCGCCTCGGACACGCCGGGCGCGCGCGCCTCGATCATCGAGATGAGCCGGGCGAGGGCGGGCCTGTCGCCCGCGCGGGCGCGGATCAGGAGAGCGCTGACGGAGGGCGGTGGAGTCACGCCCCCCGCTAACCCGACCGCCCGCCGCGAACCCGACGGCTCGGCGGTCCCGACCCCGCGTGCCGCCTCCGGCTCCGCGGGATAGCCGTGCCGGCGGAAGGAGGCCGAATGCGCGGTCTTTTCGGGATGACGGGCGGCGCGGTGGCGGGGTTGGCGTGCATCGGGCTCTTCGCCGGGTGCGGCGGGGCGAGCGCCGACGTGACGGGGAGCGCCGGTGGGGTCGACTTCGGCAGGACGAAGTACGTCTTCTTCGGCGGGCCATTCGTGATCGTGTCGATGCTGGAGGTCGAGTGCGAGGGCCTTGACTTTGTGCGCCGGAACTACGAGATCGGCCAGGCCCCCACCGACGCGGAGACCCAGCTGCTTCAATTCTCGTACGAGCCGGCCACGATCCCCGAGGGCGTCGTGGCCATCGCCCAGGATGCCACCGTGTCCGCGTCGGTGCTCGAGATCACCGGCGGCGCCTTCTTCGAGTCCATCGCGACCGCCGGCCAGATCACGATCGAGTCGATCCAGGACGAGCTGAGCGCGTCGGGCGTCTTCGAGGGGGTGCTGTTCGAGGATGGCACGCTCGACGGCAGCTTCGACGCGGCCTGGTGCCGCAACCTGAAGGACCGGTAGCCCCGTGACCGGGCTGCTCGCCCTCCTGGGCCATGCCCAGGCCGCCGACGTGCTGTTCGTGGACGCGACGCCGGTCACGCTCGACGACTTCGAGGTCGCCGAGGAGCTGTACGGCATGGTGGTGACCGCGGCGAAGAACGAGGGCCTCTCGTTCGACGGTGTCGACGCCATCCGGACCTGGGCCGGAGAGGACGGCGACACCTGCTGGGACGTAGACGCGTGCCCGGCCAACCTGTGGGACCGCACGGACGCCCGCCTCGCCGTCGTCCTCTCGGTGGGGCAATCGCCCTCGGGGCTCGAGGTGGGGGTGCGCCTCCACGGGGTGGACGAGGCCGCGCCCTTCAAGGTCATCCGCGAGACCGTCGCGCCGGGGCAGGAGGGGGCCTTCGCCCGCACCATCGCGCGCGCCGCGCGGGACGCGTTGCCGCTCCTCCCCGATCGCAAGCCCGTGGGCGGCGGCCCCATCCTCGTCATCGAGGACGAGTTCGTGGAGGGGGACGAGCCGGAGCGCAGGCCCGACCCCGATCCCGACCCCCGCGGCGACCCCGATCCCGCCGACACGAAGCCGGACCGGACCGACGGCCGTCCGGACCGCCCGCCCCGCTCCGAGCGGGATCCCCGCGCCGATCGCCCCCCCAGCGACCAGGCGGTGCGCGCGCGCCTCCGCGCGGACGAGGATCGTCGGCGCATGGGCGTCCCCGCGGGTGCCTACGCCCGCTACGAGGCCAGCGGCCTGTCGCGGGAGGACTGGCTCAAGGCGGCGCGGGTGCGCGCGGGGCACGGGTTCCTCGAGCTCCACGGAGGGTACGGCCTCGGAGACGTCGATCGCGGCTACGGCGTGCGCCTGCGCATCGAAGAGCAGGGAACGGACTTCGAGACCCTGGGCAGGTCCACCTGGGAGGGCGCCGGAGCGGGCGGCGCGCCCACGTTCGGGTTTGCCCTCGGCTACGCGCCGGCCTGGTTCCTGGACACGTCGGTGGCCGTGGCGGTGCAGTACGGGACCAAGTACCTGAACACCGGCTGGGAGTGCACCGCGCTCTGCGACCCGCCGGCGAGCGAGTACGTCCACGATCCCGTCCGCGCCGTGCAGGCCTTCGTCGAGCCCCGCCTGCGGCTGTTCCCCGTCGCCACCGGCGTGGTCAAGCCCTACGCGATCGTCGCGTTCAGCGTGCTGCTCCACGATGGCTTCCAGGTGCCGGACCCCGACTTCGTCGACTACCCGGACTCGCCGGCCGGCGCCTCGCTCGGTCCCACGGCCGGGCTCGGGATCGCGATCGATCCCATCTCCCGGATCACCATCTTCGCCGAGGTGCCGGGCACCCTGCTGTTGACCCCCGCGCGCACCGGGTCCGACGGCGAAGTGGCGCTCGCGCCCGGGCGTCTCGTGAGCGGCGGGTACGTCGTCCGGTTCGTCGGAGGGATCGGCATCCGCCTCTAAAGAACTCCCCCGTGCGCAGCCTGTCGCGTCCGCGGGAAGCTCGGTTAGAGGGGCGCATGACGACCCCTCTCGTCGGCATCATCATGGGTAGCCGCTCCGACGCCGACACGATGCGCGGCGCGGCGGACGTGCTCGATCAGTTCGGCGTGAGCTACGAGTTCACCGTGGTGAGCGCCCACCGCACGCCAGACCTGATGTTCGAGTACGCGGGCGCGGCCGCGGGGCGCGGGCTCCGCGTCGTCATCGCCGGCGCGGGCGGGGCTGCCCACCTGCCGGGGATGGTGGCCGCGAAGACCCGCCTGCCGGTCATCGGCGTGCCGGTCCAGAGCAAGGCGCTCAACGGCCTCGACTCGCTCCTCTCCATCGTCCAGATGCCCCGTGGAATCCCCGTCGCCACCGTCGCGATCGGCGGCGCGGCGAACGCGGGCCTCCTCGCGGTGCGCATCCTCGCCGTGACCGACCCTCTCCTGGCCGCGGCGCTCGACACGTTCCACGCCGACCAGGCCCGCGAGGCGCTGGAGCCCGGATGAGCGTCGTGTCGCCCGGCGTCTCCTCCGGCAAAACGCCAGCCGTGATCGCCCCCGGCGGCACCATCGGCATCTTCGGCGGCGGCCAGCTCGGCCGCATGATCGCGATGAGCGCGCGCGGGCTCGGGTACGGCGTGGTCGTGCTCGACCCGGACGCGAGCAGCCCCGCGGCGGGGCTCGCCGACCGCGTCATCCACGCCTCGTTCGAGGACACCGAGGCCGCCCGGCGCCTCGCGGACGCGTGCGACGTGGTCACCTACGAGTTCGAGAACGTCCCCGAGGCGACCGTGCGCGCCATCGAGGGGCGCGTGCCCGTGCGGCCGGACGCCACGCTCCTCGGCGTCACGCAGGATCGCGTGCGCGAGCACGCCTTCCTCCACGATCAAGGCGTCCCCACCGCGCCGGGCTGCCCGGTGCGCACCCCCGATCAGCTCGCCGCCGCCGTGCTCCGCTTCGGGTTTCCGTCGCGGCTGAAGTCCGCGCGCGGGGGGTATGACGGCGGCGGTCAACATCGCATCCGCACCGCCGCCGAAGCGCACGCCGCCGAGTCCCTGCTCGACGGCCGCGAGTGGCTGTTCGAGCGGGACGTAGCCTTCACCGCGGAGGTCTCCGTCGTCGTGACACGCGGGGTGGACGGCGCGGTGCGCACCTTCCCCGTGTTCGAGAACGAGCACGCCGACGGCATCCTCCGCCTCACCCGCGCGCCGGCCCGGGTCCCCGCCGAGGCCACCGCGGAGGCCGAGGCGATCGCCCGCACCCTGGCGGAAGCCGCCGGCCTCGTCGGCACCCTCACGGTCGAGTGCTTCGTGACCGCCGCCGGCGTGCTCGTCAACGAGCTCGCGCCCCGCGTGCACAACTCGGGGCACCTCACCGTCGAGGCCTGCGCGACCTCCCAGTTCGAGCAGCACGTACGGGCGATCTGCGGCCTGCCGCTGGGCGACACCGCGCTGCGCGCCCCCGCCGCCATGGTGAACCTCCTCGGCATGGTCGACCGTCGGCGCGCCCGCCTCACCGGCGCGGACGTCGCGCTGGCGGTGCCCGACGTGCACCTGCACCTCTACGGAAAGGCCTCCGTGCGGCCCCGCCGCAAGATGGGGCACGTCACGGCCCTCGGCGCCACGATCGAGGAGGCCGTGGCGCGCGCGGAGCGGGCCGCGGGGGCGCTGGGGTTCGGGTAGGCGCCTTCGCGTAGGCGTCCTCGCGTAGGCGTCCTCGCGTAGGCGTCTTCGCGTAGGCGGCGACCGCGCTCCTACGTCCCGCTCTCCCGCGCGCGGCCGCCCTCGGGCGTCGCGACCCGTCGCAGTCGGACCAGCCGGACGCGCCGGGGCGAAGCCTCGACCACCTCGAGCTCCGCTCCCTCGATCTCGATGCGCTCGCCGGCCAGGGGGAGGTGCCCCGCCCGCGCGATGCAGAGGCCGGCCACGGTCGAGAAGTCGCCCTCGGGCAGGTCGATGCCGATGGCGCGGTCGAGCTCGTGGAGCGGGAGGTCCCCCGCGACGAGCCAGCTCCCGTCGGGCTGGCGGGTGAGCTTCTCCCGCGGCGCGTCGTTCTCGCTCACGATCTCGCCGACCAGCTCCTCGACCAGGTCCTCCATCGTCACGAGGCCGACCAGCGTGCCCTGCTCGTCGATGACGAGCGCGAGCGACATCCGTTCGGACTGGAGCTTGCGGAGCAGGGCGGAGGCGGGCATCGAGTCGGCAACGAACAGCACGGGGTGGAGAAACGACGCCAGCGCCCAGGTCACCGGGTCGACCACCGCGGCGGCCAGGGCCTCGCGCACGTTGACGAAGCCGACGATGTCGTCGGGATTGTTGTCATACACGGGCAGCCGGCCGTTCGCGCTCTCGCGGGTGACACGGGCGAGCGTGGCGGCGTCGGCCGACTTGGGGACCATGGCGATCCGGGCCCGCGGCACCATCACGGTGTAGGCGTCGAGCGAGCTGAACTCGAGGGCCCGCGAGGCGATCTCGCCCGCGTGGGGATCCACCGAGCCGGTGGTGGTGGCCTCCTCCACGAGCTGCTGGATCTCGTCGCGGGAGAGGCGCGCCTCGCTGAAGGTCGTCGTGTCGCCGAACAGCCGGAGCACCACGTTCGACGCGCCGGTGAGCAGCGCGACGACCGGGCGGGCTGCCCAGGAGAGCGCGGCCAGGGGCCGACCGATGAACAGGGCGTAGGACTCGCCGGCGCGGAGCGCGAGCGACTTCGGCACCAGCTCGCCGAGCACGAGCGAGAGCGTGGAGACCGCGGCGACGACGATGCCGAGCGCCAGCTTGTCGGCCACGCCCGCGAGCCCGGGGATCCGCGCGAGGAGGGGAGAGAGATCCTCGGCGACGGCGGCGCCGCCGAAGGCCGCGGCGGTGGCGCCGACCACCGTGATGCCGATCTGTACGGTGGCCAGGAACGACTCGGGATGCTCCCGCAGGCGCATCACGGCGCGCGCGGCGCTGCTCCCCTCGTCCACGAGCTCGGCGAGGCGCGTCTTCCGGAGAGACAGGACGGCGATCTCCGCGCCGGCAAACACGCCGTTCAGGAGGACGAGCGCAAAGATGACAAGGATCTCGAACAAGGCGACGGCTCCGGTCCGCGCGCCTTATCGCGCGAGCGTCACTTTCGATCCCTCGGGCCCCGTCGCCGCTTCGGAGCGACCCGCTGCGGCACCGCGGTGATGACGCCCTGAAACTCCCGCAGCGCGTCCCCGATCTCGATGCCGTTCGACGTGATCTGATACTCGCGCAGCTCACGGCTGTGCTTCCGGCCCCGCGTCTTGATGATGGAGAGGAAGGTGCGCAGCTGCCCTTCGACCTCGAAGTAGCGTTGGAGGATGAGATCGTGGGTGAGAAACGAGATGGCGTGCGGGGTGAATTCGAGCTGCTGGTAGCTGGTGGTGATCTCGACCGTCATCAGGATGGTGATCCGCGCGGCCGTCATCGCCCCGATCAGCCGGTAGAGCGACTCGCGGTACTCCTCACGAAAGGTGGGCGCAAGCGCATTTTCAAGCGCCGTGATGGAGTCGATGACCACCCGGCGGGCCCCCACCCGTTCGATCCCGGATTGGATCGCGTACAGGGTCTCGTCCACCGACAGGTCGAGGGGGCGGATGTAGACGAGCTCGAGCAGGCCCGCGTCGATCATCTTCTGGAGGTCGATTCCAAAACCCATCGCCTGCTGCCGGTACGTGGGGACGGTCTCCTCGAAAAGAGCGAGGACACCGGGAACCCCCTTTTTGACGCCTTCCGCGATGAATTGGAGTCCCACCGTCGTCTTTCCCGATCCGGACGGCCCCGCGACGAGGATGGAGCTCCCCTCGAGAATGCCCCCGCCCAACATCTCGTCGAGCTCGGGATTCCCGATCGAGATGAGCTCGCTGGAGGCCTGCGAGTCGATCGTCTTGTCGACGGGGCTGATCATCCGTGGAAAGAACGCGATGCCGTCCGACGTGATGCGGAAGGTGTGCAGTCCCGGCTGGAGGTCCATCCCTCGCAGCTTGTGGATCCGGAGCTTGCGCACCATCGAGTTGCGGATCACGCTCTGTCGGAGGCCGATGACCCCGTCGGCGATGGCGAACACGGGGTTGTGCTGAAGCTCGTCCCCGACGTATTCGCCGACCAGGATGGTCGTGGCTTCGGCGTTCGTGAGCCGCAGGGCGAGCTGGTGCAGGAAGTCTTCGTCTCCCGGCTTGGACCTCGACCCGAGCACGGTACGAAACGAGTCGATGATCACAACGCCCGCTCGAACCTTCTCGACCCTCTCCATCACGAGATCGAGGAGCCGGTAGAGATCCCCCTTGAGGGCCTCGCTGCTCAGATCCTCGAAGAGGATGCTCTCCCCGACCCGCGCCACGTCGAAATAGCTGAACTTCTGCTGGTATCTCAACCGCTTGAGGCTGGATTCACCGAGCATCGTGAAGTACAGCGCCGGCCGATCCGGAGTGCCGTTCGCAAACGCGATCTGGTGGGCCAGGATGGTCTTGCCGGAGCCCGGCTCGCCCGTGAGGACGTTGAACGAGAACTCGGGTAGTCCGCCTCCGAGCGCCAGGTCGAGCTTCTCGATGCCGCTGGAGAGCAGGCGAAACGGGCTCTGCTCCTCCATGGCTCCTCCACCGCGCACCTTTCAGGTAGTCACGGCGCGATGGGGGCTACGGCTGACCTACCGTATAAATCTTCATCGTGTTGGTCGCGCCGCGCATCGGAGTATTCCCAGCCAACGCCACGATCTCCTGCCCCCGCGTGATGAGCCCCCGGTCGAGCAATGTCTGTTCGCCGAGCGCGATGAGCTCGTCCGTCGACTCGACGGACGGGGAGCGCACGGGGGTCACGCCCCACGCGAGCGCGAGGCGGTCGTAGGTGGTCTGGTTGGGCGTGAGCGCGTAGATGGCGGCGGGCGGGCGAGACTTGCTCGCGTACAGCGCGGTGGCGCCCGACCACGTGAAGACGACGAGCGGCCTGGAGATCTCGCGGACGGCGTAGCAGGCCGAGCGGACCACGGTGTGCGACGGCCCGGCGAGCACGGAGATGTCCTCCATCGGCACGCGCATCCACCGGCTGATCTCGACCTCGCGCGCGATGCGGTCCATCGTCTCGACGGAGCGGATCGGGTAGAGCCCGGCGGCGGTCTCGCCGGAGAGCATGATGGCGTCGGTGCCGTCGATGATCGCGTTGGCCACGTCGGTGGTCTCGGCGCGCGTCGGGCGGGGGTTGCGCTCCATCGAGTCGAGCATCTGGGTCGCGGTGATGACGAGCACGCCGGCCTTGTTGGCGGCGGCGATCAGATCCTTCTGGATGACCGGCACGCGCTCGAAGCTCACCTCGACGCCGAGATCGCCGCGCGCGACCATGATGCCCTCGACCACGCCGAGGATCTCCTGGATGTTGTCGACCGCCTGGGGCTTCTCGATCTTGGCGATGATGGGGAGGTCGGACATGCCGAGGCGGCGCAGGTGCTCGCGGAGGATGAGCACGTCGGTCGCCTCGCGCACGAACGAGAGCGCCACGAAGTCGACGCCCGCGCGCACGCCGGTCTCCAGATCCTCGATGTCCTTCTCGGTGAGGCAGGGCGCGCTCACGGCGACGCCGGGCAGGTTGATGCCCTTGTGGCTGCCGAGGTCCCCGCCGTCCTCCATCCGGATGTCGACCTCGGCCGGCGTCAGATCGCGGCGAACCGCCACCACGTGGCCGGACAAGGCGCCGTCCGCGAAGAGCACGTAGTCGCCGATCGTCACGTCCCCCGCCATGCCCGTGTAGGTCGTCCCGATGCGGTTCCCCTCGGCGACGTAGTCCTCGTCCATCACGACGGTCAACACGTCCCCCTTCCGGAGGGGGAGGGGCTTCGGCAGCGCCCCCGTGCGGATCTTCGGGCCCTGCAGATCGAGCAGGATGCCCGCGGCGCGATCGAGCTTCGTCGCGGCGCGACGGATGCGCGCCACGCCCTCGCGGATGCCGTCCGCGCTCGCGTGCGAACAGTTGATGCGGAAAACGTCGACCCCGGCGAGGAGGAGAGCGAGGATCTGTTCGGGGTCCCGGGAGGCGGGGCCGAGGGTGGCGACGATCTTCGTGCGACGGGGGGGCATGCGTCTTCCTGCGTTCCGGGGCATCTATCGGATCGTGCGCCCACCCATCGCTCCATCGCCCCATCCCGGCGCCGATCTCCTCGAGGTGGTCGAGGGGGCCTTGATCCAGGAGGGGCACCTGCTCGCCGCGGGCGAGGTCGTGGTGCTGGAGCGCCTCCGGTCCATCGACGCGCGGGCGCGGGAGCTCTGGGCTCGGCTCTCCCTGCGCACCGGGGGGGCCACCCGGGAGAGCCCGGGGGAGCGCGAGGGCGAGGGGAGCGGAGCGGTGATGCCGCACGTGTCGCGCTTGCCCCCGGTGTTCCGCCTCGCCGGGCTCCGCTACGATCTCGACGTCCCCGCCGCCGTCGCGACCCTGGTGGACGCGGGGCTCGCCCACACCACGGTCCCCGACGACCGTTGCGCCGCCGCGTTCGACGTCCCGGCGCTACGCGCGTCCTGCGTGCGCCTCGGCCTCCCGACGAGCGGCGCGCGTGTGGCGCTCGTCGATCGCCTGCGCGGCCAGCGGTGGGTGGGCGAGCCCGTCGTGATGCTCGCGCACCTGGATCTGGTCCGGCGCGCCGAGCTGCTCTACTTCCAGTCCGCCCACGTCGACCGCACGAGCATGGTGGTGGAGCGCCTCGGCCAGCTCCGCTGGCCGGCCTACGTCCCGACGGGCGGCCCCGGCTTGTTCCGCGACCGGGGCGCGCTCCGCGTCTACGAGCGCGCCCGCGCCGCCGCGTGGACGGATCCCGACGAGCCGCTCCGCATCGCCCTCGCCGCTTCGGCCGGGGGCGCGGACCAGCCGCTCGCGCCGCCCGCGCGCCTGGCACCCTGGCGCCGCGCCCTCGAGGCCGTCCTCGCGTCCGACCCCCCCGCCGACGTGCTGGGCCGCCTCGTGGAGGCGGGCGCCCCGGTGCGCGCGGCCTGGGCGCTGCGCCTCGATCGCGAGGGGCGCCGCGCCGAGGCGCTCGCGGTCTGCCGCGGCGCGATGGTCGGTGGGCTCTCGGCCGGGGGCTCCGGAACGGGCGGGGGCTCCGCAACGGGCGGGCTGCCTCCCATCGATCGCGCGGCCGTCATCGCGCTGGAGCGCACCGGCAAGCGGCTCGCCCGCGCCCTCGGGCAGGGGTGGGTGCCCAGCAGTCCGCTCCGAACGGCGCCCACGCGACGGCTCCGGCTCACCCCCGGGCCCCGGGGCGTCCGCCCGACCTGGATCGTCGAGGGTGCGGCGGTGACCGTCGAGGCTGCCGTCGTGCGGGTGCTCGCGGCGGCGGGGCGTCGTGCCCATCACGGCGAAAACTGGCTGTGGACCTCGCTCTACGCGCTGGTATTCCGCGACCTCTACTTCCTGCCCGTGCCCGGCATGCTCCCGACCGCGCGGCGGGACGGCCCCCTCGACGTCGGCACCCCCGGCTTCTACGCGCGCCGCCAGGCCGAGATCGACGCGCGCCTGGCCGCCCTCGCAGCCGACGGACCGGGCCGGTTCGCCGCGGGATGGGACGGCGAGCGCCTCGCGGGGCTCCACGCGGGAGACGTGGTGCGCGAGTGGTCGGCCGCGATCCCGGGAAAGACGGCAGCGGCGGTGCTCGGTCGCCTCGCGAAGGAGGGCTGGAGCGCGGCGCGTGGCCTCCCCGATCTTTATGTTTTTTCTGGGAATACAGGAAGGGTGGAGGGCGCGGTGCCCGCGAGGCTCGATCACGGCGATGCGCTCGTGGAGATCAAGGGGCCGGGCGATTCGCTGCGCGACGAACAGCGCGTCTGGCACGATCGACTCCTCCATGAGGGAATTGTCGTGGAATTATGGGAGGTTGCGGGGTGGATCCTATAAATCGCATGAAAGCCAGCTTCAACGCGGGTTCTTCGCGAGGACAGGATTGACACGTCAACGGGGGGTGGTAGGCTGTGGGGGTGAAGCGTTCCCTGAGCGTTTCACCACCAGAACGTCTCGCAGACGGACCACCGGAGGGAGGAGAACCCCATGCCGATCGCCAACGCCAGAAGCCGGGAACGCGTCGCGCGCAACTTCATCAAGACCTACGGGCGCGCGCGGTTTCGTCGCTTGCTCGAGGCGCTCGCGCGTGCGGAGAGCGGCCAGGTCGTCGCGGACGAGTTCGGTGTGAGCCGCGAGCGTGTCCGCCAATGGAAGAACACGTTCGGCACCGTCATCACGATGTACCAGGTGCACCCCGAGGTCGAGCGCCTGCTCGCCGAGCGCCGTCCGGCAGCGGCGGCGGTGGGCTAGCCTGCGGGTGGAGGGATCGCGGGGTCGCAGAATCCCACGGTTCAGGGGGCTCGAGCCGCGCGGCGACGCGGTGCCCGGCGCCCGAGCGCGCCGACCGCGCCGCACCGGGTTAACCGCGTGCTTTCCCCGAGGTCCCCCATGTCTC
This sequence comes from Pseudomonadota bacterium, assembly GCA_030685065.1. Classification (GTDB taxonomy): domain Bacteria; phylum Myxococcota_A; class UBA796; order UBA796; family SXON01; genus CAJBVW01. The sequence goes on along the minus strand of JAUXQH010000041.1, from coordinate 7,794 downwards.
GTCGTGTCTTCCTCGTCGGTGGCGCCAACACCCCCTTCGTCGGCAAGGGCCATCCCGATTTCATCTGGAAGAACCACCCCGAGTTCGGCAAGCGCGACAACCCCGGCCTGGAAGAGACGCTCCAGAGCGCGGTCGAGGCCTGCTTCGCCGTCACCGGCGTGGATCCCGAGCGGATCGACAAGGGCTACATCGGCAACTTCGTCGGGGAGCTCTTCTCCAAGCAGGGCCACCTCGGCGCCGCCCTCGCGGGCAGCCACCCGGCGCTCGCCGGCAAGGCGATGACCCGCACCGAGGGCGCCTGCGCGTCCGGCGGGCTCGCGCTCCTCTGCGCGATCGACGCGATCCGGGCCGGCTACGACACGGTCCTGGTGGCCGGCGTCGAGATCCAGTCGAACGAGAGCGCCCGGGTGGGCGCCGACTACCTCGCGCGCGCCTCGCACTACAAGCGCCAGCGCTCGATCGACGACTTCACGTTCCCCGCGCTCTTCGGCCGCCGCACCAAGATCTACCGCGAGCGCTACGGCGTCTCGGAGGAGGACATCGGGCGCATCGCGGTCAAGGCCTACGGCAACGCGAACAAGAACCCGCTCGCGCACATGAAGGCCCGCAAGATGGACCTCGACACGGCCTCCGCGGCGAGCGAGAAAAACCCCTGCTTCCTCCAGAACGCCGAGTACGCGCCGTACATCAAGATGTCCGACTGCTCCCAGGTGAGCGACGGCGGGTCGGCCGCGATCGTCGTGAGTGAAGAGGGCCTGCGCGCGATGGGCAAGACCCCCTCCGACGCGGTGGAGATCCTCGGGTACGGCCACTCCACCGCCTCGTTGTACGAGGACGGGGATCTGACCCAGCTCCACAACACGGCCGCCGCCGCCAAGAAGGCGTACGCCGCCGCCGGCATCGGCGCCGCGGACGTGGGCGTGGCCGAGGTGCACGACTGCTTCACGGTCACCGAGCTGATGATGTACGAGGCCCTCGGCTTCGCGAAGCCGGGCGAGGGCGCGGCGCTCGCGCGGGAGGGCGTGACCGACATCGGTGGCCGCCTCCCCGTCAACACGGGCGGTGGGCTCATCGGGTTCGGGCATCCGGTGGGGGCGACAGGGGTCAAGCAGGTGGTGGAGCTCTTCCGCCAGCTCAAGGGCCAGGCCGGCGCCTACCAGGTGTCGAACGCGCCGCGTCACGCGGTGGCCGCCAACATGGGCGGGGACGACCGCACGTCCGTCGTCACCGTGCTTCGCAACATCGACTAGCAAGCAGGCCCTGGCGCACAGCCGCGGCGATGGAGATCCGGATGAAGAAGTGGCTCCCCTACGTGGTCGCGGCGGTGCTCGGGATCGGCGTGGCCGTGCTCGCCTTCGGTCCGGGCCTCGGCGGGGGACCGTCCACCGCCACGACCGCCGGCGATCTCCCCGAGAAGCTCGAGGACGGGGGCCGGTCCGTGCGGACGATCAACAACCCCGGGCAGGGGCGGACCGCGGAGGACGTCGTCGCGGACGCCAGGGCCAACCCGCTGCCGCCGCCCGGCACCCTCCGGCCACAGAACAAGGCCGAGATCGAGCACGCGGCGCGGCTCGCGCGGCCGTTCAACCAGCACCACGCCTACGTCGGCGCGTTCTGGAACCGGGCGGCCCAGCTCGTCGGCAAGGAGAATCCGGACCTCGCCAAGGAGTGCGGGGCCATGGGCCGCTACCTGCGCGATCAGGGCAACCTCCCCGATGACAGCATCGACATCAGCGGCACCATCGCGAAGGAAAAGTCGCTGGCCGACAAGGTCCGCGCCACCGCGGCCGGTAACACCGAGCTCATCGGCATCCTCGACTACATCGAGGAGTCCGGGCAGGCCGTGCTCGACGGGAAGGACCCGACGACCGTGCTCAAGCCGAGCCAGAAGGCCGCCGGCCAGTAGTCCGGTACGACGGCGAGCGCGCCGCGTCGGGCCGTGACGATCAGGCGGTGAAGAGCCGCAGCTGCACCGCCTGGCCGCGGAGCGCCGCGACCTCCGCCCGCGCGCGTTCGGCGAGCGGGCGGTCGACGTAGATGCGGCGCACCTCCACGTGTGGATCCATGCGCCGCAGCACGGGGGACGCGGCGAACACGCTCCGCACCCGGCCGTCGGTGTCCAGGATCGGGATGTCGCCGCTCGGGCGGAACGTCACCATCCGCGCGGAGCTGTCGACGCGGGGCTGAACCCCGAGCACGTCCCCCAGGCGCAGGGCGATCGCGTCGGCCTCGGCATGCTGGGCGGGGTCCGCGCTCACCTCCAGCTCGGCGACACACGCCGGGATGCGACGCTCCCACACCGCCCGCGCCGCTGGGCGCGCGTCGTTCCGGAGGAGCTCGAACGCGCGACCGTCATCCCAGTCGAGGAACGCCTCCGGGTCGGAGGGCCAGTCGGGGAGCACCTCCTCGAGGAGCAGGTCGAGCACGCGCCGCGTGCGGTGGAAGTAGACCTGCTGGAACATCGAGTAGCGCGCGAGGAGCAGCCCCTCGACCGCGTGGAGCCCAGCGCCCCGCACGGCGAGCCCTCCATCGGGCGCGGGCACCACCGACTCCACGAGCCGCGGCAGGTCGTACTCCCCGTAGCGTACGCCGCACATCCGGGCGTCGCGGAGCAGGTAGTCCATGCGGTCGGCGTCGAGCTGCCCCGACACGAGCGTGCAGGCGATGGGATCCCCGGTCCCGTCGATGATCGCGGCGACCTCCGCCGGATCGACGCCGTGAGCGGACAACACGTGGGCGACCTCCCCGGAGCGCACGAGCGCGAGGGTCATCCGTTCATGCGGCACGCCGCGCTCGCCAGCGTGGGAGAAGGGCGGGTGGCCGAGATCGTGGAGGAGGGCGCCCACGCGCGCGAGCGCGATGTCCCCCTGCCAGCCGGCGCGCGCGAGGCTGGTGCCGAGCAGGCCCGCGACGTGGCAGGCGCCGAGCGAGTGGACGAACCGGCTGTGCTCGGCGCCCGGGTACACCAGGTGGGTCAGGCCGAGCTGCTTGACGCGGCGAAGGCGCTGGACCGCGCGGGTGTCGACGAGCGCCGCCTCGAGAGGCGACAGGTCGATGAAGCCGTGGATCGGGTCGCGGACGCGGTGCATGGGCGGCCCTTTACCCCCACCGCGTCCGAAGAGCCGCAGCGGATGGGTTAGCATGCGGCCGCGAGGAGACGGATCGATGCGGAACGGCCTATCAGCCCTGGCTTCCTTCGCCGCGCTCGCGCTCGGGACGCTGCTCGTCGCCACCCCTGGCGCCTCCGCCCAGGAGCCCGAGCCCAAGCGGATCGCGCTGGTGATCGGGCTCTCGAGCTACTCGCGCCTCCCGGCCGAGCTCGGGATCGACACCGCGCGCACGGACGCGGCCCGCGTCGCCTCCGCGCTGGAGCAGTCGGCCGGCTTCGACCAGGTGCGCCTGTTGACCGACGCGAGCGCGACGCTCGAGAACGTGCAGTCCGTCCTCCGGGAGCAGGTCTCCAAAGAGGTCGACTACCGGGATCTGTTCCTCTTCTACTTCGTCGGTCACGGCGTCGGCGGTGACTTCGGCGAGCCGCGCCTGCTCTTCTACGACACCGATCCCGACGCGCTCGAGGCCACCTCGCTCACCGCGATGGATCTGGGCGCCCAGCTCCAGAAGTGGATCCCCGCGAGCCGGTACATGGTCATCACGGACGCGGCGCACGAGGGCACCCTCAACGGGCTCGCCCTGCTCGGCCCCACGGGAAACGACTGGCCCGCGATCGGACAAAAGAGCTTCATCCTCTCGAGCGCCGCGCCCCGGCAGGCGGTCCGCCCCGGCATCTTCGCCAAGTCCTTCATCGAGGGCATGAGCGGAGATGCCGACAGCAACGGGGACGGCACGGTGACCGGCTCCGAGCTCAACGGCTACCTGGTCACGTCGGTGCCCAACGCGACCGGGGGCGTGCAGCTCCCGACCGTGCAGGGCAAGTACGATCCCAACCTCGAGCTCGCGGTCAAGCGTCGTGCGGCCGTGGTCGCCGCCACCGTCGCCCCGGCCGTGCCGGTGCCGGCCCCGGTGTCGGACATCCGCGTGGACAAGGCCAAGTTCGTGTTCAACGGCGGGAGCGCGTCCCGCGTGCAGTGCGTGCAGGCCTCGCCCACCGCGTGCGAGCCCTCTTGCTACGTGTGGGACGTGCCGGCGGGGCCGTGCAAGGTGTCGATGACGGTCGACGGGAAGGAGCTCACCGGCGAGGTCGAGGTGCTGTACCGCGGCGCGTACGCATGCGGCGTGTTCCGGGACGCCCTCCAGTGCTCCAGCCCGCCGCCCCCCTGATGCCCGTCTGGTCGAGAGTCTGAGGTTTCTGGCGAGCCTTGCCGCGCTGGTGCCGGCCCCGGTCTTCAAAACCGGTCGGGGCGCCTCGAGAGGGGTTGCCCGGTGGGTTCGATTCCCATGGCTCGCCGCCACCCTCCATCATTCGTCGCATCTCCTCCCCGAACCGTGGCTAGGAGGAGAGGCGAGGGTGCGTGGTGGCCGACAAGCCGACGGTCCTGCTTGTTGAAGACAGCGACGATGACCTCGCCCTGGCCACGCTCGCGCTCGCGAAGACCGGGTGGCCCCACGTCCTCGTCCCGCTGCGCGATGGACCAGAGGTCTTCGCGTACCTCTACAACGGCGCCCGTGGCACGCCCCCCGCGATGATCCTGCTGGATCTGAAGCTCCCCAAGGTGGATGGCAAGACCGCCCTGCGAGAGGTCCGCGGAAACCCCCGCACCACGCGGGTCCCGGTCGTGGTGCTCACGTCCTCCTCCCTCGAGCAGGACATCACCGACTCGTACACCCTGGGCGCGAACTCCTACCTGCGCAAGGAGCTCGACTTCCCCCGCTTCAAGGCCAGCGCCTCCATCCTCATGGCCTATTGGCTCGGTCTGAACGTCCCGCCGCCCGGGTTGGGGGCGGTGGCCGCGCAGCCGCACCTGTTGCAGGGCGTCTCCGTGGCGGACGCATTCCAGGAGGTGCTGCCGCGGCGGGCCCCAGCCAAGCTCGCGCCCGAGATTGTCATCATCGATGCCAATCCGGGAGACGTCCGGGCGACACTGGAGGGGATCGCGGCGTCGAGCGTGCGAAACCCGGTTCGAACCGTTGGCACGTTTCAGGACATGGTGGACTTCTTGCGGCCCGTCGGGGGGCCTCCGCCGCTGCTCCAGCGCAACTTTCCGCGCATGTTCATCCTGGATGTCGACCTTCGGGATGGGGACGGGCGGGATGTCCTCCAGGCGCTCCGCTATCGCGCGGACCATCACGCCATCATCGTGATGTTCACCCGCAAGAAGGACCCGATGTTCATCAGCGAGTGCTACAGGCTGAAGGTCAACAGCGTCGTGTTCAAGCCCGACGACCCGGCCGCGTTCCGGGACACGGTGCGGCTCATCGCGCACTATTGGATCCACCTCAACGAACCCCCCCCGGACCAGTCCTGGGCCGCCCGGGCGATTGCCCACCCGGGCTGAACGCCCGCGCTCGACCCCGGGCGCTCGACCCCTGGGGAGGAGCAGCGTGGGCGCTCCGCGATCCAATGTGGATCGCGGAGCGTCTCCGTCGCTACTCGGCGTCCTCCTTCTGGCGTTCGGACGCCGGGTTCGTGGTTCCTCCGCGCTGCGCCGCCGCGGCCGCCGCGCGCGCCCGCCCGCTCGCCTGGCCCCCCTTGCGGCCCGCCTCGCGCGCCTCCTCGGGCGTGAACTCGTGCGCGGTGCCCTTCTCGTGGGCAGCCTTGCCGCCCTTGCGGCCGGCCTCGCGCGCCTCGTCCGGGGTGAACTCGTGGGCCGTCCCCTTCTCGTGGGACGCTTTCCCCCCCTTGCTCGCGATCTCCTTCTGCTTCGCCGGATCCATGCCGGCGAAGCCCCGCCCTCCGCGGTTGCTCTCCTTCTCTTGTGGCATGATTCGCCCCCTCCCCTGTGTCACACCCGACCGTAGTGATCGGGAACCCTGCTGGTTGGCAAGGTAGTGACACGGATGAGGCGGTCAACGCCGAGCGTACCTCGGCCCTGGTCAAGGCGGCGATTGTGACAGACGCCTACCAAGTGACCGAAGCTCGTCTCGGGCGGACGGCGGGGGAGCGGACGGGAGGACGGGGTCGAGTGTCAGCACCTGTAAGGGAGTGTCGGCGCGGACCCCGATCCCGTCAAGGGCGGCGGGCCCCACGAACGTCGAGGGTGAACTTCATCTCGTTCTCGTTCTTCAGGGCGCCGAGGAGCGCGCTGTAGGGCTCGAAGCCGAAGTCGGTGGCCTTGGCGGTGAAGGTCCCGGAGGCGCTGAAGCTCTGGCCGTCCCCCCGGATCTTCATCGTCGAGGTCACGGTTTTCGCCACCCCGTGCACGGTGAGGCTGCCACTGACCTTCACCTGCTCCCCCACCGCCTCGCACCGCGTGGCGGCGAACGTGATGTCACCGAAGCGCGCGGCATCGAGCTGGCTGGCGGCGCGCATCTGCTCCCCGATCTTCTCGCGTTGGCTGGCGCTGAGCATCACCTCGTACCCGACCCGCTTCCGCATCGCGTCCTCGTCCGGGCGGAGGCCGGACACCGGCACTCGGATATCGACCTTGCAAGCCGAAGGGGCGCTCGGGTCCCATCGCACGGTGCCGCTCCAGCCGGTCGCGGCCACGACGTGGTCGTGGGAGGCGCCGGACGCCAGGGTGTCCGGGCTCTTGAACACCTGGACGTAAAGGGTGCTCTTGCCCGGCTCGAGGGTGTAGTCGGCCGCGGTGGGGGCCGGCGCCGTGGGTGAGGTCGCGCCCGACGTGGCGAGCGGCGGCGGCGTCGCGGCCGCGCCTGGGCTCGGGGCCGCTGCGGATGCCGCTGCGGGCTCCGCTCCGGGCGCCACTGCGGGCGCCGCTGCGGGCGCCGCGGTCGAGGATGGCGGCGCGGCGGGAGCTGTGCCTGGAGCGGGAGCGGGCTGCGTGACACCCAAGGCTGCGCCCGTTGCCGGCGACGTTACAGGCGCGGCTTCCCCGCCGGGTGTGCCGGCAACCGCCGTTGGCTCGGCGGGTGTGGCGGGCAGGACCTCCGCCGCCTCCTCGTTCACGGGAGGCGCGGGCCTGGCCGGGGCGTCAGCGCCACAACCGGCAAGGAGGAGGAGGAGCGCGACGAGCGCCCCGCGCGGGTCATTCGGGATCTTCACGGAGCCCGTACTCCTTCATCTTCAGTTGGAGGCTCTTCCGGCTGATCTCCAAGCGGCGCGCTGCCCGCGTGACATTGCTCCCCTCGGCTTCGAGCGAGCGGAGGATGAGGGCGCGCTCGAGCTTGGCCGTGTGCACGCGCACGAGCTCCTTGAGCCCGACGCCGTCCGGATCCCCCGGCCCGCCGCGATCCGCCTCGACCGGGCTCTCGTTGAGGGGCTCCAGCCCGGGGAAGGCGTCCGCGCCGAGCACATCGCCGTCCGAGAGCAGGACGCCGCGCTCCACCACGTTCTCGAGCTCGCGGATGTTGCCCGGCCAACTCCAGGCCATGAGCGTGGCCATGCCGGCGGCGTCCACCCCGACGATGTGTTTCCCGAGCCGCTCGTTGAAGCGGGCCAGGAAGTGCTCGACCAGGAGGGGGATGTCCTCGCGCCGATCGCGGAGCGGCGGGAGCCGGATCTGGATGACGTTGAGCCGGTAGTAGAGGTCCACGCGGAAGCGGCCGGCGACGACGGCGGCGGCGAGGTCGACGTTGGTGGAGGCGATCACCCGCACGTCCACCGCGGTGGGACGGACGCCCCCGACGCGCTCCACCTTTCGCTCCTGGAGGGCGCGGAGGAGCTTCACCTGCATGTCACGGGGGAGCTCGCCCACCTCGTCGAGCAGCAACGTGCCG
>JAUXQH010000172.1 GCA_030685065.1 Pseudomonadota bacterium | reverse complement strand
CGGGAAGAGCGTCGCGAGCGCGCCCCGCAGGGTGACGGCACGGCCCGCGAGGTCGGCCCGGCGCGCGTCGGCCCCATCGTCCGCGAACCAACGCGTCGGGACCGCGCCGCCGCCCGCGCGCCACCGCGCGAGCGCCCCCCGGAGCCGCTCGACGCGCGCGATCACGCTCGCCACCGCGTCCGGGGTCTCCGCGGCCTCGGCCGCCCAGCAGCCTGCGAACGTCGCGACGGTCCACACCCGCTCGGCCTCGAGCCCCGCGGCGGCCTGCCGGGTCGCGTGGGCCACGCCGAGGTCCCCCGCGATGCGCCGATCGGCGGGCAGCGCGCCCCTCGCCGCCACGCGGAGCGCGCGCCGTGGGAAGAACAGGAACACGAACGCGAAGAGGAAGAAGGCCTCCGCCCACTGGCGGAACGTGGGGGCGAGCTCCGTGGCGGCGTCTCCGTAGATGCGCTCGTTCCAGCGTTCGGCCAGGGCGGCGCGGCGAGAGCCGTCGGCCTTCGTCGCCGCGATCCACGCCTGCGCTCGGTCCGCCGTCGCCGCCCAGGCCTCGTCCGTGGCGCCGGCGGGCGTCCGCCCCGCCGCGAGCGCCTCCGCGAGCGCCAGCAGATCCTCCGCGTCGGCGAGGCTGGTCGGCAGCGGCACCCCCAACGCCTCTGCCACCGCGCGCGCGGACTCCTCCGCCGCGTCCCGCGCGGTCTGGACGTCCGCGAGAGCGTCCCTCGTCGCCTCCTCGGCGCCACCCGACCAGTCCGCGGCCTTGCACGCCCGCAACGGGTGCTCGGGCACCGGCTCCACCCCCGCGCCCGCCGCCGCGAGGGTGTCGACCGCGCGGTCCATCTCCCGCAGCCGCTCCTCGGTCAGCGCGGCGACCTCGGGCAGGGGCACGCGCACCTCGGGCGCCTCCGCGAGCTCGAGCAGGCGGGCGCTGATCCGGTAGAACGAGCGCCCGATCGGGCGATCCGCGTGCAGCGCGCGGGGGGCGGCGTTCAGGGTGGCGCGGAGCACGCCGAGCTCGGCGGAGCGGGCCTCCCAGGCCGGGTCGACCGCGCGCTCCGCCCGGTCGAGCGCCGCGCCGAGGCTGGTGACCACGTCCTTCTTGTTCGACTTGTTCGAGTGCAGCTCGAGGCAGTAATCGCCGAGCCCCACGTTCTTCAGCCGCCGGTAGACGACCTCGAGCGCGGCCATCTTCTCCGACACGAACAGCACGGTCTTGCCGTCCGCGAGCGCCCCGGCGATGAGGTTGGTGATCGTCTGGCTCTTGCCGGTGCCCGGCGGCCCCTGGAGCACGAAGCTCCGGCCCAGGAGCGCCGCGGCGATCGCGGCCAGCTGGGTCGAATCGCAGTCGAGCACCGTCGGGATCCTGGCGGGCGGCACGTCGTCGTCCAACGTCGTGAGCGCGGGCTCGCCGACGGCGTCGGGAAAGTCGCCCGCCGCCCCCTGCGCGATGTGGCGCACCACCGCGCTCTGGAGCATCGCGTCCGCGTTCTCGTCCAGGTCCTTCCACATCAGGAACTTGGTGAACGTGAAGAGGCCCACGTGCACCTCGTCGAGCACCTCCCAGCGCGGCACCTGGCGGATCGCCGCGCGCGCGTCCCGCAGGAGCCCGGCCACGTCCACCCCGCGCTCGGGGGAGCTGTCGTCCGCGCCCAGCGTCGCGAGCAGACCCAGATCCACGGCGTGATCGCGGCGCAGCTTCTCCGCGAGCGTCACGTTTCCGAGGGCGTCCTCGTCCGAGCGGCGCAGGCGCAGCCGTCGGGTGCCGCGCTCGTAGAGCAGCCGTACGGGGACGAGCAGGAGCGGCGCGTAGCGGGCCTGCTCGGGGGCGCCCGACTCGTACCACTTCAACAAGCCGACGGCCGCGAAGAGCGTGTTGGCGCCGCCCTCCTCGCGGTCGGTGCGCGCGGCGCGGTCGAGCTCGACGGCGCGGTGGGCGAGCACGTCGCGCGGATCCTCGGCGTGGAGGATCCGCCGGTCGAGGTCGGCCCGGCGCCGCGCGTGGAGATCGGCGAGGTCGGCGCGGGCGTCGGCGAGGGCGACGTCGCGCGCGTCGCGGGGGTCCGCCTCGGGGCGGGGGAGCACGTCGAAGGTGTGGTCGGCCGCGAGGATGTCCTCGAACGTGGCGAGGTCGGGCACGAGGAGCCGGAACGACGAGCGGGCGCCCGGGCGGAAGTTCAGCAGGCGGTTGTTGAGCGAAAGGTCGAGCAGCCGATCCTTCCACCGCTTGAAGCGCTGGACCACCGGCTCGGGGGGAGGGGGCATCGCGTCGATCGGCGCGTCGTCTCCGGGGGGCTCGACCCGCGCCTCGAGCAGCAGCGCCTGGCTCGCGGAGGGCGCCGCGTCCCCCGGGGCCTCGCCGCTCCCCTCCAGCGGGGCCTCGCGCTCCATGCGCACCGGCAGCGGCCGGATCCGGTCGAGCCGCACCACGCGCACGTCGACCGCGCAGACGTAGTGCGGATCGTCGAGGAGGAAGGCGCCCGCGGCCGCCACCGCGTCGGCGAAGGTGGGGCGCGACCCGTGCACCGCGGTGCTCGAGTCGAAGACGCAGAGCTCCCCGATCGCGACGTTCGTGCGCAGCCGCGCCGCGTCGTACACCACGCCCTCCGGGAAGCGCTCGTCGACGAGCCACACCCCCGGGAACGCGTGCCCCCGCACGATCACCAGCAGCGGCGCGAGGCCCATCTGCTCCAGGCAGCCGGCGAGCAGCGTCGTCAGATCGAGGCAGTTGGCCATCTCGTCGGCGAGCACGCGATCGGGCAGGCGCACCTTCTGGCCGATGCCCTCGAAGCTCGCGGGCACGCCCACGTAGGTGATGCCGAGGTCCTGGAGGGCCCCGTAGAGCGCCGCGACCATCGCGCGGACCCGCCCGGGGGCGCGGGTCTGGTAGCCCGCGAGCGCCGCGTCACCCGTGTCGGCGCGCAGGCGGTCCCGCGTGCGAGCGAGCAGGCGCGCGATGACGGGGTGGTTCGGCATCACGAAGGCGGCGAGGAGCGCGGGCGGCGCCCGGAGGCCCGGCCACTCGTTGTAGGCGAGCACGTCCACGTCGGCGAGGCCCTCGGCGAGGGTGTCCAGCCCGTTCACGAGCCGCCAGGACAGCCGCGCCCGCTCGGCCTCCACCACCCCGCGGAGGCGCCCGGGCGGCAACCGCAGGTCGATCGGCGGGAGCTCGGCGTGCTCGCCGCCCTTGATCGTCGGCACCGCCACGATGGTCGGCTCGCCGAGATCCGGCAAGAGCTCGAGCACGAGCAGCGCGCCTTCGAGCGGCGTCGGGCCCAGGTTGGCGATCCGGAGGCCGGACACCAGGGGAACCCCGCTCTGCTCCATGGCGAAGTTGAGCGTCGGAGCCACCGTGAGCTCGACGTGCACGGGGAACAGGGGGAGGGCGGGGTCCACGGGGCTCCTGGGCGGGCCGCAGCGTAAACCGGTCGGGCCGCGATGCGGTGCGCGACAGCTCCGGCGCCGCCTCGTAGTCGCGGGTCAGGGCCCCGAGGGCGCCGCGCGGCGATCGGGCGCGCCCAGATCGGGGGCCGTGGGCTCGTCGACCGCGAGCGGGCCCTGCGCCGCCGCGAGCGGGCCCTGCGCCGCCGCGAGTGACCGGAGCAGCTCGATCTGCTCGCCCTGGAGCGCGAGCAGCGTGGCCCATTGGGTCTGCCGGAGCGCGTCGATCTTGGCGTGCAGCTCCGAGACCCCCAGCTCGGCGCTGAGGTTCACCAGGTAGTCGTGGTCGGCGCGCTGGCGGTCCTTCGCCTCCTTGCGGTTCTGGCTCATCACGATGATCGGCGCGGCATACGCCGCCTGGAACGACAACATCAGGTTGAGGAGGATGAACGGGTACGGGTCCCACTTGCCGATCACCCCGGTCACGTTCAGGACGATCCAGATCGTGAGCGCGCCGCTCTGCACGAGGATGAAGCGCCAGCTCCCCATCACCGAGGCGACCCCGTCGGCGAGGCGCTGACCGAGCGTGCGGTCGTCCACGACGGGCAGCGGGTTCTGGTCGACGTGTTCGGCGATGCGCTTGTGCTTCTCGATGAAGCTGCGCTGGAGGTCCTCGATGTCGGTCTCGATCTCCGCGAACTGGAGGTCCGGCCGGTTCGCGGGCACGGGGACGCTCATACGGGGGCACTCCATCCGCGTGCCAGTGTACTCCCGGACCCCGTCAGTTGGACGCGAGCTGATCCGTCCGCACCGCCCGCGCGTCGCCACCGCGCTCCCGCTTTCCCTTGCGCCACGCCACCATGGTGCGGCGCTCGTCGACGCGGGTGGGCCCGCCGAAGCGCCACGCGAGGTCGACCGTGTTGAGCAGCCACGCCCCGGGTACGGACGAGAGCCCGCCCCCGATACGCAGGTCCACGTTGCGCCAGGACAGCTGCCACGCGAGGCTGACCGAATAGGCCGAGGTGAGCGGCACCCAGCCCGCGTGGTCGGGGGCTACCCGCTCGAGGAACACGGGCACGTCGACATCTTCGTAGAGCACCGCGCGCCCTTGGAGCACGATGCTGTCGCGTCGGTTCAGGCGGATGTCCGTCGCGGCGTGGGCGGTGAGCACCTGCAGGTGACTGTCGAGAACCAACTTGGATTCCACCAGCTCCACCGATTCGTCCGAGAGTTGCGTGCCGGAGGTCTGGCCGAGGATCATCGCGAGCGCGTCCAGCTCGGGGGTGCCCTCCACCTTGGCGTTCACCCAGGTGGCACCGCCGTGGATGGACCATGGCTTCGCGATCTGCAGCGACGCGGTCACCCCCGCTCCGACAAAGGAGGCGCGCAGGTCGTCGTCGCGCGACATCCCCCAATCGAGGCTGGCGGAGAGATCCAGGGGGCCCGCGCGCAGCGCGTTGACCTTCACGCTCGCGTTGGGTGCACCCAGCGCGTCGAGCACCGGTTGGGTGGTCAGTTGGGTGCGCGGGAGGATCCCGACCCCGGTGTTCTTCAGCCCCAGGCGAACCTCCCCCCACTCGAGGGTGTAGGCCGTGAAATCGGTCTGTCCGCGCGCGTGGGCCGGGCGTTGGTGGTGTATCGGGCGCTCCGTCGCGATCTCCGCGTCCGGGGGATCGGCCACGACCGCCTCGGCCTGCGGGGCCTTTGCGAGCGCCGTAGCGGTGACGAGCAGGAGCATCGCTTGGAACCCAATCATGTCAGACCCAGATGACCTACCCATCGGGCCGCGTGGCGACCGGCTGAAGGGGCGGGGCCTTTCTTTGTCTCCGCTTGGGCGCCCGTGATAGAGGGCGCGGCCCTGCGGAGGCGTCTTGAGCGGATCGGATCGTCGGAAGCTGCGTGTGCTCTCGGGTGTACAGCCGAGCGGCTCCCTGCACATCGGGAACTACCTGGGCGCGCTGGTCCAATGGCGCGATCTGCAGGACACGTACGAGAACTTCTTCTGCGTCGTCGACATGCACGCGCTCACCGTGCCCGAGAACGTGCGGGCGGCGGGCCTGCGGGAAAAAACGCTCGAGGTCGCCGCGCTCTACCTCGCGAGCGGCATCGATCCGGCCCGCTCGACCGTGTTCGTCCAGTCCGAGGTGTCGGCCCACGCCGAGCTCGCGTGGGTGCTCACCTGCGTCGCCCCGCTCGGCTGGCTGCAGCGCATGACCCAGTTCAAGACCAAGTCGGACGCGGCGTCGACCGTCGGCTCCGGCCTGCTCACCTACCCGGCGCTGATGGCGGCCGACATCCTGCTCTACGAGGCCGACCAGGTGCCCGTGGGGGCGGACCAGAAGCAGCACATCGAGCTCGCGCGGGACGTGGCGGCGCGGTTCAACGACCTGTTCGGGCCCACCTTCAAGCTCCCCAACCCGATGATCCCGCCCACCGGCGCCCGCGTCATGGGCCTGGACGATCCGGCGGCGAAGATGAGCAAGAGCACGGGAGAGAAGGCGCCCGGCCACGCCATCGGCCTGCTCGACCCGCCGAACGTCGTGAAGAAGGCGATCATGCGGGCGGTCACCGACACGGGCAGCGAGCTCAACTGGGCTGAGGCCTCCCCCGGCGTGAAGAACCTCGTCACCATCTTCGCGGCGATCACCGCCGAGACCCCGGACGCGGTGGCCGCTCGCTACGAGGGCCGCGGCTACGGCTACCTGAAGAAGGACCTGGTGGACGTCGTGGAGGCCGCGCTGACGCCCCTCCGCGCGCGGTACACCGAGCTCCGCGCGGACCCGACGTACCTGCACGGCGTGCTCGACGCCGGGGCCGAGCGGGCGCGTGCCGTGGCCGATCCCGTGCTCGCGCGGGCCAAGGTGGCGGCGGGGCTCGGTCGCGCGCGGTGAGCCGCGGGCCGCCTGCTGGGGCGCGAGCCTTCAGGCGGCGGCCATGTCCCGCGCCGACGTAGGGAGCACGTCTCCGAGCCGGCGGCCCTCGGGGCGCGTGGCCCACGAGGCGAGGGCCAGGGTCAGGAGCACGAGCGGGGTCACGACGTTCGCGACCGGATCGCCGCTGATCGCGTGCGAGATCGCCGCTCCGGTCAGGTTGAAGAGGAACCCGGCGTAGGCCCACTCCTTGAGCCGGGGAAGCCCGGGCGCGAGCAGGGCGGCCACACCGAGGAGCTTCCACGCGCCCAGGATCGTGGCGAGGTGCGCGGGGTAGCCGAGGTGGACGATGCCCGCGACGATGTCGGGCGCCTGGGTCACGTCCATGACGCCCCCGGCGGTCATGGCGAGGGCGAGGAGGCCGGTGGTGGTCCAGTAGGCGACGGTTCGGGCGGGGGGCGTGCGAGCAGGCATGGGGATGAACTCCGTTCGGACGGAAGGTAGGCGCCGCGCGCTCGACGGACAATTACGCAACAATGCGCACCTCCCGACCGGAAACGATCCAGATGACCGACCTCCCCGAGACCTCCGAGCTCCTCGCCTTCGCCCGTGCCGTCGAGGCGGGCTCGCTGTCCGGCGCCGCCCTGGAGCTCGGCCTGCCCCGCGTGACCGTGAGCCGCCGCCTCGCGCGCCTCGAAGAGCGCCTCGGTGTGCGGCTCCTGCGGCGGTCCACGCGGCGGCTCACCCTCACCGACGCGGGCGAGGAGCTCTATCGGCACGCGCGGGTGGTCCTCTCGGCGGTGCGAGACGCCGACGGCGCGGTGCGGCGCACGGACGGGGCGGTGCGCGGGCTCCTGCGGGTCGCGCTCCCGCCCGGGCCGGGCCCCTGGCTCCACGACATGCTCCTGGCCTTTCTCACCCGCTACCCGGACGTGCGGCTGGAGGCGCTCTACGGCACCGCGCACGTGGATCTGATCGCGGCCGGGTACGACGTGGCCATCCGAGCGAGCAGCGACCTGGATCCCTGGCTCGTGGCGCGCACCCTCGCGCGGGTCCGCGTGATGGCGGTGGCGTCCCCCGCCTATCTCTCGCGCGTCGGCACCCCCCAGGCGCCCGGCGAGCTGATGGACCACAAGTGTCTCGTCGGCTTCACGCGCGGCGAGCGCCCGGCAACCCACTGGCCGCTCGAAGGGGGCGGGGCCGTGCGGGTAGAGGGGATCGTCGTCTCCAACGACATCACGCTCCTCCAGGCGGCCGCGCTCGCGGGGGTCGGAATCGCCCTGCTGCCCGAGATCCTGGTGGCCGAGCACCTCGCCGCGGGCCGGCTCGTGCACGTGCTCGCGGACCGCGTGGGAGCGCGGACGCTCCTCGCGATCGTCTACCCGGAGCGCGAGTTCTTGCCCCCCGCCGTCCGCGCGTTCGTCGACTTCGTGGCGGCGTGGGGGGTGGAGTCCATCGCCACACTACCCGTCCCCGACCCGCCGACGCGCGCGGACGGGGTCGTCGCTGCGGCAGTGCCCGCGCCGCGCGATCCGTTGTAGGCTTCGGACATGTTGCAAGACTGGCGCGTGAGCGATGGCACGTCGGAGATCGTGGTCGAGGCCGACGGCTGGCTCGGCGCCTTGGCCGTGGCGCTCGGGGCGTTCGGACTCGAGTTTGGGGCGCTCGGGCGACTCTCCTGTTCGATGCAGGAGAACGGCGGAGTGCTCGCGCGCGGCTCCACCAACGGGGCCGAGTTCCTCGTCGAGCCGGTGACGCCGGGGCTGTCCACCCCGGCGATGCCCGACTCGGGGTTTCCGACGCCCGCCGATCCCGAGGAGGCCGCGGACCCCGCGCCCGCCGCGCCCCCCGAGGCCCCCGAGGCCCCGGCGCGCTCCCCGGCTCCCGCGCCCCCCGCGACGCCCGTGGCGCCCGCGATCCTCGCGGCGCCGGTGGTCTCGGCGCCCGCGCCGCTCGTGGAGCTCGTCGACGACGAGCCGACGGCGGCGGGGGCCAAGGTGGAGGCCGCCCATCGTGGCGCGCTCACGGACGACATGGTCGAGGATCTGTTCCTGCGCCTCGGCGAGCTCTCGTCGTGCACGGGCCTCGCCGAGGCGTCGGCCGTGGCGCTGCGGATCGTGCTCGATCTCGTGCCCGCGGGCGCGAGCGCCGTTCTCATCCGCACCCGCGCGGGCGATGGCCTCCGGTTCCGCGCGGCGTCCGGCCCCGCCGCCAACCAGCTCATCGACACCGTCATCCCCCTCGAGCGCGGCATCGCGGGCCACGTGGTCCAGCTCGGCCTCGGCATCACCATCGAGGACGTGCTCGGCGACCGCCGCCACGACCGGCGGTTGGACCGCTCCACCGGCTTCACCACCCGCGCCATGCTCGCGGTGCCCGTGCGCGCGGACACCGGCGCGGTATACGGCTGCATCGAGCTCCTGAACCCCCCGCGCCCCTTCAGCGACGGCGACTTCGAGGTGGCCGCGCGCGTGGCGGCGTCTCTCGGGACGTTCCTGAACAGCGTGTACGCCGAGCGGTAGGGGTCGGGCCACGCGGTCCCGAGGTCAGGGGCCGCCGCGTCACGCCTCGGGGGTCGTGGAGAGTTGGGTCGGCGTCCGGCGGGCCTGGCGTTCGCGCGCTTCTGGTTCTGTTCGGGGACTGGCCCAGGACGCAGGGTGGGATCGCTTTGATCCGGTCCGCGGCCCTCGAGACGGGTGCTCTGCCCCCGCAACGCCTCTGCGATGCGCCAGACGCGAACCAACTCGGCCACCTGTCCACCCCTGGGCGAGCTCGTTCGCGAGACCGGGCTCCGGCGCCGGGTTTGTCGGCTCCCCAGCGAACCAACTCGGCCACCTGTCCACACCTGGGCGAGCTCGTTCGCGAGATCGGGCTCCCGCGCCGGGTTTGTCGGCTCCCCAGCGAACCAACTCGGCCACCTCTCTACACGTGGGCGAGCTCGTTCGCGAGATCGGGCTCCGGCGCCGAGCGATGGGAATGCCCCTCCACGGAGCCATGCGTCACTCGCCCTGCCTCGGCGCCCCGCCGCCTCCGACCGACGTCCCGGGATTCGTCGCAACACGAACACGCTCACCCGCGTTCTCGCGCAGGTCCGCCCAGTACAGCTGGTACTCGATCGGATGCAGGTTTCCCTTGCCGACCGCGTGGTCGAGGATGCTCGACATCAGGTCGC
Organism: Pseudomonadota bacterium; assembly: GCA_030685065.1. Lineage (GTDB taxonomy): Bacteria > Myxococcota_A > UBA796 > UBA796 > SXON01 > CAJBVW01. The sequence goes on along the minus strand of JAUXQH010000172.1, from coordinate 5,059 downwards.
GCGGGGCCTTCCTGGCTTCGTCGACGAGCAGCGTGCCGCCCTCGCAGCGCGCGCTGGCGAAGCCCACGCGCGGGGACGCGTCGGCGCTGTCGAGGAACACGGCGCCGTCGTTCGCGCTGGCGGACGCGGGCGTTTCATCGGTGGTGCGGGTGAGCGGATTCGTGCAGAGCAGCTCCCCTTCCCGCCGCGGCACGACGACGAGCTCGCTGTGCACCCAGTCGGGGCGCCGGGCGTTCCAGGCGATGACACAGTGGAGGTCGTCAGCGTCGCGACAGGGCGGGATGTCGGGGGCGACCCCCTCCGCGAGGACCGAGCCCCCTACGAGCCAGGCGGCGACGAGATGATCGCGCAGGGGCGTGCCCGCGATCTCCTCCGCCAGGAGCCGCTCGGCGAGGATCGAGCCCTGCGAGTGTGCGGCGACGAGGAAGGGGCGGTCCCGGCCCCTGCGCGCGAGGAAGGCGTGGAACGCCGCACGGACGTCACCGTAGGCGAGGTCGAGGGCGCGGTCGCCGTCGGGGGTGGGGCGGTAGAACGCGGTCCCGTTGGCCTGGCGGTAGTAGGGCGCGTAGATCGCGCAACAAGCGTTGAAGGCGCTGGCCTGGATACGCGCGCCGCCCGCGTCGCTGTCGCGACGGAGCTTGGGGTCGTCGATGGGGCCGTTCCAGTTCGAGCCGATGTAGCTGGTGGGGTGGACGTAGAAGACGTCGGCCGGCAAAGTTGCCTGGTCCCCCGCGGGGAGCTCCGCGGGGGCGACGTCGGCGGCGTCGACGCGGTCGGGGAGGGCAGACCACGCGGCGGGCTGGCTGTAGTCGGGCGGCGAAGGGGGCGCCTGCTCGGCGAACGGCACGTCCGGCGTCATCGAGCGGATGACGAGCGGCACGAGGCTCCCCCAGAGCCCACCGGCGGCAAGCAGGCCGACGCTCGCGATGCCGAACATCACTTTCCTCACGATGCGCTCCGCGGGACGAACCCGAACGCGAGCGTGTCCCGAACATCGGCGAGCGCCGTCTCGAACGAGATGCCGTGGTGCAGCTTGCCCGCCTGGCGGAGGCCGATGAGGCCGTGGGTGGCCGCCCAGAGCACGTGCGCGAGGCGCTCGGGGGGGAGGACCGTCAGCCCGAGCGCGTGAGCTTCGCGGAGGGGCGCCTCGGCGAGCGCGCGGTAGCGGGCGACCGCCGCGGCGGACTCGGGGCCTGGGGGGACGGGCTCGAAGAGGATCGTGTACAAGGCGGGGTGTTCGAGGGCGAAGTCGAGGTAGGCCTGGCCGACGCCACGGAGCCGCGTCACGACGTCGGTGCCCTCGGCCAGGGCGACCTCGCACCCGTCGGCGAGCTGGTGGAGGGCCGCCACGCGCACCGCGTCGAGCAGCGCCTCCTTGTCCGCGAAGTAGCCGTAGGGCGTCGAGCGGCTGATCCCCGCGGCAGCGGCCACGCCTCGCAGCGAACACGCATCACGGCCCTCCGTGTCGACCATCCGCAGGGCGATGGCCGTGAGCCGCTTGCGTTCGTCGGCCAGCTCCGCCTCGGACAGGGCCCGTCCTTGCATCCCGACCTCCGCCGCGGAGCGTAGCACGTATTTGACGGCGTCAATAAGGCAGCCGCGCCAAGGGCGCGGAGGGCAGCCGCCTCCGGCGGCTGGTCCGACCGGGCGCGCGCGGGAATCGCGGACGGGACGAGAGCGCCGGCGCCCGGTCGACCGAGCGGCTTCGCCGCGAGCCCGCAGCCGACCTGCCCCGCGTCCGCGCGGGGGGCGCCCCCTCTCGCGCACACCGAGCCGGCCGCGCTACTCGCCGGTCGCGATGAACTTCTCCAATCGCGCCGCCGTCAGCTTGTAGTTGGGCGCGACGCGACCGGTACGCAGGGGCTCCTCCGTCACGTCGTCCACACAGGTGAGGATCGCGTGGGGATCGTCCTCATCGGGGGCCACGTCGAGATCGGCGCGCACGCGCTGACCATCGTCACGCACATACGAGAGGGTCTTGTGGAGCTGCGCGCGGGCTGAGTGCTCGTGGCGCCGGATGACCTCGCTCGCGGTCTTCACCAGGGTGGTGAACGCGGAGGCGTCGAGCGGCTTGGGGTTCTTCTTGTCGCGGCCCATGGTCCACGGGCCGACCAGCGCCGCCTCGGTGTGGCCCACGACCGTCATCTCGACGGCCCAGCCATCATCATCCTCGTTCTTGATGACCTTGCAGATCCAGCCGTTGCGCCGCCACAAGGTGGGCGACATCACGTCGTCCGGCATGTCGTCCTTGTCGTCGATCATGGAGATCCCTACCTGAACAGGCGTACTATCCCGGCCGGCCGGCGGGCGAGGGGCGCGCGGGCGAACCGCCGCTACTTTTCGTTCGCCCACACCTCGGCCACGCGCACATCCCGGCCGCAGCCCATCCGATACGAAAGGTACCGGCCGGGGCTCTTGTCGTGGAAGTCCTGGTGGTAGTTCTCCGCGGCCCAGAACGTGTCGAGCGGCAGGATGGGGGTCGCGATCGGGCCGGCGAGCACCTTTCGCGCGTCGAGGGCCGCCTTGCTCGCGAACGCGGCCTTCTTCTGGGCCTCGTCGACCGTGTACACGGCGCTCTCGTAGGAGTCCCCGCGGTCGCAGAATTGGCCGCCCACGTCCAACGGATCGATGTGGTGCCAGAAATAATCGAGCACCTGGTCGTACGTGAGGGTCTTGGTGTCGTACACGACGCGCACCACCTCCTTGTGTCCGGAGGTCTCGGAGGTCACGTCTGCGTAGGTGGGGTTGTCGACATGGCCGCCGGCGTAGCCGGACGTGGTGTGGACCACGCCTTCGAGCTTGTCGAAGTCGGACTCGAGGCACCAGAAGCACCCCCCCGCGAACACCGCCACGGCCTGGCCGGGCCCCGCCTTGGGGATGTCCGCGGGGGCCTTCTCGGGGTCCACGGCCGTCTTGGCGGACGCCTTGCCGTCCTTTCCGGGAGCGGCGTCGGCCGGGGAACCAAGCGTGCAGGCGAGCAGGACGAGCAGGGTGGACATCGGGGGTGACCTCGTGAGGAGTCTACGCGGCGCGGCGCGCGCGGGATCGGGGCAACAACGTCACGAAGCGTCGCGCCCGTCTCCGCCGCCGGGGTAGGATGCGCCCATGACACCTGACCAGCTCCAGAACATGGCCCAGACCTTCGCCGCCGGCCGCCGGATCGCCGCGCCCTCCACCGAGCACGTGTCGCTCGGCACCGGGCTGCGGCTCGTGCTTTTCCTGCTCATCTGGGGCGGCGCCACGCTGATCGGTTTTCTGTTCGGGGGCCTCTTCGGTGACTTCGGCGGCGGCGTCACCGGCGCGTTCGTGGTCGGCGGCCTGGGGTTTCTCGTCGGCGCCTACGCGAGCCGCATCGTGCGCATCGCGGCGCAGTGGGAGCGCGCGGTCGTGTTGCGCCTCGGGAAGTTCCACCGCCTCTCCGGTCCGGGCGTCATTTTCGTGTTTCCCGTGTTCGACAACGTGCGCTTCGTCGACGGGCGGCTGCTCACGCTCGACATCCCCCACCAGCAGGTCATCACCAAGGACAACGTGCCCGTCATGGTCGACGGCGTGCTGTTCTTCCAGGTGAACGATTGTGAGCGCGCCGTGCTCTCGGTGCAGGACTACCGCTACGCCATCAGCCAATACGCGCAGGCGAGCCTGCGGGACGTGATCGGCAGCATGTCGCTCGATTCGTTGCTCTCCGAGCGTGACGAGATCCAGCAGCGCATCGGGGAGGCCGTCGAGGTGCGCGCCAAGGCGTGGGGCATCCACATCGACAGCATCCGCCTGCTCGACATCAACATGCCCGAGGATCTGAAGCGGATGATGTCGCGTCAGGCCTCGGCCGAGCGCGAGAAGCGCGCCACCATCACCAAGGCCGAGGGCGATCGCGAGGCCGCCGTGAACCTCGCGCACGCCGCGGGCACGATGGCGGCGAGCCCGGGCGCCATGCAGCTGCGCACGCTCCAGTCGCTCGACGCGCTGGGATCGTCGCCGTCGAACACCGTGGTGTTGGCGGTGCCGGTCGAGGTGCTCGAGCTCGCGCGGTCGCTCGGCACGTGGGCCGATGCCAAGGGCCCGCTCCCGGTGGTCGTGACGCCCGGCGTGGTGGTGCCCGCTCCGATGGAGCCGGTGGCGACGGGCGTTTAGCGCTACGCGTCCCGCCGTTCCAGCTGCTGGGGAGCGGCCCCGATCTGGGCCGCCTGGATGTGCGCCGCGATGTCGGGGGCGAGCGGGAGCACGCGCTCCACGGGCACCATCAGCTCGGCGGATCCGACGCGCGCGCCCTGCTCGAGCACGAAGGGCGTGATGTCCTCGATGCGGACGGGCCACTCGTAGGCGAATTGGCGCAGCATGTCCTTCCGTACGCCCAGTTGGATGGCCCGGCGGGCCTCCGCTCGGCCGCCCGGGGCGTGGTCCGGGTCCCACTGGAGGCGCACGTCGGAGGCGGCCACCGCGTCGCGCCACGCGCCCTCGTCCGGGAGCCCCGAGGCGGAGAAGGAGCTGGCCACCGTCTGCCGGAGCAGCGCGTCGAAGGTGGTCCGCCGCAGCCGGATGGCGAGCACGCGCTCCTGGTTCGGCTTGGTCGCCCAACCGCACCGGTACATCATCCAGAGGAAGTTCGGCTTGATCCAGGACATCCGCCCCAGGCTGAATCCGCCCCCGCCAAAGCGTTGGTCCGCCACGGCCGCCTCGGCGATCGCGGGGTTGTAGGCCTGGTACACGACGATCGTGTCCGCGTCGAACTGGGCGAGGATGTGCTGGCCGGTGGGTGGCCAGTGGGAGAGGGCGTGTGTGTAGGGCTCGAGCTGTAACATTTGGGGGACGGTATCCCGCGGCTCCCTGGCCTGCTGCGCGGCTCTTCCTGCGAAGCGAGCGAGCGGCGGGACAATCCGCCGGCCACAACTCGCGACGTCCTCGACATCCTGCCGAGTTGTGGCCGCGATCGCGTCGCCGCGAGGGCGTCCGGCGGCCACAACTCGCGACGTCCTCGACATCCTGCCGAGTTGTGGCCGCGTTCGCGTCGCCGCGAGGGCGTCGGGCGGCCACAACGCGCGGCGTCCTCGTCATCCTGCCG
>JAUXQH010000165.1 GCA_030685065.1 Pseudomonadota bacterium | reverse complement strand
CGAGGAGCCCACCACGAGGTCGCCGACGCCGTCACCGTCGAAGTCGCCGCCGACGAGGGCCTCGCCGAACCAGTCGTCCGTGGTCGGGCCGTAGATCTTCACGTGGTCGCCGTCTTCCACGTCGTAGTCGCCGTCGTAGGCGGTGGAGGAGCACTCCTCGTCGGCGCCCGAGCAGTCCTGGTCGACGTCGTCACCGCAGACCTCGATCCCGCCAGGGAAGGCGTCCGCGTGCACGTCGTCGCAGTCGGTGGACACGGTCACGTAGCTGGAGGGCTGGTCGCAGCGGGAGAGCGTCGTGGTCGACACTCCGTAGGTGTCGGCGTCCGCGTCGAGGTACCACGTCGCCTTGCCCGACGCGGCGGTGTCGCTGTCGTCGGCGGCGCCGTCGCAGTCCTCGTCGACGTTGGCGGCGTCGCACACCTCGCTGTCCGCCGGTGACACCCCCGAGGAGGTGTCGTTGCAGTCGTCGTCGTTGGTGACGTAGCCGCTGGGCGCGTCACACGCGGACGTGGTTGTCGCGGCGTCGCCGTAGGTGTCAGCGTCGGCGTCGAGGTACCACGTCGCCTTGCCCGACGCGGCCGAGTCGCTGTCGTCCGCCGCGCCGTCGCAATCCTCGTCGACGTTGGCGGCGTCGCACACCTCGCTGTCCGCCGGTGACACCCCCGAGGAGGTGTCGTCGCAGTCGTCGTCGTTGGTGACGTAGCCGGCGGGGAGGTCGCACGCGGCCACCGACGAGGCGGCGTCCCCATAGGTGTCGCCGTCGCCGTCGCGGTACCAAATCGACCACGTGGCCGGGTCCGCCGAGGGGTCCTCGGTGTCGGCCACGGCGTCGCAGTCCTCGTCGGTGTCCGCCTCGTCGCAGACCTCGGGGAGCAGCGGCGAGCGCCCAGCGTCCGTGTCGTCGCAGTCCTCGCACGCGGCGACACCGTCGCCGTCGGCGTCGGCGTAGCCCACGGAGCCGTCGCAGTTGTAGTCGACGGGGTCGTCGCAGTCCGCCTCGGCGGCGTCGGGGTGGATCGCGGCGTCGGCGTCGTCGCAATCGGTGCCGTCCGCCACCTCGTCGGGGCTCGCCTCGCACGCCGTCACGGCGGTGATAGGGTCCCCGTAGCCATCGCCGTCGGCGTCCGCGTAGAAGGTGCCGACGTCCTCGGCGTCCTCGTCCACGGAGCCGTCGCAGTCGTCGTCCGTGCCGTTGCACACCTCGGCGGCGCCGGGGAACGCGGTGGCGTCGGCGTCGTCGCAGTCGTCAGCCTCCGTGACGGCGTCCGCGGGCGCCTCGCACGCGACCGTGGCCGCGCCAGCGTCGCCGTGCCCGTCGCCGTCGGCGTCCGCATACCAGGTCGTCGCGTCGCCGACGTCCTCGTCGACCGTCGTGTCGCAGTCGTTGTCGAGGCCGTCGCACACCTCGGTGGCGTCGGGGTTCACGGTGGCGTGCGCGTCGTCGCAGTCCACGTCCGTCGTGTACCCGTCCCCGTCGGCGTCGATGTCCCGCTTGTTGACGTTCACGTCGGGATTGCAGGCGGCGAGGAGGGCGACCAGCGGGAGGAGGCGCATCGGGAGGCTCGGGGAGGCGCGCACCTCTATGCGCGCGGGCGCCCGGGCGACCCGAACAGTTTGGTTCGGGACGCCTACCGCAATGCGTGCCCCGTGGTCCCCTGCACCGCGGCGAGCAGCACCTGGGAGATCATCACGATGAGCTCGTCCTTCGACACCGCGCGCTTCAGGATCCACTCGGTGGCGACGGCCTCGACGAAGCCGATCCAACCGCGCAGGGCGGTGCGCAGCGGCAGCGTGTCCAGCTCTGGTGGGAGGTCCTGGAGGATGCGATCCACGAACGCGGCGCGTGTGCGCTCGAGGATCGCCGAGACCTCGGGATCGGAGCCGATGCCGCCCCGCATCAGCGCGGTGAACGCGGGGCCGTGGCGGTCGACGAAGTCGAAGTAGGTCACGAGCCCGTTCCGCAGGCGCTCGAGTGGAGGCAGGTCGAGGGCGACAGGCGTGGTCTCCGTGACGAGCCGCACCGCCGCGTGGTCCAGCACCGCCACGTAGTAATCGTGCTTGCTCGGGAAGTAGTGGTAGAGGAGCCCCTTGGAGATCTCCGCGGCGCGCGCGAGGTCGTCCATGGAGATGTCCTCGTAGGATCGCGTGGCGAACTGCGAGAGGCCGACGGCGATGAGCTGGGCGCGCCGATCCTCCACTCCGAGGCGAACGCGGACGCGTGTGGGCGCGCGCGGGGGGGCTCCGTCCGACTTCGCCAAGGGGGCTCCGGGGAAAGCTATTGACCGTAAGTCAGTTGACGGATATCGCCAGGACGACATCAGGGAGGTTGCATGGCTCTACCGCAAGCGGCACGGGTCGTCATCACGGGGGCGTCGCGCGGGTTCGGCCGGGCGCTCGCGCTCGAGCTGGCGGGCAGGGGAGCGCACCTGCTGCTCGCCGACATCGACCTCGCCGGCTGCGCCTCCACCGCCGAGATGGCCCTCGCCGCGGGAGCGGCCTCGGCGCGGGCGATGCGCTGCGACGTGACGCGCATCGAGGAGGTGGAGGCGCTCGCGAAGGCGTGCGGGGATGACCGCGTGGACCTGCTGGTCAACAACGCAGGCGTCGCGAGCGCGGGACGCATCGGCGAGCTCGCGCTGTGCGACTGGAGCTGGACCGTCAACGTCGACCTGTGGGGCGCGATCCACGGTTGCCACGTGTTCGTCCCCCTGCTCCGCCGACAGGGGCACGGGCACGTGCTCAACGTCGCGTCCGCCGCCGGCCTCCTGAGCCCGCCGCACACCGCCGCCTACAACGTCGCCAAGGCCGGGGTGGTCGCCCTCTCGGAGACCCTCGCCGCCGAGCTCGCCGGTTCGGGGGTGGGCGTCACGGTCCTCTGCCCCACCTACTTCCGCACGGGCATCGCTGCGGGTGGCCGCTACACCGATGCCCGCACCCGCGCTGCCGCGAACAGGCTCGTCGACGGCGGGCTGCCCTCGGACGTCGTCGCCCGCCGCGCGATCGCGGCCGTCGAGCGCGGGGTCCTCGTCGCCGTGCCCATGGCGGACGGGCGCTGGGCCTGGCGGATCAAGCGATTGGTGCCCCAGCGCGCCGCCAGCCTGCTCGCCCGCTGGGGGGAATGGGTGCTCGCGTAGCGCCACGGCGCGTGCGCTATTGACTTCTGGTCGATAGCCGTCTACCTGTAGGGCAACGACCCGGACACCGCATGAGCGACCAGAACCTCCACGTGCTGATCATCGGGGCAGGCTTCGCGGGCATCGGCCTCGCGCATCGGCTCATGCGCGGGGGCCTCCGGGACTTCACCATCCTCGAGCGCGCGCCGTCGGTCGGCGGCACCTGGCGGGACAACACCTACCCGGGGCTCGCCTGCGACATCCCCTCCCACCTGTACTCGTACTCCTTCGCGCCCAACCCGGATTGGTCCCGGTTCTTCGCGCCGCAGCCGGAGATCCGCGCGTACCTCGAGCGCTGCGCGGACATGCACGGCATCCGGTCGCACATCCGCTTCGAAGTCGGGGCGATCCGCGCGGACTTCGACGAGGGGACGGGGCTGTGGACCGTGCAGACGACCGCGGGCCCGATCACGGCACGCTTCGTGGTGTCGGGCGCCGGTCACGCGTTGAGCCAACCCGTGTACCCGGACATTCCCGGGCGCGCGTCCTTCGCGGGCAAGACCATGCACTCCGCCCGATGGGATGGAGAATACCCGCTCGAAGGCAAGGCGGTGGCGGTGATCGGCACGGGCGCGAGCGCGGTGCAGATCGTGCCTGCCATCGCGTCGCGCGTGGGGAGCCTGGGTGTCTACCAGCGCACGCCCGCCTGGGTGTTTCCCAAGCCGGATTGGCCCACGTCCAAGGTCGAGCGCCGGCTCTACCGCCGGATTCCTCCGGTGCAGCGGTTGATGCGTGGCGCCGTCTACTCCATCTTCGAGAGCTTCGCGCTGGGACACGTCTTCGCGCCGCGCCTGAACGCCATCCACGACTGGCGCGGCCGGCGATTCCTCGCGTCGAGCGTGCGCGATCGTGCCTTGAGGGAGAAGCTGACGCCGGACTTCCGCTTCGGCTGCAAACGCATCCTGCTGTCGAACGAGTACTACCCGGCGCTGCAACGCGAGAACGTGGAGCTGATCACCGATACCATCACCGAGATTCGGCCCCACGCGATCGCCACCGCCGACGGGAAGGTGCGCCCCGTCGACGTCATCGCGTATGCCACCGGCTTCGTCGCGGCGGAGGCCGCGCCGCCCTTCGCAATCCACGGCCGCGGCGGGCGCACGCTGGAGCAGGCGTGGAACAACGGCGGCGAGGCCTATCTGGGCACCACGGTCACCGGGTTCCCCAACCTCTTCCTCATGATCGGGCCCAACCTCGGCCTCGGGCACAACTCCATGATCTTCATGATGGAGTCCCAGTTCAACTACGTCATCGACGCGATCCGGACCCTTCGTCGGCGCCGGGTGCGCTTCATGGACGTGCGGGCGGACGCGCAGGCTCGGCACAACGCCTGGCTCCAGAAGCGCCTCGCCAGGTCGGTGTGGAACACGGGCGGGTGTCGAAGCTGGTACCTCACCAAGGGTGGCAAGAACACCACGACCTGGCCGGGGTTCACCTTCGAGTTCTTTGCCCGCACCAGGCGCTTCGACGTGGAGCGCTACGAGCTCGGGGGCGCGTGGTGAGCGCGACGCGCGGCGTGCACGACGCGCGTCCGCCGGGCCCAGGCTGGACCGAGGCCAACCGCACCGCTCGCCTCGTGGTCTACACACGCGACAACGGGAAGGCCGGCGCGCGCGACCTCGTGGCGGTGGGTGAATTCGCCGTGGCGCCGGCGGTCGTCTTCGGCGTGCTATCCGACTACGACCGCTATGCGGAGTTCATGCCCTACACCAAGGAGACCCGGACGATCGCGCGGACGAGCGAGACGCGCCTCCAAGTCTACCAGCGGCTCTCGCTGCCCTTCGTCGAGGACAGGGACTACGTCATGGACGTCCTCCTGAACGTCGGCGCGGAGGGAGCGTTCCACATCGCGTGGACCTCCGCGCCCGAGGCCGTCCCCGTGCGTGCGGGCTGCGTGCGGGTCCGGATCAACAGCGGCAGTTGGGAGATGCGACCGCTCGACGGCGGCGCGCGCACCCAACTCACCCACGCGCTGCAGACACACCCGGGAGGGTCGATCCCAGCGTGGATCGTGAACAGGTCCAACACGCTGGCCATCCCCATGCTCTTCGAGGCCGTCCGGGCCAGGGCGGCTGCTCGGCCCGCCGCGAGGGAGTAGCTGGGGCCCTTTACGAAGTAGCGACGAGGGCGGGCACACGAGGAGGCGAGCGATCTTGCTCGAATGATGGATTCATCATATGACGCATTCATCAATCGAGTCATCGAGTGCCCTGGGACCGCCTGCTCCTGCCCGTTCTCGTCGCCGCGTTCGTCTTCCTGGCCTGGCCGATGGTTCGCACCTGGCGGCGTCACGGCGTCTTCGCGGCGCTCGTCGTCGAGCCCGCGCCGGTGCGCGCATGAGCGCCCCCGTCGTCCACCCCTCTGACCTCGCCGTCGAGCGCGCCGTCGACCTGCTCGCCGCGATGGCCCATCCCGCCCGGCTCGCGGTGCTCTCGTGGCTGCACCGGCGCGGCCCCACCGCGGTGGGGGATCTCGTCGAGGCCCTCGGCATCGAGCAGACCGCCATGTCCCACCACCTCCGACACCTCCGTGACGCCCGGCTCGTCGAGACGGAGCGCCAGGGGAAACGCGTGGTCTACCGCCTCGTGGACGACCACGTCGGCTGCATCGTCGAGGACGCGATCGGCCACGCCGCCGAGGGCGTGGGCTCGGGTGAGGAGGAGCGATGAGCACCGAGAAGGAGAGCTGCGGCTGTGGCACACCTTGTCCTCCCGACGCATCGGCTGGCGCCCAGCAGCACGCTTGGGGGCTTCGTGACGGGCTGGTCGTCGCCAGCGGGCTCGGCACGGCCCTCGGCTTCGGCATCCACGTCTCGCTGGGCGGACTCGCCGCCGCGGTCGGTTCCGAGGGGGCGGGCGTCGCGGAGACCGTCCCCTGGCCCGCCCGGATGGCCTACGCTGTCGCCATCGCGGCCGGGCTCTGGATCGTGCTTTCCAAGGCCTGGTACGCCGCGCGGTCGCTGCGTCCGGACATGAACCTGCTCATGACCGTCGCGGTGTCGGGCGCGCTCGTGCTCGGGGAGTGGTTCGAGGCGGCCACGGTCTCCTTTCTGTTCGCTCTGTCCCTGGCGATGGAGGCCTGGAGCGTTGGGCGGGCACGCCGGTCTGTGGCGGCGCTCCTGCGGCTTGCGCCCGAGCGCGCCCGAGTTGTGAGGGACGGCGTAGAGGTGGAGGTCGAGCCCGCCGCGGTCGCACCCGGCACCGTGTTCCACGTCCGCCCCGGCGAGCGTTTCCCGCTCGACGGGCGTGTCGAGGCCGGGACGAGCGACGTGAACCAAGCGCCCATCACCGGCGAGAGCGTGCCCGTCGCCAAGCAGAAGGGGGACGAGGTGTTCGCCGGCACCATCAACGGGAGCGGCTCCCTGGAGGTGGTGTCGACCAAGGCGTCGACCGACACGACGCTCGCGCGCATCGTGCGCATGGTCGCGGACAGCCAGGCGCGCCGCTCGGAGTCCGAGCAGTGGGTGGACCGCTTTGCCCGCGTCTACACGCCCGTCGTCTTCGGCCTTGCGCTCGCCGTGGCGGTGCTGCCCCCGCTCCTCCTCGGCGCGGCGTGGGACGCGTGGATCTACCGGGGGCTCGTCCTCCTCGTCATCGGCTGCCCCTGCGCGCTGGTGATCGCGACGCCGGTGAGCATCGTCGCGGCTTTGGCGGCCGCGGCGAGCCACGGCGTGCTGCTCAAGGGCGGGCGGCTCGTAGAGGTGCCTGCCTCGCTCCGCGTGCTGGCGATCGACAAGACCGGCACCCTCACGGAGGGCCGCCCGCGGGTCGTCGAGGTGGTTCCTCTCGGCGAGCACGACGCCCGCGCGCTGCTCGCTCGCGCCGCCGCGATCGAGTCGCGTTCTGAGCACCCCATCGCGGTCGCGGTGCTCGACCATGCGCGGGGCCTCGGGGTGACGCCAGTGCCCGCGACCGACGTCCGCTCGGTCGCCGGCCGAGGCGCGGAGGGACGCATCGACGGGCGCAGGTTCTGGGTCGGCTCCCACCGGTGGCTGGAGGAGAGCGGTCTGGAGACGTCGGCCATCCGCGAGCGGCTCCTCGCGCTGTCGTCGGCAGGGCGAACGGTCGTCGTCGTCGGGAACGAGACGCATGTGTGCGGGCTGCTCGCCGTCGCGGATGCCGTGCGGCCGGGCGCTGCGGCGGCCGTCGCCGCGTTGAAGAAGGAGATCGGCCACGTCGTGGTGCTCACGGGCGACAACCGGGCCACGGCTGAAGCAGTCGCGCGGGCGGTCGGCATCGACGATGTGCGAGCCGAGCTCCTCCCCGCTGACAAGGTCCGCGAGGTCGAGGCGCTGGAACGCCAATACGGCGCGGTGGCGATGGTCGGCGACGGGGTCAACGACGCCCCGGCGCTCGCCCGCGCGTCCTTCGGCATCGCGATGGGCGCGGCCGGGACGGACGTGGCAATCGAGACGGCGGACGTGGCGCTGATGGGCGATGATCTCGCCAAGATCGCGTGGCTCGTCCGCCACTCGCGCCGGACGCTGCGGGTCATCCGCGCGAACGCCGCTTTCGCGCTCGGGATCAAGGCGGTGTTCGTGGTGCTGACCTTCGCGGGAGTGGCGTCGCTCTGGGGCGCGATCGCGGCGGACATGGGCGCGTCGTTGCTCGTCGTGTTCAATGCGCTTCGGTTGTTGCGGTCGCCAGACGCGCCGGCGGTGGAGCACCCGGTCGCTCGGACCCGAGCGGCCTGACAGCCCGCGGCGCGCCTGGGGTAGCGTCCCAACGCGGCCGGGTACAACCTACCCGCACGGTCGGGCCGCCGAACAGTTCTGTCCGGCCGCGCCGATGCGGCGCTCGATGCGGTCGGCGAAGGCGCGCAGGGCCAGCGCGCTGTCGAGCTTGCGCTCCTCCTCGGCCTCCGCGAGCAGGCTGCGCAAGACCGGGAGGTGCGCGGCGGGATCCCGGTCGAGCTCGCGCAGATGGAGCTCGGCCGCCATCATCCGGCGGAGGAGCGCTCCGTGGGCGCCCGCGCGCGGGCTGTACGGCGCGCCGACCGTC
>JAUXQH010000156.1 GCA_030685065.1 Pseudomonadota bacterium | reverse complement strand
CACGTACCAGGCGTAGGTGTAGGTGACCGTGTCGCTGTCGGCGTCGGAGGACGTGACCGAGGCGGTCAGCGTGGCGTTGGTCGTCGGGGCGTAGCTGTTGAGCGTCACGGTCGCGAGCACCGGCGCGGTGTTGCCGATGGTGACCGCGCTGGAAGAGACCGCGCTCCCGGACGAGGCGCCGTCATTCGGCGTGACGCGGCAGGACACGCTGTCGCCGCGGCCGAAGTACGCGCCGGTCAACGTGGTCGTCACCGGGGCGACGAGCGCGCTGTTCACGTACCAGGCGTAGGTGTAGGTGAAGCTCGTGGTGCCGTCGGCATCCGTGGTGCTGCCGGGCGCGCAGGTGAGCGTGCTCGCCTCGTACGCGGTCGTCGGGGTGAGGCTCACGCTCGCCAGCACCGGCGCGGTGTTGGCGATGGTGATCGAGTCGGTGCGGGCGGTGCCGGTGTCCGTCCCGTCGCTCGGGGTGGCCGTGCACACGACGACATCGCCGGAGCCGAAGCCCGAGGTGAGCGTGGCCCCGGTGCCGGCGGCGGCGCCGTCCACGGTCCAGGCGTAGGTCGTGGCGTTCGGGTCGCCGTCGAGGTCGGAGAAGCCGCTCGCGGCGCAGGTGAGCGTGCTGGACACGGTCGCCGGGTCGGGCGTGATCGTGGCCGCCGAGATGGAGGGGGCGGTGTTGGCGACCGTGACCGAGGCCGAGGCCATCGCCGTGCCGCTGGTCGTCCCGTCGGTCGGAGTGGCGACGACGTAGACCTCTTCGTCGCGGGCGAAGTACGTGCCGGAGAGCGTGGCGCCGGTGGCGGCGACGACCGTGCCGTCGACGTACCAGGCGTAGGTGAACGTGACGGTGTCCCCGTCCAGATCCGTGCCGGTGGCCGAGGCGGTCACGGTGTCGTCCGTGTCGGGGGCGCTCGGCGAGAGCGTGACGGAGACCACCCCGGGCGCGGTGTTCTGGATGGTCACCGCGGAGGAAGTCAGCGACGCGCCGTCCTCCGTGCCGTCGTTCGGGGTGATCCGGCACCGGATCACGTCGCCGCGGTCGAACTCGGTGGGGCTGAGGGTGGAGGCGGTGGCGGAGATGGTCCCGCCGTCGACGGTCCAGGCGTAGGCGTACGAGAAGCTCGTGGTGCCGTCGATGTCGGTCGTCACGCCCGGGGCGCACGTGAGCGTGTCCGCCTCGGTCGGCGAGGTGGGCGTGAGCGAGACGCTCGCGAGCACCGGGGGGGTGTTCTCGAGGGTGACCGTGTCGGTGAGGGCGGTGCCGCTGGTCGTCCCGTCGAACGGGGTCGCGGTGCAGACGACGGTGTCCCCGCCGTACGCGGCGACGAGCAGGGTGCTGCCCGTGCCCGCGGCGGCGCCGTTGAGGGTCCACGCGTAGGTGGTCCGGTCCGCGTCGCCATCCCGGTCGGAGAACCCGGAGGCGGCGCATGTGAGCGTGTCATCGGCGGCGGGGCTCGCCGGGGAGATCGCCACCGACGCGATCGTGGGGGTCGAGTTGTCGATGGTCACGCTGTTGGAGGTCACGGGCGAGCCCGCGTCGAACCCGTCCGTGGGGGTGACGACGCAGGCCACCACGTTGCCCGCGGACCACGAGGTGTCCCCCAACGTGGAGGAGGTCGCCCCGATCGCGGCGCCGTCGATCGTCCACGCGTAGGCGTAGGAGACGCTGTCGCCGTCGGCGTCCGTCGCCGTGTCGGGCGAGCAGCTGAGGGTGTCGCCCTCCCACGCCGGATCCGGCGAGAGGGTCACCGAGGCCAGCACGGGCGCGGTGTTCTGGATGGTCACCGCGGACGAGGCCATCGCCGCGCCGTCTTCCGTACCGTCGTTCGGCGTGACGCTGCACGCCACCACATCGCCATGGTCGAAGTCGGCGGAGGTGAGCGTGCTCGTGGTGGCGGCGATCGCGCCGCCGTCGATGGTCCAGGTGTAGCGCCAGGTGAAGCTGGTCGTGCCGTCGATGTCGGTCGTGACGCCTGGGGCGCACGTGAGCGTGTCCGCCACGGTCGGGGTGGCGGGCGTGAGCGACACGCTCGCGAGCACCGGCGGGGTGTTCTCGACGGTCAACGTCGCGGAGAGCGCGGTGCCGCTGGTCGTCCCGTCGAACGGGGTGGCGGTGCACACGACGGTGTCGCCGCCGACGAACGCGCCCGAGAGGGTCACACCCGCGCCCGCGGCCGCGCCGTTCACGGTCCAGGCGAACGTCGTCTGGTCGAGGTCCCCATCCGGATCCGTGAAGCCCGACGCGCTGCACGTGAGCGTGTCATCCGCGGCGGCGGGCACCGGGGAGATCGACACCGACGTGATCGCGGGGGTGGAGTTGTCGATGGTCACGGTGTTCGAAGGCACCGACACGCCGGCATCGGTCCCGTCGGTGGGGGTGACGACGCAGACGACCGCGTCGCCCGCGGACCAGGAGCTGTCGTCCAAGGAGGACGCGGTCGACCCGATCGACACGCCGTCGACCATCCACGCATAGGTGTACGAGACGGTGTCGCCGTCGGCGTCCGTCGCCGCGTCGGGCGTGCAGCTCAGGGTGTCCCCCGCCCACGCCGGATCCGGGGACAGGACCGCGTTCGTCAGCACCGGGGCGCTGTTGCCGATGACCACCGAGGTCGACCCCGGGGCGCCGGCACCCCAGCCGTCGTTCGGGGTGGCGATGACCTCCCACACCTCGCCGCGGGTCGTGGCGTCCGCCGGCACGGTGTCGGTGACGTAGGCGGTCGCGGCGCCGTCGCGCGTCCACGCCCAGGTGTAGGAGAGGGAGTCCCCCTCCGGATCGATCGCGTCGACGGTGATGGCGGCGACCAGCGCGTCGGTCGTGAAGGGAGAGGCCGGGGAGATCCCCAGGGCGGGGGCCGTGGGGAGGCCGTTCACCGTGAACGTGACGGCCGCCTCCGCGTAGAGGCCCTCGACATCGGTCACGTTGAGGGTGACGACGTGCTCGCCCGCGCTGAGCCAGTCGGCGTCGAAGGCGGCGAGCCCCGTCGAGTCCGCGGGGGCGGCGTCGAGCAGGCCGTCCCGGTCGCTCTCCCACGTCAGCGCGAGCGCGTCGGGCGAGGTGCCGGAGTCGGACACCGTCGCGAGGAAGGAGATGAGGTCGCCCTCGTTGTACAGCTCCGCGTCCAGCGGGGCCTCGATCGTCGCGTCCGGCGGGGTGCCGATCGAGAAGAGGAGGTCGTCCGTGCAGACGGCTCCGAGCTCGTCCACGACCGTGAGCGTGAGGACGTGGGTGCCGAAGGTGAGGGTGTCCAGTCCGTGCGCGATCGTCCCGTCCGCGCCGATCGCCGTGCCCCCGAGGGGGCCATCCAGGTCGCTCGACCAGGTGGCGACCAGCTCCGTGACCGGTTGATCGAGATCCCCGACGGTCGCCGTCAGATCCACGTAGGTGCCGACCTCGGCGTCTCCTCCGTCGAGGGGTGACGTGATGGTGCAGGATGGAGCCGTGTTCTCCGCGCCCACCACGAAGTCGACGGAGGTGACGCCGACCTTCCCCGTGAGGTCGGTGACGGTGAGGGTCAGCGCGTGGTCGCCCGCGTCGAACGCCATCTCCCCTTGGAGCACCCCGCCCTCGGGCGTGCTGTCGATCGTCAGCTCGGCGCCGGTCTCGTCCGTCCAGATCACGGTGAGGCTGTCCGCGTCATCCTCGGCGTCGGCGATGGTGGCCTCGACCGGGAGCGCCAGGCCCGCGTAGTAGCGGCCCGTGGTCGTCGGCGAGAGGATCTCGGCGACCGGGGCGTCGGTCGCGTTCACGACCAGGCTCAGCTCGGCCACGCCCGTCGCGCCTTCGGGGTCGCGCCCCAGGAGCTGGATCGCGCCCTCGTCCACTCCGAGCACCGCGTCACACGTGGACTCGCCGGTCGCGCTCACCGGCGCCTCGGCGCACAGCTCCTCGTCCCCGGCGAACCAGGTGGCCACGAGGTCTTCGGGCCCATGGTCCGCGTCCGTGATCGTGCCGCGGAAGCTGACGACGTAGCCCTCGTCGACGGTGTCGCCGTCGGCATGGGAGGTGATCGCCGCCACCGGCGCCTCGTTGGACTTCGGGGTCTCGACCGGGGGCTCGCAGCCGACGAGGAGCACGAGCGCGAGCAGGGGGCGGGGGGACATGCGGGTTCCTTCCCCGCGGAGAGCCGGGGTGCGCGCACTATCCCACGAAAGGGCTCACCGTAGAGCGCGCGCGCTCACTCCCCATCGTCCTGAGCGTCCTTCGTGGCCTGCAACGCGTCATTGTCGAACCACTCGTCCTGGACCGCCACCGACTGCTTCGCGCGCGACGGGGCGCCCTGCGCCGCCTTGGTTCCGATGGCGCGCGGAGCCGCGGTCGCGACCGTCTCTGCGGGCAACGCCGGGGACATCGCCTCCTCCCGCGACATCTCGATCAGCGGGGCCAGCTCGTAGCCAGGCGCGTCCGGCCCACGCCCCCCTCGTGACACCTGGTTCGTGACCGCCCCCGAGGCCACCGGCCGCGCGTCCCAACGCTCGACGCGGAGTGACACGAATTGGTCGAGCGGCACCGACATCTGGGCGGGGCCCATGGGGAGCGCCACGGTCACCTTTCCGTCCTGGAGGTGCCCGAGCAGCACCGTGCCGGTCTGGAGCTCGATGCGCCACAGGCCCTCGGGATCGGAGACCGGCGCGACCGAGCGACACTCGGACAACAGCGGGGAGAACGTGCCGAACGAGTTCTCCAGCACGAGCTGGGTGCGGGCCGGATCGACGAGGAAGTCATCGCCGAGGCGGGTGCGCATCCGAAACACGGGGCCGGCCGGCCACCGCGCGTCCCCCTGCAGCTGGAAGCGGGACAGGTCGTTCATCGGCAGATCCACCGCCACCTTGTCGCCGCCCACGCGGATGCTCATCGCGAGCTTGGGATCGGCCCAGGTGCCACGCAATTCGCTGCCGTTCTTGAGCCAGACGTCCACCCGCCCCTCGGATTCACCCAGCCCGCCCGCGTCCGCGGGGACGACCTCTCCCACGTCGGAGAGCGGGATCTCCAGGATCCCGGAGCCGCTCTTGAGCAGGAGAGTCTTGGTGCGGACCTCCCCCATGAGGATCTGTCCATCTCCCAAGGTGGCGCGGACGGGGGTCTCGGTGCGGGCGTGGGCGGCGTTCAGGAAGAGAAAGGCGACGAGGGAGATCATGGGTTCCAGGGGTTCGCGCTGACAACGGGGCAGGGCCGAACTCCTTACAGGCCCCCGGCCCCTCCATGCCCATTGCCGAACCCCCGCGGTGCCTAAGCTCTTGCCGAGGGTGTGCCGAAGTGTCACGAAATGAACTGGTTGGTCTGTTCCTCTGCCTCTCCGCCTGTGACATCGGCAACGAGCTGCGGGCGAGGGCGACGGAGCCCGCGGAGGGCGAGGATCCCGCTACCATTGCGCACCTGGTGCCGGCGCCGGGGTACGAGCCCGAAGCCGAGCTCACGGAGGTGGACACGGACACCTACGAAGACACGGACGTGGACACGGACACGTACGAGGACACGGACGTGGAGAAGGACTGCGAGGACATCCAGGACATCATCGACGAGCAGGAGTGCTGCCCCGATTGCCCGGACGCGACGTGTGAGGACACCAAGTACCTCGACTGCTGCCCCGACTGCCCCGAGCCGACCTGTGAGACCCTCAACGAGCTCGAGTGCCCGGCCACTTGTGAGGACCTGCCGGAGGGGACGGAGTGCGGCTGTCCCGCGGCTCCCCCGCCCGAGAACCGCATGACCGGCGGCGGCGTGGTCTACCTGGGCGACCGGCGGAGCGACGGCATCGTCAGCCACGGGTTCCAGCTCCGGTGCGACCCGGACGACGAGCGGCAGAACCTCGAGGTGAATTGGTTCCACACGGCGAACGAGTCCCACCAGTTCCACCTGCTCGACCTCACCTCGGCGTCGTGCATCGACGAGGGGGAGGAGACGCCGCCGAGCGCCGGGTTCACCACGTTCATCGGCGAGGGCACCGGAAGCTGCGACGAGGACACCGAGGGGAGGGTCGAGTTCACCTTCAAGGACTTCGGCGAGCCGGGCCGGGAGGACGAGCTGGAGGTGCGCGTGTTCTGCACGGAACGAGGGGAGGAAGAGGAGGTTCTGGAGGTTCTGCTCGGCGAGTACTCCAAGATCACCGGAAATCACCAGGCGCACTGAACGTCGCGCGAGGGCGGCCGCGGGACGATAGAGCAACGTCGTGCTGCCGCTCCTCGCCGCCTGCGCTGGGCCCGCAACGTCCGAGGGGGCGATCCCGGAGACGTGCAACGGCCACGCCGCGCTCTGTGACCGCCCGTTCGACGAGGTGACGTTGGCGGGCACCCACAACAGCATGTCCAGCGAGGACGACGGTTTTCAGCTCCCCAACCAGCCGCACTCCCTCGCGCGCCAGCTCGATGACGGGGTGCGCGCGATGTTGCTCGACACCCACCCGTGGGAGGGCGAGCCGTATCTGTGTCACGGCTATTGTGAGCTCGGCGCGACCCCGCTCGTGCAGGGCCTCGGCGTCATCCGCGCCTTCCTCGACGTCCACCGCGGCGAGGTGCTGGCGATCATCATCGAGAACGGCATCTCGGCTGAGGACACCGCCGCCGCCTTCGCCGAGGCCGGCCTCGATCGGTACGTCTACACGTGGGACGGCGGCGCGTGGCCCACGCTGGGGGAGCTGATCGCGGCCGACACGCGCCTTCTCGTCACCGCCGAATCGGGAGGGCCGCCCCCCGATTGGTACCAACCCGCCTGGGAGCTGTACGTCGACACCCCCTACGACTTCGCCACGGTGGACGCGTTCACCTGTGACGTGAACCGTGGGGCCCTCGCGAACCCGCTCTTCCTGCTCAACCACTGGGTGGCCGATCCCTTTCCGAGCGAGGCCCAGGCGGCCCAGGCCAACGCCGAGGGCGTGCTCTACGACCGCGCCACGGCCTGCGCCGCCGCGTTCGGGCGCCCGCCGAACCTCGTCGCCGTCGATTGGTACACCGCGGGAGATCTGTTCGCCGTCGTCGATGCGCTGAACGGGCTGTAGGCCCCCGCCGGCGTGGCCCCCGTGCCCCCGCGTTACGCCCCGCACCACCGATGGCCACCACCCGCGTCCGCTACCCCGCCTTCTTCCGCCTCCAGACGGAGGACGATCGGCGCCTCCACGAGGGCTGGCCCCTCTTCGCACCCAAGATCCGGGCCCGCAAGCTCGGGGCCGCGAGCGCGCTCCAGGAACTCGGCCGGCTGGTGCACGACATGTGCGAGCGCGGCGAGGACACGCTCCCGCTCAAGCTCGGCGCCATCCCGACGGAGGCGGTCGAGGGCACCGCCACCATCACCGTGCCCTGGCAGCGGCGCCGCACCGACATCCGGACGCCCGCGCTCCGCTTCACGCTCGGCGCCCACCCCATCGTGTGCCTGCCGCGCCTCCGCAACGCCATGCTCGTGCTGCCCGCGCGCACCCCGCCGGAGCTCCAGGCCGCCCGCCTCCAGGACGCGGTGGACGCCTGGTTCCGGGACCTCGATCCCGACGAGCGCCCCGAGGGCGCCGCGGAGGACGAGGAGGAGGTGTGGGCCGAGCAGCGCGGTGACCGCTTCCTGTGGCTCACCACCACCGTCAAGGTGGAGCGCCCCTCCTTCGCCAAGCTCGATCTCATGGCGTTCCTCCAGGCCCTCTCGGGGATCACCAAGGTGGATGGCGCGGTCGAGCTTCACAAGGTCGGGAGCCCGTTGGTCGACCGCTATCCGGACGGCCTCCGCCTCGACCTGGTGCCCGACCCGCGCGTCGCGACGCTCCGCCGCCTCCTGTTCGAGGACGCAAAGCCCGCGCCCACCGTGCTCGTCGGGCCCTCGGGCGCCGGAAAGACCACGCTGGTGGAGGCCGCCACGCGCCGCTACCTCGACGGGCGCCCGGAGGGTCCGGACAGCGAGGGCACGGTGCAGCTCCACCACCTCGATCCAAATCGTGTCATCGCGGGGATGAGCCAGGTGGGGGCCTGGGAGCGCCGGATGACGGCGATCCTGGAGCACCTCGTCCAGCGCGGCGCGGGGCACGAGGGGGGCGGCCTGTACGTCGACAACCCGGTGGCGCTCTCGCTCGTCGGGCGCTCGGCCGGCTCCGCCTTGAACCTGTGCAGCCTGCTTCGCCCGTGGCTCGCCGCGCGGCGCCTCCCGTTCCTGCTCGAAGCCACGCCCGAGGAGTGGAACCGCCTGGAGGAGGCCGACCGCGCCTTCACCGAGCTGTTCTCCGTCATCCGTGTCGACGCTCCCGCGCGTCCCGTCGCCATCCGCATGACGCTCGCCAACCTCGAGCGCATCGAGCGCGCCCACACCGTCCGCATCCCGCTCGAGTCCGTGCGGCGGCTGCTCGAGCTCGACGAGCGCTATCCCAGCGCGCGCGGGGCGCCCGGGAGCCTCGTGGATCGCCTCGACAGCCTCGCGAGCCGCGTCGGCGCCCAGGGCGGTGACCCCGAGATCACCCCGGCGCACGTCGAGGCCGCCTACACCGGCGCCACGGGGCTCAACGCCGTCCTGTTCGATCCGCTGCGCCCGCTGCCCGACGCCGAGCTGCGCGACCGCATCACCGCGCGCCTCGTGGGCCAGGCCGAGGCGGTGGGGGTGCTCACGGACGTGGTCCACGTGCTGCGCGCCGGGCTCGCGCGCCCCCAGAAGCCGCTCGCCACCTGGCTCCTCGTCGGCCCCACGGGCGTCGGAAAGACCGAAGCGGCCAAGGTGCTCGCCGAGCTGCTGTACCCCGGGCGGGATCGGCTCCTCCGCTTCGACATGAACGAGCTGGTGGACGCGGGCGCGGTGCACCGCCTCCTCGGCGACGCGACGCGCGAGGGCCAGCTGACCGGGCGCGTGCGGCAGGATCCGTACTCGGTGGTGCTGCTGGACGAGATCGAGAAGGCCCACCCCAGCGTGCACGATCTGCTCCTCCAGTTGCTCGACGAGGGGCGCCTGACGGACGCGCGCGGGCGCCGGACGGACTTCTCGCGCGCCGTCGTGATCCTGACGTCCAACGTCGGGTCCGGGCAGCGCGCCGCGGGGACCGGCTTCGGCGGGTCGAGCGCGGGCACCGGCTCGATGAACGCGAGCTACCGGGCGGCCGTCGAGCGCGCGTTCCGCCCCGAGCTGGTCAACCGCCTCGACCGCATCGTGGTGTTCCAGCCGCTCGCGTTGCCCGACATCCGTCGGATCGCGCGCCTGCAGGTCGACCGCGTGCTCCAGCGCGAGGGCTTCCTCCGGCGCACCGTGCTCCTCGAGGTGGACGACGTGGCCTTGGAGCGCCTCGCCGCCGCGGGCTTCGATCCCGACCTCGGCGCGCGCGCGCTCAAGCGCACGATCGAGCGCGACGTGGTGGGCCGCATGGCCGCCCTGCTCGCGACGATCCCGGTGGAGGCGCCCGTCGTGGTGCGCATCCACCCGGTGGAGGGCGGCGTGACCGCGGAGGCGAGCGTGCTCCACTTCGCGACGGCCGAGCCGACCCGCGCCGTGCCCGAAGCCCTCGACGCGCTCGCGATCAACGCCCTGCTCGACCGGCTGCCCGCCACCGCGTTCCGGGCGACGGCCTCCCGCGCCGGCGTGGCGATCGAGGGGCGGGAGATCCACCAGCTCCGTGACCGGCTCCAGGAGGCGCTACGGGCGCTCGTCATCGAGCCGGGCGGGGTGGACCTGACCAACCACGCCCTCGCCCGCCTCCGCGATCGCCCCCGTTGGGCCAGGTACGAGCGGCGCTGGGATACGTTCGGCAGCTTCCACACGGTGCGCGAGTTCGTGCTGGGCGGGCTCCCGCTGCACGCCTGGGCGGACGACGGCGAGCACGAGCTCGAGCCCGTCCGGCTGCGGATCCTGGAGCGCAAGCTGGCGGCGAGCGCGGCGGGCGAGGACGAGACCGTGTGGCTGCGCATCCGGCCGGTCACCCGGACGGGCACGGCGAGCCGGCCGCACGTCGCGGCGTACATCCAGAGTCTCACGACGGTGCTCGACGAGCTCTGGCCCGAGCGCGAGGTCTTCGCGTGGCATCCCGAGCGGCGTTGGGAGCCGAAGATCGGCAATGTGGGGGCGCCCCCGCTGCTGTGGCGGTTGCGGGGCCCGTTGTTGGGGGCGCTGCTCTCGGCCGAGGTTGGCGTGCACGTGTGGTATCCGCCGGACGCGCCTCCGTTTGCGATCGCGGTGGAGCTCTTTGTGGATGAACCTATGGATCTCGCCCCGATCGGCGGGATCGAGCCGCCCATCATTCGCCTGTATGTGCCGGGCGCTTCCGCGAGCGATCGCAACCGGGTCGAGGACCTGCGCGTGGCCGAGGTCGCGGATGGGTACGGGGTTGTTCCTTCGGTGCCGTTTTTGCGGTGGTGGTGGCAGCGCTTGGGCGCAGGAGAGGGAGCCGGAGCCGGAGCCGGAGCCGGAGAATCAGGAATGCAGGAATAGAGGAAGGCAGGAGGGGGGACAGGAACGGAGAAGGAAGGAGGGAAGGAAGGAGGGAAGGATGGCGCTGGAGCTCGAAGCGTTGACGGGATCGGTGATCGGCGCCGCGATCGAGGTGCATCGGGCGCTCGGCCCTGGCTTTCTCGAAGCTGTATATGAGGAGGCGTTTGCGCTCGAATTGAATGCCCTGGCGATCCCCTTCGTGCGACAGGCGACCGTGCCGATCCACTACCGGGGGGTCGAGGTCGGCCGGCACCGCCTCGATCTGTTCGTCGCAGGCGAGCTGGTCGTCGAGCTCAAGGCCGTACGTGAGTTTGCCCCCGAACACTTCGCGATCGTCCGCTCCTACCTCCGCGCGGTCGGCCAGGAACACGGCCTCCTCCTCAACTTCTCCAAGGTAAAGCTCGACATCAAACGCGTCCTAGCCCGCCCCCTCCCCGACTGATCCCAGGGGTCCCCTCTCCGTTCCCTGCCTTCCCTCCTGCCTTCCTCTATTCCTGCATTCCTGATTCTGCCTTTCTGCCTTCCTCCCCTCCTGATTCCGCCTTTCTGCCTTCCTGATTCTGCCTTTCTCTCCTTGTTCCCTGCGTTTACTCCTCACGGCGAGCCCCATGCCCGACCCCCTCCTCCCCATCCTCTGCTGGAAGCTGCTCCCCGACCTCTACGTCGGCCGCCGCGCCGTGACGGACGACGCCCCGGATGTCGCGCGCAGCAGCCTCTCCGGCGTCACCGCCGCCGTGAAGCAGGCGATCGAGCGGGGCGACGACCTCGAGGAGCCCGAGGAGATCGAGGAGGTCCGCCTCCTGCGAATGATCCTGCCCGTTCGCCCCTCCGAGGAGCGCGAGAAGGGCCGCACCGGCAGCGCGCACACCCTGCCGCTCCCGGTCGACGTGGTGCACGCCCGGCTCGCGAGCGGGATCCAGCTCGCCGAGATCGTGAACTTCCGCCACGTCTTCCGCTTCCTCGACGCCACCACGCTCGAGACCCTCGTCACCCACTTCGTCCAGGAGGAGGCCGGCCACCTCTCCGTCGACGCGCTCTTTCAGTCGGGGCTCCTCCCCGCGCCGACGTTGGAGATCAGCCACGTCCCGCGGCGTCGCAAGCTCTCGGCGCGTCCGCCACCGCCGAGCCTGGAGCGCCTGGGCGCGATCGCCGAGAAGGTGACCGGACCGCCGCCCGGCTGGCCCGGGGTGTGGGAGCGCGCCGCCGAGATCGAAACCGTGCTCGCCGCGCTCTCCGGCCGGGGCAGCTTCGTCGTGACCGGTCCGCCGCGCGTGGGCCGCAGCGCCATCCTCTACGAGGCCGTGCGCCGCCTCAAGAAGACCACCCCCGTGTTCCGCACGCGCGCCCAGCGGCTCGTCGCGGGGGCGAAGTACCTCGGCCAGTGGCAGGAGCTGTGCGAGCAGATGGTCAGCGATCTGCGCGAGGTCGACGGCGTCTTGTGGATCGAGGATCTCCCCGCGCTGCTCCAGACCGGCGGGCGCGGCCCGTCCGACTCGGTCGCGGCCTATCTGCGCCCCGCGCTGGACGAGGGCCTGCGCCTCATCGGCGAGGTGACCCCGGCGCAGATGGAGGCCATGCGCGGCCGCCTGCCCGGCTTTCTCGACGCCTTCGAGGAGATCCGCATCGCGCCGCTCGCCGAGCCCGCCCAGGCCGAGATCGTGCAGCGCCTGAGCGAGCTCCACGCGCGCCTCGGCACCCGCATCGAGCCCCGGGGGGCCCGCCTCGCGCGGCGCCTGCTCGATCGCTTCGTCCGCACCGAACAGTTCCCGGGCAAGCTCGTGAACCTGCTGGCCGAGGCCGTGGCCCGGGCGAAGCGGGACGGGAAGGACACCGTGGACGAGGCGGGCGTGCTCGCCCTGTTCACCGAGCGCACCGGCATGCCGCCGATCCTGCTCGACGACCGCATCCCGCTCGATCCGGTGGCCCTGCGCACGTGGCTCGACCGCCGCATCCTCGGCCAGCCCGAGGCGAGCGCCGCCCTCGTCGAGGTCATCACCACGTTCAAGGCCGGCCTCAACGACGGCGCCCGGCCGGTCGCCACCCTCCTGCTCGCGGGTCCCACCGGGGTCGGCAAGACCGCCACCGCCCGCGCGCTCGCGGAGTGGTGCTTCGGCGGGGACACCTCGCTGGTGCGCATCGATATGAGCGAGTGTCAGCACCCCGAGCAGATCGCGCGGCTCATCGGCAATCCGGACGGCGAGCCCGGCGAATTGGTTCGCAAGGTGCGCGAGCGGCCCTTCTCGGTGGTGTTGTTCGACGAGATCGAGAAGGCGCACCCCGTGTTCTTCGACTCGCTCCTGTCCGTGTTGGATCAGGGCACGCTCACCGACGCGTGGGGCCGCGTCACCGATTTTCGCGGCTGTGTCATCCTCCTCACGACCAACCTCGGGGCGCGGCGCGGGGCGAGCCTCGGCTTCTCCGATTCCCGTCCGATCGGCGGCGATCTGGACCGCGCGGCCATCCGCAACTTCTTCCGGCCCGAGCTCATCAACCGCCTGGACCGCATCGTGGCGTTCCACCCGCTCGACACCGCGGCGGTGCGGCGCATCGCCGAGCGCGAGATCGAGCTGCTCTCGGAGCGGCCGGGGCTCGCGGGCCGCGGCATTCGCCTGCTCTGCTCGGACGCGATCCTCGATCGGGTCGTGCGCGCGGGCTTCGACCCCCAGCTCGGGGCCCGGCCGCTCCAGCGGGTGATCGAGCACGTCATCGTCGCGGCGGTGGCGCGCTACCTGCTCTCGCACCCCGAGGTGAGCGACACCGTGCTGGTCGTAGAGGATCGCGACGGCGAGGTCGTGGTCGGCTGAGCCCTCGGGGGCGAGGCTCTCACGGGCAGGAGACGTCCGTCCACCGGTCGCTGTCGTCGTCCTCGTCGCACTCCTGCCAGCTCCCGTCGGCCATGTCCCCGCCGTCCACGCGCGCCTGGAGTGCCCGGAGGGAGGCGGCGTCCACACCGACGAGATCGAACTCGATCCCGTCGAGCCAGGTGCCGGCCGGCACGGCCCCCACGTCCTGCTCCGCGAGCCACACCACGCCGGCGTCGGTTTCGCCCCACAGCTCGACCGTGACCGGCCCGGCGATGTCGGCGGCGCCGTCGTTCCCGACCTGCACCCAAGCCAGGACGCGCCCGCCCTCACACTCGGTCATGCACACGTCCGCGACGTCCACCACGAGGTTGGGGAGCAGCCCGCCCGAGGTCGCGGCGATGTCCCCCGAACGGAAGTTGTTGTAGGACTCCCAATTCAGGGCGGCGTCGGTCGGGATGCCGCCGTCGTCGTCGACGTTGGTGATGTGGTACGCGTGCTGGTTCCAGATGCGACGGCCGGATCGCCAGGAGTTCCCCGCGTCGCCGATCACCGAGATGCCGTGGAGGGCGCTTCCGTAGGAGGGGTGCAGGCCGTTGGGGACCACGATCTCGGCCTCGCCGTCCGCGTCCACGTCCGCGATCGGGGCGTACTCGATGACCGTCCAGTTGGAGTGGTCCCGCGACTCGAGCTTGGTCGCGCCGTCCGGCCCGTTGAACGCCCACAAGCGCGTCTCGTCGGGGTAGATGGCCTCGGCGATGCCATCCCCCTCGAAGTCGAACACGGCCGACCCGGTCACGCCCGAGGAGGCGTCCTGCGTCGTGACCTGCCAAAGCACGGAGCCGTCGGTCTCGAAGACGGTGTAGGTCGAGTTGGCCGCCACGCCCACCTCGGGCGCGCCGTCCCCGTCGAAGTCGGCGACCGTCGGCGGCCCGCCGAACTGGCCCGAGGAGCGCGGGATCGCCGTGTCCCACCACACGGTGCCGTCCACGTCCTGCACGCGCACCCGGGCGTTCGACGTGACGACGATCTCGGCCACCCCGTCCGCGTCGAAGTCTGCCACGGCGACGTAGCCGTCCGCCTCGCCGTTGTACCAGAGCGAGTTCCCATCGGGATCGTAGAGGGCGTTGCCGGTGACGACCTCCTGCACGCCGTCCCCGTCGAGGTCGACCGCGAAGGAGGTCGTGCCGTACATGCCGTTCGCGCCGATGCCCCGCCCGCCCGCGCCGCGCCGCGAGCCGTCGCTGTTCAGGATCAGGCTGCCGACCACGATCTCGGGCGAGCCGTCGCCGTCCATGTCGGAGATGGCGGGGGTGGAGGCGTAGGAGCCGAGGTTTCCGGAGTACTGGCCGGAGGTCCAGAGCAGCGTGCCATCCGCCCCGAAGGCCTTGACCTTCTTGTCGTACGTCACCGCCACGATCTCGACCCGCCCGTCGCCGTCGAGGTCGGCGCCCGCGAGGCCGGAGCACCCGTCGATGCTCTGCCCCGCCGCGCTCCACAGCTCCGCGGAGCCGTCGCCGCTGATCGCGCGGATCACGCCGGCGTCGCTCCAGTCCTGGCCCGTGTACGTGACGAACACGATGTCCGGGATGTCGTCGCTGTCCGCATCGCCGTCGCCGTCATCATCGGTGAGCGAGATGACGATCGGGGTCATCATCACGTTGTCGGAAGAGGAGGACGTGCTGAACGAGTCCCACGACCACTCCTCGATCGGCTCGAAGCTGCCCGCCGCCGTCGACGCGCCGCACTCGTCGCGCAGCGAGAGAGGGCCGCCGGGAAAAGCCTGGTCCGAGCAGGCCCCGGAGTCGGGCGTGTCCGTGTCCGTGTCGACCGTGTCCGTGTCCGTGTCCGGGCCGCCCGCGGTGTCGTCCCCGTCGAGCCCCCCGTTCTCGTCCTTGCCGGTCAAATCGTAGTCGCTGCATGCCAACAGAACGAGGAGGAGCATCGGCCGCCCGAGTGAAGCTGCAGTGTAGCCGCGTTTGTTCGCGGGGCCCCTTCGGTTAGACTCCCGCCCCATGACAATCGGAATCGGCCTTCCCCGCGTAGATGGGCCCGCAAAGGTGACAGGCCAGGCGCTGTATGTCGACGACATCCGCCCCGACGGCTGCTTGTATGGCGCTACGGTGCGGTCCGAGCGTGCGCACGCAAGGATCCTCGCCATCACGCTCGACCCCGCCTACGACTGGGACGGCATCACGCTCGTCACGGCCGCGGACATCCCCGGCCGCAACGTGGTCGCGCTCATCACGGACGACCAGCCGGCCCTCGCCGACGGCCTCGTCCGCCACGTGACCGAGCCCATCGCGCTCGTCGCGGCCCCCACGCGGGACCGCGCGCTCGAAGCGGTGAAGCACGTCATCGTCACCTACGAGGACCTCCCCTTCAACCTCGATCTCGAGGCAGCGGAGGGGCACGCGGTCGCCATCTACGGCGCCGACAACGTGTACAAGCGCATCGCGATCGACAAGGGCGCCGCCGCGGGCACGATCGCGGGGATCGTGCACGAGGGCACGTACCGGGTGGGCCTCCAGGAGCAGCTCTACATCGAGCCCCAGGGCATGATCGCGGTTCCGCGTGACGACGGCGGCATCACCGTCATCGGGTCGATGCAGTGCCCCTACTACATCCACAAGGCGCTCAAGGCGCTGCTCGGGCACGACCGGGTGAACGCCGCGCAGGCGGCCACCGGCGGCGGGTTCGGCGGCAAGGAAGAGTACCCCTCGATGGTCGCGGCACACGCGACGCTCCTCGCGCTCAAGACCGGCAAGCCGGTCAAGCTCGTCTACCGTCGTGACGAGGACCTGCGCGCCACCACCAAGCGCCACCCCGCGCTGTTCCGCATCCGATCGGTGGTCAGTCCGGAGGGCCTCCTCCTCGAGTGGACGGCGTCCACGATCTTCGACGGCGGCGCCTACAACACCCTGACGCCGGTCGTCCTGTCGCGGGGCATCTTGCACCTCACGGGGCCCTACCGGTGCGACAACATCCACCTCTCCGGGGTGGCCGTCGCCACCCACACCCCGCCGAACGGCGCCTTCCGTGGCTTCGGCGCCCCCCAGGCCATGTGGGCCGTCGAGCGCCACATGGATCGTATCGCGCGCTCGTTGGGTATCGACGCGCTCGCGCTTCGGCGCTCGAACCTGTTCCGTGACGGCGACACCACCGCGTCCGGCGGCCGGCTGACCGACACGGGCGCGTTCGCCGTGCTGGACGCCGCGCTCGAAGCGGCCGAAGCGCCGCTCCCGCCCATCACGCGCCACCCGGGCGCCGGTACGAACCACGCGCGCGGTCGCGGTCTCGCGATGGTGTTCCACGGCTGCGGCTTCACCGGAAACGGCGAGGCCAACATCAAGGGAAAGGTGGCGTTGGAGCTACGTGGGAATCGGGTCCGCATCCTCACCGCGTCGACCGACATCGGCCAAGGCACCGAGACCATCTTTCCCCAGATCGTCGCGGCCGAGCTGGGGATGTCGGTTCACGACGTGGACATGGCCCCGCACGACACGGCGCTCGTGCCCGACTCCGGCCCCACCGTCGCGTCGCGCACCACGATGGTGGTCGGCGGCGTGACCCAGATCGCCGCGAAGAAGCTCCGCGCCGCGCTCCAGGCCGAGACCAACCTCGACACGGCCGACTTCGCGGTGCTCCTGGCCGCGCGCCCGTCGCAAGCGGCGCTGCGCGTCGAGCACCAGTACCTCGACGATGGCTCGGTCCAATGGGACCCCGACACCTACCAGGGTGACGCCTACCCCACCTACGGGTGGTCGTGCGCGATCGTGGACCTCGACGTCGATCGTGACACCGGCGAGGTCCTCTACCGCCGCTTCATCTCGGCCACCGATGTCGGCCGGGCGATCAACCCCGTGCTCGCGGCCGGCCAGCTCGAGGGCGGCGCGCTCCAGGCGCTTGGCTGGGCCACCTCGGAAGAAGTGGTGCTCGACGCGCGCGGCTGCATGCGGAACGATCGGCTCACGAACTACATCATCCCCACGGCGGCCGACGCGCCGGAGATGGTGACGCTCCTGATCGAGATCCCGTTCGCGGGCGGTCCGTTCGGGGCCAAGGGCATCGGGGAGATCCCGATGGACGGCCCGGCGGCGGCGGTGGCGCAGGCGATCGAGATCGCGGCCGGCGCGGTGCTCGACAACCTCCCGATGACGCCCGAGCGCGTCCTGGGCGCCCTGGAGGGGGGGGTCTGACCTTACGACTTATCACTTGGAACAGGCAAACGCCGTGAATCCATGCGTGGGGTCTGACCTTACGACTTATCACCTGGCGGCGTGGCGGCGCGTGAGGCCCTCGGCGCCCATCGCCTGACAGAAATCGGGGAACGCCTCCTTGTTGTCGAGGTCGAGGCCATCCGCGGTATCACCGGGCGGAGAGCGCGCCGCGCCCCACCGCCGAACCTTCACGACCCCAACGCCAGAAACCCCCCATCCACCGGAAGGATCACCCCGGTGATCCAGCCCGACGCCGGGAGCGCGAGGAAGACCACCGCGCGGGCAACGTCCTCCGGCTCACCGAGGCGGCCGAGCGGCGTGCGGGCAAGGATGGACGCGGCCTTCACCGGATCATCGAGGACCGCGGCCGCGAGCGGCGTGCGCACGTACCAGGGGGCCACGCCGTTGACACGAATTCCCAGGGGGCCCCACTCGGTGGCGAAGAAGCGGGTCATGCCGTCCAACGCGCCCTTGCTCATCGCGTAGATAGCGGTGCTCGTGCGGACCGAGCGCGTCGATGCCACCGAGCCCATGTTCACCACGCTCGCGCACGGGGACGCCGCGAGCCAGGCGTGACACCCACGCGTGAGCTCCCAAGCCGAGGTGACATTCGTCCGCACCAGAGTGTCCCAATCCTCCGGCGTGGCGTCCAACGTCGGCCGGCGGAGGTTGATCCCGACGTTGTTGACCAGGATGTCGAGCCTGTCACCCTCCGATCGCACCCGATCCAACACCAACGCGCGCCCCTCGGGCATGCTCACGTCCGCGACGATCCCCCGTGCGCTCGCGCCGATTGCCCCGATGGCGGCGACCTGCGTATCCAATTCCTCGGCGCCGCGGGCCACGAGGATCACGGCGGCGCCGCGCTCGGCGAGGGCCAGCGCCGTGGCCGCGCCGATGCCGCGCGAGGCGCCCGTGACCAGGGCCACGCGCCCGTCGAGTCGCCAGGGGTCCATCGTCACCGCGCGATCGCCTCTACCCGCTTCAGCACTTCCTTCGCCGGGATCACCTCCGCGAACGGCACCACGGCGTCGGGCAGCTCCCCCGCCTCCCCCGCGAGCTTCTTGCTCACCGCGACGACGAGGTTGGTGGGGCCATGCCGCTTCAGGAGCATCAGGCGCCGCTCGATCGAGCCCTTGCGCCAGAAGCCCAGGATCTCCAGCCACGCGACCTTTCCGCCCTTGGTGAACCGGAAGTCGGGCACCACCACGCCCTCGCCGCCCTGGTGCAGGGGGTGAACCTCGCGGTCGAGGGCCCATCCGCTGTCGAGGGCCAGGAAACGCTCTTCGAACCAGAGCGATTCGCGCGTCTCGTACGCGCCGGTGTCGCGGTAGTGGGAGCGCAGGCCCATCGCGGGGGTGAGCTTCATCACCTTCTTGCCGCGCCAGTCGACCTTGGCCGTGGCCTCCCACCCGCCCGGTTGGAGCAACAGCGCCGGGAAGAACCGGGCCAACGCCATGCCGTAGCGCGTGGTCTGGGAGAAGAGGGAGGCGGGCCCGTCGAGCACGATCTCGTAGCCGTCCGGCAGCACGCGCACGTCGCAGATGAGCTGGTGGAACTTGACCGCGCGGAGGAGCTGGCGCGCGCGGGCGGGCTCGGGGCTGATGAGGCGCACCCGCAGCTCGGAGGCCTTGAGCAGCACGGACTGCACGAGGGCGACGTTGTACCGATCGAGCAGCCAGCGCGCGCTCGGCACGTCGACCGTGACCAGCACCTGTTGATCGGCGTGATCGGCGTACAGAGCGCCCTGGAGCACCGCGGGATCCACGCCGAGCTCCGCCGCCACCTCCGCGTAGATCTGGGCGGCGGTGGGGCGGCCGCCCTCGACCGCGACGGGAGACAAGGGCCCGCGGACCGTCGCGAGGCGGAACACCTTCGAGCGGATCTCGGACGGCGGGATGGGCGCGGACACGTCGAACTCCGACTTGTCCGTCAGCACCTTCACGAGGCCCTTCACCAGCTTGTGGTCGGTGCCGTCACCCACGAGCGTGTCGATCTGCTCGTCGAGGTCGACGCGGCGGCGCCCGACGCCCTCGCGGAAGAGCGCCAGGAGCTCCTCGGCGCGCTCGACGTACTTGTCCGACGATGGATCGAGGAACGACGGCGTGAGCTCGCCCTTCTGGGCTTTGACGCGGATGAGGTCACCGGTAAGCATCGTGCTCCCTCCGGCGCTCGGACGTGCGTGTCTCGATGGTGCCCTCGGTCACCAGCTCGTACAGCACGGCCTGCTTGTCCTTCCCCGGCCGCAAGATGCGCCCCAACCGCTGCACCGACTCGCGCACCGTGCCCGTACCGCTCACGACGATGGCCACCTCCGCCGCGGGCATGTCCACGCCCTCGTTGAGCACCCGCGAGGCGACGAGCACGGTGATCTCCCCGGCCGCGAACGCGTCGAGCCAGGCGCGGCGCTCCTTCGTGTCGGTGTGGTGCGTGATGCAGGGGGCGAGGAGCCGGCGCGAGATGCGCCACGCCGTGTCGTTGTCGTTCGTGAAGATGAGGGTGCGCCGCCCCCACTCGTCCGCGATGATCGACTCGACCAGCTCCAGCTTGCGCTCCGTGCCGTGCGCGATCCGCTTGCTGTCGAGCATGGCGCGGAAGGCCGCGCGGCCCTCCTTGCTGCGCGCGGAGAGCATCAGGAATTGCCGCAGACCATCCGGAGAGCCCATGCGGATGCTGTGACTGTCCACGAACGCGCGGTAGCGGGCGCGCAACATGTCGTATTGGGCCTGCTCCTCGGGGGAGAGGCTGACCGCGATGACCTCGGTGTAATACTCGGCGAGGAATTCCCCGGCGAGATCGGTGATCTCCCGGCGGAAGCACACCGGGCCGACCAGGGTGTCGAGCCACTCGTGGGAGCCGTCGGTGCGCTCCAACGTGGCGGTCAGGCCCAAGCGGAGCGGCGCGATCGAATTCTCGGCGGCGCGCGCGTACATGGGCGCGGGGAGGTGGTGCACCTCGTCGAACACGAGCAGCCCGAAGCGGTTGCCATACCTCTCCATGTAGAGCGCGGCGCTGTCGTAGGTGGTGACCGTGATCGGACGGATGTCATGGCTGCCGCCGCCGAGCAAACCGATGTCACATCCAAACGCGGCGCGCAGCCCACCGTACCATTGGGAGAGCAGATCCAACGTCGGCACGACGACCAGCGTGGAGCGCCGCGCCTCGGCGATCACCCGCTCGGCGACGTAGCTCTTGCCCGCGCCGGTCGGCAGCACGACGATGCCACGCCATCGGGCGGCCTTCCACGCCGCCACGGCCTCTTCCTGGTAGGGGCGGGCCACGCGCGTGCCGAGGTGCTTGATGTCGAGCTTCTCGTAGGCCCGGGCGCGGTCCTCGAGGGGCTGTCCGCGCCGGCTCTCGATGAGGCCGCCGTAGCGAATGGCGGGCGCCCGGGCGCGGCGGATGCGGCCATCCCACGTAAAGCCCTCGGGCAGCGCATGGGGCGGCGCCCCATCGAGCACGAGGGTGCCTCCGTCGAAGCGCACGGACCAGGCGTCGGCCTCCGGAGAGGCTTCGGGAGCGGCCTCTGGAGAGGCCTCGGGAGGGGCGTCGGACATCGGGAGCCGAGGGTAGTCGCCGGGGGGGAATGGGACAAGGGATCCCAGGGAGGCGTCGAACGTTTACACCGTCGCCCCGTCCCGCGCGCACACTCTCGGGAAACCCAGAGGAGCCCCGATGCCGAAGAAGGACACCCTCGAACGCGCGAGGAAGGACCGCGACGAAGGAAAGGCGCCGTCGACCCAGGCGGGCGAATTCGTTCGCGAGGAGATGGAGAAGCTGGAGGCGGGCGATCCCGACGTGAAGTCGCGGAAGCAGGCGATCGCCATCGGGCTGTCGAAGGCCCGCCGCGCGGGGATCGATCTGCCGCCGCCGGAGCGCGGCGAGGCCCCGGAGGCCACGCGGAAGAAGGCCGAACGGGACCATGAAAAAGGACAGGAAGAGGGGCCACTCGCGGAGGACGAGTAGAGGCGGAGGACGAGCAGCGCTCGACCCGTTTGAACCCGTCCGCCGATGCGGTAGCATGCGCGGATGCTCCTCACCCTGCTTCTTCTCCCTCTCCTCGCAGGCTGTGCCCCCGCGGCGTGTGAGGCGCGGTGCGCCGACTTCGGCCAGTTCATGACCGCGTGCGCCACCCCCGAAGGCACGCTGTGCGAGGGGGAAGTCGTCGCGGACTGCGTCGAGAACGTCGATGCCTACATGGAGTGTGCGGAGGACGGGTTCGATCCGGATGAATGCGGGTACGAAGAGCGCATCGAGTCGGGCATGACGCACGACTGCCGGAGCGGCCCGGACGCCGCCGCATCCTGCACGCGGTTGACGCGGGCGCGGTTTGCCGCGCTCGAGACGCCCGAAGAGCGTGACGCATACACGGAGGAGTGCGAAGAGGGGGACGCGTTCACCGCGGCGATCGACGCGAAGGACTGCGACACGGTCTGCGAGATGCTCCTCGGGCGGTAGGCCTGGCGCCGTTCCGCCGATTCCGGGCGCCACACGCGCTCGCTTCACCCCGTGTTCCGCATCCCCGCCGCGATCCCGGTCAGCGTCGTGAGCAGCGCGGCGTCGAGGTGGGGGTCCTTCCCCCCCGCGCGCGTGCGCCGGAGGAGGTCGGCCTGCAGGATGTTGAGCGGGTCGACGTAGGGGTTGCGCACGGCGATCGAGCGCCTCAGCACGGGGTCCTCCGCGAGAAGCGCGACGCGGCCGCGCAGATCGAGGAGGAGGTCCCGCGTCTGCGCGAAGCGGCCGCGGAGGTCCCGCCCGAGCGGCCACAGCTCCGGCGGCACCAGGAGCGCCTCGTAGCGGGCGTGCACGTCGGGGAGGGCCTTGGCCAGCACCATCTCGACCAGGTCGAGCGCCGTGGCGAAGAACGGCCACGCGTCGAGCATCTCGCGCAGGCCGGCCTCCCCGCCCGCGAGGAACTCGGCCCGGAGCGCCTCCCCGACCCCGAGCCACGCCGGGAGCATCAGCCGCACCTGGGTCCAGGCGAACTGCCAGGGGATCGCGCGGAGCGTCTCCACCCCGCCGCCCCCGCCCCCCCGCCGCGCCGGCCGGCTCCCGATGTTGAGGCGCGTGAGCTCGTCGACGGGCGTGCAGGCCCGGAAGTAGGGGACGAACGCCGGGTCACCCCGGACCACCGAGCGGTAGGCCGCCGTGGAGGTGGCGGCGAGGCGGTCCATCGTGGCCCGCCACGCGGGGGACGGGGGCGCGGGCGGCGCGAGGGTCGCCTCGAGCACGGCGGTTGTGTAGACCTCGAGCGTCCGCACGGCGATGCCACACAAGCCGAAGCGGGCCTGGATCACCTCGCCCTGCTCGGTGACGCGGATCGCGCCGTCCACCGACCCGGGCGGCTGCGCGCGGATCGCCGCATGGGTGGGCCCGCCTCCGCGGCCCACGGTGCCGCCCCGCCCGTGGAACAACGTCACCCTCACGCCCGCGGCACGGCTCGCCGCCACGATGGCCTCCTGCGCGCGGTACAGGGCCCACGCCGCCGCGAGCTGGCCCGCGTCCTTCGCCGAGTCGGAGTACCCGATCATCACCTCGTGGCGGCCCCCCACGTGGTCGCGCACCCACGGGATGGCCAGCAGCTCGGTGACGACGGCCCCGGCGCGCTCCAGATCGAGCAGGGTCTCGAACAGCGGCACCACGCGCATCGGCGGGCCCGAGCGCTCCGTCGCGAAGCGCAAGCGCGCCTCCCGCTGGAGCAGCTCCACGGCGAGCACGTCCGACGGTGCCCCGGCCATGGAGATCACGTAGGCGCCGAGCGATCCGTCGGGCTCGCGGGCGGCCACGGCGAAGGTGCCGAGCACGTCGCGTACCGGGGCGGGCAGCGACGCGTCGTCCCAGAGGTTGGGGGGCACGAGCGGGCGGGCGCCGGCGAGCTCGCGACCGAGGAAGGCCACGCGGGCGGCCTCGTCCCACGTCGCGTAGGCGCCGAGGCCCACGGCGCGGGTGATCGCGTCGAGCGCCTCGGTGTGGCGGGCGGACTCCTGCCGCAGGTCCAGGCGCACGAGCGCGAGCCCGAACGTCGTGACGCGCCAGAGCAGGTCACGCACCCGGCCGTCCGCGAGCGCGTCGTCTCCCGTCTCCTTCAGGGAGCGGCGTGCGAGGGCGAGGGGCGCGAGGACGTCGTCCACGTCGAGCAGCACGTCCGGGTCCCGCTGCGTGAGCGGATCGTCGAGCGCGCGCGCGGCCCAGTCACGGGTGGCCGCGAGGCGCTCACGGAGGGGCCTGAGGAGCGCGCGGTAGGGCTCCCACGCGTCGCCCGCCGCCTCGCACAGCTCGGGCGTCGCGACGCCGATCGAGAGCTCGTCGCGGAGGGCGTCGACCTCGCGGTAGAGCAGGTCCGCCGCCATCCATCGCCCGAGCAGGATCACCCGCCGCGTGCTCTCCGGCGTCACGTTCGGGTTGCCGTCACGGTCGCCTCCCATCCAGGATCCGAAGCGGATCGGCGCGGCGGCGTCCGGCAGGGGCGGGCCTCCGTGCGCGCGGCGCGCGCGATCGAGGCTCCGGAGCGTGGCCGGCACCGCGTCCCAGAGCACCTGCTCGATGACGACGAGCCCCGCGCGGGCTTCGTCCTCGGGGGTCGGCCGGGTGCGGCGTACGTCGGGGGTTTCCCACGCGGCGGTCACCAGGCGGGTCAAGGCGGCGCGCCAGGCGGCGCGCTCGGTGGGGACCATCGCGAGGCGGTCGCGCGCGTCGAGGAGCGCGGCGACCTCCTGGTACTTCTTCGTGAGCGTGCGCCGCTGCGATTGCGTCGGATGGGCGGTCAGCACCAGCTCGATCGCGAGCGCATCGACGGTCTCCCACAGCCGCTCCGGCGCGATGCCTTGGGACAACAGCCTCCCAAATGACTCCTCCGGGGAGCCGCGCTGGGGGGGGGCGTGGTCGGAGGGGGTCGCGTGGGAGAGCCACGCGCGGCGCCGTCGGATCCGGTGGTGCTGCTCGGCCACGTTCGCGAGGTCGAGGAAGTGGGCGAACGCGCGCGCGACCTCGCTGGCGCGGCGCGGCGGCAGGGACGCGAGCAGGGCTTCGAGGGCCACGCTCGCGCGCTCGTCGGCGTTCCCGGCCGCGGTGAGGGCCCGCGCGGCCTTCGACAGGGCGCGCACCTCCTCGACGGCCTCGTACAGACCGGGCTCCCCGCGGGCGCGCAGCACCTCGCCGAGGATCTCGCCGAGCAGGCGCACGTCGGCGCGGAGGGGAGCTTGGGTGTCTTCGTCGAGCATCGAATCTTCCGGCTTCGGATAGTACTATCCCGCGGATCGACGCCGTTCCCGGCCCGGACGCTCGCCCCGAGGGAGCCGCCGCCTCGACGGGCCCCTCGTGAAAGCCCCCCGACAGTCCGCGTCCCGAGCGTGCGCTACGTTTGCGAGATGACACTCCTCCTCCTGCTCGCCTGCGCCGGCACCTCCGACCAGCTCGATGACACCGCGCCGTCGAGCGACACGGACACGGATACGGACTCCGACAGCGACACCGACACCGACGAGCCCCCGGTCGACGCGGACCAGCGCGCGGAGAACCTCGCCTCGGGCCCGGGCGACTACGCCGCCGACTTCCTCGCGGGCACCTACACCTCGCTGCAGATCGAAGTGGACTACGTCGCGGGGCACGCGCCGGACGGAGCGGCGCTCGAACACCTCAGGTCCACGCTGGCCGAGCTCTGTGACAAGCCCGACGGCGTGGAGATCCTGCTCGACGACGAGGTGCCGGACCAGGGCTCCCCCGCCTGGAGCTACGCCACCGCCCAGGCGCTCGAGGTCA
Source organism: Pseudomonadota bacterium (assembly GCA_030685065.1). GTDB lineage: Bacteria > Myxococcota_A > UBA796 > UBA796 > SXON01 > CAJBVW01. The sequence goes on along the minus strand of JAUXQH010000156.1, from coordinate 31,685 downwards.
CCTGGCGCGACCGCTACCGCAGCCCGGACACCGGCGTGGCCGTCATGTACTACCTCTACGTCGACGGCCACTCCGAGAGCGACACCGAGGCCGGCCGGATCCTCGGGTACGCGTACCATGGGTCCAGCCTCGTCATGTTCGCGGAGACCATGGCGGACGTGAGCGGCGGGTTGTTGCTCGGGCTGGGCGCGTCGGTCGAGCCCACCGTGCTCGTCCACGAGGCGGGCCACCTGCTCGGCTTGGTGAACAACGGCGTCGACATGGTCGAGGACCACCAGGACACCGCGCACGGCCACCACGACGTGAGCGAGGACTGCATCATGTTCTGGGCCGCCGAAACCGACGCGATCGGCGATCTGCTCGGCGCGGGGACGCCCGACTTCGACGCGGAGTGTCGGGCCGACATGCGCGCGGCTGGGGGGCGGTAGGGCCCGTGCTGAAACAAACGGCAGCAGGGCGCCCCGGCTTCGCCGTCGGCCCCCGCCAGGCTCGCTGCGCTCAGAGGGTGCTGTCAGACGCGTCCGGGGGCCGCGGACGCCGAGCCGAAGCAAGATCGGTCGGTATTACATCCCGCAGCGCGACTGGGCGGCCGCCGACACGATGGCGCCCTTCTCGGCGCTGGTGACGAGGCCGGCGTTCAGCAGGGCCTCGCTCGCGCTCACGGCGCAGCGGACGTAGGCGCCGTGGTTGCGCCAGGCGCCGTCGCAGGGGCAGGTCTGGTCAACGCTGCAGCCGTCGTCGAGCACGGCCTCGCCGGCGAGCGTGCCGAGGCAGGCGTCGATGTCGTCGATCACGTCGTCGCCGTCGCTGTCGGCGTCACAGACGTTCCCGATGCCGTCATCGTCCGTGTCCGCCTGGTCGACGTTGAAGTCGAACGCGCAGTTGTCGTCGAGGTCCAGGCTGCCGTCGCCGTCGTCGTCGTTGTCACAGATGTCGCCGTAGCTGTCGTCGTCCGCGTCGAGCTGGGCGGGGTCGGCGTCGGCGGGGCACACGTCGATGTCGCCACAGATGCCGTCCTCGTCGGCGTCGTTGTCCGCGTCGGCGGCGCAGCCGTCGCAGGCGTCCCCGAGGTCGTCGTGGTCGGCGTCGACCTGGGTCGGGTTCGCCACGTCCCGGCAGTTGTCGGCCTCGTCACGAACCCCGTCGTCGTCGGCGTCAACGTCGGCGCAGGCGACATCGTCGTCGCGGCGGGCGGTGATCTCGCTCGCGCTCAGGACGCGGTCGTAGATCCGGACCTCGTCGATGAGGCCGGCGAAGAAGGGATCGTTCCAGTGGGAGGCACCGAGGAGCCAGGTCTGGTTCAGGAAGTCGTCGAAGCTCTGGGCGTTGTAGGAGCCCTGGGCGGAGAGCACGCCGTCCACGTAGAGGCGCGTCCCGGCGCCGCCGTTGTCGTACGTCACCACCACGTGGTGCCAGGTCCCGACGCCCGCGTACACGCCCGACGCGACGTCCTGTACGTTGGCGCCGCTGGTGTCGTGGATGCCGACGCCAACGCGATTGCCGGCGCGCCCGTGCTCGACGGCGAGGAACATGGCGCCCTGGCCCGTGGTGCTCCCGAAGTCCCACACGCGCTGCCAGGAGCCGGTGTCGCGGGTCTGGAGGAACCAGGCCGAGATAGTGGCGTCCTGGAGCGGATGCACGGGGAGGGAGAGGTAGTCGTTGACGCCGTCGAGCGAGGCCGCCGCGCCGCAGATGCCGGCCGCCGAGTAGCCGACGCCGTTCCACTCGGTGGCGGCGGGGCCGTTGCCGCTGTTGTCGGCGCTGCTGCCGTCGAGAGAATAGTGGGCGACGAGGTTGGGATCGTTCGCGAGCGCGGGCATGGAGAGCAGGCCGAGGAGGGCCGACGAGATCGTGCGGGTGAACATGGTGCTCTGTCCGTGGTGAGGGTGTGGCTTGGCTGACGACTGGCGGGAGGCGCGGCCGGAGGTCGCCCAACGTAGTATCAAATGCCCCGATGGCACGAACCTTGGTTTCTCTGGGCGTGCTCGGGACAAACCGGCGGTGCTCGCGCACGCCGGACGAGTGGGGGAAGAGCCTGCCCCGCGTTCCCTGGGAGGGGATCCGTTCGGAGCTTGCGAACCTCATTGGACCCGAGCGCCGCCGGGAATGCTACGGCTCCGCATGGCACTGAAAATCATGAATGTTCAACTGGTTGAGGAGCTCGGCGGCACTTCGCGCATTTCGCTGAAGTATCGCTGCCTCATTCGCGCGCAGTACGCCACGAGGCCTTCCTTCGTCAGCGCGTGCGAGCGCAGCGGAGACGTCATTACGTCGGGCTCGATGATCGCGCCAAGGAATGCATATGCGACTGCGTCAACGGTAGCCGGGCTGGCTCCAAGGAAGTAATGGTTCTGACCAAGAAGCACCTCGAGGGCGTCGAGATCCGCTCGACCGAGCGCATAGACCTCTTCTGGACTATGGCGACCCGTGCCTTGGGCGTGCAGCAACCCAATGACGTTGCGGCGGATGAGCGGCGGGACCAGCGTGCGCAGCAGCGGAGGCAACTGCCGCTCGAAGACGGCCCGAACGTGCTTCCAACCGTCGTCCTCCACCCAGTTGGCGTACGTCGAACACCAGTACAGGCTCTCCTCCAGCATGCGGCGTACAAGGTGCCCCTTGGCGCGCTGATCCTGCGTTAAATCGCGATCCAGGTCTGCTCCGTACCGGACAGACAGGTACTGGAGGATAAGCCCCGAGTCCCCCAGGCGCGTCTCGCCGTCTTCAATCCACGGCAGCTTGCCCTTCGGGCCCCTTCGGGGGTCGCCAACGGCAGTCTCGTAGGGGATGCCAGACATGCGCAAGAAGGTCTCCACCTTTACGCAGAACGGGCTCGGGTTCGGCAGGCCCCAGGCTCGAGGCATCTGAAAGAGTGTGAGGGGGGGAACCTCGCATGCGTAGGTGCGACGCAGCTCGTCCGCGGTGCCGTCACGTTCCGCGCGCCTCGCCAACCAGCCGATGACCGGCGAGAAGAGCTTGGCTCCGAACCCGGGGAGATTCGTATCGCTCCATCGAATTGCCAAGGCCATGGCGGCCAGCGAGGCCGGAAGCCCGTTGGAGCCGAGTTTGCCGTCACGCGCATGCCCGTACACCACGCGCAGGAAGTTCTCGAAGCCGACCGAGCCGGGCGTGTTCCGCCCCCGGATCGTGAGGGGCTCGTTCGTCGGGTTTCCCCAAGAGTGCGTGGTCCCGCGGGGGATCGTCACGCGCTCCCCCGTCCGCAATTGCTGGGCCCTCCCCGCGATCACCACCTCGACGGTGCCTCGGACAACCTCGATTTCCTCGTCGAACTGGGTATGGAAATGCGGCGGCGGGCCCTTGCCGTGAGGGGCGACCTCAGCCTCCATCAACGAGTATCTCCCGCCCGTCTCGGAGCTGAGCTCCAAGAAGGTTGCGGCATCGCCTTGCGCGGGGTTCTCGATTCGGCGGGGGCTGTTCATAGTACAATGTACTATCACAAGACCGTGATAGACGGCAAGGGCTCATGAGCACGAACACCCGCCAGCGCATCCTCGAGACAGCTCGCCACATGTTCAACGAGGCAGGAACGAACCGCGTGGGCATGCGCGAGCTCGCGCGTGCCCTGGGTATGAGCCCGGGTAACCTCGTCTACCACTTTCCGACCAAGGACGCGCTCGTGGCGGCGCTCGTGGCGGAGGCTTCCAACGCGAACACGCTGGCGCTGGCCACACCGCGGGACACCCCGGCCAGCCTGTTCGAGCGGTACGACGCGATCGTGGCGGTGATGCGGAACCACCTCCATTACCGCTTCGCGACCGTGGGCTACGTAGACGCGCTCGCCGGGTCGGACGAACTCCGTGAAAACGAGCGACTTCTGAATGTCGTCCGCCGCGCGCGCTTTGATCGCTTTGTGCAGGCGCTCATTGAAGCTGGCGTGCTATCCCCGTCGACAGAAGGCCCCCGACGCGACCGGCTGCGCGACCAGGTGACGGTGATGATGCGTGGCTGGCTCATTCACGCTGAGATCCAGCAGGCCGACGACAACGTTGACGTGCTCATAGACCGCTATGCGAAGCTGGTAGTTGCCGTCTTCGAACCGTACTGCACGCCTCTCGGGCTAGCGCAGCTTGCTACGATTCTCGACGATGCCCCCGGACCGAGGCACGAAGGCCAGGCGGGAGGGAGCAATGCAACCGGGTAAGTGACTCGTTACGACGTTATTCGAAGGTGTGACTCGAGTGCAGACGAATCTCGCCGCGTTGGTGCAGTGGCTTGATGAGGCATGCGCCCGTCCGCTCGCCACCTGTGATGGGTGTCGGAATTCTCGCCGGCATCGCGGCCGGACACATGCCTGCCCGCGGCGGACCGCGGGCACCGGCGGCGGGGACGCCGCCTGGCACGTCGGCAGTCAACTTCGCGTTCCCGGCGAACACACCGTCAGCTTCGGCGTTGCGCGCGCGAGGCGCCCGGCGGGCGCGCGTCCGCGCCAGCGGGCGCGCGGTTCGGCGCGCCCGGGCGCACGCCCGGAGAGCGCCAACCGAGGCGCTTGCGCCGAGCCCAAAGGGGGCCGACCCCGGCGCTTCGCTGGGGTCGCGCCCAACCGTCCGCGCCCCCCTACCGCTCCACCCGCACGCCAACCAGGGGAATGAAGCCCGGCCCCGCCACGGGCGCGCTGGCGTCGTAGTCGTAGCGATACGCCAGGTACATGACGTTGCTCACCTCGGGGACCCACCACAGCTCCGTGTAGGCGGTGACTTGCACCAGGCGGGTGTGGAACGTCTTCTCGAGGTGCGCGTCCACTTTCTGATAGGGCACGTAGCGCGCCGAGTTTCGTTCGCCGTACAGCGGCGTGTAGGTGTCCGAGGCGGCTTGGTACAGACCGTCCTCGACCGGGGTGTAGGGGAGCCCCGCCGCGAGGCGGTAGCGGACGCCGATGTTCCAGGTGGGGTGGAACGTCCAGCTCGCGGCGATGTTGCCCGACCACGGCTGGTCGTAGTCGAACACCTCGCCGTCGCGAGTGGCATGCCCGAACGCGAGCCCGACGCTGGCGAAGAAGCGGTCGCGAATGCGGTACCGGCTCGTGACCTCGACGCCCCAGGCCTCGCCGACGACGCCGCTGCGGAGCGAGCCGTCGAGCTCGGTGAGGAACAGGCCGTCCATGCGCTTGGCCCACCCGTCGAGCCCCACCTCCCACCGGCCGGCGATGGCGTGGTCAAAACCCACGGCCACCTGTTCCGCGTGGGAGGGGCCGGCATCGGGGTCCCCAAGGGTGGGCGCGAGCTGGGTGACCGTCGGGTATTGGGAGTAACGGCCGATGCCGAAGCGGGCGCGCGTGTCGGGCCCGATGGCCCAGCGGGCGAGGAAGCGCGGATCGACGGTGGGGGTGGCGGTGAGCGTGTCGTAGCCGACGCGGACGCCAGGCACGAGGCGCACGGGGCCGAGCTCGATGCGCCCCTCGACGTAGGCGCCGCCGGTCAGCCGGGGCTGCTCGAGGCTGGCGCTGATTCCGCGCGCGAGCAGGGCGGACTCCCGCGCCAGCTCCGGCCAGGCTTGGGTGGTCTCGGAGGTGACTCGCGTGTTCGACGCCTTCACCTCCAGCCCGTAGGCGATGGACAGCGCGTCGATCGGGGCGGTGACGAGATCCTCGCGGAGCTGCAGCGACTGTTCGTGGAGCCCCTCCGACGCCGACGGCACGTCCCCCGTGACGCGGTAGTCCACGAACGCGAGCACCCCGTCGGTGCGGGTGCGGCCGAAGCGCTCGCGATGAACCACACCGGCCACGTGGTACTGCTGGTCGTACTCGAAGCTGGGGTTGGTCTCCTGCTCCCAACCCACCAGCTCGGTGGGCTCACCCACGTACCGGGTATAGGCGTCACCCGCGCCGAACGCGAGCACGCCCCACTGACGCCCCTCGCCCGGCACGTACTCGGCGCGGGCGAAGTAGTCCCAGAACTGCGGGAACACCGTGTACTGCTCGTCGTCCCGCGAGAAGGCGTCGAGGTAGGAGCGCCGCCCGCTGGCCCGCAGCACCCACTTCTTCCCGATGGGGACGCGCACCTCGGCGCCACCCATCACGAGGTTGAGGTTGATCGTGCCACGCACCCCGTCGGGGCGGTCCCACCGCGACTTGGTTTCGACGATGCCACCCGTCGCGCCGCCCCAGTTGGCCCCGTAGGTGCTCGGCCAGAGCGTGAGCTCCTCGAGCATCCGGGTGTGGAACACCGACGAGTAGCCGTTGAAGTGGAACAGGTAGGGGAGGTCGATGCCGTCGAGTAGGAAGCGATTTTCGCCCGGGGCGGCCCCGCGGATGGAGATGTCGCCGGCCTTGGGTGAATACTCGGGGGTGATGGACACGCCCGGGAGCGACTGGACGAGCCGCACCGGATCCTCGAAGGTGCCGGGCGTGCGTTCGACGCGCTCGCGGTCCAGCGAGGTCACGCTCACGACCGGATCGTCGCGACGCGCTTCGACCACGATCTCGAGGGCGCCGGACTCGCGGTAGAGGCGAACGCGCCAGTCCACCGCGCTGGTGGACGCGGGCACGGCGAACGTGGCCTCCATGAAGCCCGGCGCGCGGAAGGTCACGGGCGTGCCGGCCGGGAGGTCGAGGGTGAACCGGCCCTTCGCATTCGTCGTGAGGACTACGCCGCTTGCGATCGCCTCGGCGCCCACGATGGGGAGCCCGGTGCTCTGATCGAGAACGCGCCCGTCGAGCGGGGCGGCGTTCGCCTGGGCGACCGCCAACGCGAGGAGGGCGATCAGGGCCATGGCGCCCCCGTGAGCAGGACCCGCGCGCCGCTCGCTTCGTCCAGCCCGCAGCGCCCGTCGGCGAGGGCGTCGGCATCGAAGGGATCGAGGCCACACACGATCTCGCCGGTGTCGGAGTCGGCCGCGGCGGCGAGATCGGTGAGCACCAGGCCGGCGCGGGTGTCGGCCAGCGTGAGCGTCGCGAGGTAGCGGCCTTCGGCCGTCAGCGCGGCGGGCACGGGGGCGTCCACCGGGAGGAGTCGGCCGCCGACGGCGAGGTAGGGGCCAGCGTCGGTGGCGATGTCCACCCAGCTCCAGGTGTTCCCGCCGTTCCCGTCGAGCGTGAGGCCCACGATCGCGATGAGACCGGTGTCGTCGGGCCCCGGGTCCGCGACGACGCCGTCCTCGTCGGGCAGCGGCAGGATCGACCAGTCGGCGGCGTTCGGGCCGGTCTCCGTGAAGGTGCCTCCCGACGCCATCCAGCGGGTCACCGCGCCGGTCTCCACGGCGAGAGAGAGCTGCGCGACCTCTCCGTCGAACGCTCTGGTGAAGCCCGAGATCACCGGCGTGACGGCATCCGCGCTCACGACGAGCTCCCCCTCTTCCGACGCGCTGCCATTTCCCACCGTCACCCGCGCGGTGAACGGCGGCGCGGGCGCTTCGGTGATCACGGCGCCGTCGATCGTCCAGGTCACCGTGGGCGCCGTCGGATGCAACGCCCCCTCCCCAGACCACACCAGCGCGCGCAGGGCGCTGCCCTCGGCCGCCATCGCGACGAGGCGGAACCCCTCGAGATCCTTGCGGGTCTCGTCGAACGTAGGGGTGCAGGCGAGGAGGAGGCTGAAGATCACGCGGGGGGTCTAACGGAAACCGCGCCGCGGCGGATGCGCGAGTGTCTCCGGGAGGTCACGGCTGGCTACCCCGACGGCGGGCTCGCCTGCCCCACGAGCCAGCGCGTCAACTCTCGACGCGCCGCTCCGTAGGCGTTCATCCAGTACCAACTGTTGGACACGGACGAGATTCCGAACTCCGCGATGCCGACGATGCGCGGCTCCCCTACCACGGACGTTTGGCTCGAATTGACTCGATCCGTCGCGGACCGGTCACACCCATCGGAAGGTGTCCGGTTTGGATAACGCCGTGGGCGCGCGCCCGTTCGGCCCCGACGAGGTTGATATCTGACAGGGGAACCCACCCCCGTCTCCTCCCTCAGAGAGGAGACTTGGAGCCCCTATGTCGCGTCCCCTCGCCCTCCTCCGTTCCGTCGGTCTGCTCCTGGCCGTCGGCGCGGCCACCGCCGCTCCGGCCCTCGCTCACGACGCCCACCACGGCGTCGACCACAACCAGATCGACGGCGTGCGCTTCGACATCCACGGAAACATCGACGGTCGCAGCGTTTTCGGGGCCGGCGGTCGAATTGAATTCGCAATCGTCCCGGATGGCTTCATCGGCGGAAACGTGCACGACGAGCTTGCGCTCAGCTTCGGCGCGGACCTCTTTTTCGTGCCCCTCTACTGGGGTGACAACTACTACAGCGGCAGCGCCTACGTGATCCCCATCGGCGCGGTGCAGTGGAACTTCTACCTCGGCAACCACTGGTCCGTGTTCCCCGAGGTGGGCGTGGCGCTCCACATCGGCTTCGACAACTCCGGGTGGCACGACAAGCACGGGCGCTCCTACGGATGGCTGTACGCGGAGCCCGACCTCGGCGTCGGGGCGCGCTACCACTTCAACGACAACGTCGCCTTGCTGATGCGCATCAGCACGCCGGGCGGGATCCAGCTCGGCGTCGTCTTCTAGCTCGCGCCGGGTGCGCCGAGGGCGCCGGGGCCGCGGCGAAGGCCCACGGCCCCGCTCCCCCTCGCTCCCGACGGCCGCCCGGGCTACCCCGCCGACATGTGGCTCCTCCTGGCTTGCCTCGCCCACGCGCTCGACCCCGCCGGGGGCGCACCCGCGCCGGTCGACTACGTCGCATGGGCAGCCGCGGAGCCCATCGTGGCGCACCCGGAGCCGGCCTACCACTACGCGGCCGAGCTTCACCGCGCGATCGCCCCGCTCGTTGCCGCCCGCCCCGGCGTGGTGCGCCCGTTCGTGGTCGGCCGCACCGTGAACGGCCGCCCGATCTGGGGCTTTCGGGTGTCCTCCCCCGGGGACGCGCCGGCGCCCGGGCTGCCGAAGAAGAAGCTCCTCGTCTTCGCCCAGATCCACGCGCTCGAGTGGGTGCCGTCGGAGATCGCGGTCGCCTTCCTCACGGAGATCGCCGCGCACCCGCTCGAGGGCGTGGAGATCACCGTCATCCCCTCGCTCAACCCGGACGGTCGCGCCAAGGTCGAGGCCGACCTCCTCGCGGGTGACAACAAGTATCGCCGCGGCAACGCGGACAACGTCGATCTGAACCGCGACTTCCCCGTCAATCGGGAGGCCAAGGCCGTGTGGCGGCACCTCATCCCGGGCCGCTACGCGACGAGCCCGGCGCCGCTCTCGCAGCCGGAGTCCCGCGCGCTCGACGCGCTCGCCGAGACCGAGCGCTTCGACGTGGCGGTCTCCCTCCACAGCTTCGGTGGGTTCCTCTACTACCCCTGGGCGGGCCTCTGGGAGCGCCCCAAGGATTGGGCCGAGATGCAGCGGCTCGGCCTCGTGATGCAGGCCGCGATGGGCGCTCACGCCTACAAGCCCCGGCAGCTGGCGCGGTGGGGGTTCTTCTTTCGCGGCCACGGGATGGAGATCGACCATCTCTACGGCACGTACGGCACGAAGGCCTTCCTGATCGAGACCACCCGCTCCGGGTTCTCGCTGGCACGCCCCGAGGACTGGGGGAACCACTTCCGCTGGTACAACCCCAAGGAACCCGAACGCCACGTCCGCGAGGGCCTCCGCGCCCTCCGCGCGCTCGCGCACGACATCGGCGGGCGCCTCGGGTAGGGGGCGCCGATCCGCCGGGAATGGGCTCCCCCCGCCGAAAGCGACACGCAATGACGCGGCTCTCGCCTTGACGTTTGCCTCGCGGTGATAACAGGGTGGCCCGCTCTTCACGCCCGTCCCCCTGCCGCACTCCGGCACTCGCCTCCTGCAATCCCGGAAGCAATTCGATGATCACAGTCGAAGGCCTCACCCACTACTACGGGGAGCGCCGCGCCATCGAGGACATCCGATTCGATATCTCGAAGAACGAGATCGTCGGGTTCCTCGGGCTCAACGGCGCCGGCAAGAGCACGACGCTCCGCATCCTCGCGGGTCTGCTCGTCCCCTCCGCCGGCTCCATCACGATCGACGGCGTGGACCTCGTCTCCGCCGGCTCCTCCTCCCGCGCGAGCATCGGGTACCTCCCCGAGGATCCGCCGCTCTACAAGGAGATGACCGTGCGCGAGTTCGTCGCCTTCTGCGGCGAGCTCAAGGGGGTCGACGCAGCGACGGTGAACGCGCGGCTCGACGGCGTGCTCGCCATCGCCCAGCTGACCCACGTGCAGCACCGCGTCATCCAGGAGCTCTCCCACGGCTACCGGAAGCGCTGCGGGATCGCGCAGGCGATCATCCACAAGCCGAAGCTCGTCATCCTGGACGAGCCGATCAGCGGCCTCGATCCCCGCCAGATCGTCGAGATGCGCCAGGTCATCCGCGACCTCGCCAAGGATTGTACGGTCCTCATCTCGAGCCACATCCTCGGAGAGATCTCCGAGACGTGTGACCGCATCCTGGTGCTCGCCGGCGGCAAGATCGTCGCCCAGGGCACCGAAGCCGAGCTCGCCTCCCGGGCCGGGGGCGTCGGCGCGCGGCTCACGCTCATCGTCCGGGGCACGGCCGCCAGCATCGACGCGGCGCTCGGCTCCGGAGCCGGGGTGCTCCGCTACGACAAGCACGAGGAGCCGGGCGGCCTGTGGCGCCTGCACGTCTCCCTCACGACGGATGACCGCGAGGAGCTCGTCACCAACCTGGTGAAGGCCGGCGTCGGCATCCGCAAGCTGACGGAGGACGAATCGGAGCTCGAGCAGATCTTCCTCGGTCTCACCAAGGGAGCAGCGGCATGAAGGGCATCCTCCTCGTGGCCCGGCGTGACTTCTGGGCCTACGTCAACACCGTCTGGGGCTGGGCCATCCTCGCGCTCGCCCTCTTGATCGACGGGCTGTTGTTCAACGTCTTCGGCCTCACGGGCACCGCCCGCTACTCGGCCGAAGTGCTGAACCAGTTCATCCAGCTCACCGGCGGCGTCGTGCTCGCCGTGTCGATCTTCATCACGATGCGCCTCTTCGCGGAAGAGCGTCAGACCGGGACCATCGTCCTGCTCGACAGCTCCCCGCTCTCCGAGGGCCAGATCGTCTTCGGCAAGTACCTGTCGGGGATGGCGTTCCTCACCTGCTTCGTGATCGGGACCAGCTTCATGCCGGCGATGATCTTCGTGAACGGCAAGGTGAGCATGGAGCAGATCGCCGTCGGCTACTTCGGCATCCTGCTCATGGGCTCCGCGGCCATCGCGTTCGGCACGTGGGCCAGCTCGATCTCCCGCAACCAGCTGCTCGCCGGGGTCATCTCCACCGTCATCACGGTCTTCTTCGTGATGTGCTGGATGCTCGCCCGCGTCGTGGACCCGCCTTTCAAGGCGATCATCAGCTACGTCGCCTTCTTCGACAAGCAGCTCCAGCCCTTCCAGGACGGGCGCATCGACACCTCGGGGGTCTTCTTCTTCGTGTCGGTAACCTTCGCCTTCCTCCTCCTCGCCAACCGCTCGCTCATCGCCCGGAGGTGGGAATGAGCCCATCCGGCATCTCGTTCCTGATCGGCTTCTTCGCCATCTTCCTCGCCGAGCGCATGTTCGGCGGCAACGATCTGGTGCGGTGGTCCCTTCTCGGAATCGGCGGGCTGCTCTCGCTCGCCACGGTCGCGCTGCGCGCCACCACGATCGGCAAGCACCCGGCCGCCACGAAGACCGCGTTGGGCTTCTACGTGCTCTCGCTCTCGTCCCTCGCGCTCTACGCGGCGGGCGGCAAGGACGTTGTCGACGGGCTCGGCCTCTCGGCTGAGTCGGCCGAGCACACGCGCACGGCCCTCCAGGTGCTCGCGCCGCTCGTTTGGTTGATCGGCGCGCTCCCCGCGCTGGCGATCGACCGCACGCTGAACACGAGCCCCCAGAGCGTGCACCCCCGCCGCCTCCGCACCGCGATCGAAGGCGGCCTCACGCTCGCCTTCGGCCTCGCGATGCTGTTCCCGATGAACTGGCTGGCGAAGGAATACAACGAGCGCTTCGACTACGGCTTCTTCAAGACGACCGCCGTGGGCGAGTCCACGCGCGCCATCACCGACAACCTGACCGAGCCCATCCGCGTCGTGTTGTTCTTCCCCGCGTCCAGCGAAGTGCTGCGCGAGGTCGAGCCCTACTTCGACGCGCTCGAGGGTCCCAACCTCAGCATCGAGGTCATGGACCACGCGATGGCGCCCGAGCTCGCCAAGGAGTGGAAGGTCAAGGACAACGGCAACGTCGCCTTCGTGCGCGGCGATGCGGTCGAGACCATCAAGCTCGGCGACAAGCTCGACAGCGCCCGCAAGGAGCTCCGCAAGCTCGACAGCAAGGTCCAGACCGCGCTGCTCAAGCTCTCGCGCGACAAGCGCACCGCGTACTTCACCGTGGGCCACGAAGAGGCCTACTGGAAGGGCGCCGCCTCCGAGGACGAGAACACCGACACCCTGAAGAAGGTCATCGAAGGCCTGAACTTCAAGGTCAAGGAGCTCGGCGTGGACGACGGGCTCGGCCAGGCCGTCCCGGACGACGCCGCGGTGGTCTTCATCACCGGCCCGAAGCGCCCCTTCCTCACCGAGGAGGTCACCGCGCTCAAGGAGTACCGGGATCGCGGCGGCGCCGTGTTCCTGATGCTCGAGCCGAGCGACACCCCGGATCCGGCGCTGTCCGCGCTGTTCGGCGTGCAGTACACGTCGAGCCCCGTGCTCTCCGACAAGGCCTTCCTCCGGGTGACCGGGGGCCTGTCCGACCGCGCGTTCGTCGGCACGAACAAGTACAGCTCGCACGAGTCCGTCACCACCCTGTCGAAGAACTCCGCGCAGGCCACCTTCATCACGCCGAAGACCGGCGCGGTGAAGGAGCTCGAGGGCGAGCACAGCGGCAAGGTGACCGTGACCGTGAAGGGCATGCCCGACTGGTTCGCGGACGCCAACGGCAACTACGAGTTCGACAAGGACGCCGAGAAGCGCGGCAACGGCCTCGACATCGCGGCCGTCGTGGCGGGCCCGTCCACCGGTGACAAGGAGTGGCGCGCAGCCGTGGTGGCCGACACCACCTGGGCGTCCAACACCTTCATCCGCAACGCGGCCAACGCGTACTACCTCGTCGACACCCTGGGCTGGCTCACGCAGGATCCCGCGCTCTCCGGTGAAGTGGAGAACGAGGAGGACGTGAAGATCCAGCACACGAAAGAGGGGGAAGCGGTGTGGTTCTACGGTACGAGCGCGCTCGTGCCCGCACTGGTCTTCCTCGGCGGCCTGGTCCGCGTGAACAGCCGCCGCCGCAAGGGGAACGCATGAACAAGTCCGTCATCGTCTTCGCGGGGCTGCTCGTGCTCTCGCTCGGCGCCGCCTGGCAGCGCTACACGGGCGGCGAGGAGACCCCCAAGGAAGGCGTCGTGCTCATCGACGCCAAGGCCGCGGAGCTCGAGAAGGTGGTCTACACCTCGCCCGAGCTCACGATCACGTTCGAGCAGCGCACCGACGACTTCGGGCGCTACGGCTGGGTGACCGTCGAGGATCGCAAGAAGAAGGGCAAGGACGCCGCCGCGGACGCCGCCCCGGTCGAGCCCAAGGTCACCCGCTTCAAGACGGGCATCGCCGCGGACAAGGTGGTGGAGGCGTTCACGCCGATGGTCGGGCTGCGGAAGCTCGAGAACGTCGACGACGCGCAGCTCACCTCCTTCGGCCTCAGCGCGCCCGATACCACCGTGGCGGTCTCGGCCGGCGGGAAGACCACCGTGTTCGAGCTCGGCGGGGAGACCTACGGCACCAAGGATCGCTACGCGAAGAACCAGGGCGACGGCAAGGTGTACGTCATCGACGACGAGCCGTTCAAGACGCTCAAGTTCGCCGCGACGCGCCTGCCCGAGCGCGGCCTGAGCACCAGCAAGGTCGAGCAGATCGACGGCCTGTCCCTCGGCGTCGGCGCGACCAACGCCTCCTGGACCCAGAAGAACAAGGACGACAAGGCGGCGGCCTACTGGGAACGCGAGGGTGGAACGGGAAAGGACGAGACCTTCGGCAACTGGATCGACAAGGCGCTCAAGCTCAAGAGCACGGCCTACGTGCAGGACGGCGAGGCCCCCGCGGACCTGGTGCCCGGCTTCGACCTCACCGTGCGGGCCGCCGGACAGAAGCCGGAGACCATCCAGCTGCTCCAGGGCGGCGACGACTGGTATGCACGATCCGAGTCCACCCGCGGCCTCGTGAAGCTCTCGCGCGGCCCCGCCAAGGACGCCGTGGAGGACGCGAAGGACGTGGTCGAGGGCAAGGAGCCTCCCCCCGACGAGCCCGCCGCCCCCGGTTCGGCAGCGGCGGGCATGCCGCCCGGCATGGGCGGACCCGGCGGCGGACCCGGCATGGGCGGCCCCCCGCACGGAGGGCCTCACGGGGGGCCTCCGAGCCTCCTGCCGCCCGGGCGCCCGTCGGCGCCGCCGGGTGGGACCCCGACGCCCGCCCCGAAGTAGCGCCTCGCCCGGAACGAGCATCGAAGGAGACGCGGTGACGACGGAACCCAAGCTCGAGCACCCGGCTCCCGAGAACGCCAAGCCACCGGAGAAGACCTTTCGGATCCTCTTCCTCGACAGCGCCGAGAACATCGAGCTGCTGAAGGAGACGTGCAAGGAGGTCGGGTACGTGGTGGTCGGGGCGACCACGATCAAGGAAGCGTGGGCCTTTCTCCACGGGAAGGACCACGCGGACGTGATCGTCTGCGCCGCCTATCTCGAGGACGAGTCGGTGTTCGAGTTCTTGAAGGGCGTGCGCGAGGACGAAGCGCACGGGGACGCGATGTTCGTCATCCTGTCCCTCGAGCCCGGGTCCTTCGGAGCCAGGCTCGATCGCTCGACGAAGAGCGCGGCGCTCGCCCTCGGGGCGGACAGCTACCTGATCATGCCCTTGTTCGACCCGGGCGAGCTGATCGCGGAGCTCCGGAAGCTGCAGCCGGCCGTCCCGATGCTCCGACAATCGCCCACCACGGAAGAGAAGCGTCGAACCTGGTAGCGCCCGCGGAACGAAGGCGGGATCCGTCGATCGATGCGTTACTCAGCTTCGGCGAAAGCCGGATCCAGGTCGCGACCAAGGAGTGCGGATGTCGACAGAACCCAAGCTCGAGCACCCCGAACCGGAGAACGCCAAGTCACCGGAGAAGACGTTTCGGATCCTCTTCCTCGACAGCGCCGAGAACATCGAGCTGCTGAAGGAGACGTGCAAGGAGGTCGGGTACGTGGTGGTCGGGGCGACCACCATCGAGGAAGCGTGGGCGTTTCTCCATGGGAAAAACCACGCGGACGTGATCGTGTGCGCCGCCTATCTCGAGGACGAGTCGGTGTTCGAGTTCTTGAAGGGCGTGCGCGACAGCGACGGGCACGCCGAGGCGATGTTCCTCATCCTCTCGCTCGAGGCCGGCTCATTTGGATCCCGGTTGGAAAAGTCCACCGAAATGGCGGGCCTGGCGCTCGGTGCCAACGGCTACCTGATCATGCCGCGATTCAAGCCGGGCGAGCTCCTCGCGCACATCAAGGGGCTTCTCCCGAAGGTCCCAATGCTCCAACAATCTGGGACGCCGGAAGAAAAAAGAGACGCGGAGTAGGGCCGTTCGACGACTACCGCGCCGTCGCGGCCCAGGCGTCGTACCCGCCCAGGATCGCGTCCGCGAGGTGATCTCCGATGACCTCGAGCCCCTTCGGCGAGAGGTGCACCAGGTCTCCCGAGCCGAGGCTGGTCTTGGCCCATGCGACGGCCGAGCCGGCGCCGCCCATCGCATCGTAGGCGCTCCAGAAGGCGCAGCCCGCGGCCTTCGCGGCGGCGCGCTGGCCCGCGACGAGGTTGCCCATGCCGGGACGGGAGCGCGAGAGACCGTCGACCTCGTCGACGTAGCCCTGGTCGAGCGGGGTCACGACGAGGCAGGACGCGGCGGGAGCGCCGCCCCGGATGGTCGCGAGCGCGGCCGAGTAGATCGGCACATACCCCGCGCCCTTCTTCGTGGTGAGCACGGGGTAGCCGGCCTCGTTCCCGCCGAGCATGACGACCACCAGATCCGGCGCGCGCGCGGTCATCTGCGCGGCCAGGTTTTCGCCCGCGAACGTCGTGAACGACCGGCTGCTCACGCCGATGACGCCGAGCGACTCCCAGGTCGCGCCCGGCGCTCCGGACTCGAGCACCACGCCGTACACGGGCACGGCGCCGCCGCTGGCGCCCACCGTGAGCGTGGTGAAGCCCGCGGGCACATCGAGGGTGAAGCGCCGGTCTTCGGTGGTGGCGGCCACGGCGGGGACGCGGAGCACCTCGCGATCGTCCGCCCTCGCCCACACCGTGCCATAGCCGGCCCCGGCCTGATACCAGACCTCGAGGCGCTTCTGGAGCCGGCTCGCCTTCGCCGCGTCCACCGCGCGGGTGACCATCGTGGCGCCGGCCGGGGCGATCGCCACGATGCCGCCGAGGCCGTAGCGGCCCCCCGCGCCGCCGAGCAGGATCGTGCGGTAGAGCCAATCGCCCCGACGCGTGGCCTCGACATCGGAGCGGCGGTTCCACCGCCCGTCGTTCGTGCCCGACACGAAGCCCGGACCGGCATCCCCGAAGCGCGCGGCGAGCCGGGTACGGACGGTGCGGCTGATCCCGTCCGCCGCGAGCGTGGAGTCGCCGTAGTGAAGCGCCCGCGCGACGCGCTTGCCCGCGGCGACCTCGCGCAGCGCGCCGTAGTAGCGGCCCAGGTTGCCGGGGTCCTCGAGCGCCGTCGGGACCCCCCGCGTCCGGGTCTGGGGCGCCTTGGGGGCGGCGCTCGCCCCGGTGACGGTCGTGGGGCTGGGCGGGGCCGGCGCCGCGACCGCGAGGCCCGTGGCGAGAGCGAGGGCGGCCACGACGGAGGCGATGGACAGGGATCGGTGGAACATCACGGGGCGCGCGTAACCCAGGCCGCGGCGCGCTCCACCCGGCACCCGGTTGACCTTCGCATCCCAACCGCGCACGATCGGCCCTCGTGCCCTCCCTCTCTGCCGTCTCCGCGGTGCTCCTCCTCGCGCTCGTCGGCGTGGAGGGCGCCTTCCTCGTGCAGCGCGGCCACCCGGGGGTCGTCGTCACGCCATCCGACACGCGGGTGCCGGCCGCGGCCCCTTCGGCGGGTGCGCGTCGCGATTTCGGGGACATCGAACCCGCGTTCCTCGGCCACATGACGGCGGACGACGTGGCCCGCGGCGTGTACGCGCTCGCCGCGCAGCAGGGCGCGCTTGCGCTCACCGATGCCCAGCGCGTCACGATGACGCCTCTCCTGCGGGAAGGGGCCGACCTCCGGGCGCGCCTCGGCGTGCTCCGCACGGAGCGCCGCGCGGCGCGCGAGGCCTGGATGGTGCACGGCACGGGGCTCGTCTCCGCGCTCGGCCCCGACCGCGTGGCCCAGGCGGCCGCACGGTCGGCCGTGCCGACGGGCCCGAGATGAGCCGCGAGCGCTTCCTGGACGGGCTCCTCGTGGTGCTGCTCGTCGTCGCCCTCGTGCAGGCGGTGCTCCTCGGTGCGGGCGGCGGTGCGGTCCGTGCCTACGTCCCGCTGCTCGGCGAGGCGGATCCACCCGGCCACCTCCAGGCCCCGGGAGGGGCCGCGCGAGCCCTCGCGGCGAAGGCCGCGGCGGTGGGCGAGTTCATCACGGTGGAAGATCTCGCGCGGGGCGTCCTCGCGTTGTCCGAGGGCTCGGTCGCGGGCGCCGCGCCGCTGACCGACGCCGAGCGCGCCGCCATCGCGCCCATCGTGCGCAAGGCCGCCGAGGATCGGCAGGCGCTGCTCGTCGTGGAGGGAGAGATCGCGGAGCTGGAGGCCCGCCTGCAGGAACGCGCGCGCGGCATCGCGGCCACGTTGACGCCCGAGCAGCGCGCCTGGATCGTCGCCCAGCGGGACGCGGTGAGCGTGGGCGAGGTGGAGCAGGCCTATTGGGACGAGCTGCTCGCGCTCGCGCCCCCATGACGAGGCTCCGGGTCGCGACGGTGCTCGGCGCCCTCGCCGTGAACGGGGTATTGGCGGCCGCCCCGGGCAGGCCCTCGCTCGCCTGGCTCCACCCCATGGCCCCTCCGTTGACACACATCCCCGAGATGGGCGAGCCCGTGCTCGGAAGCGCGCCGCCGAGCGCTCCCTCGAACCGACGGGGGCTCGCGGAGGCGGTCGAACGGGCGGTGCGCGCCGTCGGCACCCCCACCCAACAGCGCGCGGTGGACGAGCTCCGGCGGCTCGACGAAGGCGTACTGCCCGCCGCGCGCCGGGCGATGACGCTGCGGCTCGCCGTGCAGGCCGACGCCATCGCGCTCGCGGAGGCGTTGGGCCCGGCACGGGTGGGCGCCATCGTGGCGGACAAGGACGGCCTCTCCACCCGGATCGGGGAGGGCCGCGCCTGGGCCTCCGCGATCGAACGGATGGCCCGTCCATGATTCGTACGTGGATCTCCCGTATCGGGCCTCCGCTCCTGCTCGTCCTGCTCGCCCTCCTCCCGCTCCTCGGCACCCTCGGGGAGCCGGAGTCCTTCGTGGGCGATCCGCTCGGGGAGCTGCCCGTGAAGGTGTGGGTCTACGAGACCTTCGCGCGGATCGGCGTCCTCGGCGGCCGGATGGACGTCGCCGCCTTCCCGAACCTCGGTCCGCTGAACAACCCGGATCCGACGGGCACCCTCGTCACCATGTTCCTGCGGCCCCTCGTCGGCCGGGTCCTGGCCTACAACCTGCTCGTGGTCGGGCAGCTCGCCGCCTCGATGCTCGCGGCCTGGGCCCTCGCGCGTGCGCTCGTCGGCGACTCCGTGGCCGCGCTGGTGGCCGGCGTCGTGTTCGGGCTCTCCCCGCTGGTCCTCGCCTACGCCGTCACCGGCGGGGTCACCGACATCCTCAACCTCTGGCCCTACCCGCTGGCGATCCTCGGGCTCCTCCGCGCGCTGCAGGCTCCGCGCGAGCGTGGAATCGTCGCGTGGGCGCTGGTCGGCGGTGCCTTCGGGGGCATCGGCCTCGCGACCTGCCCCTACAACTTCGTCGTCTTCGCGTCGATGCTCTTCCCCGCGATCGTGCTCCTCCCGATGGCGTTCCGCGGCGGCCTCGTGCCCAGCGTGGACTACTTGACCGAAGACGGCGCGCCCCCCTGGCGGAGGCGGCTGATCACGCTCGGCGCGATGGGGGCGGCGCTCGGCATCGTGGGGGGCGTCGACGCGCTGTACATCCACGCCATCATGGCGGATCCCGACAGCCAGATGTCCGCGTCCGCGGTCTCCGCCACCCGCCATGCGCCGCCCTACGCCTTCCTGCAGCCGGGGCACCGCGACCGCTACGTTGCCTACCTCGCGGACTACGTGGCGATCGGAAAGGACGCCCTCATCGAGCGGACCACGGCGGCCCGCTTCTACCGGGCCTTCGCGCCCGGTCTCGTCGCCATCGGCCTCGCGTTGTTCGGGCTCTACAAGTCGCCCGACCGCAGCGCGATCGCCCTCTGGGTGGGGATCGCGGTGTTCTGCGCGGTCGCCTCCACGGGGCCGTTCCTGCCGCTGACGGGTCACCTCGCCTTCACCACCCCCGTCAACGCGGCGTGGCTGCTCACCCAGCACCTGCTACCGGGCGGCAACCTCATCCTCGAGCCCTTCCGCTACGCGCTCCCGGCGTCTCTCGGCCTCGCGATGGCCGCCGCGTACGGCGCCGTCGCCCTGTGTCAGCGCGTCGGGTCCGCCGGGATGGCGCTGGGCTTCGCGCTCCCGTTGCTCGTACTGGTGGAGGTCGCGTGGGTTTCGCCGACGCCGTGGCCCATCCCCACCGGGAGCCTCGTCGTGCCGCCGATCTACACGGAGCTCGACAGGCACCTGCCGCCGGGCCCCATCCTGGAGCTTCCCTACTTCGATCACGGCACCGACCGTTTCTTCCGCGAGCACTTCCTCCAGCAGCTCGTGCACGGCCGCGCCATCCCGAACGAGGTCGTCGGCTTCGTGCCGCGCTACCTCGCGGAGAACCAATTCACGGCCACGCTCCTCTGGACCGAGAAGAAGACCGGGCTGGTCACGGTGACGGTGACCGCGCCCGAACGCGTGGACGCCGACCGCGCACGACTCGCGACGGACGGCTTCGTGGGAATCGTGCTCCACCCGCACGGCTACGCGTCCAAAGCCGTGCTCGCGGAGGTAGAGGCCCTCCTCGCGCCGCTCGGTCCGCCGATCGAGGTGGGTGCGCGAAACATCTATCGGCTCGCTCCGATGCGCGGACGCTGACGACGAGCGGTTAGCCTCGCCCGATGCGTATCCTGTACGGTGTCGTCGGCGAGGGCATGGGCCACGCCACGCGCTCCCGCGTCGTGATCGACCACCTGCTCACCGAGGGGCACCAGCTCGGCGTCGTGGCCAGCGACCGCGCCTTTCCCTTCCTGCGCGCCGCGTTCGACGGCCGTCCCGGCTTCTCGATCCAGGAGATCCACGGCCTCCACCTCGACTACGAGGACAACGTGCTCTCCGTCGGGCGGAGCGTGGTGTCCAACCTGGGCGAGGCGCCGATGGGCATCGCCCGGAACATCGCTGCCTGGTTCGACACCGTCCTCGGCTCCCTGAACCCCGACGTGGTCGTCTCCGACTTCGAGAGCTGGGCCTGGTTCTACGGGCTGAACCAGCGCCTGCCGGTGATCTCCATCGACAACATGCAGATCATCAATCGCTGCTCCCATCCAAAGGAGATCACGCGGGATCCCAGCTTCCTCGTGGCCAAGGCGGCCGTGAAGGTCAAGCTCCCGATGGCCTGGCACTACCTGGTCACGACGTTTTTCTACCCGGAGGTACGCAAGGAGCGCACGACGCTCGTACCGCCCATCCTGCGCCCCACCATCCTCGAGGCGAAGCGCGAGCCCGGCGAGCACGTGCTCGTCTACCAGACCGGGACGAACAATCCGGGGCTCGTTCCCTTCCTTCAGCGCCTTCCCGGCACCTTCCGGGTCTACGGCCTCGGCCTGGAAGGCGAGCGCGGGAACGTCTCCTTGCGCCCTTTCTCCGAGCAGGGCTTCGTGGACGACCTGCGCACCGCGCGCGCGGCCGTGGCCGGAGGCGGGTTCTCGTTGATGAGCGAGTGCGTCCACCTCGGCGTCCCGCTGTTCTCGGTGCCCATCGACGGCCAATACGAGCAGGAGCTGAACGCGCGCTACCTGACCGAGCTCGGCTACGGCGACTGGGCGCCCCGCTTCCTCGAGGACCGCGTGGCCGCCTTCCTCGCCGAGCGATCCGGCGGGAACACGCGAACAGCCTACGTCCCGCAGGACAACGAACGGACGTTCGGCGCGGTCGACAGCTTGCTCGCGAGCCTCTGACACCCGCCGTTCCTGTAGACTGGCGGCATGTGGAAGTGGCTCCTCGCGCTGGCTGTGATCGGGCTCGTCGTCTGCGCGGGCGCGCTGGGGGCCGGCGGGTACGTCTTCATGGGCTACCAGGCGAACGTGGAGGCCCAGCGGGAGCTCGAGCTGGCCGCCCGGGCGAGCGCCGAGGCCGCCGCCGCCGAGATGAGCCGGGTCGACGCCACGCGGGTGGATCGGCTCCCGGAGGCCCGCGCCGCCTACCTCGCCGGAGACCACACGCTCGCGGTGGAGGCCTTCTCCGCCGTGCTCGAGGCCGACCCGGACTCGAGGGAAGCGCGGCTCGGGCGCGGCCGGAGCTACGCGCGGCTGGAGCGCCTCGACCTCGCCGAACAGGATCTGCGCTCGAGCACGCGGGACGACCCGACCCAGCGCGAAGGCTGGGAGAGCCTCGCCTGGGTGCTCACGCAGAGCGGTCGGGACGCCGAGGCGGTGGACGCCCTCGATCGGCTCGTCGCGCTGGACGAGCGCGATCCCAAGCCCCTCCGGGACCGCGCCAACGCGCGCTACCGCACCGGTGACATCCCCGGCGCCCGCGAGGATGCCCGCCGCGCCTGTACGCTCGGGCTGACCGAAGGGTGCACGTTGGAAGAGAAGATCGTCGCGGCTACGCGGAGGTAGAAGCCCGCGCGCCCGACGCCGCGGCCGCCCCCGACACCGATGCCGACTCGTGCACCAACATGGTCTCCTCCCCGACCATCACCCGCACGGTCCTGGCAACCCGCCGCCACACCGACTCCTGCACGTAGGGCACGCCGTGGCGCGCGCAGAGGGCTTTTACCCGGGGCTGGGCCCGCTGGTACGCGGCCATGGGGAGATCGGGCCAGAGATGGTGCTCGATCTGGTAGTTCAGGTAGCCGTGCGCGAAGTCGTTCAGATCGCCGCCGGTGCGGAAGTTGGCCGAGCCGAGCACCTGGCGCAGCAGGAACTCCCGCTTGCCCCGCGCGGGGGTGTCGAAGCGGTAGAGGTCTCCGCCGGCGTGGTTCGGCACGATGACGAGGAAGCTGTGGAGATTGGTGAGGAGCTCGGCGAGCAGCTGGTTGAGGAGCACGCTGAACGCGGCCCAGGGGGACACGAGCAGGAACAATCCGGGGAGCAGGACGAAGTGGACCGAGGCGAACGGGAGCACGCTCCAGAGCCACAGATCGCGGCCGGCGGGCGAGCGCGGATCCCAGGTCCAGACGTTGCGTGGCACGTCGGGGGCCTCGAGCGTGTCATCCTCCCGGTGCAGCTCCGCGATGGTGTTGGGCGCGTAGTAGAGCCACTTCCATGTCAACGCGAAGAAGAACACCAGGAGATAGCGCGCCGGGAGGGGCCAGCGGCTCTCCCGGAGCCACCGTAGGTTCTCCTCGACCAGGTCGGGGTCCCGCGCCTCGTTGAGGCGGTAGTGGTGCAGCACGTTGTGCTCGTGCTTCCACGCGGCGGGAACCAACCAATCGAACCAATCGAGCAGCCGCCGCCCGCCCTCTCCGAACCCCTTGCCGGAGGGCCCGCCCACACGATCGTAGCCCCGGTGCCCGACGTGGTGCCCCACCATCGTCCACCGCGCGAAGCGCCCGGTCGACAACGCCAGGATGCTCACGGGGTTGGGCGCGATCCAGGCGGTGGCCCAGCCGAGGAGGCTACACAGGCGTCCCCACCGCTCCATGCGGCGGAGGTGGGCGAGATCGGCCTCCCCGCACTCCTGCCGGAGCTCGGCGCCGAGCGCCTGGAGGTCATTGCTGAAGGCGTCCAGATCCATGGCGCGCAGGGTCTATCTCGTCCGCGCGTCCCCTCCACGCGCGCGCCCCTCGTCACTCCTCCGTCGCTTCCGCCGCCACTTCGTCCAGGTTGTCCCGCACCGAGGCGGAGCGCGCCAGCACGAAGGCGAGGACGTGGCCCGCATCGCAGGGAAACTCCGCGCGCGGGTCGTTCGCGCACTCCTCCTGGACGAGGCTCGTGGCCTCCGAGACCATCGCCGCGAACGCGCCCTCGTCCCACACGACCAGCAGATCTTCGATCTCCTGGGTCAGGCGGGTCACGCACGCGGGGTCCAGCGCGCACCGCTCGAGGAGGTAGCCGACTCCCCCGTCGAAGGGCGCGACCGAGACGTGCCACTGCATCGACTGGTCGTGGCCCCACGGCATCAGGTACCAGCGGCCGGCCCCGACGGCGTTGTACGCCAGGTAGTTGTTCCGCAGGCGGCTGTACCCATCGACGTTGCCGCTGACCAGATCGATCGCGAGCATACGCAGGAGCTCGTCGGCGTTGAAGGTGGCCTCCAGCGCCGCGAGGAACGCATCGGGCGGCGCCGCCGCGATCGTGCCGGTGAGCGCTTGGAGATCGACGTACGGCTCGACGAGGGGCGAGGCCTCTTCGAGCTCGTACCGATGCTCGTCCCCCACGTGAAAATCCGCCAGGTTGGCCTCGTAGAGGTTCCCGTCCCCGTCGTCGGGGAGCACCCGGTCGAGAAATTGCTCGTCCATCGTCTCGACGACCCCGTACAGGCCGTAGTGCACATCGTTCACCCACACACGGGCGTAGGTGTGACGCGGCGCAGGAACCCCGCGTTGGCGGTACATCCAATACGCCGCGTGCTCGTGCAGCATGGACGAATCCTGGAGCATGCTGTTCAGCGTGAGGCGCTTGCGTCCGCGAAAGCGCCCCTCGGGATCCACGTGCTCGAAGTCGATCTTGAACGCGGCCTTCCCCGCGAGCGTGCGGAAGGTCGTGGTGCCCTTCAGGCGGATTCCGACGCGCCAGGTGTTGCCGCCGGTGCGGAACGTGCCTGCCACGGACGTGCGGGGATCGAGCCCCAGGCTCGCGCGCCCCGCATCGTCGAGGGTGAGGTGGATGTCGTGGAGCGTACCCTCGGCGTAGAAGTCCTCGGCGTCAGGGTCGTCCGGGAGCTCGAACCACGGGGCACGGTCGGGGTCGCGGGCCGAGGGATCGGCCCCGAGGGGCCGGATGGTCCGCGTGGGCGCATCCCCCGCGACGTCCACGTCCGCCTCGGGGGGCCCGGATCCTGGGGCCTCATGGAGCCCGACTTCGGGCCCCACGCACGCGATGTGCAACCAGATTGGTACCAGGCAACCCTCCTCCGGCCCGCCTCGGTGGGCTCCCACCAGAAGTAGGGTCCCAGGTGCCGGGGGCTGTCATCCTTTGTGGTATGCCCTCGGCATGAACCTGCTCCGGTCGCCGCTGACGGTCGAGGACTTCGTGGCGCATTGGATCGGCGTGGGGGCGGCGCTGGATCCCGCGTCTTCCGATCCATGCGCACCCGCGAGCATCTCCGCCGCTTCCGCGCACCAGGCCCTGATCGAGGCCTGGCAGGAGCCCCACCGCGCCTACCACACGCTGGCTCATCTGGCGGCGTGTCTCCAGGCGTTCGACGCCTTGGCGGACCGCTTCGCGGACCGGCACGGCGCGGCGCTCGCGCTCTGGTACCACGACGCCGTGTATGACACCCGGCGCTCCGACAACGAGGCCCGGAGCGCCGAGCTGGCGCGCGGGCACCTCGGATCGGCGGGCGCGCGCCCCGACACGATCGCGCACATCGAGGCGCTGATCGACGCCACCCGGCACGCGGACGAGCCGGACGACGAGGACGCGCGCCTGTTGGTCGACATCGACCTGGGGATCCTGAGCGTGTCGCCCGACCAGTATACCGCCTACGAGGCCCAGATTCGGCAAGAGTACGCCTGGGTTCCTGATGCGGTGTTTCGGACCACGCGCGCTGGGTTGTTACGACGATTCCTGGAGGCGCCGATCTACCGGACCGCGCCCTTCGCCGACCGCGAGGCCGCCGCGCGCCGCAACCTGACCTGGGCGATCGCGCGGCTCGAGGGTGCGCGCTAGGAGCGTTCGGGGAAATGCGGACCGAGTCCGCGACGTGGCTGCTGAGACGCGGCTGCGCGGCTGACGAGGGAGCAGGTCGAGACCTGTGACCGAGGAAGACGCGCGGCCGCGGCCAGCAGACGCGAGCGGACGACGGGAGCATTTCTCCCGGACGCTCCTAGGGGGAGTGCTCGGTGAGCCGCGTGTCCCAGTCGTTCACGATGCCGATCCCCTCCTCCCAACGGTATTCCTCGGTCACCGTCGGCTCGGGGTCCGGGTAGACCGGCGGGGTGCCGCACTGGTACTGGTCGGGCACGAACGGGCTGTACCCGCCCTGATCCGCCTGCACCAACCAGCACATGACGGTGACGTCGAAGGCCTGCGAGGCCCCGCCGCTGTCCACCCGGGTGCCGACGGTGTGCTTGGTCCACATCGTCGGGCTGGGTGGGTCGAGCGTATGGTTGGCCTGCACGCGCTCGGGCTCGGTGTAGGTGTAGGTGTCGGCGACGACGGTGGGGGTCCCGATGCTCAGGTCGAGCGTACTGTTGACCGTCTGGGACACGACATAGAGGTAGTCGGCATCGCAGACATGCTCGACCACGCGGGTCTCGTAGAAGGTGGCCGCGGCGTCGACCCACGTGCTCTGGATGCTCACCGTGGCCGAGTTGGTGGCGTTGTCGTAGGCCGACACCGTCGTGACGCGGCTGCCGGTGCGGCTCGAGTTCTTCCACGCGTAGGTCCAGCGGGACGAGAGGCCGAAGATGCCGTGGTTGTCGAGGCAGTCGTGCGGCGTGACGGGCACCTCGTCGGTGTCCTCGACCTCGTCGGTGTCCTCGTCGGTGTCCGTCGTGGTGTCGTCGTCGGTGTCGTCGGGCGTGGAGGTGTCGTCGGTGTCCTCCGACCCGGAGGTGTCGTCGGTCGAGGGGGCGCCGGAACAGGCGACGAGGAACATCAACGTGGTGAGACTCATGGAGAACCTTCGGAGGAGCGCCCACCCTATTGGATTCGGGTGGCTACGCATCCTCTCAGCGATCTCGCATCGGACAGCGGGACTGACCGGCGTCGACCGACGGACCTCCGTCACCGCCGGCGCGTCAACGCAATGAATACGAACACTTGAACCTGGCACGGCGCGTGCTCGGCACCGCGGTCTCCCCCGGAGCACCCGATGCCTCGCCTCCCCGCTTCCGTCTTCGCCGCTGGTGTGTTCTTCTCCGTCGCGCGCGCCCTCTTCTCGGCGCAGGCCCCGCTGCGCGCGCTCGGCATCCTGGAGCTCCACGGCGCCGACCCCACCGTGCCTCTCCCGCTCGCTCCCACGTCGGGGCCGGCCGCGATGTTCGCGGTGCAGATCGCGGCCTGCTGGGGGCTGCTGATGGCCAGCGCGCTCCTCCTTGCCCTGGAAGGCGCCCGGCGCGGCGAGGCGCGCGCGTGGCTGGCGCTCGCCGCGTGGTGGTCGGTGGCGCTCGGCGAGCTGCTCTCCCGCACCCTCGTCACGGCCGTGTCCGTAGGGCACGAGTCCGCGTTCTCGGGGCTCTTCACCGGGGCCTGGGCGATGGACGACGTGTGCTGCTGCCTGCCCGTGAGCGCGATCTGGCTGATAGCGCTGGGCGGCGCCCTCGTGGCGGCTGGCGCCCAACACGGTCGCACGCGCGGCCGCGGGTAGCTCGGCTACGCCGCCTTGCGCGTCGCCGCGAGCCCGCAGGGGGCCACGACCTCGGCCAGCGCGCGGTCGACCATGCTCCGCATGGCCTCCGGGCGGATGCGCCCGTGGGCCGCGAGCACGCCGTCCGGCGCGCCGAAGGTGACATCGGGGGGCGTCACCCCGTTCTGGGCAACGTCCTCGAAGACCGCGGCCACCGCGGCGCGCACGCGCTCGTCACCCGCTTCGATCATCCACCGAACCGCCTTCCACGCAAGCTCGGCGTGGCGGGTCTCGTCCGCCGCGATCACCGCGAGCACCTCCCGCGCGGCGGGATCCTCGGTGGCCGCCAGCGCCTCGGCCGCGAGCAAGGCCACGACGGTCTCCCCGATGCACCCCTCGCGGGCGGTCGCGGCGGCGAGCGCGGCGAGGTCGCGCTCGAGGGGGATCGCCCCGCCGAACGGGAACGCGGCGGGGGCCACGGGGGCGCCGGCGTAGGCCTCGGCCAGCGCGAAGGTGAGGCGCGCGTGTCGCACCTCGTCGCGCCCGGCGGCGAACGCGGCGTCCACCAGCTCGGCGGGCGCGCCGAAGGCCATGAGCTCGAGCGCGAAGCGCGCGAACGCGGCGACCGAGGCGTGCTCGATCAGGGCATCCTGCGTCCAGGCGTCCGCGAGCACGCGCCGCTCCTCGGCCGAGAGGCCGGCCACGGAGGGGCGGCGACCGCCGGCCCAACCGGAGGTGCGGACCGCCGGGGCCATGACGAGCTGGCCCCCCTCGTAGTAGGGCCGGCCCACCACGCAGCCATTGTTCACCTCCTTGCGGGTGACCGGGTAGCAGCAACGATCCCCGGCGAAGCCCGTATCCTCGTCCGCGCCGGTGAAGACGCCCTCGCCATCCACCGACACGATGGCGGTGCCGCAACCGACGCCGACCAGGTCGGCCGCGGCCTCCGCGACCGTCGGACACTCCGCCGTCGGGTCCGCGACGGAGATGCACGCCTCGGATTCGAACCTCTCCCCTCCGCACGCGGCGAGGGGGAGCGCCCCGAGGATGGCGAGGAAGCGCAGGCGAAGGGAGGTGGGGTCGGTGTGCACGAGTGGCTCCAGGGGGTCCGCACGGAGGGTAGCAAGGGGCGTGCCAGGGAGGGGGACGACAGGTGCAACCGTGACGCGGGGCGACGGTCCCTGTGCGGTTCAGATAGATTGTGGGGGGAGGGACGCGGACCATGTGGTGGGTAGCGGCGGCGGCGGCGGCGGACATGAGCTTCCAATGCATCGACACGGCCACGCTCCCCGAGCACGTGCTCGCGTGGGACGACGCGAGCTCCTGGGGCCCCGTCAGCGACGCGTGGGACCTCGCGTACGCCTGGTACGACGAGGCGTGTGTCACCTGCACGTCCGACAAGTCCGACTGGTGGGAGGTGTGCGAGGCGATCGCGTGCGTGACGGCCGCGGGCGCGATTCTCGACTACCACTCCGAGCACTCGTGGAGCTACCGCGACACCTACGACTACACGGAGACGACGGTTACCTCGATCACCGTGGCGCCTCCGGCGGCGTCGGGCCTCGGCTGGAGCACGCTCGGGGTGACGCTCGAGCGGAGCCGGGTGAGCAGCACGAGCGCATCTGGCGGCAGCTCGAGAGACGCGAGCGTGAGCTGGGCGGGCACGCTCCGCGCCGACTGGCCCCAGGACAGCGGCTTTACGGCGGGGATGTGGGACCACCAGAACGGTGCGGCGACATCGCGCGGCATGTCCTGGGACGACGGCGCCTGCGCGTGGCGCGCCGACACCGCGGTGGACTGGAACTTCTTCCACAGCGTCCGCATGCAGGGTCACACCTTCGAGGTGACGTTCCGTGGCGCGGGCGAGTGCTGGACCGACTACTCGTCCGCCTATGTCGACGGTGTGTTCGTGGGCGTGCCCGACGAGGACGACTGGACCCTCCTCGGCACCGACGCCGACGGGGACGGATGGCCCGCCGAGCACGGTGACTGTGACGATGGTGACGCCGCGACCAACCCCTGCACGGACGACCCATACGATGGCGTCGACACCAACTGTGACGGCGCCACCGAATTCGATTTCGATCACGATGGCGCGGACGGGACCCTCTACGGGGGCGACGACTGCGACGACGCCGACCCCGAGCGATACCCGGACGCGATGGACATCGTATGCGACGCGATCGACCAGGATTGTGACGGCGCGGACGATCGCGACGCCGACGACGACGGGGACGACTGCGACCTGGACTGCGACGACGCGGACCCCGGCCGCTCGTCCTCCACGGCCGAGGTCCTCTGCGACGGTGTGGACCAGGACTGCGACGGCGCGGATGCCTGCGAACCGCCAGCGCCAGAGGAGGAGGAACCCACCGCGCCAGCGGATGAGGAGGGGGGCTGCGGCGGGGGCGCGGCCGCCGGGCTCCTGTTGCTTCCGCTGGCCCTCGCGTGGCGACGCGAGGCGCACGGGCGACGCGGACCTCGCTCGCCGCCGATGACACACCCGTAGCGCCAGGCGCCCGGAAGTCGGCCGCCCGTCCGCGGGCGGCCGGTCCCCGCCGTCTTCGGCGGGACCGAGCGAAGCGAGACTGGAGCGGGCCGACGGGGCCGCGTCCTCGCGGGCCCGGGGCGCCCTGGATCGGCGGAGGTGGCGGTGGACCTGCTCCGCGTCGCGGGCGTAGCGCTTCAGTACCGCCCCCCCCTCGCGTTCGCCCGCACGCGCCACACATCCCGCGCCATCGTGACCGCATCACGCACGGGGTGCACGCGCGAATCCGCCTGATAGCGCCACACGACCGGCACCTCGCGCACGACGGGCCGCGTATGTGGGCGAGGTAGAGCAGCTCCACGTCGAACGCGAAGCCGTCGACCGTGAGCGCCGCGAAGAGGGGCTTCGCCGCCTCGGCGCGGAGAACCTTGCACCCACATTGGGTGTCCTCGTGGCCGGCGAGGACCAGCACCTGCACGGCGCGGTTGAAGGCGCGGCCGAGCCAATGCCGGAGCACCGGCTCGCCCAGGCGCCGCGCTTCACGGCCCTCACGGGTGGCGATGAGGAGGTCCGCGTCGACCGCGAGAAGGTCCGGGACGAGGTGGGGGCCCACGCTCCAATCCACGTCGGTGAGCAGCAGCCGCTCGCCACGCGCGGCCGCCCCGCCCGCAGCGCCGCGCCCTTGCCACCATGTGGCGCGGCGATCACGACGTCATCGGCCGCTGCGCCGTCCCGCAGGCCGGCGAGCGTCTCGTCGGCGGCGACCGGGCTCGATCAGCGCCGGGCGGTTCACCTCACGAATCAGTAGGGAGCGTCCACCGCCAGCTCGGTGAGGATCACGAGCGGCGTGAAAACCAGCAGGATCACCACCAGTTGCAGGCACAACGACACGAAATAAGCGGGGGCGAACAGAGCTGTTGCCAGCAGGGTCACGCGGGCAGCCTCGCCGCCGCCCAGCCCATACGCCCGGCGCAAAGCCGCGAAGCAGTACGCCGTGACCGCCAGGAGTGTGGCACCAACGGCCAGAAACGACCCCGGGATGCCGAGCGGCGCGAAGGCCAACCCGAGGAGCGTCTCGGCGACCAGCAGGACGCTGCAGAGGTGGATGGGGAAGATCACGTCCGCCAGCGGGCGCCGGCCGTGGACGATGCCTCGGAGCAGGCCCGCCAAGCCCCTCGGGCGCGAAGTACGCAGAGATCAACGCGCACAAGCTCGCGCAGGTCACGAAGAGCTTCACGGGGTTCGCGTACCGGATACGCTGCCCCGCGACGTAGGCCTCCGTCAGCTCCCCGGGCCGGGTGAGCAAGACGTAGAGCGTCTTCGGGGCGGACGTGCGCCCCCGGAACGCCTGCCACGTCTCGAGCAGGAACGACCACAGCGAGTATTGGTGCTCGGGCGGGTTCGCCTGCCCGCAGCGCCCGCAGTACAGGTCGTAGAGCGACGCATTGCAGTTTGGGCAGAGACGCGCGTCGTGCAGGATCGCCGGGGAAGACAT
The DNA here is from genome assembly GCA_030685065.1 of Pseudomonadota bacterium. Lineage (GTDB taxonomy): Bacteria > Myxococcota_A > UBA796 > UBA796 > SXON01 > CAJBVW01. The sequence continues at coordinate 974 of JAUXQH010000156.1, read as the reverse complement.
CCGCCCACCGTAGCATGTCGTCGGAAGGCCGGACTCGTCCTCTTCCCCGTCGCGCTCGGTGTCGGCGCGGATGCGCTCCGTGTGGATGGCGCGACCTTGTCGCCAGCGCGTCGCCGTGTCTGCGGCGTCTGGGACGACGTCGGGGCGGGGCAGGGGCAGGCGTGCTCTTGCCCACGCGCTCGTCTTGGCGTACCCTCCCGCGTTCGGAGTACGATCAAATGCAAATTCTACTTGGGAACTTTCGGTGGGTGGTCCTGTCGCTGGCGATAGGCGCCAGCGCGCCTATCGGTGGATGCTACAGCAGCGGCGGTGGTAGCGGCGGTGGCCTCGACCAGGATGAGGACGGAGGCTTCGATGAGTGCGGTGGGGACCGCGCTGACGGCTATCTGGGTGACGTGTGCCGGGAAGATTGCGACTGCGCAGTGGGGTACGGCTGCCTCGACGACGACTACGGGGAGCAGTGCTGCGCCCAGGAGTTGAACGACCTCGACAACGGGGTGTGGGGCATCGATTGTGACGGCGTGCAGAGGCGATAATCCGGCACTCGGCGCACGATCCATCGGGGGCGCCTCCGGTTCGCTCGAAGCTCGGCGACGAGGACCACGTCGGCGCGCTCGGCGAAGCACAGGGCCCCGCCGGAGCGCCGCCCTTCCGGGCGAGAGTCTGGGCGTTCGTACACGCCGCGACGGAGGCGGAGCCAGGGGCCGCCGCCCCACCCCGCGGGGATCGAACGGAATGCCTTCGGCGTCCGTCACGCCTGACCATCGATCCGCCGAATTTTCCATTCGTCCAAGACGAACGCAAAAAACGGCGCGCGCCTGCGCTTCGCACCGGGCTCGGCCGCCCACGCACCCGAATTCGTCGTTCGTCCCCAGACGAACGCAAGAAACGGCGCGCGCGTGCGCTTCGCACCCGCCTCTGCCCCCGCGCGCGCACCGAATTCGTCGTTCGTCCCCGACGAACGCAAAAAACGG
>JAUXQH010000142.1 GCA_030685065.1 Pseudomonadota bacterium | reverse complement strand
GAATACATGTCATTGACCGATGGCGACGTGACGTGGGCTCGTTTGTAAACCGCCCGGCGGACCCCATTCCTCGGCCCGTTGGCCGTTGTTCGACGATCGGCACGCGAACCCGCGGCGTGGGCGGCGTGGGCGGCGTCGGCGCAGCTTGACGCTCCCGTGGCTACCACCCCCCTGGGCGATGCCCTCCGGATGGCCGCATCGAACTCCTCCGGCGTAGGCGGCTTTATGGTCCACCAGTGGTGTTCAAAGATCTCGAACACACGCGAGGCATCATGCGCCCAGGCGGGCAGGCGGGCAGGCGGGCAGGCTCCTGCCGGCCTTCGCGGAGTCCTGCCTCTGCACGATGCTGGTCAGCGGTGGGAGGTCGTGGAGTTTGCAGAAGAAGGCAACGCCGGCAAGCACGTTGTTGTTTCCGAGCCGCCACGCGTTGTGATCGAGGATCGCGCTCAGTTCCTTGTAGGTGCAGACGCGATGGGTCGCGGCGAAGCCCACGAGCACGAGCCAAGCCCGCAGTGTCCAAGCGCGCGTCCGATCGTGTCGGCTGGAACGGCAATCAAGTCGGCAGAGCCACCCACATCCGCGCGCTGGGGAGGCGGACCGTTCTTCCCCGCATCCGCGTCGCTTCGAGCGCGCTCCTCAGTTTCGCATCTCGCTCTTTGGTCATCGCGTCCCCTCGCCGACTCACTTAGGCGCAAGTTCCTCCCGTACCAGGAGGCGGCCGGTCGCCCCTTGTCACCTACGGCGAGTCCGCACCCGAGACGCACACAGGCGGGCAAGCGCACCCGAGCCGCCGTGCACCGCGAATTAGAGACCGGCTCTATATGCTTATGGCTGAGGTGTGAGCCACCGGACTTCTCACGCAGCGGGCGGGCGCCACACCGGACAGTCCTCGGCCAACAGGATGGCCACCGTGTCCACGTCCGCAGCGTCCTTCATGTCGGCATGCGCGTGGGAGGGGAGCTTTTTGCTGCCGCTCTCGTAGACCTCTACGCCAAGACCCGTGAAGTCCGAAACCTTACGAGAGAGACAGGCTTGGCCTGGGAGTCTCTCACCCCAGGCCGCCTGCCACTCTGCATGCGCAGCGGGCGCATCCTTGCCGCTGTCGAGTAGCGACAGCTCACCCTTATCCACTGGGCGTGGTTGGAAAGCCTGGGGGCTAACTACACCGCCTTGAATCCACGCCGTGTCGGTCACGATGCGATGAACCGGCGCATCTTGGAGCTCGATCTTCTTGTGAGCCTTCACCCTGGCACCCCCTGGGCTCCTGGCAGCCACTCCGCCAGTTCCTCAACGGTCTTGAGCGCCTTCCGCTCCGTCGCCCGAGTCGAGAGAACTACGCGCACCGCCACGATGCCAGCTGGCTTGGCCGCGAACCGGGCGACGATGCGCGTTCCCTCCTGCTTCCACAACATCTCAACCCCACCGTCGGGAATGGCGAAGAGGTGGGGACGGTCGCATGCTGTGAGCTCGATCAGTCGCCAAATGTGCTTCTCGACGAGGTGGAGGAAGGCGGCAGTGGGTGCGGCGCTCGCGCCTTCCTGCTCCTCGTTGGCGAGCCAGCCGTCCGGTAGGCCCTTCAACTCCTCCAGACGGGCCGTGATCGGGGGGCCGCTGATGATCCGGATGTCCGTCGCCCCTCCGAAGGTCCGGCCTTCCTTGTCTCGCTGAGAGTTGCCGGTAAGCCGAACGAGGGTTTCCGCGTTCTTCTCGAACGCCTGGACACAGCGCGTCTTCAGCGCCGGGTCGATCGGCACCACCTGATCGCGCTTTCCTTCCCGAAGGCGAATGGCCACGTGATGAGGGTTGTCGTCCACACGGTGCAACTGGCCAACGAGTTGATAAGGTTCGTCTTTTGCCTCTAAGATTTTAGCGGCCTCGGACTCGACGCGTTGCCGGACGAGTTCGCCGACGGTGACGGGATCATGTCTCCCGTACTTCCACCGCGCGGTCTCCTTGTCCTTGATGGCGCCCATCACCTCGGCAAGGTGTCCGAGCGACGTGCGCGAGATCCACTTCGGAACCTCCGGCTGCTCCGAGGTCAGGCTCACCAGGAAGTCCAACACCTCGTCGCGCGCTTCCTCGTAGTAGAACTGAGCGGCCTGAGCCGCAGGATCGGGCGACCAGTCCATCGCCATCTCCGCAGAACCCCCGCCCTCGATCCGGGTGATGGCGGGTACGAACGCTTCCTCGAAGCCGGGCGAAACCCTCTTCCGCTTCGGGTTCCCGTCGAGGAACAGATCTCTGGCCACGCTGCGAATGAGCGGGTCAAGGTCGGTCAGGTGCCTCAGTGCCTCGAAGGGCACGCCTTCAAGGTCGTCGTAACGACCGCCCTTGAAGTACAGGTTGAGGAACTCTTCCATGCCAGCCTTGTACCACGTGCAGCATAGGCACGCCCGTTCAGATCAGGGGCCGCCCTCTGCGGAGCCTGCCTTGTGAAATCGGGCGTTAAGCATCCACGTCATCACGACGTTGGCGCCCACGGGGGTGTGCCGTGCTGAGAGCGGACAGAATTTGGCTGCGGACATATTTTGGCGCTCGTGCGATGAGGCGTTCAGCTACGCTCTGTTCGTTGCCAGTGTCCGCTCGGAGAACAACGCGGCCGGCGAAAGAAGCGACCGGCCGCGCGGCATCATCGCGCGCACCCGTCCGCGCCGCCCTACCATCTATTGACGTGTCAATAGCAACACTAAGGTAAAATGTCACTACGCGTATCCAACTCCTTGGTTTGTAAACGCACTGCTTGGGTCCATGCCCGCTCGTCACGAAAGAAAAGCCCGCGGGTGTACCCGGTCTACCGTACAAATCCGCGCAGTCCTGATGCACGGCTGTGCGGCGGACGTACACTAAGGCGACTCTCGATGCTCGAACTCGTAAGCGATGACCACATCCGCCATCTCGTGAAGAAGTTCGTCTCGAACGAAAACAGCCGAGATCATCTGTTCAAGCTGCTCAATGCTGGTCCGTCCGGACGGGTGAAGATCCTGGAAGAGATCGACCAGCTTCGACCGGGCACAGCGAACCGCCTGAAGGCAGAATGGCTCGACCACGGCGCGTCGGCGGTTCATCCGTTCACCGTGCCCGTGTATGAGGGGTGGTCGTCCGCCGACATCATCCAGGAGGTCGTGGGGCGTATGAAGCGAACCCTCGTTGGCGGTGCCCCGAACATCATCGCGCCAGCCGCTCCCGACGAGGTGGGCGAGCATCTGATCCTCCTTCGCCTCACCGACGGGAACGTGCTGGAGGGGCACGTCGACATCGTAGGACAGGAGACGTACCAGAAGGGGACGCGGTTCGAGAACAAGCAGAAGACCAGCGACGTCGTGGTGGTGCGGGTCTACCTGGACAATCCCAAGCGGCTCACCGAGGTTTACGCCGGCTACGATCAGGCGCGTCGCGCGATGGGCGGGTTCGCACAGGGGGCGTTCGGCCTCCGTCACGGGCGGCGTAAGGAGCAGCACTTCGACCCGTTCGCCTTCACGGACACTCGGGTCAAGATGATCGCTGCGCGCCTCAAGCTGAAGCAGTGCCGAGCCGAGATCGCGAAGAGCCCAGACGGTAAGAATGGTCGCGTGGTCATCGAAGGACCGATGCAGGGAACCCAGCGGCTGCCCATCGATCTTACCGAGGCCATGGCTGCGGAGGTAGTCGACGCCACGAACAATGAGCGGATGTTCATCTTCGACTATACTCACGGTGACGGCTTCGTTGAGACAAACATCGTCCAGTTCACGATGCGGAATACGAAAGCGCCCGGGTTGTTGTTCCTTAGGAGGACGAGTTCATCCGCGAAGCGCTGGCTACTCCAAGAACTACTGTAGCGGTTAGGAGGAGGCTATGTCGGTGAAGTTCGCCAGAGATATCCTGCCCTTTTTGCGAGTCCAGGCAGATCGCGGCATCGGCTCGTTCACGGCCACGCCGATCGTGGTGGCCGGGCTTGCTAACGACGAGGAGCATGCCATCGCGCTGTTGCTCAGCCTGTCCCAGGACGAGATTCTGACTGCGACCGCGATCGTGCGATGCGATCGAGGTCACGACAAGGCGTGGATCGAGCCGTACCTGCCCGGCATGGAGCTCCCTGAAGGCCCTTGCGACGAGTGCGCAGGGGAGCGCCGCGAGAACTTCGAGGAGGGCGGCATCGTTCTCGTGTTCGGGAAGGGACCGGCCTTCGCGCAGTTCGACCAGCCTCCGGACGCTGAATCGGGAAAAGTGCAGCGCCCCAGCGGTCGGCAGGGGACGCTGGGGTCCGGACCGACCGAGAGCAGCTCGACCGCATCGAGAGGTTACTGGGGCGCATCGCCGAGCGTCCTGCTCTTGAGGTAAATAACTACTTCAACGCAGAAAATAACTCGGCGAACGACGTCACCCAGAACATCGGCTTCGAGCCGAGCGAGCGAGTCGAGATGACGACAGGCCAGAAGAAGACCTCTGTGATCTCGGAGCGCAGCAGTACGAATAAGGACGTGTCCATCGCGCGCGGGGAGTCGGTGGAGGTAGTCGCAAAGGACCACTCGACCAACGAAGGCATCCGCATAGGCGACTCGACCCGCCTTCCCCGGCCGCCTCCTGCTGCACCGCCCACCCCGCTGGCCCGCTGGGTGCCGTGGGCCGCGGTGGTCGCTGCGATCATCGGCGTGAGCGGCGCTATTGTAGTCGCTGTGATCAACGGCTGGATCACCTTCAACAAGCCTACCGACCCGGCCAGGGAGCCCGCTGGGCAGTCGGTAGAGCCGCCCGCCGCGCCCGCCGCGCCCGCCGCGCCCGCGGTGAAGGACCCAGGAGCCCATTGAACGATGACGCGACGTTCCGAGGAAAGCTTTCAACGCGCCTCCCGCGCGACCTGCTCGCGCGGTTGGAGGACGTGAAGGCGACGCCGGAGCAGCTTGCCCGGGCGGCAACCCTGGAGGAGGACGACCTCCGCAAGGTCGTGGAGGCCGTCGAGCGATGGCCGTGGCTTATGGCGTCGCGCCCTAAAGTTTAGGCCCGGATTTAAGGCGCGGAGCGCCGGCCTGCCGGCGTGCGGCCATGAGGTGTGCGGCTCGGCGGAACTCCGATCCGGGTTCCTCCACTCGCTGGGCCGATGAGGGAGAAGCCCCTCAAACGGGGGAAGTGGCCCCGAGGCGACTCCGAAGCTACGGATTCGCGATGCCGACGCACTGGCTCGGAAGCGAGATGGAGAAGTTGGCACTCGCTTCGCGAGCAACCGACCGTTGCGATCGCGTCGTTGCAGGCTGCGGTCGACGGATCCGAGGGGACCCGCTGCGTTGAGGCCCTCGCGAGGGCACGGGCAGGTCTGGAGGAGGTCGAGCGAGGGATCCAGCAGGGGGAACGAAGGCCGGCTGAGCCGCCCGCCCTGGCCGGGGAGGCACCAGCCCGGGGCGGGGCGTTCGGCGTGGTCCCGGTGCGCCACCGCGGCGCTCGACCGGTCGCAGCACGCGCCACGGTGGCGAATATGGCCGGGTATGGTAGGAAAAACGGCGCTGGCCGCCCGGATGCGTGTATCCTCGGCCGTGAGGAACACCGACATGGAAACCGCAACCGTACACGACCTCTGGCCAGCACTCCAGACCTGGATCGCCGTTCTCGAAGACCTCGGAAGGCCGTCGCCCGCCCTGGTGGATCGGTACGGCGCCGCGTCACTCGAGGGTGCGACCACGAGTGAGCGGGAGCCCCTGATGCTCGCCGTTCTCGCCCTCGCCGTGATGCTCGCGGACAACGCGGGTGGAGGTACCCGGTTCCTTCACCTTGAGGAGGCACGGGCACTGCGGGACGAGAGGCTCACCGGCCCAGTGCAGGGGACCGTGGGGATCGTGAGCGCCGGGCGGTGACCCGGGTGGCCTCCAGCTTCGCGGCAATGAACCCTCGCTCCGCGGGCACCCCTCACGCGGCCCGACCACGTTCTGCGATATAGTCCCGAAAATGCCAGCCGTACCGGTGGATTCTTCGCTTCTCTACGCCCTGGCGATGGCCCGTCTGACCGCGCCGGCGATCCGATGGAGGGTGGTCGGCGGGGTCGTCACCGACGGCGTCGGGATCCGCGTCCAGAGCCTTGAAGACCAGTGGGAGCCATCGTACCTCGTCGAGTCAGGCGCCCCCGTCTCGTCGAGAAGCTGCTCCGTCGCAAACCTTCCCCACGAACTGGAAGCCGCGGTCCGGCGCGCAGGACGGCACACCGTCCTCGAAGCCCCGTCTCCGGCGCGAGTCAGTGAAGTTGCTGGGCCGACCGATGCCTACCACCACGCAAAGTCGAGGCCGCCGCCGCCCGGCGAGGGCTCGTAGGTACAGATCCGGCATCCGTCCGGGCGCCCGAGGCTCGGCCCCGCGTCGGTCGGCGCGCGACCGTTCATACCTCGGATGGTGATCTGCACCTGTTCGAAGGCATCCAGGGGTACGGTGACCCATCCGGTAGCGGACAGCCGGAGGCACTCGCTCTGGAGGAACCACCATCGTCTCGCACTTTCTCGGCCGGTGACCGAGAGAATCGTTTCGAGCGAGAAGATGTGGACGAGCGTGCCCCGAAGGTGCACCTCCAGCCAGGGCCGTTCGAGGCCACCCGCACTCCGGCCCATGATGGTCGTGTAGCCGGCAGCAGCGGTGCACGAGCTTCTTAGGCTATCAAATACGGTTTCTAAGGCAACTCGTGGGGCGTAAACATCGGTGATCGTAGCAGCCTCCGTGCTTCGATCGATCTAAGCACCGGAGTACACGCTCCTAATTTTGCACTTCCGACCACCGCTTCGTGCGGGCGCCAGGACTTGCGCGCCTACGATCTCTGCGCGTCCGCTTTCACTCGGCTTACGCCGCCCCCTGCCGATCCGCCGCCCCCCGGGCGTCATGCTGCCCCGGGCCACCGTCCCGCGGTGGCCTCCTCGACGGCGGGCCAGCCCGTCGATGGGTCACCCGCTGTTGTCGGCAGGAGGGCAGCGATGCCCCGAGGGCCGAGGCGCCCTGAGTCGCGGCGCGAGACTGCCCCGGACCCCGGCTGCGAGAAATGAGGGGAGCGCGCGGTCGAGTGTCGCGGACCACGAGCATAGGACGGCTCACGACGAATCTCAAATCAGATCACGCTACGACCACGATCCCCACGGGCTCGGCGTCGTAGGGTGCCGCGCGGGAAAAAACTGTCCAACCTCTATCGGTGGCGAGCACCCGGCGTGTGCGCTCGTCCGAGGCCTTGCACCTGGTCCTCTGGTTCACGCGCTCCACCGCCGTCACGAACAGCTCGTTCACCCGTGCGTTTGCGAGCGCGAGCCCATCTTCGAGCGGCTGATCGCGCGCGGTGAGCTGATCCGTCTCGTAGGCCGCCGCTGGGAAGCTCAGCATCAGGATCACGAGGGTCGAGGCGCGCATGAGCCCCTGGTAGCCTCCCGGCCCGCGGCGCGTCCTCACTCCCGTGCCCAACGCTCGATCTCGTCGCACAGCGGCTCCAACCTCGACACCAGATCGTCCGCGGTACCCGCGTCCCGGAGGGTCGAGAGCGCCGGACCGACGTGGCGGAGCAGCGCCCGCGCGTGGTCCTGGGGGGTTCCGCGACGCCACTCCTTCGTCTCGGTCTCGCCGCCCGTCGGGAGGAGGAGCTCGCACGTGTCCGCGAGCGAGAGATCGCCGCTCCGGACGCGCCGGTACAACTCATAGGTGAGGTGCTCGACCTGACTCAACACCCACGCCAACCGCTGCTCCGACATGCGCCCTCGGGCCGCCGAGGTAGCACGAAGCTGGACCCCCGCGCACCCCTCACCGGGCAGGATCCCAGAAGCGGGCTGCCGTGGTTACGCTCCCTCGTGCTCCGCGCCCTGCTCCCCTGGCTCCTCGCCGTCGGCCTCGCGTCCGGTGGGCTCATCGTCGGTTGGGGGGCGGATCGGTACGTCCTCACCGCGCTGGTCCTCCACGCCGAGCCCTTCCTGCTCGTGCTCGCGGTCTGGGCCGCGCTGGCCGCCGTGTGGGCCGGAAACCGTCGGGTGGCACGCGCGTTGGCCGTGGGGTCCGTCGCGGCCGTGGCGAGCGTGCGCCTCCCGTACGACGTGGCGCCGTCGGGGGGCGTGCCTCCCGACTGGATCGGGCCGGTGAGCCGTTGCGCCGCCGCGCTCGCGCCGCCCGCCGAGCCCGTCCGGCTCCTGCAATGGACGCTCGAAGGCCACGAGCCGATCGAGGTCGTGCAAGCCGCCGTCGCGGCCGCGGCGCCGGGCGTCGTCGTGCTCCAGGGCGTGAGCGATCCGGCGCTCGTGATGGCCGTCCTCGAAGAAGTAGGCGGCGAGTCACGGTTCTACCCGCCCGACGGCGGCGGCATCGGGCTCGCCATCGTGGTCGCGGGCGGCTTCCACCCTTGTGGGGACGCCATCGAGTGGACCGAGGCGATGGACACCCCGTACGGCTTCACGTTGTCGTTCGTGGGGGTGCCCTCCTCGACCGTCTTCCCCCTCCTGGTCACGCGCCTGCCGGGCCCGCTCGACGGCGGCGCGTGGTCGGAGCGGATGACCACCGCGTCGAGCCGCGTGCTCGACGCGCTCGGGGCGCTACACGGCGCGTCGACCGTGGTGGTGGCCGACGCTCCGGCGCCGCGTACCTACCGCAACCTGGACGAGCGCATGGCCGGCGTAGGCGTGTCCACCGTGGCCGTGCCACCCACGTGGCCGGCGCGGCTCGGCGGCGTGCCGCTGATCACCCTGCATCCGTTCGACCGCATGTGGGTCGGCCCGAGCTGGACCCGGGCGGTCTCCACCCGAGCGGAGGCCGGCGTCGGCTTCCGCGCGCCCGTGTTGACCATCCTCGGAGGTCCCGAAGTGGAGCCCGGTACGCCGGGAGAGTAGGCGGCGGGGGCCTCGGGCGCGCCGCGGGCCTCGGACGCCCCGGCGCTACCAGCGGCCGGCGAGGCCGACGCCCGTAGGCGTGAAGTAGACGTGGCTGTCGAGAGGCCCGAGGAACACGCCGACGCCGGCTGTCGCGACGCCCGCGGCCAGGAGGCCGATGGTGGCGTAACGTCCGGTGTTGAAGCGGCTCACGATGGCGTCGGCCTCGGTGCGGGTGGCGCCACGCGGGTCGGCGTTCGCCGCTTCCACCTCGGTCCACGCGGGGTTGACCACGAGGAAGTTGACGGCGCCGCCGCCCACGATCATCGCGCCGCCGCCAGCGATCATCGCCCAGCCGACAACGCCGCTGTCCTCGTTCTTCGCCGTGGACTTCGGCTTCACGGCCTTCGCGGCGAGCGCCTTCGCGGCCTTGTCCGCGGCGGCCTTGTCCGCAGCGGTTTTGTCCGCGGACGCCTTGTCGGCGGCGGCCTTGTCCGCGGCGGCCTTGTCGGCGGACGCCTTGTCGGCAGCGGCCTTGTCCACGGTGGCCTGGTCGGCCGCGGCCTTGTCCGCCGCGGCCTTGGTGGCGGCGAGCCGCTCGGCCTCGGCGCCGGCCGCCTTGTCGGCGGTTGCCTTCTCTGCGGCCACGAGCGCAGCGGCGCTGTCGGCGGCAGCCTTGTCCGCGGCGGCCTTCTCTGCGGCCACGAGCGCCGCGGCGCTGTCGGCGGCGGCCTTGTCCGCGGCGGCGAGGGTGGCGGCCTTGTCCGTCGCAGCCTTGTCCGCGGCGGCCTTGTCCCCGGCAGCCTTGTCGGCGGCCGCCTTCTCGGCGGCGGCGCCGGCGGCGGCGGCGGCCTTCTCGGCTGCGGCGCTGTCGGCGGTCGCCTTCTCGGCGGCGGCCTTCTCGGCGGCGGCCTTCTCGGTGGCGGCCAGCGCGGCGGCGGCCTCCTTCTCGGCCGCCAACGCGGCCGCGGCCTCGAGCGCTGCCTGCGCCTTCGCCTGCTTCGCCGCTTCCTTCTCTGCCTTCGCGATGTCGGCCTTCGAGGCCCCCTTGGGCGGCTTCGGGGCCTTGCCTCCCTTGGCCACCGGGTAGGCACCGCCCGAGCAGAGCACGAGGTAGTCGGGCGGCGGCGCGCCGAACGTGTACCAGGACCCGACCACGTTCCCCTCGCCGCAGCGGAGCTGCACGAAGTGGGTCCCGATCACGACGGCGTCAAAAGCCTCCATCCGGCGGCCGTCGACGAAGATCATCGTGTCGCCCGGATCCTCGGGGAGGCCGAGCGTAACGGATTCGCGCCCCTTCACCTCACCGATGAGGGCGTAGTACACGTCCTGCGCGTCGCTCTCGGGGAGCACGTCCGCTTCGGGCTGGAAGTCCTGGGAGAGGACGATGGCGCTCCGCCAGTGGTTCAACGCGGCGGTGTCCTTGTCTCCGTTCCGCCACTCCACGGCGCCCTTGTAGAAGGAGAGCCGCGCGAGATCCTTCTCGAGGATGAGCGCCTCGGAGGTGGGAGCGGCGGCCTCGGCCTGGGCCAGGAGGGTCCGCGCGCCCTTGTAGTCCCCCGACCCGATCGCGGCCTTGGCCTTGTCGAGCAGCGCGACGTAGCCGCCCTCCTCCTGCGCCCAGGCGGGGCTCGCGAGCAACAGCAGCAGCGCGGTCAGCGACACTCGGACTTCTCCCACTTGCCCCCCCCCGTGTTGAAGGTGAAGACGCAGGTTGAACCGGCCTCCACGCTGAAGTCGGCGCGTACGCTCGGCCCGCCGCCCTTGGGCTTGACCTTTGCGAGCAGCACGCCCGGTTCGAGATCCTTCAGCCGCAGGTTGCCCGAGCCGTCCCACTCGGTGCGGAACTCGGTCGAGGAGCTGGTGACCGTCACCTCGCTGGCGCCACCCGGCACCGTGAGGATGACGCCACCCTTGCCCTCCGCGTTCGCGGCAAAATCTGGCTGGGGATCGCCCTTCACCAGCTTGGAGCTGGCCCCCTCGATGACCGGCTTGTCGACCGGGGGGATCTCCGCGGTCGTCGCGGTCTGGCGCAGCACGAAGAACGCGACCACGGCCAGGACGACGCCGAACATACCGAGCAGGCCGAGCACCACCACGATCTTGCCGACGCCGCTCGCGGTGGACGACTCCGGCTCTGGCGGCGGGGCCGGCGGCGGGGAGCTCCGCACGGAGGGCTCCGGGCGTGACAAACCGGCGGGGCTCGGACCATCTCCCCGCCCGTTGAGCTCGCCGATACCCCGCGGGGTCACGGTCTGGACCTGGGGCGGCGCTGGCGGCGGCACGCCGACGCTCGGGCGGCCTACGGGCAGCTCCGCGGGCGCCTCCGCGAGGTTGTCCGGGACGGTGAAGGGGTTTTCGTCCTCGTCGTCCGGGGCGCGGGTGACCGCCTCCACCAATGGGGCCGGCTTGGGCGGGGGAGGTGCACCGCCCGTGACGGGGCGTGGCGCCGAGGTCGCCGGGCGCGCATTGGTGGCGCCGGGCCGCGGAGCGGTGGACGCCGCGCGGGGCGCGGATGTGCCTCCGCGGGCCATCACGTTGGAGCGCCCCATCGCGCCGGAGGCGCCGGTGATCTGGCCGGGGAGCGGCACCGGCGAGGGCCCGGAGATGCGCATCCCGCCCGAGGTCCCGTCCGCCAGCTGTCCCGGAGAAAATTGCGCCCCCGAGCCGTCGAACGGACCGACGAACCCGCTGGAGTCCTCGTAGACGAGCGTGCCCGTGAGCGGATCGTTGGGATCCTGCTCGGAGACGTGCGACTCGATGATGTCCTTGACGGACTCCCGCGCGAAGCGCTTGAGCCCGCCGTCCCGCGCGGCCTCGCTGAACACTTCCATCAGCTCGACGACCTGCGCGGAGGTCGGCCGATCTTCCGGCTCGTAGGCGAGCATGTTCCGCATGACCTCCCGGAAGCCGTCGTGCATGGCCTCGGGCAGCCCGGTCAGGTTGATGGACTCGAGGCGCTCGGCCACGGTCTTCTCGAAACGCTCGGGGCGGATGTGGATCTTCCCGAAGCTGTCGAGCGTGAGGAGCTCGTAGAGCGTGATGCCGAGGCTGAAGATGTCCCCCGCGGGATGATCTTCTTCTCCCATGAGGCGCTCGGGGGCCATGTACGCGGCCGACCCGAAGGCCAGGGCCTGGGTCTTGGCCTCGCGGTCGTCGAAGCTGGCGCGGGCGGTGCCGAAGTCGAGCACCTTCACGTCGCCTTCGATCGTGATCATGGCGTTCGAGGGCTTGATGTCGCGGTGGATGACCTTGAGCGACTCGCCGCCCTGCAGGGGCATGTGGTTGTACGCGGCGTCCAGCGCGGAGGCGATGGCGCCGATCACCTCGAACATGGACTGGCGGGGAAAAGGCTTGCCCTGCTCGCGGAGCGCGTTGCTGATCGTCTTGAGATCGACGCCCTGCAGATACTCCATGACGATGGCGCATTGTCCCTGGATCGCCGTGAGATCCTCGACACGCACGATGCTGCGGTGGCGGAGCCGGCCGAGGAGCCGAGCCTCGTCGCGCGAGCGCATCACCACTTCGTCGTTGTCCACCCACTTGCTGTGAAGGACCTTGATGGCGACGACCGACGAGAAATTGTCACCCGTGATCATCTCGGCCAGGTACACCTTGCCGAACCCACCCTGGGCGAGCTCCTTCAGAAATCGGAAACGGCGCCTGGGCTCCGCCATGGGAAGTCCTCGTCTTCTAGGTCAGCAGCTGCGTGGTCAGCAGGGACGGGGTTCGAGTGGGACGCGGATCGCCCGGCCCGAGCACTGCGCACTATAGCGCATGGCGTCGGGTCAAGTAGAGCACAGCCCCCCCTCCACCTTCGCGGTCTCGAGCACGAGGTGAAGAAGCGCCACGTAGTCGATGAGGCGTGTCTTGACGCCCGGGTGCTTCTTCTGCACGCCCGACCATGCCCACCCGCCGCCGATGAAGCCGCCTCCCCAGGGCGAGGCGTGGTCGATCAGCGTCGCCTCGTCCCGCGCGAGGATGGCCGCCATCACCATGCGCACGGCGTCGTCCTTGCGGTCCTTGGCCAGGTCGCCCTCTTGGTAGGACGTCTGGATGCGCGCAGACTTGGCCCACTCATTGTACTGGAACGAGCTGATGCTCTCGAGATCGACCGCCTGGAGCTTCTTGTCCTTCTCCTCGAGGAGGAACGCCATGGCGGCGTACCGCACCGGGAGGGTGGAGCCGGTCCCGCAGAAGGCCGCGGCGAGCGCGTCCTGATCGTCGGTCGACTCGATCTTGACCAGCACCTGGTTGTAGGCGGGGTCCTTGACCCGGTACTTCTCTTCGAGCGTGTCGATGCGCTTGAGGATGTCCTTGATCTCGTCCGGTCCAAAGCCCATCTTCCCGATGTTTCCCTCGCGCTCCGGCACGATGAAGTTCATCCCGAAGAGCTTGTCCTCGCGCTTGGTCTCGGCCTTGGTCTGCGCGTCGGGCTCCACGATGTCCTCGTTGACGAGGAGGAGGGCATTGAAGCCCAGCGCGGCGAGCGTGAACAGCGCGATCCAGACGTAGCGACTCACTTTCCCTTCCCCTGGGCGGCGACCTGCTCCTTCGTCGGAACCTTGATGTCGTTGCAGTAGCCGTTCGACCGAACGAAGGTGCGGTAGGGAGCGAACACGGTGAACTCGTCGGCGTAGTTGGCGCCGTAGTAGCACACGGCGAGCAGGTGCTGGGAGATGACGTAGGGCACGTAGTGCTGGGTCACGCTGCCGAGAAAACCGCCACAGCGATCGTTGAAGTCAGTGGCCTGCCCCTTGGCCACGCACGTGATGTTGCGGCCGATGAAGTCGGGCGAACGGTCGACATTCGCGGCCTCCCGGAATTTCCGGTAGGCGTGCAACATATTGTAGATGTTGATCTTGTTGTCCTGGTACGGCGCGTTGTTGTACCCGGCGTTGTGGCTCGCGATGGTGATCTGCGTGATGGCGCCGGAGTAGCGGAGCTCGGGGTCCGCGAAGGCCTCGCCGAGCAGCTTCACCGCGCCGAGCGTCGACGCGCGGAGGTTGCTGCGATCGTCCGTGGCGCAGCTCGAGATCTGGCAGACGTCGTTCTCGACGTACACCGCGTTCTTCCTCACGTTCCGCGGCGGCGCGAAGGCCGTGGGGCTCCACAGGCCGCGCCCACGGAGCGCGCAGTCGCGCACCGCGATGCCCGCGCGGTTCGCGACCTCGGGCTGGAACTGCCAGTAGCCGAAGGCGCACAACATCGTGTCCTTCGCCCGGCTGTTGTACCGGCTCTCCTGGAACGGGATGGCCGCGAGCACGTCGGGGAGGTTCGCCTTGCGCAGCTCGGCGAGCACGGCCGCGTAGTCCTCGTGGGCGTTGTCGAGCTGGCGCCAGAAGGTCCAGCCCTTGCCGTGCAACTGCTCGGAGCGGGTGACCCACTCCATCAGGTTCTTGTCCCACTTGTCGGTGCCGGTCTCCAGCTCGGGCCAGCCGGCGGCCACGACGTTCGGCTTCATGATGAATTCGTTGAACGCCTGCTCCACGCCCTTGTAGAGCTGGACGTCGACCTTTTCGGTGAACGACTCCTCGTAGGAGTACGTCTCCTGCCCGTCGTCGATCGGGCCCAGGCGGTCGACATCGCGCTGCATGAACACGAACACCATGCCGCCGAGCGCGCTGACGAACATCGTCAGGATGGTCAAGGCGATGGGGATGACCCACAGGGGGAACCGCCGCGTCGCGTCGAGCTCCCGCACCTCGGTCGGACGCACCTCGGCGTCGAGCTGGGAGGAGTCCGACAGGATGGCGCCCTGCTCCCAGGCACCGAGGCGCCTGCACTCCAGGAACACGGCGGTGGCGCCGCGCCCGGGGGGGCCGAAGTGCAGCGCGCAGCCGTCCGACAGGAAGGTGGGGCCACGGATGGGCTGCACCTCGTTCCAGTCAACGTGCTCGTGCGGCGCCATCCGGACCTGGTTCGGGCCCACCGGCGCGACCGAGGCGGTGCCGCCGTCGTAGGCGGTGAGCACGGCCTGACGGTCGTCGAGGCCGCGATACCCCTCGAGCTTGAGGCCCCCGGGCCCAGGGTTGGCGCCGAGCCGGATCACCGGACCGCGCAGCGGCATCTCCCCCTGGAAGGACAGGGGGCCGTTCTGGAATTTCAGGACGACGAACCACCTTTCCTGGCCGCTCATGCCCGCTTGACCACGAGGAGGCTTCGCGCCGCGAGCGGCCGATCCTCCAGGATGGCGTACGGCTCGAGCGCGACGCCGTCGAGCGAGGCGACCCACTCGCCGGCCGGAAGGTCGACGAGGACCGCGAGCGCGTCGACGAGGCTGACGATCGGGGTCGCGGTGGCGACCGGCGTCCGCAGGCGGGTGACCCGATCGGGGCCGTGCACCTCGATGTCACAGGGCACGTAGCGGCTCTCGACCGGGTGGAAGATCAGTGTCTGCTCGGGGTCGAGCGTGTCGAGCCGGGTGTCCGCCGGGAGCGGCCCCGCCGCCGGACCGAGCCGATACCAGCCGACGAGCCGGCCGTCGAGCGAGGTGCGGAGCGGCACGACCTGCCCGATCAAGAGGCCCACGACGTCCGCGAGCGTCGAGCCGACAGGCAGGCGCCGGCGCTGCGCGGGGGTGTCGGCGCTCCGCGCGATCTTGTAGGGCTGGGGATCCCCGCGGAGCCCACTCTTCAGCGGATCGGGCGTGCGGGCGCGGAGCGCGGCGGGGCGCGGCCCTTCGGAGGGCGCAGCGGGGGGCGCGGCGTCCAGGGGTGAGGCGGTGGCCGCGGACGGGGTGGCGGCGGGAGGCGCGGCCGCGAGCGGTGCGGCGGGAGGCGTCTGAGCCGGTGCGAGCCGCGGAGGCGCGGGAGGTGGGGCGACCCGTGCGCGAGCGGCAACGTCCGCCGCGTCGCGGGCCTCCGACTCCTGGACCGCGCGCGCCACGCGCTCCCTGAGGTTCTGCCCCCCGGAAGAGCTGAGGATCCGCTCGAGCACGGCCGAGGCCGACGGCGTTTCGCGCGGGGTGTGCTCGGAGCCCGAGGCGCGGACCCGGGCCAACAGATCGTTCGCGCGGTCACCGGAGTGGATCGCGGGGGGCGGCGGCGGCACGGTGCGCCCCTGCGCCACGGGCGTCGGCAGGGCGGCCAGCGGGGGCGCGGCGACGGGGGCTACGGCAAGCGGGGCGGCGGATTCGCCCGAGCTCGCGGGCGGGCGGCGCGAGGGCGGGAGCCGCGCGACGCCCATGCCGGGACGGGGAGCGTCACCCGCCGGCGCGCTCGGCGGAGCGATCGGAGGCGGCATGGCCGCGAGCGGCGGCGGCGCGAGGTCCGCCGCGGCGACGGACTCCAGGCCCGCGGACGAGGCGCGGGGGTTCGGCCGAGCCCCGGCCCGCATCGGCGGCCCGAACCGGGCGGGCTCGGCGGCGGGCTCGACCAGCGCGACGGGCGGCGGGGCGGCGGGAGCCCGCGGGGCAGGCGCGACCGCGACGGGCGCATCCGCCGGCTCCTCGGACGTGGCCAGGACCTCCCCCCCCGTACGCGCGGGCGGGCGGCGCGACGGCGGAAGGCCGGCGCGCGACGAGGAGGCCATCGGATCGGGGCGCGCGGCGACGGGCGCGGGCGGCGGCTCCCGCGGAGGCGGGGGAGCAGGGATCGCGGGGGCCTCCGCCGGACGACGGGCGCCGGGCGCGAACGCACCCCGCTGGGCCCGAGCATCGCGCTGCGGCTGGGCCGGAGCCTCCTCGTCGTCCATCATCTTGCGGAGCTCGTCCTTCGAGAGCATCGACGTCTTGGCCGGATCGAGGTCGTGGCGCGCGCGCGGCTGCTGCCGGATCACGCGCTGCATCATCTCGCGGAGCCCGACGCCCTGCACGGCCTTGTCGTTCAGCGCCGCGTTCGCCGCGGCGAAGAATTCCTCGCCCGAGCCAAAACGATCGCGGAAGTCGGGCCGGAGGGTCGTCGTGAGCAGCGATCGCACGGTCTCCGGGAGGAACTCGCGGAACTGGTGGATGCGCCGGCTCGTCTCTCCGCGCGCGGCCTTGGCCCGGATGTCGTTGACCAGCCCGTCGTACACGGGCTTTCCGCACATCACCTCGAACGCGACGAGCCCGAGCCCGAACAGATCCGAGGAGAAGTTCTCGCGCTTCGCCTCCATCCGCTCGGGCGGGCAGTAGCGGAACGCGTCCTCCCGCGGGATGCGATCCGGCTGCTCGTGGAACGTGAGGATCTCCACCTGCGGCAACGCGTGGCCGATGAGCTGGACCCGCCCCTCGGCGTCGAGCATCACGCGCCACGGCGTCAGCCCGCCGTGCGAGTACACCCCGGCGAGCTCGCCGGTCTCCGCGGCCTCGACGAGCACCTGCCCGGCCTGCGCCATCAGCTCGACGCCCGCGCGCACGCCGCCCACCTCGCCGAGGTCGGCCAGGGTCCGCACGACCTCGGCCACCGACCACGCTTGTCCGGTCGGGTACACGAAGCTCGACTCCCCGAGGTCGAAGGCGCCGAGATCGGTCAGCCCCGTGACCATCGGCGACTCGAGGAAGGACAGCACCACCCCGAGCGCGGCGTTGATCGCGTTGTGGCTGCGGTACTCGGGGTGGAACACGATCGCGGTGTGGCGGGCGCCGTCGGGCCCCTGCATCTCGACCAGGTCCGAGCCGGGGCCCAGCTGGGTGCGGCCGGTGCGTGTGTAGCCGACGAGCGAAGGCATGCGGGGGGAGGGCCTCGGGCGGGGATGGTAGCACGCACCCTGGCGCCCGCATCGCGGCGCGGTGGGGATAGGCTCCCTCCGATGGCGACAACCCACCAACGGCGCCCCGACGGCAAGGCCCCCGACGCGCGCACGCTCGTGGAGCCGAAGGATCGGGCCGCGCTCGACGCGCAGCTCCAGAAGCTGGACGAGCAGCAGCGCATCCTGGAGCAGCGCGGCGAGGCGGAGGGGGGGCTCGACGCCGAGGTGGCCGCGCGCCTGCAGCCGTCCATGGGAAACGCGGCGATCGCCGGCCTGCTCAACCGGTCCACGGACACCGCCTCGGCGCGGTCGGGGGACACCGCGCTCGAGGAGGCGCAGGAGGAGGACAAGGAGGAAGAAGGCGAGGAGAAGGAGGCCGGGGAGATCGAGCACGTCCTCCCGTCGTTCTCGACCGGCGGCGGCGGGGGCGGCGGGAGCCCGCCCTGGGCCATGGGCCGCATGCTCGGGGGGGACGACGACGACGATGATCTCGGCGCCCTCGATGCCACCGCCACGAGCTGGCGCCCGATGCCGGTGCTCCCCGACTCGGACGACGACGACGAGATCGACCTGGCCGACCGCGAAGAGGCCGAGGACGCGGACGAGCCCGACGCGGTCGACCTGCGCGAGGCCCACGCCGCGCTCGGGGAGGCCCCGTGGCGCCCCTCCGTGCTGTCCCGCGGCCTGCGCCACGCGCGCCTGCTCACGCGGCGCAGCTTCGGACCAGAGGGCCTCGTCGACGCGAGCGGGCTCGACCATGCGCTCGGCCGGGCCCGCGCCATGCTCCGCTTCGTGGCCCGCCACGGAGATGGGCTGGACGCCGTGCTCCTCGCGCGGGCCGCCGTCGGCAGCGGCGAGCCGGTGTTTCCTCCCGCCGCGGGATTTTCCGGCGCGACCGCACGATCGTTGGCGCTGGTCGAGGTGGCGCTGGCGAGCCTGCCGCCCGGCTGGGGGGCCGTGCTCGACGTGGCGGTCGATCCGCGCGCCCGCGCCCGCGTCGAGAACGTGGCCGTGGTCGTCGCGGAGACCGGCGGCCTCTCGGCGACCGCCCTGTTCGACGCCATCGGGGGCCAGCCCATCGAGCCGGCCGAGGTGGACCTCGTCCTCGGGGGCCACCCCGCCGCGCTGGCCGCCCTCGCCGCCGCCGCGCGGCCCGCGCCCCTCCCCCTCGTCGATCTCTGGGCACGCCCCGTCGGTCGCGCCGCCACGTCCCCCCGGCGGGACCTCGAGGCGGACGCGCTCGACGCCGTCCTCGCGCGGTTCACGGGCGCCCCGGACGCGGACGGGCCGGGCATCACCGCCTCCGACGTGGGCGCCCTGTTCGAGAGCATGAACCTCCTCCTCGGCGCGATCGGCGCGGTGCTCGTCGAGGTCGCGGCCGCCGGCGTCGCCGTCGCGCCCTACGTCGATGCCCGGCGCATCGCGGGGGTGCTCGCCGAGACCGAGCGCGTCCTGCGGCGTGCGGCCCGGCGGCTCTACACCGGCGGGGAGGCGCTCGAGGCGCTCCTCGGCAGCGAGGACGAGGAGCGCGTCCACGGGCTCTCCGTCGAGACCCTCGGCGTGCGCTCCACCGCCGACCTCGCGCGGCAGACAGCCCTCGCCACCCTCGCCTCCTTCCTGCTCGACACCGCGCCGCTCCCCCCCGAGCTCCCGGAGCTCTACGTACGCGCCGAGTCGGAGGCCGCGGCGGGCCGCGCCGCCTCCGCCCGTGGCCTGCTCGACGCCGCGATCGTGTCCGCGCCCCCCGAGCTGGAGGGGCGGATGCTCCTCGCGGGGGGCGGGCTGCTGCTGCGGCTCGGCTTCCCCGAGACCGGCCAGCTCGCCGAAGCCGCCGAGGCCCTCGGCACCGGCGTCCTGGCCGCCGGCGCGCGCTCCCTGGCCGCCGGCCTGGCGCTCGCGCGCGGGCACTGGGCCGCCGCGGAGGCCGACGCGGGCGCGGGCCTCCGCCTCGGCGTCGACTTCGGCCTCCCCTACGTCGTGGCCGACGCCGCGTGCACCCGCGCGTCCGCCATCGCCGGCCGGGGCGGCGACTGGCGCGCCTCCCTCCACGAGCCTGCGCGTTGGCTCCGCGAGCGCGGAGAAGGCGCGGCGCTCAACCTGCTCAAGGCGCGGTGGGGCGAGCTCGCGGTGGCATAGGAGCGTTCGGGAGAAATGCTCCCAAGAGCGTGCTACGGTCCCGAAAGAGCCGGAAAACCCCGATGACCCGCCGCTACATCCTCCTCGACTTCGACGGCACGCTCACCGCGCCCGAGCACATCACCCCCGCCTTCCTGGCGGACTACCGGATGGAGCTCCTCGCCGCGATCGGCGAGGGCCACGCCGCGCTGTGGGACCGTACCCTCGCCGCCGTGCGGGCCGGCTCGCCCGAGCTCGCGTGGACGTTGGACGGCTACGAGGCCTGCCCCATCGCCGCCGACCCGTACATCCTCGCCTCTGCGGTCGCGACGCGCGTGCTCGCCTCGGTCGATCGCGGCGAGGATCTCCGCGCCCTCCCCAACGAGCTCTACGCCCGCCTCTACATGCGCCACCGGGCCCCGTTTCGGCCCGAGGTGGTCGACGTCCTCGCGGCGCTCCACGCCACCGGCGCGACGCTCGCGGTCGTCTCCAACGCGTCGACCGGAAAGATCGAGGGGCGCCTCGACGAGCTCCTCCGCGACACGCCGATCCGGCGCGCCCTCAGCGTGTACGGCGGCGCGCGGAAGTTCTCGATCCGCCCGGCCACCCGGGAAACGCCGGCCCGCGCGGCGTTCGACGCGCTCCCCGACTTCGTTCCCAGCCCCGCCTCCGACGGCGCGCTCCGCCGGCCCACCTGGCTCCGGCGCGGCGCCTTCTTCGACGCGCTCGCCGATGTGTGGGGTGCGGACGCTGCGGGCCCCGCGAAGACCGTTTTCTGCGGCGACATCTGGGAGCTCGACCTCGCGCTCCCCGCCGCGCTCGGCTGCGACGTACACCTCGTGGAGCGCGCCGCGCCGCTCGCGACGCACGACGCCGAGCGCACGGCGGTCACGATGGCCCCTCGGGCCTCGATCAGCGCGGATCTGTGGGGGCTGGTCGAGCGCGTCCGGTGAGCGGCGCCGTCCGCCGTTCTCTCACGCCGAGCCCGCCACCATCCGCGCGCTGACCTCCCACAGGCGCTGGGCGTCCGCCACGGAGTCCCCGGCCGCGGTGGTCTTTCGGGGCGCGCAGTCCGTGAAGTAGTGCCCCGTAGCCGTCGTGAGCTCCTGCGCGCTCGCGGCCCACACGACGGTCTCCGCGCCCTTGTCGGCGCGGCGCTGGAGCGGTCGTGTCAGCGCCATGATCAGCCGCGCGAGCCGGCCGTTGTTGCGGGCGAAGCCGGTGTCCACGAACCCCGGGTGCAGGCAGTTCGCGGTCACGCCCGTGCCCTCGAGCCGGCGCGCCAGCTCACGGGTGAACAGGATGTTCGCCAGCTTGGACTGCCCGTAGGCCCCCCACCCCTGCCCCGGATAGCCTCGCAGCCCCAGGTCATCCCAGTGCATCCTGCCGCGACGGTGCGCGTTCGAGGACACGCTCACCACCCGGCTCGGCGCGCTCGCGCGCAGGCGCTCGAGGAGCAGCGTCGTTAGCAGGAAGTACGCGAGGTGGTTGAGGGCGAAGGTGCGCTCGATGTTGTCGACCGTCTCCTCGCGCGTGGTGAACAGCGCCCCGGCGTTGTTCACCAGCACGTCCAGCCGATCGAAGCGCGCGAGGAACTCCGCCGCCAGACGACGCACCTCCGCTTGCGACGACAGGTCCGCCACGAGGCCTTCCACGGCAGGGTTGATCGCCCGCAGCTCAGCGACGAGCGCATCGGTCTTGGCGCGGTCCCTCCCGACGAGCACGAGCACGGCACCCGACGGTGCGAGCGCCAGGGCCGCCTCCCGACCGATGCCCGAAGTGGCGCCGGTGAGGAGGATCACCTTCCCGTCCATCCGGGGCACGACCACGCTGTTGAGGGTGGTCGGGCGCAGGGCCACGCGAGGAAACGTGATGCGAGGAAGGGCCATGCGGCTCCACGTTGCGCGAGAGGGGCCCGTTCTCGTATCCGCGTCGACCCCATCCGTCCTGGGCGTGATAGCCCTCGCGGCCTTGCTGGAGGCCCCGTGACAGGCAGCATCCCGGTCGTCGACCTGACCACCTACACGGGCGCCGATCCGGCCGCTCGTGCCGACTTCGTGCGCACCCTCGGGGAGGGCCTGGAGCGGTTCGGCTTCGTGGCCGTCT
Organism: Pseudomonadota bacterium; assembly: GCA_030685065.1. Lineage (GTDB taxonomy): Bacteria > Myxococcota_A > UBA796 > UBA796 > SXON01 > CAJBVW01. The sequence continues at coordinate 129,336 of JAUXQH010000142.1, read as the reverse complement.
CGGGCCACGGCATCGCGCCAGCCACGCTCGAAGAGGCCTATGCCGTCGCCCGGCGCGTGTTCGCGCTCCCCACCGACGTGAAGCGCGGCTACGAGACCCCGGAGGACGGCCGCCAGCGCGGCTACACCTCCTTCGGCGTCGAGCACGCCAAGGACACGGTGGTGCCGGATCTCAAGGAGTTCTGGCACGTCGGGCGCACCCTCCCCGCCGACCATCCGGCCGTCCTCGGCGGGGACGTGCCGCGGAACAGGCACCCGGCCGAAGTCCCCGCCTTCGGCCCCCTGTTCGACGCGTTGTTCGCCCAGATGGAGCGCTTCGCCAACCAGCTCCTCGTCGGCGTGGCCGAGTACCTCGGGCAGTCGCCGGCCTACTTCCGCGAGATGGTGACCGACGGCAACAGCGTGCTGCGGCTCATCAATTACCCCGAGCTCGGCGGTGGCGTCCCCGGCGGCGCCCTCCGCGCGGCGGCGCACGAGGACATCAACCTCCTCACGGTGCTCCCCGTGTCGACCCGCCCCGGCCTCGAGCTCCTCACCCGCGAGGGCGACTGGCTCCCCGTACACGTGCCTCCCGACGTGATGGTGTGTGACACCGGCGACATGATGCAGCTCCTGACCGGCGGCCGCCTCCCGGCCACCACGCACCGCGTGGTCAATCCCGGCGGGCGTGACGGCGGGCGCCTGTCGATGCCGTTCTTCCTCCACCCGCACCCCGACCATGTCCTGACGCCCCTGCGTGGCGACGCTCCGCCGGTGCTCGCCCGCACGTTCCTGCACGAGCGGCTCAAGGCGATCGGGGTCGCGTAGCGGGGATGCGCCTCCTCCACACGATGATCCGCGTCCGCGACCTCGACCGGTCGCTCGACTTCTACACACGCCACCTCGGCATGCGGTTGCTCCGGAAGTCCGACTACCCGGGCGGGCGCTTCACCCTCGCGTTCGTCGGCTACGAGGACGAGGCCAGCGGCGCGGTCCTGGAGCTGACCCACAACTGGGACCAGGCCGAGCCCTACACCCTCGGGGACGCCTGGGGTCACCTCGCCATCGGCGTGCCCGACATCCACGGCGTGTGCGCGCGGCTCGCGGCGGCGGGGGTGCCGGTGCCGCGCCCGCCCGGGCCGATGAAGCACGGAGGGACGGTGATCGCCTTCGTCGAGGACCCGGACGGGCACAAGGTGGAGCTGATCGAGGGGCGATAGCGGACTACGCCCCCTTCCGCCGCTGCGGCTTTACCGCCAGGTACTGGTTCGGCCAGGGCTGGTCGTCGTAGCCGTACTGCTCCGCGGCGTGTTGGGTCAGGTACGGATCCGCGAGGTGGCCGCGGGCGATGACACACAAATCGGCCTTGCGGGAGGCGAGGATGGTGTTGCACTGGTCCGCATTCTGGATGTTGCCGACGGTCATGGTCGGCACGCCCGCCTCGTTCCGGATCTGGTCCGCGAGCGGGAGCTGGAACATCCGGCCATACACCGGCTTCTGCCAGGATACGACGCCTCCGGCCGAACAGTCGATGAGATCGGCGCCGTGGGCCGCGAGCGCCTGTGCGATTACGACACGATCCGCGTCCGTGAGGCCGCCCGGCGCCCACTCGGTCGCGGAGATCCGCACGGACAGCGGCTTGTCCGCAGGCCACGCGGCGCGCACGGTGTCGAGCACCTCGAGCGGAAAGCGCAGGCGATGCTCGAGGCTCCCGCCGTATCGATCCGCGCGGTGATTGGTGAGCGCGCTGATGAACGTCGAGAGCAGGTAGCCGTGGGCCATGTGCACTTCGAGCCAATCGAAGCCCGCCTCGTGCGCCATCCGCGTCGATGCGGCGAAGTCGCGGTGCAGCCGCGCCATGTCGGCTTCGGTCACCTCGCGGGGCGTCTGGCTCCGATCGTCGTAGGGCAGCGCCGAGGGAGCGATGATCTCCCAAGCCTCCGCCTCCACCAGGGGCGCCCCGCGGTTCTGCCATGGCACCTGGCAGGCGGACTTGCGACCGGCGTGCCCGATCTGCAGGCCGACCTTCGACACCGAGTGGGCGTGCACGAAGTCCACGATGCGGCGCCACGCGGGGACGTGCTCCGGCGCGTACATCCCCGTGCATCCCGGCGTGATGCGCCCCTCCGGCGACACGGCGGTGGCCTCGCAGATCACCAGCCCCGCCCCGCCCACCGCGCGGCTCCCCAGGTGTACCAGGTGCCAATCGTTGGGCGTGCCGTCGACCGCCGAATACTGACACATCGGGGAGACCACGATGCGATTGGGGAGCGTGAGCCCCTTCAGCGTGTAGGGCGTGAAGATCGGCACGGGCACGGTGGTGTCATGGGCATCCCGCCACTCTTCCGCCACCCGGGCGACCAGCCCGGGATCGCGCACGGCGAGCTCGTCCCAGGTGATGCGCTTGCTCCGCGTCAGCAAGGAGAACGCGAACGGGACGGGGGGGAGATCGCGATAGCGGGCGCTGTTTTCGAACCACTCCAGGCTCGTCTGCGCGCTGGCCTGCAGCCGCTCCACCTCGGGGCGCCGCTCCGCCACGTACGCGGCGAGCACCTCGGGCACGGGCCGCCCCGGCAGGCGCCGAAACGTGGCGGCGAGCACGATGGCATCCTCCATCGCCAGCTTGGTGCCGGAGCCGATGGAGAAGTGCGCGGTGTGGCACGCATCGCCGACCAACACCACGTTGTCCTTCACCCAGCGCGCGTTGCGGATGGTCGGGAACGTGCGCCAGCTCGACTTGTTCGCGAGGAGCCGGGCGCCCCCGAGCTCGGTGGCGAACAGGTCCTCGAAGTAGGCGATGGTGGCGGCCTCGTCGGCCTGGTCGAGCCCGGCCTTCTTCCAGACCTCCTCGCGGCACTCGACGATGAACGTGCTCGCCTCCGCGTCGAACGGATACGCGTGCACCTGGAACAGCCCCGCTGCGTTCTCCTGGAAGTAGAACGTGAAGGCGTCGAGCCGCCGGTTCGCGCCCAGCCACGCGAACTTGCACCGCCGCATGTCGAGCGTCGGCTCGAAGTGGTCCGCGAATTGGGCCCGGATGCGGCTGTTGACCCCGTCCGCGGCCAGGATCAGGTCCGCGTCGGCGTAGGCGGACAGGTCGTCGACCTCGACCTCGTGGCGCACGTCGCACCCGAGCTCGACCGCGCGCGACTCGAGGATCTCGAGCAGCTTCACCCGCGCGAACCCGCAGAACCCGTGCCCGGTCGACCGCACGACCTCCCCCTTCCAGTGGATGTCGATGTCGGTCCAGTACGCGAAGTGCGCCCGGATCGTCGCGAGCGACACCGGATCCGCCGCCTCGAAGATCCCCAGCGTCTGGTCGGAGAACACGACGCCCCAACCGAACGTCTCCCCCGCGCGGTTGCGCTCGAGGATCGTCACCTGGTGCGACGGATCCTGCAGCTTCATCAGCAGGCCGAAGTAGAGGCCGGCCGGGCCTCCGCCGACGATGACAATCTTCACGGGCAGCCTCGAGGGGAGCCGCCCTCTATCCCGGCGGCGGTGACGCCCTCAAAACACCGGCCATCCCCCCGCCGCCTGCACATCGATCCACCCCCCGACCCTCGTCCCCGCCAGCCCGTCTCGCAAGAGCTGGGTGAGCGCACCGTAGGTGATCCAGCCGCCCGCGACCGCGCCGCCGCGGGACCAGCCGCCGGGCTCGCGCCCGATCGTCCAGGCATTGACGGGGTGCACGGCGGGGAGCGTCACGTAGACGAAGGCCGGCGCGGCGTTCCAGGCGGGGCCGGGCCCACGTTGGGTGGCGCGAAACGTGGCGCCGTCGTACCAGAGCGGCACGTCGTGGGTGGGGGTGTTCAGGTCCTCCCCCGACCACCCCATGCCGATCGCGGGGATGCCGAGCGCCTGGAGCGTGCCGATGGTCAGCGCGGTGGCGGTGGCACAATCCCCGACGTACGTCGCCTCCCGCGCGAACACACCCGACTGCCACGTGGCGCTCACCCCCTCCCACAACGCTACGACACGGCCCGGCGCGGCCACGTCCCCGAGCTTGCCGAGGTCCGCGCCGTTGCGACGATCCAACTGCCACGCCCGGCACTCCTCGTCCGTACGCGTGCCATTGCGGCAGAGCGTGTCCATCAGCGGGCCGTAGGCGCGGTAGCGAAGCGTGGCGTTCACCCCGCGGTCCACATTTCGCGCGGTCTCCAGGGCCGACGGCGCGAGGGGCGCGCGGACGCGCAGGCGGGCCAATGTGGCGGTGTCGGGCACCACGAAGCGGTAGCGCGCGGCGTCGAGAAGGGAGCGCTCGCCTGCCAGGGGCACGGCGCCGTACACGACCGCCTGCGCGGCGGGCCACGCCCACGTGAGCTTGCCGAGCGGGTCGAGGGTACCGAAGCGCCACTCCGCGCCGGCCGAAGCGAGCCAGGCGTCCAGGCCCTCGCCGTAGCGGAGCCAAGCCACGGCGTCCGCGTCGACGGTCGCGACGAGCGCGTCCGCCACCAGCGGGCGCACGGCCCCGAACGTGACGGCGAGCGCCACGGCGAGGTCGGCGTCGCGGACCGGCGCGCCCCCGACGAGCGCCAGGAGCACATCGATCGCCTCGTCCGGGGGCGGTCCGAGGAGGCCGGCGGGACCGGCGTCTTCGGTGCCGCCGTCCGGAGCCTTGAGGCGCGCGGTGGCCGCGCCCGCGAGCCCGCGGCCGAGGCGCCCGGAGTGGGCGAGATCGAGGGAGAACGTGATGCGGTCGGGCTCGACGAGGGGGTACGGCCCGGAAGCCGGGGACGTGCCGCCGTCGAGCGGGTTCGCACGGGTCCAGCCGCGGCCGAAGCCGAGCTCGAGGTCGGGGGCGGGGCCATCCTCGAGGTCGACATCGATCCACACGCCGTTCTCGGCCACCCCGCGCCCGCGAACGATGCCCTTGAGCGTACTGCCCTCGAGCCACACGTCCGCGTCGAACAGGTCGACCCGCCGATCCTCGCCCAGCGCGTCCGGGAGCGCCCCGCCCGGCCTCGCGGGGAGAAGCAGATCCACCAGCCGCGCGTCGGCATCGGCCAACACCTCGGCCACGGCGGCGAGCGTGTCGGCGTCCGCCCCGCGCGCCAGGAGCGCCGCGGCGAGGGCGCCCCGCTGCTGGACGAGCACCTCCCAGGGATCCGCGGCCACCTCGGCGGTCGCGGGGGGCGCCACCGCGACCGCCGGCTTCACGACCTCCGACTTCACGACCTCGGGCTTCCCGACCACCGGCTTCTCGGCGCGGGGCGCCGCGAGCGTCAGGGCCGGGAGGAGCAGGAGGAACACCGGGAGGAGGTAGCGTGCAGGCGGCGCGCGGGCACGTCACGGGGTGTCGTGCCTGCCACGCGGGGGTGGCACCGGGCTCCTTGGGTCACCTCAGGTCCCCTCGGGCGCACACTCGAGCCACCAGCGCAACAGCGTCCGGTCGTCCTCGGTCGCGCCTCCGCCCGGAGGCATCGTCGGCTCGGCGCTGGCGGCGCTGACGAGGATTGCGTCCTTCTGGGCCCACACCTCGTCCGCCGTTTCGAAGTGGACGTCCTCCGGGGCGCCGTATCGGTTGGCCGTGACCGGAGAGTGGCAGCTGCCGCACTGCTCGCGCATGAACCCTTCGCCGAAGCTGGCCCAGTTCACGACGGGGAGGTCGTCGCAGCCATCCCCCGTGTCGGATGGCTGTCCGCCGCAACCGACGGCGAGCAGGGCGCAGTAGGCGAGGCGCATCGGCGGCCTTGTAACGTGGCGGCCGTAGGCTCGTCGGCCCGTTGACGCTCCGGCCCCGTGGTGCGAGAGTAGCCGGATGCTCTGCCTCGTGCTGTTCGCGTTCCTCGGGTTCGCGGGATGTGACGCTCCCAACGCGGAGGAGGACGCGGCGTTGGTGCCGACGCCGTGGACCTACACGGATCCCGGCGCGCCCGACCGCCCGATGCTGAGCGCGTCCGACGTGGAGGGGGAGCTCTCGAACGTGGTCACGTTCCTCCGCAAGACAGATCCCCTCTTCATCTTCGAGGCCCGCGAGGTGGGGCTCGCCCGCAGCGACTCGACTTGTCCGACGGTGATCGACCACAACAACCAGACCTTCGTCGAGGGGGACTGCACGACCGCCGATGGCACCCGCTTCCTCGGCTACAACCTCAGCACCGATGGTTCCGGAATGATCGGCCTGCCGGGTGAACCCGTGGAGAACCATCGCTACTTCGCGTGGACCACCGGGAACCTAGAGATCAGTCGGGACGACGGCTATGAGCTCCATCTGCTGGGGGACTGCCAGTACCGGGACTATGACACCACCGACGGTGACCCTGGCTTCCAGATCTACCTGTGGGGAGACTTTTCGGTCAAGGATGGTGTCACCACGAACTGGCTCAACGATGAGGTCGGCGTGCACCTGTACCTCGACAGCGTGGACTACCCGACGGGCCGGAGCGTGGAATGGTCGGGCGGCGTGTCACGACTCGGTGGGCTCATCGACGCGGTGAGCTTCGAGGACTTCGTGATCTCCGAGACGGCGACGTGCGGCGCAATCGAGCCGTCGGGAACGCTCTGGTTGTGGGACTCGAACCTGCACTGGTACGAGGTCGCGTTCGACGAGACGTGTGACGGCTGCGCCGACGTGCGGGTGGACGGCGTCTCCATCGGCTCCGCGTGTCAGGATTGGACCCCCCTGATCGACTGGGAGGCCCGCCCGTGGTGACCCTGATCACCCTCATGTCCTGCTCGCAGCCGATGACCACCGAGGCGGTCGGGCCGTCGGCGATCCGGGTGCTCACGCGAGCGAGCCTCGATCTGCGAGGGGTCCGCCCATCCGCGGAGGAAGCGCGCTCCGTCCTCACGGATCCCGCGACGCTCGACGCCCTCGTCGCGGAGTTCGTGGCAGACGAACGCTTCGGCGCCAATGTCGCGGGCGCGTGGACCGGCGTCTACCGAACGCGATCCGCGATCAGTGACCTCGACGACCTCGACCTCGCGATGGAGGACGAGGGGACGTACATCGCCTCCGTCGGAGAGGAACCCCTGCGGTTGCTGGCCTATATTGCCGACAACGACCGACCGTACACGGACGTCGTCCGCGCCGACTACACCGTCGTCGACGAGGTGCTCGCCGAACGCTACCCGGTGGACTATCCCGCGGGAGAGACGGGGTGGCAGGTTGCGCGCTACACCGACGGGCGGCCTCCCGCCGGGGTCTTGTCCACGGCCGGCTTCTGGTGGCGCTACACCTCCACCTTCAACAACGCAAATCGCGGTAGGGCCAACCAGGTCAGCCGGATCTTCCTATGTAATGACTACCTCGACCGCACCGTCGAGTTCCCCACCGACCTGGATCTCACGGACGAGGCGGCGGTGCTGAACGCCGTGCGCACGCAGGAGGGATGTGTCTCGTGTCACGTGACGCTCGACCCGCTCGGGGCCTACATGTGGGGCCATTACCGCGAGTTCTCGAACGACCCCGTCGATCTCTCTCACTACTACCCGGACCGTGAGCGCTATTGGACCGAGTTCGGCGTGTCGCCGGCCTACTTCGGTCAGCCGGGGAACGACATGGAGGACCTCGGGCTTCAGATGGCCGCGGACCCCCGCCTGATCCAATGTGTCACGCAGCAGGCTTGGGAGCTGCTCCTGCAGCGGAAGGCGACCCTCGACGACACCTCCGCGCTCAACACCCACCGCGAGGCGCTCATCGCCGGAGGTGTCACCTTCCGCGCGCTGTACCGCTCGATCCTGGCGGATCCGGCCTATCGGGTGACAGAGGAGCAGGACCCGGAGAAGGTGCCCTGGAAGATGCTGTCAGCGGACCAGTTCGCCTCGGTCGTGGAGGATCTCACCGGGTATCGCATGGTGATTGGGGGCCACGACGTCATTCGGGAGGACTACTACGGGATGCGGACCATGGCGGCCGGGGCCGGGGTCGACGTGGGAACGGCCGCGCCTTCCCCCACCATGATCGAGGTGGAAGCCCGCATCGCCGAGGCCGCAGCCTCTCATGTCGTGACCGCCGACGCGTCCTCCGAGGCGCCGCGGCTCTTCACGGAGATCGCCCTCACCGAGGTGCCGGCCGAGGGGAGCGAGGCGAGGGTCGCGCAGATCCAGCGCTTGTATCTGCGGGTGCTCGGACAGGATGTGGCCGAGCAGAGCGAGGAGGTGGCGGACGCGGTGTCGCTCTGGAACGATCTGTACGCGGCGGACGGCGATCCGCAGTTGGCGTGGGCAGGGGTGCTCACGGCGCTGATGCGTGATCCGGACTTTCTCTACTACTGAGGCGCACGATGCTCTCGCGACGACGATTTCTCGGGACCGGCTCCGCCGCGCTGGCGGCGGCGACGCTCTCGCCGCGTCCGGCGCGGGCGAGCGGCGGCGACCGGAAATTCATCTTCGTCGTCGCGACCGGCGGTTGGGACCCTACCCGTGTGTTCGCCACGACGTTCGACCGCCCGCTCATCTCGATGGAGCCTGCGGCGCAGCTCGGGCAGGTTGGCAACCTGGCCTTCGTGGACCACGCCGAGCGCCCGCAGGTGCGCGCGTTCTTCGAGCGCTACCATTCGAGCACCCTCATCGTCAACGGACTCTCGGTGCCGTCGCTCTCCCACTCCGAGTGCCTCTCGCTCGGGATGACAGGCGTCAGCGGCGCGCGCGCGCCCGACTGGCCGGTGATCATCGCCGCTCGCAGCACCACCAGCTACGGGCTCCCGCACGTGGTGATCCGCGGGCCGCAGTTCCCCGGCACGCTCGGCGGCTTCGTGACGCGGGTCGGGAGGGGCCACATCGAGCCGGTCCTGACCGGAGCCATCCTCGCGGAGAGCGACGCCGCGGTGATCGGGCCCTCTGCCGCCGCGAAGGCTCGGATGGACCAGTGGATTCGGACGCGGGCCGAGCTGCGCACGGCTGGCGCGAGGGGGCTGAGGAAGAGGGAGCTTTGCGAGCGCTACGACACCGCACTCGAGCGCTCACGTACGCTGGAGAGCCTCGTCGGTCAGGTCGCCTGGGACACCGACGGCGCGTTCGAGAGGGAGGTGGACCTCGCGATCGATCTTCTGGGGCTCGGGGTGAGCCGATGCCTCACGCTGCAATTCCTCGAGCTGGAGCACTGGGACAGCCACGCCGACAACGACGCCACCCAGAGTGGGAATTTCGGGTACCTGTTCGAGAGCCTGACCTACCTGATGGAGCAGCTCGAGGCGACGCCGGGCACCAGCGCTCCCACGCTGGCGGACGAGACGGTGGTGGTCGTGATGTCCGACATGGGGCGCACCCCCCAGCTCAACGGTGGGCAGGGCAAGGACCATTGGGGCGCCAGCTCGGCGATGCTGGTGGGCCCCGGCTTCACCGGGGATCGGGTGATTGGCGGCTTCACCGAGTACTACTACGGGGACACCATCGACCCCGCGAGCGGGGAGCTGGCGACGACCGGACAGGTGCTCACCGGCGCGGTGTACGGCGCGACGCTCCTGAAGATCGCCGACGTAGACCCGGTGGAGTTCCTCGACGCCTCCGCCGTGGATGGAGTGATCGTGTAGCCAGGCTCCCGACCTGCGCTCACCCGGACAGGCACCCTCTCAGTCGTCGAGGCGGACGGCGTCCACCGTGGCGGCGTAGGCGGGATCGCTCCGCAGCACGTCCACGAAGAGGCGCTTCATGTCGGGAGACAGGCCGCACTCCTCCACGATCCGCTTGTTTGCCTGCCGCGTGAGCCGCGCCTGGCGCTCGTGGAGCGACTGGAGGTTCACCCCAATGCGGCTCTCCATATGGGCGTAGAGCGCGTCCCGCTCCGCCTTCGGGATATCGGCGTAGATGGTGGATTCATTCAACACCCTGCGCCAATAGGTCAGCCGGTAGTCGGCGGAGCGTCCGCGTGGAAACGCGGCCTGCACCGCGAGACGGAACAGGAGCTTGTTGTCGCGCGGGAGCGCCTCGAGGACGGCGGAGGAGAGCCTCGCGAGATTGAGCGAGGTCGCCATGTGCCGCGACTCGTCGAGACGGTGGAGGTGGGAGATCATCCGGATGGCGGGGTGCCCCTCGTCGTTCGTCACGATGCTGTTCTCGAAGGGCTTGAAGCCGTGCGTCTTCATCCCGCGGGCAAGGAAGAACAACGTCGGGAAATTCGAGCCGAGCAGGTACGTCGCGACGCGGCCCATGGCGCGGCGTGAGAGGCGGTTGAGCGTCTCGCTGGAGAAGCCGGAGGCCGGGATGGACTGGAGCGGCTCCTTCCGCGTCTTGAAGTAGCGGGCGCGCACGCCCTCGAGGACGACGCAGAAGGCCTCGATGTGGTCCGTCTCCTCGAAGCTCTCGCGGCGCTCGAGCTCGCACACCGAGGGCAGGATTGCCCCGTACTCCTTCACCGCGAAGTTGTTGAGCACGATGATCTGCCGCTCCCCCTGCGCGACCGCCGAGTAGTCGAGGGCCCACTGGAGGTGGTTCCAGGCGAGCTTCTGCTCGCCGGTGAACCGCTGCTCCCACACCGGGTGGCTCGCGGCGTCACACACGTCGAAGTCGTCCGGGACCCACTTTTCGGTCCACACACTGTCGTCACGAAACGCCGTCACCGCCTTCGAGAACAGCGTGCCGTGCTTCTCGTACTGGTCGTAGGAGTGGCGTGTCGCCATGCCGCAGTAGAGCTCGAGCTCGCTGAGGGCCTGAGTGCGCGCCATGGGAACCTCGGGTCTCCGCATCCTACCGCGTCGCCCCCCGTTTCGGCAGAGTCGTGCCGCCGGTATACCTCCACGCCGAGCCGGTCGTCATCGACCCGTACCAGGCTCCGCCAACCGCGCCCCCACGCGCACCCGGTATAGCTCTACCACCCCGCCGAGCAGGACGACCGACGTCCAGAGAACCGAGAGCATGACCGCGGCGGCGGCGGCCGTCGTAGGTGGCACCAGCACGCCGCCTATCTGGGACACCGTGAGTTCCCGGATCCCGAAGCCGCCGAAGCTGATCGGCGCGAGCTGCGCGACCGAGGAGAGCGTGGAGAGCGCCGCTCCGTCCGGGAATGTCAACGCCTGACCCGCGGCTCCGAAGCAGAGGGCGTAGACGACGGAAAACACGCCGTGTGTCAGGAGCCCCCACAGCGCACGCCGCGCGATCGCCGCGCGTGCCGGGAAGCGCCCGATCGGGATCCGCGCCGCCAGCGATGGAAGGTGTGTGTTGAGAACCCGCGGTCCGAGGCGGATGACAAGCAGCACGCAGAGCGCGCCGATCAGGACGAACGCGAGCGCGAGGGCAACGGCGTGGCGCAGCCCGGGGACGAACGACGTGAAGGGGAGCATCGCGAGCGCGAGCAGGCACGAAACCCCGCCCCCGACGAGACGCGACACCACGAGCCCGACGGCGACGGTGCCCCCGTCGGCGCCCTCGCCCGCGAGCCGCACGCCCTTCACGACCTCACCCGCGACGCCGCCGGGCAGGACCGTGGACCAGAACACGCTCGAGAGATCGTGGAGAAACATCTGCTCGAGGCTCACGTCCACCCCGGCCGACCGCAGGATCGAGCGCCAGCCGAGGCCGTTTCCGAGGTGGCCCAGCATGTAGAGCAGGGCAGCGGCGGCGATCCACGCGCCGACGCCGGGGCGGGTCAGCGTCTTGACCACGAGGACGAAGTCGACCTGGCTGGAGAAAAACCCGATGAAGAGGAACAGTCCGACGACGCGAACGAGAATACCAAGCCGACGCATTTTCACGGGACGGCCGCGTACGGGATCCGGTAGAGCGACGTCCAGGTGGAGAGCATCGCGGCGCCCGTTCCGGGCAGGATCGTCAACATCCGGGCCATGGGCATCAGCGTCCGGAAGCTGTCCACGTACGAGCCATCGTCGAGCCTCTGCACGAGTACGATGCCCGTCAACACAGAAGCCGTGATGAGAAGGTTCCGTTCTACATCAACTTCCAATGTTCGGACCCCGGGTTGCGTGCGGATGTGGCGGACCTCCTCCGTCACCGGATCGACCTCCCAGAGCTCGGCGCGGTTCGGCATCGGAACGTAGAGCTTGCCGAGCGCGTCGATCCAGCGGGGACGCCCGTTGAGCGTCGGCATCTCGAGCCACGCCTCCGACGCGCCGGTCTCGGCGTCCACGAGGTACAGACGCGAGCCCATGTCCGGAACCGCGACGAACCGTCGCAAGGGCGGGATCCATACCGCGTCCCGGAGCGTCGGCACCCTGCGACCGTCCGCGGTCGTGAGCCAGAACGCCTTCGGGTCGGTCATGCCCGGGAGGTCGAGCGTCTGCATCTCCGCGCCGCCACGCGGGTCACCGACGCCGACGGTAAACAGGACGAGGCGTCCGAGCTCATGAATCCGATACAAATAGCTGTGGTGCATGGGTCGCGGCATGCGCACGGAGCGCCCGACGTTGACGAAGGCGCCCGCCTCCCAGCGCACCGCGGAGACGTACTCCGGGCCGTCCACGAACCACGTCGTGTCGGTCGCCGGGTCGGTCTCGCTGTCGAGCGTGAGGCCCTTGTTCGGACCCCACAGCTCCGGCAGCCGGTACGTCGCGCCGTCTGGCACCGACATCAGGCGATGCGTGCCCTCCGCGACCACCAGCGCGCGGTCCCCCACGATGTCGATGTCGTGGTACTCGCACTTGACGCCGGATAGTGCTCGCTCGAGCACGGTTACGCGAGGATCCTCGAGCTCCGCGGGCCAGCCGGCGGCGAGCTGTCGTTCGTAGCCGGCGAAGCCGCGCGACGTGTCCGCGAGGATCCCGAACAGCGCCAGGACGGGGAGCGCGAGCGTCGCGACAACACGAGGCACGATCGTGCTGGACGTCAACACCCGTGCGAGCGGAACGGGGAGAAGAAGCTCGACCCCCGGGATCCACGCGAGCCCCCGCGGCAGCCGGAGCGAGAGGTTCGCCAGGATCAGCGCGAGCGCCGGGACGTAGGCCCACGTCGTCGGCCGGAGGACCGCGATCGAGGCGGCCGCCAGAAGCGCCATCGCTACGAGCCGGACCCGACCTCGGAGGCCGGTGATGAGGGCTCCACCCGCGGCGGTGAGCACGATCACGCCGCCGACGCGGTCCTGACGGATCAGCAGCGATTGCCACACTTCCAGGCCGAACTTGACCGCCCCGTGTGCGTACGGGAGCTTGGTGAGCTGCCGCGCGAGGAGGTCGCCGGTCACGTTGGGCAGCAGGACAAGCACGAGCAGCGGCAGCGGCAGCCGCAGCATCACCCACGCCCTCAGGACCTTCACCGCTCCCCCACGAAGAGCGAATGGGGCACGAAGAACCCTTCCTTCGCGCGAAGGTGCTCGGCGTGCCGGATGCGGAATCCCACGGCCTCCAACGCGGCCACCCATTCACCGCGGGATCGGAAATGCACCGGATCGCTCTGCGTGATCGACAGCCCGACCGCCACCCTCTCGACCACCTCCGAGATCTGCCGCTTCAGGAACGGCTCGGTGTCGTTCTCCTTCACGATGATCTGCCCGCCGGGCGACAGGGCGTCGTAGGCCGCGGCGAGGAGCCGCTCGACGAGGGCATCGCGGAGGTGGTGGAGCACGTCGTAGAAGACGACGGCGTCACACGGTTCGAGCCGGGCATCCGCCAGATCGAGACACTGGAACTCTACGTTCGGCAGCACACCGAACAGCGCCTTCGCCCTCTCTATTTTCCGAGCATCCACGTCGATGCCGTGCACGACGCGTTCCGGCTGTCCGAGCGCCAGCACCGCGCTGAACAGCCCGAAGCCGCACCCGAGATCGACGATCCGCCCCACCTGCGGAACCCAGCGTTCCACCTTCAGAAACGGCGATCCGTACCAACGCTGGGCGATGCGCGCGCGCGCCCTCGGCCCGCGACCTGCGGTCATCGCGCGGATCCGCCCGTAGAGATGTTCGCCTTGCCGGTCGGCCATGCGGCCCCAGTGGTATCCTGTTTGGATGTCACTGGTCGAGGAGGTCCGCTCTCAGGCCCACACCGCCTGGGTCGTGCGGGGGCTCTGGAGCCTCCCGCAGCTCGCCCGGGGGATCCAGCTCCCGGTGTCCTGGTATGTGCGTCGCGACGGCAGCGCACCCACGCCGATCGCCGCGTGCCAGTACGTCACCTACGCCTGCCCCGAGGCGTGCACCTTCTGCAACGTGACGCAGGTCGTCGAAGAGTGGACTCAACCCCTCTCGGAGTCCGATCAGATCAAGCTCATCGACAAGCTCGTCCCGCGCATCCCGACGCTCGCGATCGGCGGGGGCGAGCCCATGGCGCACCCCGGGATCCTCGACCACTACGCCCGCATCAAGAAGCGCGGTGGCCGCATCTTCACCGTCACGTCCGGGACGTCGCTCGGTCCGTCGAAGGCGAGGAAGCTCGCGGAGATCGGGCCGGACGTGGTGATGTTCAGCCTGCTGGGCGACGAGGCCGGTCACGACGCGGCGATGGGCCGGCCCGGGGCGTACCAGCGCACGGTCGGCGGCCTGTCGAACCTGCTCCAGCATCGTGACCGGAAGCGCACGCGCGTCATCATCAACTGCGCGGTATCACTGGAGAGCGCCGGATCGATCCGCGCCGTGGCGGAGATGGGCCGGGAGCTTGGCGTGGACGCCGTACGGTTCACCTGGCTCTCGTTTCTGACCGAGACCGAGCACGCGAAGGAGACCCACAAGGTCACCTATCTTGTCCTCCCCGACGCCAGGCTGGCAGCCTTCGACATCGGCCCCACGCTGATCGAGGCGCGCGCGATGGAGAAGGACTTCCGCGGGTTCGTCACGTTCCACCCCGTTCTCGACGATGTGGAGCGGCGCGCCTGGTACCGGGAGGGAGGCGGGGTCGAGCGGCGGTGTCACACGCTCTGGCACACGCTGTTCCTCCGTCCCGACGCCTCGGTGGTGCCCTGCGGGCACCTCTTCGACGAACCCGTCGGAAACCTGCTGACGGACGACCTCGACACGGTTTGGAACCACCCGCGCATGAAGGCGGTGCGGCTCGCGCAGTGGCAGAAATCGTTCGAGGTGTGTCATCGCTGCTGCAAAGTCTGAGCCCCCGCGCTTCTCCGCCATCGTGCCCGCGCTGGTCCGGAACGTGGAGGACGCCGACAACCTCGCCCGCTGCCTCGCGGCGCTCGCCGCCTGCGTTCCCGCCCCCGTCGACATCATCGTGGTCGACGACGGATCGCGCACCCCGGTGACCGCGGCCTCCGCCATCGTCCTCCGGCAGCCCAACGCCGGCCCGGCGGCGGCCCGCAATGCCGGCGCGCGCGCCGCCACTGGCGACGTGCTCGTGTTCGTCGACGCGGACATCGTCGTACCCCCGGATACCTTCGCGAAACTTGCCGCGGGCTTCGCCGCGACGCCCGAGGCGGCCGCAATCTGGGGCACCGTCACCGCCGCGCATCCGCACGCGGGGCTCGTCAGCCGCTACAAGAACCTCACCCACCGCCACTTCACGCTGCAGCAGGAGCGAGAGACGCGACACCTGACGACGATGCTGGCGGCCATCACACGCGCCGACTTCGAGCGGGTCGGGGGCTTCGACACGCGGCTGCGCACGGTGTCGGTCGAGGACGTCGAGCTGGGGCGGACCCTCCACGAGTCCGGAGGACGCGTGCTGCTCGACAAGACGCTCGCCGCCGAGCATCGCCACCGGTTCACCTTCCTCGGGGCGATGCGCAACGACTTCCACAAGGCGCGGAACCACACACGAACGACGCTCTCCCGCCGCGCGCGGGGCGAGCAGAGCGTGACGGTCAGCGGCCGCGGCGAGCGGCGGCAGCTGCACTACCTGCTGGGGGTCCCGCTCGGGGTGGGAGCCGTAGCCGCGGCGCTGACCGGACGGTGGAGGCTCGCGGCGAGCCTCACGGCGGGGCTCGTCGTCTGGGAGCGCGACCTGTTGGGGTTCCTCGAGGAGGAGGGCGGGCTCGCCTTTGCGCTCGCGTGCGTGCCGCTGATGGCAGTGGAAAGGACGACCGTCGCCGGGGCGGTGGTCGCGGGCGGGGTGGATTTTCTGCGAGGGCGGTGAGCCGTCATGGCGATCGGCTGGGCGCTCGCTACCTCCTGCCGTAGCGTCCCGCCCACCGATAGATCGTCGTGAAGGCCTCCCACTCCGGAGGATGTCCCAGGGGGGACCCGGGCGTGCCGGCGGACACACACGCGCTCGCGACACCGTCCATCACCCGTGCGACGCGTTCTCCCGTCGAGCTCCACACCCCCGATCCTCCCGAAAAGCCTTCTGCTCCCTCCATGTTGCCGTGGGCGTTCGCGAAGACCACGGGCGCCCCGATCGCCACGGCGGCTCGCCCCAGCAGGTCGTCCCGGTACGGATTGGACTGCGAGAAGAGCCAGCGTAGCGCCGGCCGTGTCACGACGGGCATCTTCGCCAGCCGGCCAACGTAGTCGGGCCACGCCGCGCCGACGGCCACGATGTCCACCGCGCCGCGGAAGGGCTCCCAGGTCGCGCGCTGGAGCACGTCGGCGCACAGCGCCAGACCGACGCGACCGACGGGGGTGTTGGCGATGACCGGCACGCGGCCGGCCGTCCACACCCTCGCCTCGGCTGGGGAGAGGAAGCGCTTCTGGTATGTCCAACGCCGGCCATCTGGCGCTACCAACGCCATGCTGCACGCGTCGTGCGCCAGGTATCCCATCGCGAGGCAGGCGCGGTGGCGGGCCGCGCGATCGGTGAGAAATCCGAGCGCGTCCTCCGCGCAGGAGGCGCGGACGTGGGAGTACCCGGGGAGGTAGGCCTCGGGCAGGACCACGAGCCGCGCTCCGGTCGCGACGGCAGCGTCGATCGCGAGGTCGGCTTGCGCGAGGCGCTCGGCGATGGTTCCCCCGCGGCCGGGCAGCTCGAGGGCCGCCACGATCATCGGGGCTCCGGTGGGCGCCCGCCGACGAAGCGGATGTGAGACCCCTGCCGGGGGTCGCGACGGACGCCTACGGACACACCACCGCGCCCCAATTGGCGGTGTTGTTGTCCTCGTAGCACTCGTCCACCACGCCGGACCCGGTCTCGTCCCCACCGTCAACCGTGACGATGATGTCGTACAGCGGGCTGGGAACGCCCGTGAGCTCGATGAACTCCGACCGTGTCCGCACGCCGGCGGGGAGATTGGCGCTCCGGGTGCTCGTGCCGAGCAGGACGCGCCCCGCGTCGGTGTCCCCCCAGAACTCGAGCTCGACCGAGTCCACCACGTCGTCGAAGCCCTGGTTGCCGATGGAGTACCACACGGTCACGTTGCCGGCGCCGCACTCCTCCGCACAAACGGTGTGGATGAACGGGAACAGGTCGGGGCCGCTGTACCCGCCCTCTCCGGGCGTCACGTCCCCGGAGCGGAAGTTGTTGTAGCTGTCCCAATTCACGTCAGGTGTGACAGGGATGGAGCCATCGTCCTCGACGTTGGTGATGCTGTACGCGTGCTGGTTCCAGACCTTTCGGCCGGGCATCCAGCTGTTGTCGGCGTCCCCGATGACACGAACCCCTCGCTCGGACCCCGAGTAGCTGCTGGAGGTGTAGATGATCTCGGCGTGGCCGTCCCCGTCGACGTCGGCCACGGCGGGGTACTCGCTGCACGTGGCGGAGGAGTGGGTGGGCTCCCGGAGCTTGACCGCGCCGGTGGGGCCGTCGAACACGTACACATCGTTCTCGTCCGCGTAGACGACCTCGGCGATGCCGTCGCCTTCGAAGTCGAACACGGAGGAGCCGGTGAACCCGCTGGAGAAGTCGACGGTGGGCCGGGACCAGAGCGCGGTGCCGTCCGCATCGATGACCTTGTACTCGCCGTTGCCCGCCACGCCGATCTCGGGCTCGCCGTCGCCGTCGAAGTCGGCCACCGTCGGGGGCCCGCTGGTGCTGCCGGTGTAGTTGGCGCTCCAGAGCACGGTGCCATCGTCGTCCTGGAGGCGCACGTTGCCGGTCCAGGTGACGACGATCTCACCCTCGGGGTCACTGTCGAAGTTGCCAACCGCCACGAACCCGTCGCTCTGGCCGTTCGCCCAGATGGCGTTGCCGTCCGCGTCGTAGAGCGCGTTGCCGACCACGACCTCGAGCAGTCCGTCGCGGTTGATGTCGGCCGCCGCGCCCATCGTCGCCGCACCGCCGCCCGAGTAGCCGGTGCCCTTGCCGAAGCGGCCCGTGCCGCGCGTCCGCCCATCCTGGCCGTTGAGGATCAGATTGCCGAGGATGACCTCGGGGTCGCCGTCGGCGTCGAGGTCAGCGATCGCGACCGCGCCGCACGCCGGAGAGCTGGCCGCAACGGCGCTCCACAGGGGCGAGCCGTTCTCCCCGTGCACCGCGAGGGTGTTGTTGTAGCCGGACCCGACCACCTCGGGAAACCCGTCCCCATCGAGGTCACCGATGGCGGCGGTCATCGGCTCGCTGCCGAGGCTGCCCGCGCTCCACAGCGTCCGCCCGTCGCCGGAGATCGCCCAGAGCACGCCCGCCGTGTTGGCCACGACGACGTCGGGGGTGTCGCCGTCATCGATGACACCGTTCCCGTTGTCGTCGGTCAGCTGCCCGACCACCGGGGTGGTGTAGGTGTCACCCGGGTCGGTGTTGGTCCACTCGATGATGGGCGTGAAAGAGCCCACCTCGACACCCTCGGAGTAGCACTCCTCGAGCTGCGGGATCGTGGCCGAGGGGAAATTGTCCTCGTCACAAGACGGGGGCGGGCCGCTGTCCTCGGTGTCGGTGTCGTCCGGCGGGGTGTCGGTGTCGACCGGGACATCCACCGCGGTGTCGCCGGTGTCGACCACCGGATCCTTCTGCTTGGAGTGCAGGTTCGTGTCGAGGACGCAGCCGGAGAGGCCGAGGCCGGACAGACCGAGGCCGGACATGCCGAGCAGGACGAGACGGGGAAGCGAGCGCATGCCCGAGGATACGCCGAGTCCGCGCCGGGCGTGACGAAAAGATACGCTACCGGATCACGAGCACGGGCCGATCCGCCTCTCGCACCACGCGGTCGCTGACCGATCCGAGCAGCAGGCGCTCGGCCGTGCTCACGCCCCGCGCGCCCACGACGACGAGATCGGCCCCGAGCCGCGCGGCCTCGCTCACGATGATCTCCGCGGGGACCGGCCCGACGGACACCTGGGGGATGGCGCGCCCGTGCCCCAGATCGGCGATGAGCTCGTCCATCAGCTCCTGCGCGGCCGCGAGGTGGGTTGGATCGGGGCTCGACTCGGTGATCGACATCGCGTCGAACGGCGGGATCGTCACCGCCGAGGGCGGCACGACCGCGACCAGCATGGTGAGGGTGGCGTTCGTCTGCCGGGCGAGGTCACGGGCGTAGTACGCCGCACGTCGGGAATGCTCCGAGCCGTCGATGGCGACGAGGATGTGCGTGATCATGGGCGCTCCAAGGCCGAGCTTCCCCCTAACACGTCCGCCCCGAACGCCGGCCTTCGGCGGGCGCCCCGTCAGTCGTCCGCTTGCACGAACGACACGTCCACCTTGGTGAGGCGGGAGTTCATCCCGGCCAGGTCGGGGCCGATGTAGGCGCCGCCGACGGCCACCAGCTGCTGCTCGGTGATCTTGCCGCCGAGAAACTCGGTGATCGCCGAGGTGGGGAGGCGGTAGTGCCAGGTCTCCGACTCGGTCTTGCCTTCCTTGTTGGTGCGGGTGCAGCCCGTGACCACGGTGATGCCCTTGACCTCGGGGATGCGGGCCAGCGTGTCGCCCAGGCGGGCGAGCTCGGGCGTCACGATCTCGCGGAACATGACCACGGCGCGATCGTTCTGGTTGTCGCTGCGGCCGAAGGTGTCCTTGCGGTCCCCCTCCATGTCGCGCCACCACAAGGCGCCGTCGATCTCGTCGATCCGCGTGCCCATGAGGATGGCGCCCACGAACGCCCCCCGCTTGCCGATGTACGCATCGACGATCTCGGTCGCCCGCATCCCGGTGATGTCCGCGTACGCCGCGCCCTCGCCCGCCTTGGTGAGCAGCGCCTCGATCTTCACTTCGGTGGCCTTGGGCGCGTCGGCCGGGCCCACGAACGTGCAGTCCACGTCGGTCACGGGCACCCATCCGACGCGTGCGTTGAGCGTGTAGATCGCGATGATGTCCGTCATCCCGTTTTTCCCCATGACGCGGGCGAGGTCATCCTTCGCGACCGCGAGCGCCCCCACACAATCCTTTCCCTTCACCTTCCCGGTGGCCTTGGTGATCCGCACCTGCTCGAACATCTTGACGGTGGCGGGCACCTGGAACTCGAGGGGCACCGTCTCGGCGTGGGCGAGCGTGGGGAGGAGGAGCAAGGAGGCGAGGAGGGACATCGGGACGCTCGGGGGAGGGACGCGCATGCTAACGCACCTCACACCCGTCCGGGTGCCATACCCAGTCACAGCAACAGTACACCTTCGTGACGCAACAATGCACGCTTGTTCGGAAGCCCCCCCGCGTATCCGACCAGGCCTCCATCGGCGCCGATGACACGGTGACAGGGCACGACGATCGCGATGGGGTTGGCTCCGTTGGCTCGGCCTACCGCCCGGGTGAGCGTGGCCCCGCCGAGCGTGACGGCGAGCGCCCCGTAGGAGGTCGTGCGCCCGAACGGAATCGCGCGCAGGGCCTCCCAGACCCGCTTCTGGAATTCCGTACCGGTGGGCGCCATCGGAAAGTCGACCGGCGCGTCGCCACGGGCTGCGTAGGCCTCGAGCCACGTCAGGAGCCCCGCGAACGGAGCCGCGTCCAGCCGAGCCGACGCCGGCGGCGCCCACGGCGGGAAGCCGAGGTGCGTGAGCGCGCCGGCCTTGTCGGCCACCGCGACGAGCGGGCCGCACCCGGAGAGGGGGCCGGAACCGGACGGAAAATCGAGAGGCGCCCACCAGCTCATCGCCGGAGTGTAACCCCTTGAACTTCACCGCGTCCGCCCTACCCAAGTCGGGGGGACTCTCCAATGAAAGCCGTCGTCTACCACAAGCCCAAGGACGTGCGGGTGGAGCAGGTGCCCGACCCGACGATCCAGAGCCCCACCGACGGAATCGTGCGCATCACGTCCACCGCGATCTGCGGGAGCGACCTGCACATCTACAACGGCTTCCTGCCCCAGCCGCGGCCGATGGTGCTCGGACACGAGTTCATGGGCGTGGTCGAAGCCACGGGGGCCGACGTGCACCGCGTGAAGGTGGGAGATCGCGTGGTGGTCGGCTTCTCGGTGACCTGCGGCACCTGCTGGTTCTGCATGCACGCCCACCCCTCCCACTGCGAGCGATCCAATCCCAAGAGCTACGGCCCGGATGGCGGCGTCCTCGAGGGCAAGGGCGGCGGGCTGTTCGGCTACACCGATCTGTACGGGGGCCACGACGGCGGGCAGGCCGAGGCCGCGCGGGTGCCGTGGATCGACGCCACCGTTCGACGCGTCCCGGACGACATCCCCGACGAACACGTGCTCTTCGCGAGCGACATCCTGCCGACCGGATGGGCAGGGATCGAGTGGTCCGGCCTCCAGCCCGGCGAGACGGTGGCGATCCTGGGTGCCGGCCCGGTGGGCCTGGCGACGGCCAAGATCGCGTGGCTGCGCGGCGCGGGGCGGGTGATCGTGGTGGACCTGCTCGCGTATCGCCTCGAGAAGGCTCGCCTCGTCGCGCGCGCCGAGACCATCAACGCCTCCGTGACCGACACGGTCGAGACGCTCCGCGCGATGACGGAGGGCCGGGGTCCGGACGTGTGTGTGGACGCCGTCGGCATGGAGGTGCACCGCAGCGCTTTCGAGAAGGTGGCCAACGTGGTGCACGGCCAGGCCGGGAGCATCACGGCGCTCGACACGTGCATGCGCGCGGTGCGCCGGTGCGGCCGGGTGAGCGTGCTCGGGGTGTACGGGTCGAAGTACGACAATTTTCCGTTCCACCGCCACTTCGACAAGGGCCTCTCGGTGAAGGGCGGCCAATCCGATCCCCAATCGAGCATGGACGCGATCCTCACGCTCCTGGTCGAGGAGCGTCTTCGCGCACACGACATCGCCTCCCACACCCTGCCCCTGGAGGACGCCGCCCGCGCCTACCGCATCTTCAACGACAAGCTCGACGACTGCGTGAAGGTGGTGCTCAAACCATGACGCGCCGAGCACGCTCCCGGCGGGCTACCATCCGGGGATGAAGACCGTCCGCACGCTCCGGCCCGAGGACTTCGACCAGGCCCGCCCCGTCTACACCGTGTGGGAGCTGACGCTCCGTTGCGACCACGCATGCGCGCATTGTGGCTCCCGGGCCGGCGCGGCGCGGTCGGATGAGCTGACGACCGCCGAATTGCTCGAGGTGGCGGCGTCCGTCGTGAGGCTCGGCACGCGCGAGGTCACCATCATCGGCGGCGAGGCCTATCTGCGGCCCGACGTCTACGAGATCGTGGCGTACCTGCACAACGCGGGGGTGCGCGTGACCATGCAGACCGGCGGCATGGCGTTTACGGCCGAGCGCGCGCGCCGCTTCTTTGAGGCGGGGCTCGCCGCGATCGGCGTGTCGGTCGACGGCCCGCCCGCCATCCACGATCTGCTCCGCGCCCGCCCCGGCAGCCACGCCGCGGCCATCCGGGCGCTCGAGAACGCGCACGACCTCGGGATGATCACCACGGTCAACACCCAGGTGAACCGGCTCAACATGGGCCACCTCCGCGAGACGTGCGAGCTGCTCCGCGACAAGGGCATCCGGGTGTGGCGGCCCCAGCTCACGGTGCCGATGGGACGCGCCGCGGACCACCCCGAGTGGATCCTCGAGCCCTGGCACATCCTCGAGGTCATGGACACCCTGGCCGCCCTCCAGGTCGAGTCCATGAAGGACGCGCGCGCCCGCGACATCCCGCCCGGCCGCGCGTTCCACGTGCTCGCGGGCAACAACGTCGGCTACTTCGGCCCGCACGAACAGCTCCTTCGCAGCCGCCCCGGCGCCACCGAGTCCTGGTGGACCGGCTGCTCCGCCGGCAAGCACGTGCTCGGCATCGAGTCGGACGGCGTGGTGAAGGGCTGCCCCTCGCTCCCCACCGCGCCCTACGCGGGCGGCAACGTGCGCGACGTGTCGTTGGAGCAGATCTGGGCCACCGCTCCGGAGCTCGCGTTCACGCGCGAACGCGGCACCGAGGACCTCTGGGGCTTCTGCAAGGGCTGCTACTACGCCGACATCTGCAAGGGCGGCTGCTCGTTCACGTCCCATTGCACGCTCGGCAAGCGCGGCAACAATCCGTTCTGCTACCACCGCGCGGACACGCTCCGCAAGCAGGGCAAACGCGAGCGCCTCGTGTCGGTGGTCAAGCCGGAGGGGCTGCCCTACGACTTCGGGCGCTTCGAGATCGTCGAGGAAGCGTGGGCCGAACCGGCGATCGAGCCGACGGCCGGGTAGTTGGCCTACGTGTCGTCCGCGCCGTCGCAGTCCGAATCGACGCCGTCTCCCGCGACCTCGGTGGCCTCGGGGTGGATCGTCGCGTCCGCGTCGTTGCAGTCGCCGTCCACTTCGGTCCAGCCGTCCTCGTCGTCATCCACGAAGCGCCCGGTGTCCGCCACGCCGTATTCGGCCTGCGCCGAGGTGTCCGGCACGCCGTAGAGCGCCTGCTGCCCCACGCAGCCCGGGCCGACCAGCGCGAGGCCCATGAGCACGACGGTGGCGGCGCGGCGCGCGGCCGCGGGCGAAAAAGGCGCGGAGCAGTGTGGGCAGCTCTCGGCGGTGACGCGGACGTAGCAGCCGCAGGCGGGGCAAGCGGAGAGCATCAGGTGTCGTCCTCGCCGTCACAGTTGGTGTCGAGGCCGTCGCCCTCGGTCTCGGTCACCTCGGGGTGGATCGTGGCGTCGGCGTCGTTGCAGTCGCCTTCGAGCTCCGTCCACCCGTCGCAGTCATCGTCGGCCTCGCTCACGGTGTCCGCCACGCCGTACAGCGCCATGACGGCCGTGTCGCCCTTGGGACACTCGGCCTCCTCGCCGGGCGGGCAGCCGGCCAGGGCCAGCCCCATCAGGACCACGGTGGCCGCGCGGCGCGCGGACGCGGGCGAGAAAGGCGCCGAGCAGTGCGGGCAATTGGAGTCGGTCATCCGGACGTGACAACCGCAGGCGTGGCAGGCGGAGAGCATCTCTCATCGTGCCATGGCCGCGGGGGCAGCGTCAACGCCCGCGCGCGCTCGGGATCCCGCGCGCCGGTCGGGGCTCACGTTTTCGTCCGCTCGCCCGTGTCCACACTGGAGGCCTATACGAGAGGAGCGAGATGCGACCTGGCAAAGTGGTGACCACGATCGCGGGCCTGGCGCTGCTGACGCTGGGCGCGTGCGGCAAGAGCGAGGAAGCGGTGAAGCCGATGGCCGAGAAGGCGGAGCAGGCGGCGAGGGAGGTGCAGATCGAGCGGCGCCTCGCCGTCGACGCGCTCCGCGACGAGGCGCGCGATCTGCGCGCACGCCCCGACCCGCAGAACCGCACGCTCGTGCGCGCCCTCAATCACACGGCCGAGGCCCTCCGCACGCTCGCGGGCGACGACGCCAACGTGCGGGCGCGGATCGACAACATCGACACCTACGCCGGCAACATCGAGCGCACCCAGGTGCTCTCGAAGGACATCTCCGGGTGGGCACGCTCCGCGCTGATCGAGAGCGCGCTGACACTCTCCTCCATCGCGCAGGCGCGCGGGCGGGACGACCTGACCCCGTGGGTGCGGGCCGTCCAGGCGCGCGCCGAGGCGGTGAATCCGGACCTGCCGCTCAAGGATCAGGGGGACATGCTCGGGGCGGCCTTCGAGGACCTCGCCGACTCGATCACGTTCCTCTCGAAGGAGCCGAAGAGCGAGCAGGTGGGGCAGACCAGCCGGCGGTGATGCGTCGGGGGGCGGGCGGGGCGGGGCGGACGTCGGCAGACGGGTACACTCGCACCGATGTCCTCGCCCCCCCGTTTCTCCGCCATCGTGCCCGTGCTCGCGCGCACGGCGGAGGTGCGCGAGGACCTCGACCGCTGCCTCGCGGCGCTGCTGGCGTGCGATCCGCCGCCCGCGGAGCTGCTGGTGGTCGATGACGGCTCGCCGACCCCCATCGTGGCGCCTCCCACGCCAGCGTCGGGCCCGCGGGTACAGCTCCTCCGGCAAGCAAACGCCGGACCGGCGTCCGCGCGAAACACCGGCGCGGCCGCCGCCATCGGCTCCGCCCTGCCTCGGTCGAGGACGTGGTGGCGGTGGCGATCGTGGCGGGAACGGTCGACCTGGTGCGGGGGCGGTGAGCGGCGGGGGGTGAGTCCGCGAGCCGCGGGCGGGCGTCGAGGATACGACGGCATCCTCGACGAACGGACGTCCCGAGCGGCCGCGAGCCGATGCGTTGGTCCGGCAGAGAAGGTGAGGAATGCTGTGGGTCCGGCGTGTCAGCGCCAATCTGGAGCAACACCGGCCCAGCGGGGCCGGAGGGGCGCCGCCCCCGGCGGCGCGTCCGGCGGGACGGCCGCCCCCAAGGCGGCGGTCCCGACGACCGAGCGGCTTGCCGCGAGCCCGGAGGAGACGCGGCGGCGAGTCCGCGAGCCGCGGGCCCCCCTCGTGCGAGACATTACGGCGCCACCCCGAAGCCCTGCAGCACCAGCGCCCCGACACCTCCGCGCGACGGGACCGCCCGCCCCTCAGTCACACCACGAGCCGGCCTCCGCGAACCCGTTGTTCGTCTCCACGCACTCGGCGATGAGCCCCGTGCCCGTGCCGTCGTCATCGACGCGCAGCTCCAAGCCGGTGACGCCGTCGAGCAGGGCGGTGTCCACCACGAACTCCACGCTCTCGGTGCTCATCAGCGCGGGGGTGATCGCCGTGGTCACCGCGGTGCCGAGCAGCACGTCATCCGGGGTGCCGTAGAGCGAGATCTGGATGCCCGCCTCGAGGTCGCCGTTGCCGCTGTTGCGGCCGCGGCCCCAGACGCGGAGCGTGCCGCTGTCACAGTCATCAGCGCAGACATCGAGGATCTCCGCCTCGAGCTCGTTCCCCAGCGCCTCGCCGCCCACCGTCGGGAGGGCCGAGTGGTAGCTGTTGTAGAGGGTGAAGTTGGGAATCGCGGTCACCGGCACCGACAGGTCGTCGTTGATGTTGGTGATCGTGTAGGCGTGCTGGTTCCAGACCGCGCGGGAGGGCGCCCAGGAGTTCGTGGCGTCCTGGTAGATCGTGATGCCGTCGTCGCCCTGGTTCGCGACGACGATCTCGGTGTGGCCGTCGCCGTCGAGGTCCGCGATGACCGGGTAGTCGTACATCGTCACCGAGGCGTGTTCGCGACTGAGGAACTTCACGACTCCGTCGGCGCCGTTGTAGGCGACCATCTCCACTTCGTCGATGTAGACGACCTCGGGCACGCCGTCCCCGTCGAAGTCGAAGATCGACGCGCCGGTGGCGCCGGTCTCGTCGGTGACGCGGTTGTCCCAGAGCGGGGTGCCGTCGTGATTGAGCGCCCAGATCTCGTTGCCGCCGGCCACGATGATCTCGGGCATGCCGTCGCCGTCGATGTCGCCGATCGCGGCGACCGGGAAGATGTTCGCGGAGGGGTTGACGGTCGGGCCCCAGAGCAAGGAGCCGTCGGTGTCGTGGGCGCGCACGGAGTTCCCGTTCGTCACGACGAACTCGCCCTCGGGGTCGCTGTCCAGGTTGGCCACGGAGACCGCGCCGTCGACCTCGCCCGTGCGAACGATCGCGTTCCCGTCGATGTCGTAGATGTGGCTGCCGGTGATGACCTCCTCCTCGCCGTCCAGATCGAGGTCGGCCACCGCGGGGTGCGCGCCCTCGAGCAGGGCCCCGAAGCCAGCGCTCGCGCCGATGCCGTCCCCGCGCCCCTCCGCGCGCTGGGTGCCGTCCGCGTTGAGGATGACGCGGCCCGCGATGATCTCCGGGCTGCCGTCGTGATCCATGTCCGACACGGCGATCCCGGTGGCGTAGTTGAACTCGCCGTCCGTGTAGGTCTCCGATTCCCACAGGAGCTCGCCCGTGCTGCCCTCGAGCGCGCCGATCGCCATGCCGGCGCCGAACCCCTTGTCGAGGCACACGATCACCTCGGCCCACCCGTCGTCATCGAGGTCCGCCAGCGCGGAGCCCGACCCGTACCCGACGTCGATCGAGGGGTTGTCCCACAGCTTGCCGGACCCGTCCCCGTGCCAGGCCTCGATCGTGCCGCTGGTGAAGATCCCGGACCAGATGGCGACGATCTCGGGGAGGCCGTCCCCGTCGAGGTCCCCGACGACCGGCAGCGCCGTGGACCACTTGCCCGGCACCGACCACTCGATCACCGGCTCGAATCCGCCGATCTCGAAGTCGCACGCGTCGTTCGCCGGCACGGCTTCGGCGGGGAAGTCGCGCAGCTCGCACGAGGACCCGCCGTCGGTGTCGCGCGTGTCGGTGCCGCCCGAGTCCTGGCCGCCGTCCGGATTCTCGTCCTTGCCGGTGAGGTCGTAGTCGCTGCACGCGCCGAGGAGGGCGAGGGAAAAGAGGGTACGCATGACGCCGAGGTTACCCCAACGGCCGCCCTTGCGCTCCAAACCGTGGCATCCTTGGCGCAATGGTCGTCCTCGGCATCTACGACGGCACGCACGACGCGGGCGCGGCGGTGGTCCAGGACGGCGTCGTGGTCGCGGCGTCCAGCGAGGAGCGCTACACCCGCAGCAAGGGGCAGGGCGGCTGGCCCGAGCACGCCATCCGCGAGTGCCTGACGCGCGTCGGCGCGGTGGACATCGTCGCGTACTCCGGCTTCGTGAACCCGAACCCCGTGCTCCGCGGATTTCGGTCGGCGCAGAAGCGCTTCAAGCTCGACGACGGTTGGTTCTACCAGGAGCATCCGGGGGCCGGCGCGCGGCTGGCCGAGTGGATGCAGTTCGAGAGCCCGTTCCCGCACCTGCGGTCCGAGTCCGGCGCGGTTCGCGCGCTCACCCCGGCGCTTCGCCGGATGCTCGCCCGCCACGTCCGGTACGCCGTCGCGACCGCGCCGGTCGAGCTGTACGACCATCACCGTTGCCACGCCGCCGCGGCCGCCTACACCGCGCCCCACATCGACACCCTCGTCGTCATCGCGGACGGCATCGGAGACGGCCTCGCGCTCACGGTCTACCGCAGCTCGGCGCGCGGCCTCGAGCGCCTCGCGGCCATGCCCTACCCGCACTCGTACGGGCTCCTCTACGCCACGCTCACCGGGTTTCTCGGGTTCCGACCGTTCCGCCACGAGGGCAAGCTCACCGGGCTCGCCGCCCTCGGTGACCCCGCGGCCGTGCGCGTCCCCTTCCCGTTCACCGGACCGCGCGACGCACGCACGTTCACCGAGCACTTCGGCGCGCCCCTCCGACCGTGGCTCGAGGGTCTGCGCCCGTACCGACGCGAAGATGTGTGCGCGTGGCTCCAGAAGGGCCTGGAGGACGAGCTCGGCGGGCTCGTCGCCGCGTGGATGGCCCGCACCGGGCTCGGCCACGTCGCGCTCGCGGGGGGGGTGTTCGCCAACGTTCGGCTCAACCAACACATCGGCGCGCTTCCGGGCCTCTCGAGCCTCCACATCTTCCCCCACATGGGGGATGGCGGGCTCGCCGTCGGCGCCGCCCTCCTCGCGTGGGCCACGCGGACCCCGGGCGCCGGCCCCACCGCGATCCCCCACGCGTTCCTCGGCCCCTCGTGGGACGCCGACGCCATCGGCGGCGCGCTGGTCCGCGCCGGGCTGCCGGCCCGCCGCGTCCAGGACCTCGAGGAGCAGGTCGCCGCGCGCCTCGCCCGCGGTCAGATCGTGGCGCGGTTCGACGGCGCCATGGAGTTTGGTCCCCGCGCCCTGGGAAACCGGTCGATCCTGGCCGCGGCGACCGACCGCGCGATGACCGATCGCCTGAACGTCGCGCTCTCCCGCTCCGACTTCATGCCGTTCGCCCCGGTGCTCCTCGCGGAGGACGCCGACGAGTGGGTCCTCGGCCTCGAGACCGTCCGGGAGGCCGCCCGCTACATGACGGTCACCGCGCAGGCCCGCCCCGCGTTCGCCGCCGCGTGCCCCGCGGCCGTGCATGTCGACGGCTCCATCCGCCCCCAGCTCGCGGACCCCGTCACGACGCGGAGCCTGGCGCGGACGGTCGCGGCCTACCGTCGCCTCACCGGCGTGCCGGCCATCATCAACACCAGCTTCAACCTGCACGAGGAGCCCATCGTCCGCACCCCCGAGGAGGCCGTCGCCACCTGGCGCGCGGCGCGGATCGACGCGCTGGCGATCGGCCCGTACCTGGTCGCGGTATGAAGGCGCGCACGAGCGGCCCACGCCCTTCATGACCAAAGTCGCCCTCCTGTTCCCGCGCTTCCGCTACCCCTCGGGCGACTACCCGCTCGGCATCGCGACGCTCGCCGCCTACGTCCAGGCCCGCCTGCCGGTCGAGATCGTCGTGTGCGACACCACGTTCGACCCGCGCCTGGAGCTGATCGAGGCCTTCCTCGACCGCGAGAAGCCCGACTACGTCGGCATCGGGATGTCCACGCTCATGCTCGGAGAGGGGCTGGAGGCCGCGCGCATGGCCAAGGCGCGGGGCCTCCGGGTGTTCGTGGGCGGCCCGCACCCCACCACCGATCCGGCGGCGCTCATGGCGCTCGACACGGTGGATGCGGTGGTGCTCGGCGAGGGCGAGGAGTCGACCGTCGCGTTGCTGAAGCAGTGGCTCGCGGGCGGGAGCGGCCCGGTCGAGGGCTGCTGGACGAAGGAGGGTGCGACGATCCACGAGCGCACGCGGCGGGCGGGCATCAAGGACCTCGACGAATTGCCGTTCCCCGCGTGGGAGCTCCTCGACATGGAGGCCTACCTCGCGGCGTGGGGACAGCTGGACAGCTTCCGGCCCGGCCTGCGGGGCGTGAACCTGATGGCGAGCCGCGGCTGCCCCTACGAGTGCAGCTTCTGTCAGCCCGTGCTCGACGCGATGTTCGGAAAGAAGCTGCGCGCACGCTCGCCCGGACACGTGGTCGCCGAGATCGTGGAGCTGCACCGACGCTTCTCCATCGAGGGCTTCTGGTTCACGGACGACACGTTCACCACGAATCGGAAGTGGGTCACCGAGTTCTGCCGGCTCCTGAAGGAGACCCGCCTCGAGCTGTTCTGGGGCTGCACCACCCGCGCGAACCTCATCGCGCCGGAGCTCATGCGCACCATGGCGGACGTGGGCCTGCGCAAGGTCGGCATCGGCATGGAGAGCGCCACCGAGCACATCCGCGAGGGCATCTACAAGAAGGGGGTCACCGCCGAGGCCATCGACCACACCGTGCGCGTGGCGAAGGAGCACGGCGTCGCGACGCTGCTGTTCCTGATGCTCGGCGCGCCGGGTGAAACCCGCGCCGAGATGCTCGCCACGATCGAGATGGCGACGCGTCTCCCGGCCGACGAGGCGAGCTTCTCCCTGTTCGTCCCGATCCCGGGCACGGAACTCTGGCGCAAGATGGTCGACGAGGGGTACGAGATGTCCTCCGACTACACCGACTACGACTACTACGCGAGGCAGCCCTTCGAGGGCGAGATCTCGCGCTTCGAGCTCCGCATGATCCAGCGCTTCGCCTATCTCCGCTTCTACGGGCACCCCCTCCGGTGGCGCTCGGTGCTCCGCTCCGCGAGCAACGCCCAGGGCGCGCGCTCGCTCGGTCGGAAGCTGCTCCGCATCGTGCCGCACGGGCTCGCCCCGCGCGATCCGGGCGCCGACCGCCGCACCGCCGAAGCCGCGCGCATCGTCCGTGCGCGCGTGGTGACCTCGTGACGCTCGCGCTCGCCCTCCTCTGGCACGGGGCGGTCGCCAGCGCCGCGACCGTCGCGGTGCTCGTCTTCGATGGCTACGGCGTCGCGTTCTCGGACGCGCAGACCGCGGCCCAGGGCGTCCGCGACGCGTTCCTGGAGGAGGGCGCGCTCGACCCGCTCTCGGGCTCCGACATCGCGGACGGCGTCTCGAAGGGCCAGGACGACGCGCTCCGCGCGGCGCGCGAGCTGGTTTCGGAGGGGCGCCGGCTCTTCACGGCCGGAGACGCCTCCGGCGCGCTCGCGCCGCTCCTCGAGGCCATCCGGCTGCACGACACCGCGTTCTCCGACGTGGGGCGCCGCTCCGAGCTCGCGGACGCCACGTTCCTGCTCGGCCTCTGCCTCCAGAAGGCGGGCCAGTCCGACGAGGCCCGCGCCCGCTTCGCCGAGGCCGCGGCGCTCGTGCCCGCCTACGCCAAGGAGCGAGGCACCCGGATGTCTTCGGACGCAGCGGCGCTCCTGGCCTCCGCCGAAGAGACGGTCGCGAAGGGCCCGCGGCGCGCGCGCCCGTGGGACGAGGTGGGCCGCATCGGGGAGGCGCTGGGCGTGGACTACGTCGTGACCGGGTGGGTCGCGGCGGATGGCGGCGTGTCCACGCGGATGTACGCCGACGGCGGGCAGCTCGTCGCCGAGGTGACGGCCACCCTCGAGGAGACACCGCCCCTCCCGGTCGACGCCGCCTACAACGACGTGGCGCGCCGCCTCGCCGAAGCGGGGGCGGGCCCCATGGCGGCGGCCGTGCCGCCGGTGGAGACGCCCGAGGAGCTCCCCGACCCCGAAGCCGACCCGGGTCCGCTTCCCGACCTCGACGAGGAGGACGTGGAGGCCGCCGTGGCCACGCGGCCCACGCGCGCGGCTCGTCCGAGCCCTCGCACCACGTCCAGCCCGCGCGCCACGCCCCCTCCGCGCACCAGCAGCAGCCCCCGCACGACCGTGACCCGCGAAACGAAGCCCCGCGTCAGCGACGCGGGCGGGATGCGCTACGCCGAGGCCCCGATCACCCAGCGCTGGTGGTTCTGGGCGGGCGCGGTCGGGATCGCGAGCGGTGGGGCGTTCGGAATCTGGTACGCGCTGCTCGATCCGCCGGTCGAGTACGTCGAGGAGCCCGACGCCTGGACGCTCACCGTCACGGTGCCGCCGCCGGCCGAATGATCCCGCTCCCCCGGGCCCTCCTCTCGCCCTCCGTTGCGCCCCGGCGCTGACTCGGACCGCCGGGCGCCTACGTTGTGTGAACGTGGGGGGCGACATGTCCGCGACCGGGCTCGAGGTCTTCGATCGAACGATCCACCTGACGAACGAGTGGCTGCTGGAGATCATGACGGATCTCGGCACGAATGAACGCGTGCATGCCTGGCACGCGCTGCACGCCGTGACGAGCGCGCTGCGCGACCGGATGCCGGTGGCGGAGGTCGCGCACCTCTCGGCCCAGCTGCCCCTGCTCGTGCGGGGCCTGTTCTACGAGGGGTGGCGCCCCGGGGCTCCGGCTCATTACCGCACGCGCGACGAATTCCTGAACCGCGTGCGCGAGCTGTTGGAGGGCCGCGCGCCGGTCGACGCGGAGCGGGCGTGCCGGGCGGTGTTCATGACCCTCCAACACCACGTCACTCCGGGCGAACTCGACGACGTTCGCGCTGTGCTTCCCGCCGAGCTGAAGGTGTTTCTCGAGCCCGCGCTCGTGTAGCGGGGGCCACCGCGGCACGACCGTGCTCGCTCGCATCGAACCGGAACATTGACATCGGGCCCGGGACTTCCTACCAATGGCGCTTCTCGTCCGGCCGAGCTCCGCTCCGGGGCCCGCCGGCGACACCTGGACCGGAAATGCGAGTAGTCTGCGACAACTGTGGAGCTTCCTACAAGATCCCGGACTCCAAGCTCACGAAGGAGGTCAACAAGGCCACCTGTCGCAAGTGCGGGCACGCGATCTTCATCAAGCGCGTGGGTGAAGAGGAGGCCCGCCCGGCGGCGGCCGCCCCCTCGCCCTACGGCGAGGAACGCACGTTGATCACCAGCGCGGCCGATCTCGAGCGGGCGGTGCGCTCGCGCTCCGGGAGCGGCTTCGACGAGCCCGCCGACCAGCGCCCGACCACGGTGTCCCTCGACAATCACGGCGAGGCCACCGTGCCGCGCGAGCCGCTCGCCCCCGCCGCCCCGCCCTCCGCCTTCGTCCCCGGGTCACCCGCCTTCCCGCCGGCGCCCGCTCTCGCGCGCCCGTCGTTGCAGAAGAACGCACCGCCGCCCACGCCGCCGCGCGCCCCTCCGCAGGCCCCGGGCCGCCCGCCGGCGCCGCTCATCTCGCCCTCGGCCGAGCTCGCCGCGTTCCCGCCGCCCCCGCGCCCCACCCTCGCGCCCTCCCCGCAGGCGGCCCCCCCGCTCGCCGGCCCGCAGGACCCCAACGCGCCCGCGGCGCCGGTCGGCGCCTTCGACCCCCGCACGGACCTCTCGATGGCGCTCGTGGCGCTGCTCGTGACCGTGCTCGGTGTCCTGGTGCTGGCGCTCTCCTCGTGGTTCCAGAGCCCCATCGTGACGGGCCTGGGCGCGTTCCTCGCGCTCCTCGGCACCTTCGTGGTGGCGCTCATCCTGGTGACAGGCGGGCGGGGCACGCGCGCGGCCAGCCTCGCGATCTCGTTCCTCGGCGGCCTGATGCTGTCGGGGGCCTTCGGTGCCACCGTCGGTGTCGGGCTCTACTTCGTGACCCCCCCGCCGGCGCTGCTGCCCACTCCGCCGGTCCAGGTCGCCGCGCTGACGCCTCCGGCGCCCGTGGTCGTCCCGGTGCCCGCGCCCGCGCCCGTGCCGGTCGAGGTGGCGCCCGCCGAGGTCGTGCCCGTGGCCGTAGTGCCGGTCGAGCCTCCCGCGGTCGTGACGCCCGCGCCCGTCGCGCCTCCCGCCGCCACCACGCCCCCGCCCGCCGCGTCCAAGCCCGTGTCCACGACCACCACCGCGGCCGCGAAGCCGGTCTCGAAGCCGGCCACCACCTCGACCGCGTCCACCTCCAAGACGACGACCCCCAAGGCCACGACCACGACCTCGGACGCGCCCGAGCGCATCACGCCGAAAACGACCAGCACCTCGTCGTCCGGCAAGAGCACGTCGGGCACCTCGACGGCCTCTACCGCGGCCGCGGCGTCCTCAGGGGTGTCACCGATGGTCATCGACACGATGATCAAGAGCAACAAGGGCGTGAAGTCCTGCTTCGTGCAACAACGCAACGAAACGGGCGAGCTCCCCAAGGGTGTGAAGGTCAAGCTCTCCATCCAGCCGTCGGGCAAGGTTTCCAGCGCGGGACTGCCCAGCGGAGACCTTCAGGGGTCGACGTTTGACAGCTGTCTTTCGAGCGCCGTGAAGTCCATCCAGTTCCCCTCCTTTGACGGGGATCCGGTGACCGTGACGTACCCGTTCAGCATTTGAACTAGACGACGCGCGGCTTGACCGGAGGGCCTGGCCGGGGCAATAGGGCGCCCCGCTTCGGAGCGCTCTGTGTCCATTCGCAACATCGCCATCATCGCCCACGTCGACCACGGCAAGACGACGCTCGTAGACGGGCTCCTCAAGCAAGCCGGCACGTGGCGCGCCAACGAGCACGTAATCGACCGCGTGATGGACTCGATGGACCTCGAGCGTGAGCGCGGCATCACGATCATGGCCAAGGTCGCCTCCGTCCAGTACGGCGAGACCAAGATCAACATCATGGACACGCCGGGCCACGCCGACTTCGGCGGCGAAGTCGAGCGCATGCTCAAGATGGTCGACGGAGCGATGCTCCTGGTCGACGCGTCGGAGGGCCCCCTGCCCCAGACCCGCTTCGTGCTCCGCAAGGCGCTCGAGGGCGGCCTGACGGTCATGGTGTGCATCAACAAGATCGACCGCCCGGACGCCCGCGTCCAGGAAGTCCTGAACGAGATCTACGATCTGTTCATCGACCTCGGCGCGGACGACAAGCAGATCGACTACCCCGTGCTCTACGCCGTCGCGCGCGACGGGTGGTGCACGACGACCTACGGCGAGAAGGAAGACAACCTCAAGTCGATGTTCGACACGATCGTGAAGCACATCCCGCCCCCGAGCGGCGATCCCGCGGAGCCCCTGCAGCTCCTCATCACCGCGCTCGACTACGACCCGTACGTGGGCCGCCTCGCGGTGGGTCGCGTGTTCAACGGCGTGCTCAAGGAGAAGTCCGAGTGCGCCCTGATCGGCGCGGACGGGCTCGCGAAGAAGGTGAGGATCAACCAGCTCTACACGTACGAAGGGATGAAGCGCGTCCCGGGCACCGACATCACCGCCGGTGACGTTTGCGCGGTGGCCGGCCTGCCGAACATCAACATCGGTGACACCCTCACCCTCGTCGACGATCCGCGCCCGCTCCCCCGCCTGAAGATCGACGAGCCGACCATCGGCATGACCTTCTCGTCGAACAACAGCCCCCTGTCGGGCCGTGACGGCAAGTACGTCACCGCGCGCCACATCCGGGAGCGCCTCGAGCGGGAGATGCTCACGAACGTGGCCCTCCGCATGGAGGACACGGGCAGCAGCGAGACGATGAAGGTGTTCGGCCGCGGCGAGCTCCAGCTCGGCATCCTCATCGAGCAGATGCGCCGTGAAGGCTTCGAGATGAGCGTGTCGAAGCCCGAGGTCGTGATCCGCGAGGTCGACGGCAAGAAGCACGAGCCCTACGAGATCGTGCAGCTCGACTTCCCCGAGATCTTCATGGGCGTCGTGACCCAGAAGATGGCGCTCCGCAAGGGCCGCATGACCGAGATGCGCACGGACGGCTCCAGCCGCGTCCGCGTCTTCTACCGCCTCCCCTCGCGCGGCCTCATCGGCTTCCGCGGCGAGTACCTCAACGACACGCGCGGCCAGGGCCTGCTCAACACCCTGTTCGACGCGTACGACGAGCACGCCGGCTTCATCCAGAGCCGCGTGAACGGTAGCCTCGTGTCCGACCGCACCGGCGAAACCACCACCTACGCGCTGTACCACCTCCAGCCCCGCGGCCGGATGTTCATCGGCGTGCAGGTCGAGGTGTACGAGGGCATGATCATCGGCGAGAACGCCCGCGAGAACGACATCAACGTGAACGTGTGTCGTGAGAAGCACCTCTCGAACGTGCGCAACTCCGGCGCGGAAGAGAAGCTCATCCTCGTGCCGCCCATCCAGATGACGCTCGAGAAGGCCATCGAGTACATCTCGGAAGACGAGCTGGTCGAGGTGACCCCGAAGAGCGTCCGCATCCGCAAGCGCGTGCTCGCGAGCAACGGCCGCACGATCGTCCGCACCGAGCGCGACGACACCTGATCTCGACGCTGCGGATCGCGGATGGGTAAGGAGATGTGAGGGCGGACGATCCGCCCTCGCCGTCCCTCGCGCTTCCCGCTAGGACGTGGGCCATGCCGCCCAAGCTCCGCGTCCTCCTTGCCGTCCTCGTGTCCTCGTTGCTCCTCGATCAAGGCTCCAAGGCCTGGATCGTGGCCAACCTCGCCTACCGCGGGCCCCGGCTCGACGAGCGCGCGCTCGCCGGGCTCGACACGTTCGGGCACTCGTTGTCCCACCCGGCCGAGGTGGTCGTGGTGCCGCGCCTGCTGGAGTTCGTGCACGCGCAGAACCCGGCCGCCGCCATGGGGATGATGCTCGGCTTCGAGTATCGGATGCTGGTGTTCGGCCTGTTCACGCTGGTCGCCGTTTCGGTGCTGGTGTGGATGTACCGCGCCCTCCCGAGCGACGATCGCCTCCAATCCGCCGTGATCGGGCTCATCCTCTCCGGCGCCCTCGGCAACGCCATCGATCGGGCGCACAAGGGCACGGTCACCGACTTCATCAAGGTGATCGTGGATCCCGAGCCGATGCGGACCTGGATGATCCAGGCCCTCGGCACCACCGAGTGGTACACCTTCAACTGGGCCGACGCCGCCATCTTCGTGGGCGTGGGCCTGTACCTCCTCGGCTCCTGGTTCCAGAAGGACGGCGAGACCGAGGACGCGGGGCCGTCGCCGCTGGACGCGGTGGACGCGTAGTCCGCCCGGTCGGCTGGGCCGTCCGCGGGCTACATCGCCGCGATGCGCCTCCCCGTCCCGACCACCGCCGCGGCCCTCGCCGTCCTTACCGGCGGTACGCTCGCCGGTCCCGATCGGGTCGTCACCGGCGTGGCGCCGCTCGATCGCGCCGGCCCCGACGATCTCACGTTCCTGGCGCGGGGCGCCGCCGGGTGCGCCGGTGTGCACCTCGCTCGAGCCGCGCTTCCCGACCGCACCACGATCGTGGTGGCGGATCCGCTCGCCGCGCTCGTCACCGTGCTCGCCGTGGCGTTTCCCGACGAGGCCTCCCCTCCTTCGTCGCCCGCCTCGCTCGAGCACCCCGGCGCCTTCGTCCACCCGACCGCCCGCGTCGGCACCGCCACGCTCCACTCCGGCGTGGTCGTGGGGGCGGACTGCGTGGTCGGGGACGAGACCGTGCTGTTCCCCCACGTCGTCCTCTACCCCCGCACGCGCATCGGGCGGAACGTGCGCGTCCACGCGAACGCCGTCCTCGGCGCGGACGGGTTCCGGTACCACCCCACCGTCGCCGGCCTGGTCCGGGTGCCGCACGTCGCGGGCGTGGCCATCGGCGACCACGTGGAGATCGGCCCGGGCTGCACGATCGACCGCGGGTTCCTCGTCGACACCACGCTCGGGGACGGCTGCCGTCTCGACGCGCTGGTCCACGTGGGCCACAACGTCACGCTCGGGCGCATGGTCCTCGTCGCGGCGCAGACCGGCCTGTCGGGCTCGGTCGTCATCGGCGACGGCGCCGTGCTCGGCGGGCAGGTGGGCGTGGCGGACCACGCGGTGATCGGGGCCGGCGCGCGGATCGGCGCCCAGAGCGGGGTGCACGGGCGCATCCCCGCGGGCGAGGCCTGGCTGGGCACCCCCGCGCTCCCGCTCGCGATCACGCGGCGGGTCTACGCCACCCTGCGCCACCTCCCCGAGCTGTGGCGCCGCCATCGCCCCGACGGCGACTGAACGCGGCCGACTACGCTGCTTTTTGTACGACGATGCGCCCGGTCCCCACGCGCCACCATCGCAACGCAGACTCACCCATGACGATGAGCACGCACGCCATCATCACGAAGATGAGCCCGGCGTTGAGGTAGCCCTTCACGCCGCCCATCGGCAGGAACCGATCCACCGCGGACATCCACCCGGCAGTGAGCGTGGTCGTCGAGACGAACGCGAGCGGCAGGAGGGTGACCCACGCGTACCGGGCGCGCCCCGCGTTCACCAGGACGGTCGTGCCGACGCAGAGCGCAACGGCGGCGAGCAGCTGGTTCGCGATGCCGAACATCGGCCAGATCGTGTCGATGCTGCCGGTGAGGATGAAGTAGCTCCACGCGCAGACGACGATCCCGGTCGAGATCACCGTGCCGGGCATCCAGTCGGTGCGCCCGAGCGCCGGGGACACCCGCCCGAGGAATTCCTGCACGATGAACCGGGCGACCCGCGTACCCGTGTCGATCGTGGTGAGGATGAAGAGGGCCTCGAACATGATCGCGAAGTGGTACCAGTAGGCGAGCAGCCCCTTCATCCCGGGGACCGCCGCGAAGATCTGCGCCATGCCGACGGCGAGGGAGACGGCGCCGCCCGGCCGCCCGGCCAGCGCCTCTCCGATCTCGTGCTCGAAGAACTCCAGGTTCACCATCGCCACGCCCGGCGTGCCGTCCTGCAGGGCGGTGAACTTTTCGGTCGCGACGTTGATCGCGTAGTAGTCGCCGGGGTGCAGGCACGCCGCGGCGATGAGCGCGGTGATGCCGACCAGGCCTTCGAGCAGCATCGCGCCGTAGCCGATGGCCCGCGCGTCGCGCTCGTTCATGAGCATCTTGGGCGTCGTGCCGCTGGCGATCAGGCTGTGGAAGCCCGAGATGGCGCCGCACGCGATCGTGATGAACACGAAGGGAAAGAGCTTGCCGGGCACGATCGGGCCGCCGCCGTCGACGTAGGCGGAGAACGCCGGCGCGTGGAGCTCGGGGTTCACGAACAACACGCCGAGGATCAGCGCGGCGATGGTGCCGAGCTTCATGAAGGAGGAGAGGTAGTCGCGCGGGCAGAGGAGGAGCCACACCGGGAGCACGGACGCCACGAAGCCGTAGGTGGCGATGGCGTAGGTGATGCCGTCCTTCGAGAGGGTGAACCACGGGGCGAAGGCGGAGCGCGCCAGCGGCTCCCCGAGCACCACCGCGGCGAGCATGCCGACGACGCCGAAGGCGGTGGCCTCCCCCACCTTGCCGGGCCGGATCTTGTAGAGGTACACCCCCATGAGGAGCGCGAGCGGGATCGACATCGCGATGGTGAAGGTGCCCCACGCCGAGTGGTAGAGCGCGTTGACGACGGCGAGGCCGAGGCCGGCCAGGGCGATCACCACGATGAACAGGATGGCGATCGACGCGACGAGGCCGGAGAGCGGGGAGATCTCGGCGCGCGCGATCTCCGCGAGCGATCGGCCATCGCGACGCACGGAGGCGGTGAGGATCACGAAGTCGTGCACCGCCCCGCCGAGGCACACGCCCACGAGGATCCACAGGTAGCCGGGGAGGTAGCCGAATTGCATCGCGAGGACCGGGCCGATCAGGGGGCCCGCGCCGGTGAT
The DNA here is from genome assembly GCA_030685065.1 of Pseudomonadota bacterium. Taxonomy (GTDB): domain Bacteria; phylum Myxococcota_A; class UBA796; order UBA796; family SXON01; genus CAJBVW01. Next base: position 90,173 of record JAUXQH010000142.1, on the reverse strand, counting down.
GGCGGCGAAGTGGTGCCCGAACAGCACCCAGCGGTTGGTCGGGTGGTAGTCCTTCCCGTCGTTACGCAAGATGGCGGGTGTCACCCTCGTCTCGTCGAGCACGAGCACCTTCGTGGCGAGGAAGGCGCTGTAGTAGCGGTACGCGATCGCGAGTGTGCAGAGCGCCGCGAGCATCAGGGGGAGGGCGTGCATGGCGCGCATCATACGACGCGCGCGCCGAAGCACGGGAGGCGCCCCGCGAGCATCGCCAGGAGATGTCTCTTTCTATCGTCGGGACCCGTAGCCGATGCGGGGCCGCGCGCTTAGCCCTTTGCCCGTTGGAGGAAGCATGCCTCTCTGGCTGGTTCCACTGTCCTTGACGGGGATGTCGTTGGCGGCCGAGCCCGCGCGGGCTGGGGTCCCGGATCCCGCGGGCCCGCCCCCGGTGAGCCTCGACCTCGTATTGTCCTGGAGCGAGGTCGGCTTGCGGCCGGCGGCGCCCGAGTCGCCCGCGATCGGCCCGGAGCTGCTCGCGCTCGGCCCGGACGATGCCGCCGCCGTCTACGATCCGCTCCGCCGCCAGGTGGTGGTGGTGGGTGGGCGCCCCTTCCGCGTGCCCGGGGCGGACGGCCTCGCGTTCACGAGCGCGGGGATCCTGCTCGTGATGGACGGTTCGGCGCGGAGCCTCCGCACCTACGATACCGACGGCACCTTGCTCGACGAGCAGGCCTTCCCTTCCATCGTTCCCCCGGGCGGGAGCCTCGCGGTCGACGAGCCGCTGGTGCTCGCCATCGATCCCTTCGGAAACGGCCATCCCCTGGCCCTCGTCACGATGGCCGGCTCGCTCTCCCCCCCGCAGGGTGCCTCGCTGGTGCCGCCCGCGCGCCGCGTGGTTCGATCCGGCACGTCGCTGGTGGTGGACGGCGAGACCATCGCCACGTTCGAAGGGCGGGGCGGCGGCCGCCTCCTCGGGGACTGGCTCCTGGTCGAAGCCGTGAACGACGGCGCCGTGTCCCGCATGGCGATCTCGCTCGAAGGCCGGGTGACCGTGTCGCTGCCGGTCGGCGGGCGCATGTACGCCCCGATGCAGGACGTGGCCGTGGGCCCCGACGGCGGCATCGGCTGGCTCGACCCCCAGGCGGACGGCCTCCATCTCGTTCGCGTGTTCCGATGATCGCCGGGCTCCTGATCCAGCTGCTCGTCCCGCTCCTGGTCCCGGAGGCGCACGCCATCCCCCGGGAAACCGTGCTCGACAACGCCGCCCGCTACGCCTCCCACGTGTGGGCGTCGTCGAACGACAACCAGTACGCCGAGTGCACCGACGGCGACTACGAGAGCGACTACCCGCCCGGCGAATACACGGGCCTGCCCTACGACTGGGGCGGCTACGTCACGCTCGACGAGTTCGACGAGCAGATCGACGACGGGTACGGCGCCGGCAGCCACTCGTGGCACGGCAGCCTCTCGTGCACCACCGGGGTGGACTGCTCGGGGTTCGTCTCGATGGTCTGGGAAACAGGCCACTACTCCACGTCCACCTTCGCGGACGGACCGACCTCCGAGATCAGCTGGTCCCAGGTGGAGCGGGGCGACGCGGTGAACGACGCGGGGAGCCACGTCGTGCTCTACACCCACGAGACCGACGGCGGCTGGCCCGTGTTCTACGAGGCCGCGGGCTCGGCCGAGAAGGTGCGGCTCAACGCCACGGGCGGCTGGTCCTACGTGGAGGGCTACCAGCCCATCCGCTTCGACAACATCGAGGATGGCCCCTCCACCGGCACCCGCGGCGAGCCGCGTGCCATCACGGCGTTTCCCTACAGCGATTTCCGGTGGACGGCCGGCGCGGCCTCCGACCGGATCGACAGCTACGCCTGCGCGCCCGACACGGACGAGTCCGGGCCCGAGGTGCTCTACCGGTTCTTCGCCGCCACGGCGGGCACGCTCGAGGTGCTCGTGAGCGATGACGTGGGCGTCGATGTCGACGTGCACGTGCTCACCGCGGCCGAGGGGGACGCGTGCATCGGGCGGGACGACACCACGCTCACGCTCGAGGTCGAGCCCGGCGAGGTGTGGATCGCGGTCGACACGTGGGTGGGCTCGCAGGAGTTTCCGGGCGCCTTCATCCTCACCGCGACCTTCGACGGTCGCGTCGGAGAGGTCGAGGTGCCCGAGGACACCGGCGATGGCGAGGTGGACGAGCCCGCCGACACCGATGACGAGCCGGAGCCGACCGAAGAGGACCCCGCCGATCAAGAGCGCGAACGCGACGCTCCGCGGGCCAGCCGTCTGACGCCCGAGGACGAGCCGAGCGGCTGCGGTTGCGCTGCCCCGGCCGGTTCTGCGCCCGGCGCCCTGGTCACGCTCGGCGCGGCCGGCCTGTTGCTCGCGGCCCGGCGCCGCCGGGCCTGATCGCCCGCTCCCCGCCCGCTCCCGGCCCGCGCGCCCCGGGCGCGGTTGGCCGCGGCTCGGGCTATGCTCCCCCGCTTGTCGAGGTTCCCATGCTCCTGGCCATCCTGACCCCTGCCTTCGCCCAGGAGGCCCCCCCCATCGTCAACGGCTCGACGACGCGCGACTACGGCCAGGTGGTCACGCTCTACGCGGCCGACAACGACGGGTACGGGTACAACTTCTGCTCCGGCACGCTCATCGCGAGCGACTGGGTGCTCACCGCCGCCCACTGCGTGGCGGCGATGGACGACAATGAGCGTTCGGGCATGCCGAACCTCATCATCATCGTCGGGTACGACCTGAACACGGAGGCCGGCGTCACCGACTACGCGTACGCGAGGCGCTGGATCGAGCACCCGAGCTACAACGACAGCACGCTCCAGAACGACATCGGCATCATCGAGCTCGAGACCGACATCACCAGCATCGACATCATGCCGGTCAACAAGGACGACATCCGGAGCGGCGACATCGGAGACGACTTCCGCTACGTCGGCTGGGGCATCACCAGCGACAGCGGCACCGACTCGAGCAAGAAGCGCACGGCCGACATCCCGCTGTACGACTACGACAGCATGTTCCTCTACGGCTACGATCCGGAGGACAACCAGAACGTGTGCTCCGGTGACTCCGGCGGCGCGGCGCTCCAGATCCTGGGCACGAACGCCTTCGAGCTCGCCGCGGTGAACTCGTTCGTCTCGGACGACGACAGCACCTACTGCGAGGGCGGCTACACCGGCGGCACGCGGGTGGACTCGTTCATCAGCTGGATCGAGGGCTACACCCCGGTCTACAGCTACGACGAGCTCGAGAGCGACGCGGACACCGACACGGACACCGACACCGACACCGATTCGGACACGGACACCGACACCGACACCGATACGGACGCCGACACGGACGCCGATTCGGACACCGACACGGACGCGGACACCGATGGCGGCCCCGTCACCGACCTGGGCGACGATCCCGTGCGCCCGAACGACGTCGGCGAGGACTACTCCTCGGAGAGCATGCTCTGCGCGACCGCCTCTCCCATGAGCGCCGCGTGGATGCTCGCGCTGGTCGGCGCGGCGGCCGCACGGCGGCGCCGGAGCTGAGGGCGCCTCACTCGGACGGAGGCGGCTCGGCGCAGAGCTCGGCCAGCGCCCCGACCGCCACGATCGTGCCCCGCGCCACCGCGGCGAGGTAGGCGGGATCGAGCGTCTCAGGGGCGTCGGTCCGCTCGTGGTAGTGCGGGTTCCGGAGCAGCGCGGTGTCGGTGATCATCACCGTGTCGACGCCGCGGTCCCAGAGCGGGGCGTTGTCGGAGTAGCGGGACTGCGGGAGGAGCCTCCCGTTGCCGGGCACGACGAAGGTGTGCGCGGTGTAGGGCGGCGGGACCACCGTCGCGAACGCCGCCTGCACGACCGACCATACCGGCCCGCCGTGCTCGTTGCCCACGAGGTAGATGCCGCGGCCGTCCTGGGGCACCGCCGCCGCGGGCAGGCCGGGGGGCACGCGCTGGCAGCCGTCGCAGCTGAACCCGACGCTCTCGATGACGAACGCGGCGCGCACCTCGTCGTCCGCGAGCGCGTCGGCGAAGGCCTGGGAGCCGAACGCGAAGTTGCGGCCCTCCCTCCCGACCGTGGCGGGGCGCGGCTCCTCGACATCGAAGAAGGCGTACCGCACCCGCCCCCCGAGCGCGCGGGCGACCGCGAGCGTGACGGCCACGCCGGTCGCGTTGTCGTCCGCGCCGGGCGTGGTGGCGACCGAGTCGAAGTGCGCCGAGACGAGGATCGGCCCCTTCCCGGCGTCGAGGTTCGTGCCCGACTGGCCGGACACGGTGAACGGCCTCTCGGTCGCGACGAGCCCGGCCGCGGCGAGCTCGCTGGTGATCCAGGCGCGCGTCTCGGCGCGGCGGGTGTCGGAGGCGCGCGGGCTGGCCGCGAGCGTCGCAACGTCGGCCGCGAGGCGCGCCGGATCCAGGCTGTCGGCGAGCGCGGCGCACGTCGGGGAGACGGCCCCGGCCGCGACGGCGGCGAGCGGAGGGTCGTCGCAGGCGGACAGGAGGAGGAGGAGCAGCATGGGGGTGTCGACAGGGTAGCCGGGCTCGGGGCTCCCTGAGAGGCCAGCCGTTCTTGCCGGCGGGTTACCAAACCCGCCGGCAAGAACGGCGATCCGGAGGCGGACCGTTTCGAGTGGGCCCGTGTTTGCGCGGGCGCGAACACGCTGCTCGCTTGAAACGGAGTTTCGCCGACCGGAAACCACTAGCCAGAACGCGCTCGGGCGTTCTGGCTACCGCCGCTCCAACCCGCGCACGGCCTCGGCGTCCAGCCCCCGCGCCAGCTCCCCCGGCGGTGGCAACGGCGCGCCGCTCGCGCGGGCCAGGAGGCGCTCGGCCTCCCACGCGAGGAGGCCGAAGCCGCGCGCGGTGGCCTCGACCACCACGCTCCGGGCCCGCCTGGTGACCTCCGGGAGGTCCCCCGCGGCGAGGGCCGCGCGGGCGAGCAGCACGTCGGCGCGGAGGCGGAGCGAGAGGCGACCGCGGGCGGCCGCGGGGTCCGCCTCGGCGAGGGCGCGGCGGTACATGCGCACGTCCCCGAGGTTGCCCGCGGCGTTGGCCCAGACGCAGCGGGCGAGGAGGCGGAAGCCCTCGGGGTCCCGGTCGTTGGCGGAGCCGGCGCCGAGGACGCCCGTCCGGAGCTGGGGGAGCACGCGATCGAGCGCGGACGCCGCGGCCGTGCGGCTGTCGGGGCGCTCCTCCAACGTGGCGCGTGCGCGGAGCACCTGGGCGGCAACGCGCTCCTCCGCCAGGTCCGCGGCGCGCGCGAGGGCCGAGGCGTCCGCGAGGTGGCGGCCCGCCTCCGCGGCGAGCCCCGCGTCGAGCAGGACCTGCCCGAGGTGACGGATGGCGGCACACTCCAGCGCGCGGTCGCGCAGGCCCTCGGCGATCGCGAGGGCGCGGCGGGCGGCGCGGAGGGCATCGGCGAGGTTGCCCGCGAGCGCGCGCGCCTCGGCGAGGTGCATGGTCGCGAGCGCCGCGGTGTTTGCATCCCCCGCGAGATCCGCGTCGGTGGCGGCTTCGGTGAGGCGGTCGAGGGCCAGGTCGAGGTCACCGGTCTGGAGCGCGGCGACGCCGAGCGCGACGGTGGCGCGGCGCCGGGCGGGGGCGTCGACCAGCGTGGCCAGCGCCTCCTCCAGGATGGCGCGCGCGCCCGTGGCCTCGCCCGCCGCCCACAGGAGCTGCCCCAGCGCGACCAGCCGCGCGCCGCGCACGTCCCCGATCTCGGGCCCCGCGAGCGCCGCCACCAGCCGGGCCTCCGCCTCCGCGATGCGCCCCGCCGCGGCCAGCACCTCGACCTCCGCGAGCAGCGGATCGACCGCCCCCGCGGCCGGACGCTCCACCAGCGCGAGCGCGCGGGCCTCCACGCTCTCCGGATCACACATCCGCGCGCGCAGAGGGCCGCGCAGGGCCTCGGCGGCGAGCATCCAGCGGTCACCGGTGCGACCCGCCACGCCGCGCGCCTCCAGCGCGCCCAGCGCCGCTTCGGGGGGCACCTGGGCCACGGCCTCAAGGAGCGAGATCGGCGCGGGCTCGGTGAGCACGGCGAGCGCGCCGGCGACCGCTTCCTGGTCGAGATCGAGGCCGTCCACGAAGCGCCCCGCGTCGACCGTGAGCGGCCCGTCCGGAAGCACGATGCGGCCCTTCTCGACGTGGCGTTCGAACAGCTCCAGCGCCATCGCCGCGTTGCCGCCCGTCTCCCGGTGGAGCCGCTCGGAGATCCGCGCGAGGTCGGGCGTGGCGGGCGCGAACGCGTAGGCGGACCGGCGGAGGTCCGCGAGGGTCAGCGGGGCCAGGAGGAGCTCGGTCGCGCCGGGCGCGGGGAGCGTCGTGACCACGAGCAGCGCGGTGCCCGCGGCGACCCGCACGGCGGCGGCGTCGAGCGCGGTGGCCTCGTCGGTGGCGACGCACACCAGCCCGCGCCGATCGGCGGCCTCCCGCGCGAGCGACTGGATCCACGAACGACCGGAGCCGCGCTGCCCCACGAGGCGCACGATCACGCCCTCTCCGGCGGCCACGCGGTCCAGCGCGGCGGCCAGCGCGTCGACCGTGGCCTGCCGGCCGGCGAGCGGCATCCCCGTGGGCGCCGAGGTGGAGATGGCGGCCTCGGCCTCGGCCATGTCGGCGAACCGGGCGGCGGGATCCTTCGCCATGAGGCGGAGCACGAAGGCCTCGAGGTCCGGCGCGACCGTCGGGTCACGCTCCGAGGGGGGACGGGGCGCCCGCTCGAGATGGGCGTGCAGGAGCGCGGGGGTGTCGGTCTCCTCGAAGGGGCGGCGCCCGGTGAGGAGGTAGTACAGCGTGCAGCCGAGGCCGTACTGATCGGCCCGGGCGTCCACCCGGCGGCCCGCGATCTGCTCGGGCGCGGCGTAGGCGGCGGTGCCGATCAGCGCGCCCGCGCCCTGCGGCGCGTCGTCCGCCGCGCACGCGACGCCGAAGTCGGTGAGGAGGAGGCGCCCCTTCGTCTCGAGGAGAATGTTGCTCGGCTTCACGTCGCGATGCACGAGCCCTTGCGAGTGCACGTACCCGAGCGCCCGGCACAACGCGGCGGCGATCTCCCGGGTCCGAACCTGGCGCTCCGTCGGGGGGCGGAGGCGCAGCTTCTCGGTGTAGACCCGGAGGTCCTGCCCCTCGACGTACTCCATCGCCACCCACGGAAGCCCGCGCTCGACGCCGTTGCCCCGGTACCCGACGACCCCCGGGTGGTCGAGCCGCTGCAGGAAGCGCACCTCGTCGTGAAAGCGGTCCACGATGGCGGGCGTGTCCCGGTAGAGCCACTTCAGCGCGACGGTGGCGCCGTCCTCCCCGAACGCGCGGTACACGCGCGCCATGCCGCCCTGCCCGAGCAGCCGGTCGAGCTTCCAGGGGCCGACGCGCTCGGAGGGCTTCGGATCGTCGGGGGGTGGGGACACTACGGCCCCAACCCCAACCGCCGCAAGAAGGTGGCCTGCCACGCGAACGGCATGGCGTTCGCCAGGTCCCGGGCGAGGTGCCCCAGGTCCGCGCGCACCCGATCGCGCTCGAACGGATCGTCGATCAGCCGCTCCAGGAGCAGCAGCGCGTCGAGGTGGTAGAGCCGGAACCCGCGCACGGCGCAGAGCTGGGCGGCGTCCCGCGCGCGTGCCAGCGCGACGGCCGGCTCGAACAGGAGGCGCCAGCACTCCGCGAGGTCCAGCAGGACCTGCGCCCGGCGCAACATCGGGAGCTGCCCCAGACGCGCCTCGGTGCGGACGAGCAGGGTGCGCGCGGCCTCCGTCGCGTCGGTGCACGCGTGCACCTGGGCGCGGAGCACCTCGATCGCCGGGCCGTAGTGCTCGGGGTCCCCGAGGCGGGCGGCGGCGGCGGCGGTGTCGAGGTTGAGCAGCGCGCTGTCGAGGTCACCCTCTTCGAGGTCCAGCCGGGCGAGCTGCCACGCGGGGACGGTGAGCTCGGACATCACGCCGAGCGAGCGAGCGGCGACCATCGCGGCCTCGAACTCGGCGCGCGCCTCCTCGAGCACGCCCACCCGCATCGCCGCCATCCCGCGCACCCCGTGCGCGGCGCTCTCGCCGAGGCGATGGCCGACCTCTTCCGCCTCCTGGAGCGCGTCGGAGCCGTATTCCCACGCGGACGCGGGATCGCCCTGGCCCAACACCACCTCGGCCAGGTTGGACAGGGCGAGCGAGCGCGCGGGGCGCATCCCGAGGTCGCGGAGGAGGTTCTGCGCGTCCTGCAGGCCGGCGGCGGCGCTGGCGAGCTGGCCGCGGCTGGCCTGGACCGCGGTGAGGGCGAGGAGCAGGTGGGCGCGGGCGCCGGTCATGCTCGGGCCGGTCGCGAGGACGAGGCCCTGCTGGGCGTAGCCCTCGCACGCGTCGAGCTCGCCGCGGCCCCACGCGATGCCGGCCAGGACGAGCAGGCCCTCGGCGACCGCGTCGCGGTCGTGCTGCTCGCGCGCGGTGCCGAGGCAGCTGCGCACCTCCTCCTCGGCCCGATCGAGCTCGCCCATGACGCGCAGCACGCGGCCGTAGTGAATGCGCGTGCGGAGCTCGGCGGCCTCGTCGGGCCCCTGGCCGAACCAGGCCCGCGCCTGGTCGAGAACGTCGCGAGCAAGCGCCCACTCGCTGCGGTGGAACAGCACGTCGGCGCGCACCTGCAACAGCATGTGCTTGACGCTGGCGTACTCCCGCGACGGCAGGTCGACCCGCGCCGCGTCGTCCACGCCCTGCGCCCGCGCGGCGAGGTCCCAGGCGTCGGCGTGCTGGCTGCGATCCCGCGCGCGCCTGGCGGCGGCGGTGAGGTAGTGGAAGGCCTTGCCGGCTTCGCCCGCGCGCCGGTAGTGCTCGCCGACCACCTCGGCCGCGGCCGGCGCGTGCTGATAGCGAAGTTCAAGCGCGGCGGCGATGCGACGGTGCGTGTCGGCGCGCCGCTCCGGATCGAGCTCTCGATACACCACGTCGCCGTACTTGGTGTGCGCGAAGTCGACGTAGACCTGCTGGCCGACCCGCCGCTGGCGCACCACGCCGTGGCCCTCCAGGGCGTCTACCCGGTCGGCGCCGCCCTCGTCGTCCAGATCGAGCACGTCGAGCAGCACGTCGACCTCGATCTCGCGCCCGTTCACGGCGAGCGTCTCGAGCAAGGGGCGCTCGCGGTCATCCACGCCGTCCAGCCGGGCACGCACGATCTGGCGTACGGCCGGGGGGATCTCGATGTGGCCGGTCGCGATCTCGTCGACATCGGCGGTGATGCGCCAGCCGCCCGTGGACCGCACGATCACGCCGTGCGCCATGAGGTTCCGGACGTAGCCGACGAGGAACAGCGGGTTGCCCTCGGACTCGCGGTACAGGCGGTCCCCCACGACCTGCGCGGTGCGGCCGGGGCCGAAGAGGGAGAGCACCAGGTCGTCCACCGCCGCGCGGGGCAGGGCGCCGAGGCGCACGAGCTCCGGCGGGGCGCTGCCGCTGCTGCCGTCCCTCAGCTTCGCGAGGCGCGCGCCCACCCGATCGGGCCGGTAGGAGCCCACGAACAGGAGCGCGTGGCCCTCGGCGAAGCGACGGACCAACCACGCGAGCGCGTCGAGCGTCGGGAGCTGGGCGTTGTGCAGGTCCTCGACGAGGACCACCTGGGGACCCTCTTCGAGGACGCCGGCGATCGCGTCCGCCAGGGCCTCGTAGAGCCGCTCGCGCGCCTGGCCGCGGCCGTCCCCCTCCTCGACGTAGGCGGCCACGGCCTCCTGGAGCCGCACCGCCGACCGGCTCACGAGCTGCGCGCCGACCGAGGCGGCGAGCCGCAGGACGACGCTGAACGGACCGTCCCTCTCTCCCGCGCGCACCCGGTGCACGGGGATGCCCATCAGCTCCGCCTGGTTCGCCACGACATCGAGCAGGCGCGACTTTCCGGTGCCCTCGGCCCCCTCGACCAGGATGGCGCCCCCTTGCGCGCGGGTCAGCGCGGCGGCGCGGCCACGGAGAGCCTCCTCCTCGGTGCCCCGGCCCACCAGCGCGGGCTCCCACGGGGCGAGGTCCAGCACGTCCCCATCGGCGTCGAGCTGCTCGAGCCGGTAGAGGATCTCCTGCGCGCTGCGGAAGCGATCCCGCGGCGCCTTGCGCAACAGCTTGCGGCAGATGTCGTCGAGGTGGATCGGCACGGTCGGATCGACCTCGCGCGGGCCCGGCGCGACGTGCGTGCGGTGCAGCTCGAGGTAGCCCGCGAGGTCACGCGCCACGAAGGGGCGGCGGCCCGTCAACATCGCGAAGAGGATGACGCCGAGGCTGTACAGATCCGAGCGGTGGTCGATCGGCTGGCCCTGGATCTGCTCGGGGCTGCAATACGCCCAGGTGCCGACGAGCGTGGTCGAGATCGCCGAGTCGGCGTCGGGATCGAGGTCCTTGACGATGCCGAAGTCGGTGAGCTTGCAGTGCCGGTCGTGGTCGAGGAGCACGTTGGACGGCTTCAGATCGCGGTGGATCAGGCCGCGCCGGTGGATGTAGGCGAGCGCGCGGCAGAGGTCGACCAGGATCTCCTCGCAGCGGCGCCAGCGCTCCTCGGGCCCGAGCGTGCGGAAAGTATGGATTGCGTAGTGGAGATCGTGGCCCTCGACGTACTCCATCGCGATGTACGGGTGCCCATGCAGGCTGCCGAGGGCGTCCACCCGGATGACGTTGGGGTGCCGCAGGCGGGAGAGCGCCTTGAACTCGCGCAGGAAGCGCTGGTAGCCGGTGCCGACGCGCGTGGACTTGAGCACCTTGAGGGCCACGGGGTGGCCGTCCGGATCGCTCGCCAGGAGCACGTGGGCCATGCCGCCCTTCCCGACGAGGCGGCGATAAACGAAGTTCCCGACTCGATCCCCGGGGGCCACGCGCAGCCCGCCGATCTCGAGGATCGACTCGGCGCCGTCACTGCTCGAGAGCGGGGAGTCGTTGGCCGAGGACACGTAGAATTCCGGTGGCTGCGCAGGTGTCAGCCGGCGAGCGACCTAACACGGCGGGGGGGCCCGGGCGGGAACGGGGGCAGACGGACCGCCGGGGCAGGCCGCGGGGCCCCGACGCGCGCGTCCTCGCGCGGGTTGGGCGCGGCCGTGGCGCTGCGGAGGCGGGTGGGGAGGGGCGGGCAGCCGGAGTCCGGCGCGATCGGGAGCGCCCGCGACCCTACCGCACCCCCAGCCTCCCGAGCCGCGCCCGCGTCGTCGGGTCGGGCGCGACCTTCTCGAGCAACAGGCACGCCTCCCTCACGAGCGCGCGGTGGAGCCGATCGTCGAGGCGGAGCAGCGCGCGCGACAAGGCCTTGGCCGCGCCCTCGTCGTCTCCGACGTGGACGAGGGCCACCCCCGCGTCGATCTCGACGCGCGCCGTCGCCGAGGCGACGGTACCGACGGGACGCGCCAGGGCGGCGCGCGCGGCCTCTTTCGCGACGGCGGGGCGGCGCGCCGCCGCGGCGAGCGCGAGCAGCGCCTGGCGGAGCGCCTCGACGTCGAAGGGCGGATCGGGCGCCCAGCCGGGCTCCTTCAGCGCGGTGACGGCCTCGTCGGCCTCGCCCGCGCGCGCCAGGATCCGGACGGCGGGGGCCCAGGTGGAGAGCTCGTTCACCTGGTGCAGGCGGCACAGCGCCAAGGCGTCCCGCGCGGCCCGCACGGCCGAGGTGGTCTCTCCCATGCCGTCGAGGCCCGCGGCCCGCAGCGCCGCCGCGAGCGCGCCGGCGGCGGGGAGGCTGTGGGTGTCCCCCAGCGAGTCGATGTCGTCCCCGAGGCGGGCCACGCCGCCCCAGTCGCCCTCTTCGAGCGCGATCTGCGCCCGCTGATGGAGGATGCGCACGAGCGCATCCGCGCACCGGGCGTCGCGACCGCGACGGAGCGCGGTGTCGATGAGCTCCTGCGCGCGGCCCCGGGCGAGCGACACCCGGGCGAGCAGCACGAGCCCCCAGAGGCCCACCAGCTCCGCGTGGGGGTTGCGGCTGGCCTCCCCGAGCTCGGCCGCCTCCCGCCAGAGCCGCTCCGCGCCCTCACGGTTTCCGCCGTCGAAGCGGAGCACCGCGAGGGCGTTCGCGGCCTCGGGCCAGGTCGAGTCTCCGCGCTCGAGGGAGGCGAGCCCCTCCTCGAGCGCACCCATGGCCTCGGCCGCGCGCCCCCGCGCGAAGGCCACGAGCCCGGCGCTCGACAGCGCCTTGCCGACCGCGAGGCGGTCCCCCTCGGTGCGCGCGGCGAGCAGCGCCTGGGCGTAGGCATCCCCGGCCTGCTCGATGCGACCGGCGGTGTACAGCGCGTCCCCCAGGGTCTGGTAGAGGGGGCGGCGGCCCCGCGCGGCGTCCATGGGGGTCATCGTCGCTTCGGCGGCGCCGCGCGCCTCGAGGGCCCGCTGGCAGTACGCCCGCGCCGCCGCGTGATCGCCCCGGCGCTGCGCGCGCTGCGCGCCCTGGATGAGCAGCGGGTAGGCGCCCGCGGGATCCCCGCCGTGGAGCAGGTGGTGCGCCGCGACCTCGGCGATGGCGTGCAGGCGGCGGTGGTGCAGGCGCTGGAGCGTGGCCGCGGCGGCTCGATGCATGGCGGCGCGCCGCGCGGCGTCGATGTTCTCGTAGATGACCTGGGCGCGGCGCCTCGTCGCGATCTCGTAGAGCTCCTGCAGCCCGTCTTCCGTCGCGAGCACGTGGCCGTCGCGCGCGAGCGCGGCCAGCGGCGCCGCGAGGTCGGCCTCGCGCAGGCCGGACGAGGGCGTCGGCAACGCCTGGATCAGCGACGCCTGCAGGACCGGCGCCTGGATCAGCGGCGCGATGAGCGACACGCTGCTCGGCGTGGCGAGCACGGAGAGCGCCTCGAGGCACTGCCGCTCGGAGGCGGGGAGCCCGTCGAGGAAGCTCGCCTCCGCGAGCCGCACGCGATCGGGCAGCGGGAGAGGCTCGGAGCGCAGGGCGTCGACGGGGCGGGTGGAGCGGACGGAGGCGTCCGCGCCGCGCGCGAGCCAGCCGGCGCGCACGAGCGCCTCGACCTGCTCGAGGATGGGGCCCGGCTGGCCGCCGAGCTCCTCCTGAAGGCGCCGCCCGAGGGCCGCGCCGAGCGCCCCGTGCATGCCGCGGTCCCGCAACATCGCGCGGACGGAGTCGCGGTCCAGGCCGCCCAGCGCGATCTCCTCGGCGCCGAGGCCGGTGGCGGCGCCGGTGACCAGGCCATCCTCCGTGTCGGGCACCGCCGAGACCAGCACCAACAGCGGCCCGCCCTCGATCGCGACGATCTCGCGCACGAGCTCGGCGAGGGCCCGGGCGTCCGCGGGGCTCGCCTGGTCCACGTCGTCCACGATCAGGAGCCACGCGCCCTCTCCGAGCCGCTCCCGCAGGGAGGCCCCGGGCTGGCCCGGTGGGAGGGACGCCGCGAGCGTGACCATCGTGTCGGCCGCGCGCGCGAAGGCGGTGCTCACCCCCGCGGATCGCGCCCGTTCGCCGGCCTCCTGGAGCAGCCGCGTACGCCCGCTCCCCGGCGGACCGAGCACCGCGATGACACCGCCGACGCCGCGCTTCGCGAGCGCGGTCACCCGGCCCGCGATGGCGTCGAACAGCGGCTCGCGACCGTGCACCGGGAGGGCGTCGAGCGGGGGGGTCTCCCCGAGCGCGGCGATGACCTGGCGAGCCGACGCGAAGCGGCGCGAGGGATCCTTCTGGAGCAGGCGCATGCACACCTGCTCGAGGCGCTGGGGCACGCGCGGATCGACGTCCGAGGGGGCCCGGGGGGTCTCCGTGAGGTGGCGGGCGAGGTAGCCCGCGATGGAGTCCGCCTGGATGGGCCGCCGGCCCGTCAACATCACGTAGAGCAGCGCGCCGAGGCTGTACAGATCCGCCCGCGTGTCCGGCGATTCGCCCGTGATCTGCTCCGGCGCCATGAACGCCACGGTGCCGACGAGCCTCCCGGCGAGCGTGAGCCCGGTGGGGAAGGCGTCGGGGTCCTTCACGACGCCGAAGTCGGTCAGCCGCGCGTGGCCGTCCGACCCGACGAGCACGTTGCCGGGCTTCAGATCGCGGTGGACGATCCCCTGCTCGTGCACGTACGCCAGCGCGTCGCAGAGCTCGATGAACAGCGCCTCGACATGCGCGAAGCGATCCTTGGGGGGATCGGCCTGCCACCGCTCGAGGAGCGTGCCGAGATCGGTCCCGTCCACCAGCTCCATCGCGATCCAGGGGAAGCCGCCCTCTTCCCCCGTGTCGATCACGCGCACCACGTTGGGGTGCCGCAGCCGCTCGAGCGTGACGTACTCCCGACGGAAGCGCTTCACTTCGTCCGCGTTGATGCGGTTCTGGTGGAGGATCTTCACCGCGACGGGGCCCGACGGCCCGTCCGCTCGGTACACCATCGCCATGCCGCCCACGCCGAGCGTCTCGACGAGGCGGTAGGGGCCGATGGAGTCGCCGGGGAGCGGGGGCGTCACGCCGTCCATCAGACCCCTCATGCCACCACCGACGCTGGCTGGTCGAGGAAGCGCTCCGCGTCCTCGCGCGAGAGGTTGGCGGCGAGCGAGCGCGCGAGCGCGTCCGCCACACGACGGTGGCGCGCCACCGCGGCCTCGTCGGGGCTGTGCTGGGCCGCGATCCCGTGGCCCTTCAGCGCGTAGAGGCGAAAGCCGCACGCGTCGGCCCGACGGATCGCCGACTCGGCGCGCCGGGTGGCTTCACCGAAGTTGCCCATGGCGACGTACGTGCGCGCGAGCACCAGGTCCAATCGGCACTCCTGGTAGGGCCACTTCGTGCACTTGGCGTCGAGCGCGCGCTCGAGCTCCTCCTGGGCCGACGGACGGTCGGGACCCGGCACGCCCACCTGCAGGGCGGCGAGCCGCGCCCGCCAGGCGTACACGATGGGGGCGAACCCCTCGGGGTCGTATCGGAGCAGCTCCACCGCCTCGTCCAGCCCCCGTCGGAGCTCCTCGTAATCGTGGAGGGCCCAGGCCGCCCGCAAGAGCCCCACGAGGGTGGCCACTTCGTCGTCCTTCTGGTCGAGCTGCCGCACCACGCGGAGGGCCTCCCGGGCCTCCTCCATGGCCTGCCCGTACCGGCCGAGATCGACGAGCACGAGGCTCTTGTGGTGGCGCCCCCGCGCGAGGCCGAGCGGGTGATCCGTCTCTCGGGCGGTCGCGATGGTCTTCTCGGCGAGCTCGAGCCCGCGGCGGAGATTGCCGGTGAAGTGATGGATCTCGACCAGGTTCACCCGCGCGACCGCGAGCGGCCCGAGGAGCCCCACGCGCTCGAAGATCTCCGCGCTCTGCTCGAAGAAGCGGCGGGCCTCGGCGGACTGGCCCTTGCACAGCGCGACGAGCCCGAGCCCGTTGTAGCCGTAGCCGAGGCTCCGCTCGTCGCGGGTGGCCTCGCCCACGGCGAGCTCCTCGACCCACCAGCGCCGGGCGCTCTCGAGGTCACCCCGGGCCCACGCGAGCGCCGCGAGGCCGTTGAGGGGCATCACGCGCAGCGAGGCGTCCCCGGCGCGCTCCGCCAGGCGCAGCGCGTCGGCGAGGCGGGCCTCGGCCAGCGGGAGGTCGTGCCCGTGCCGCGCCATCGCGCCCAGCGCGGCGGCGGCGCGGCTCTGGAGGCGCTCGTCCCCCAGCTCGCCGGCCAGGCGGTCGGCGATGGCGATGCCGTCCGGCACCTCCGCCCAGCGGCCGAGGTGGGCGAGGGCATCCGCGCGGCGCAGGAGCAGGTCCGCGAGGAGGCGATCCGCCTCGTCGAGGACGATCGTGGCGCGCGCCGCGGGCTCGAGGACGATCGCCCGCTGGAAGAAGCCCTCGGCCTCCGCGACGAACGATCGGTCCAGCAGGCGCTGCCCCGCGCGCACGAGGTAGGGGTAGGCCTTTCCGGGGAGGCCGCCGAGCTCGAAGTGGACGGCGAGGGGCTCGACCACGAGGTTCAACCGGCGGCGGTAGGTGCGCTCCAGGGCCTCGCCGAGCCGGCGGTGCAGCCGGCGGCGCTCCTCCACGGGGATGACCGCGCAGAGCAGCTCGCGGAGCCGCGGCTGGGTGAAGTCGACGTGCTCCTCCATCTCGACGTGCCGCTCGCGCACGAGCCCGGCCTCGACGAGCGCGTCCACCCCCGCGAGCACATCGGCCTCGGAGAGCTCCGCCATCTCGCAGAGCAGCGCCGTCGTCAGCTCCTGCCGCGCGATCGCCAGCATGTCCGCGACGCGACGCGAAATCGTCGGCAGCCCGCTGATCCGGCGGAGAACGGCCTCCCGCACCGAGCGCGGGAGCGGCAGGGTGGCCCGCGCCACGCCCACATCGTCGAGGGTCAGCACGCGCTCGCCCCCCTGCGTCGCGATCACGCCCTCCTCCAGGAGGCCGCGCAACATCTCCGCGATGAACGCGGGGTTGCCCTCGCCCTCCTTCTGGAGGCGGCGGGCAAGGGCGCGCGCGCCCGGCGTGTCCACCACGAGGGAGAGCACGAGCTCCTCGACGGCGGCGGGATCGAGCGGATCGAGCGGGATGCGGGTGGGCGGGACCTTGGTCCGCACCCCCATCGCGAGGCCGTCGATCGCGGTGTCCGCCACGCCCGGGGTGCGCGTGAGGAGCCACAGGATCGGCTCGTTCGCGAGGGTGAGCGTGTTGCGCACCAGGTACTCGAGCAGCTCGATGGAGCCGGCGTCGGCAAAGTGCAGGTCGTCCACGCAGAACAGGCGGGGCTGGGTGCCGGCGACCATCTCGCGGAACGCCGAGAACAACGCGTACCGCTCCACCTGCACGTCGCCCTCGGCGCTCGCACCCAGGCCCCGTTCGAGCATCGGACGGGCGGAGATCCCCTCCGCCCGCAACGACTGGTACACCGCCGCGTACGCCGCGAGCGGGTTGGCAGACTGGCGCGCGCGGATGCGGTTGGCCGGCATGCCCGCGCGCCGCGCCTGCTCCATCGCGAGTTCGCAGAGCCGAGACTTCCCCGTGCCCGGCCCACCGTCGAGGAGGATGACGGCGCCCTGGCCGTCCCGCGCGGCGGCGAGCCCGTTGGTGATCGCGGCCACGGCGTCGGCGCGGGCGACGATGGCGGGGGGCCACGCGGTGTTGGCCACGAAGGGACGGTGGTCGGCTCCCTCGAGCACGTGGAGCAGGTGCGCGGCCGAGGCGAAGCGCTCGCTGGGCTCCTTCTGGAGCAGGCGGAGACAGATGTCCTCGAGCGCGCGCGGCACGGCGGGGACCAGCTCGCGCGGCGGCCGCGGGGGGCGGTGCAGGTGCTTGTCGAGGTATCCGGCGAGGGTGCGCGCGTTGAAGGGGCGGCGGCCGGTGAGGAGCAGGTAGAGCACCGCGCCGAGCGAGTACAGATCGGTGCGCGCGTCGATCCGCTCGCCGTTGATCTGCTCAGGGGCGATGTAGGCGACGGTGCCGAGGAGCTCGCCGTGGGCGGTCAGATCGGTGACGCCCGACTCCTTCACGACCCCGAAGTCCATGAGCTTCACGGTGCCGTCGGGGAGGACCATCACGTTCGAGGGCGTGACGTCGCGGTGGACCAGCCCGCGAAGGTGCACGTATTCGAGCGCGCGCGCCACCTGGATGACGACGCTGCGCGCCACGTCGAACCGTTCGGGCAAAGGATCCACGAGCCAGGACTCGACGAGGGCGCGAAGATCCTGCCCGTCGATCAGCTCCATCACGAAATAGGGGCGCCCCTCGTGGGTTCCCCAGTCGTAGACCTGCGTGATGTTTGGATGTTGAAGGCGGGAGAGCGTCCTCCACTCCCGCCGGAAGCGCTGCTCGACCTCGACCGCGCTTCCGCCCGAATTCATCACCTTCAGGGCCCGGAGCTGCCCGTCCGTCGTGTCGCGCGCGACGTAGACCGTCGCCATGCCGCCCCGCCCACGCGGATGCAGCACGACCCAGCGCCCGAGCAGGGTTCCAGCGGCGATCTCGGCGGAAGGAGGCAGCGGGTTCAAGGGCGGCTTTGCATCGGGCGGTTGTGCGGGTGTCGCTTTGAAGCCAGCGGTTTTGCTGCCAGCGGTTTTGCCGCTGCCGGTTTTGCCGGGAGGGCTGGGGAACTCTATACTCTCGCTCGCATGCCCGGACGTTGCAAGGCGAGGAGCAGCTCCCTACCGCTCCCCAGAGGAGATTGTCGATGAGACTGGAGGCTTTCGCCTGGACCGATCCGGGTCCAGTTCGTGAAAATAACGAGGACACCTTTCTCGTCGACCAGGACACGGGGCTGTTCATCGTCGCGGACGGCATGGGGGGACACGCCGCCGGCGAGGTGGCCTCGCGCCTCGCCACGGACACCATCCGGGACCTGCTCCAGGAGTGCGAGGATCCCGACGAGACGCGGCTCGATCGCAACGTCCAGGACCCCGGGGACGTGCTTCGCGAGCGGTTGCGCTACGCGATGAACCAGGCGAGCGCGCGCATCCGACGCGAGGCGCAGATCAAGCCCGCCTACTCGGGCATGGGGACCACCGTGTGCGTGCTCCTGGTGGAAGGGGATCAGGCCCATGTCGCCCATGTCGGCGATTCGCGCATCTACCTTTACCGGGACGGGCACCTTTCTCGCCTCACGCGCGATCACACCGTGGTGCAGCAGGAGATCGACGCCGGCCGCCTCACGCCCGAGCTCGCGCGGCAGGTGGCCCACCGCAACTACCTGACCCAGTCCGTGGGCTACCACGGCCCCGTCGAGCCCGACACCGCCACGCGCGCGCTGCAGCCCGGTGACCTCTTCGTGTTGTGCTCGGACGGCATGACCGACCCGCTGGAGGACCGTAGGATCGCCGAGATCTGCGCTTCCACCTACCCCACCGATCTCGCGGAGACCCTCGTGCGCGAGGCGCTGCTCGCGGGCGGGGAGGACAACATCACGGTGGTGACCGTGCGGGTGATGGAGGACTAAGGGCCCGTCCCTGCCCGTCCGCCGCGATAGCCACGGCCTCATGCTGCTCCTGTGGCTCGTCGTCGCCTGCGCCCCCGACGCGGCCCCGTCTCCGGCCGGGGGCCCGCCGCAGCACCCGAGCGGCGCCGCCTCCCAGCTCGCGCGATCCGCGCCGATGGTGGCGGCCCCGTGGGCCGGCCCGTGGACGCTGGTGCCCGAGGTCGCCCTCATCGGCGGCTCCGACGACGAGGGCGCCCGCGCCCTCGCGCGCGCCCTCGACCGCGGTGGGGTCGCCCGGATCGAAGTGCGCCCCCGCACCCGCCCCGGCGAGGTCGCGGTGGTCTGGATCGCCGCCGGCACCGACCTCGACGCGACCGCCCGGGCGCTCCTGCCCACCCCGGGCTCCGAGGGCGAGGTGGTCGCGATCCTCGCCCCTGGCGATCCCGCGTGGGCCGCGGACGCGGCGGCGCGGCTCCCCTGGGCGGGCGTCTCCATCCTGGACCCCGCGCTCTCCGCCGCCCTCTGGGTCGATCCGGCCGTGCCCCTCGACGCGGAGCTCGTCGGCCGCCTCGCGGCGAACGTCCTCGCGGAGCACTACGGGCTGGCCTATCTCGCTACGCCCGGGGCCTATCCGCCTGGGCTCGACGCGCTGCTCGGCCCCTACGATCCAGCCCTGCTCGCGGCCTCGGACCCCCGCACCCGCGCCGAGGCCGTCCGCGCGTGGGCCCGGGGGTCCCGGGGGGCCGGCCCCCCGGGTGGGGCGTTGCGGGGCGACGCCCCGCCCCAAGAAGACCCGACCGCTCGACTCGCGGAGGACCCCGTCCTCGCCGTGCGGCTGGCGGTCGCGGAGACCACGGCCGATCCCGCGGTGCGCGCCCGCCTCGCCGCCGATCCCGACCCGCTCGTGCGCGCCCGCGCCGCCGATGGGCTGGACGACGTCGCGCGGCTCGACGCCCTCGCCTCGGACCCGTCGAGCGTCGTGCGCCTCGTCGCGACCGCGCGGCTCGGGCACCTCGCGCAGGCGCGCCCGGCCGAGGTGGAAGCGCCCTTGCGTCGCGCCGTCGCCTCGCCGGACGCGTACCAGCGATGGAAGGCCGCGTGGGGCCTCGGCCGGGTGCCCGGCGCGTCGGAGGCCCTCGTGCCGCTCCTACGGGACCCCGACGTCGACGTGCGCCGGGAGGCCGCCCGGAGCCTCGGGCGGCTGCGCGATCCGTCCGCGGTGGACGCCCTCCTCGTGGCCCTGCGGGACGACAACAGCTTCGTGCGGCGCTGGGCCGCCGCCGCGCTCGGCGAGATCGGGGACCCGCGGGCGAAGGAGGCCCTCCGCGCCGCCGCCGCGGACCCCACGACCCTCGCCGCGCAGGCCGCCGCGCGCGCGCTGACCGCGATGGGCGAGCCCACGCCCGCGCCGCCCTTCATGCCGCCCCAGAAGCCCCGGGACGACGGCGAGATCGAGGCCTGGGTGAAGAGCAAGGACGCGACCGTACGAAA
Organism: Pseudomonadota bacterium; assembly: GCA_030685065.1. Classification (GTDB taxonomy): domain Bacteria; phylum Myxococcota_A; class UBA796; order UBA796; family SXON01; genus CAJBVW01. Next base: position 69,937 of record JAUXQH010000142.1, on the reverse strand, counting down.
GGACGCGTGCAAGTTCCTGGCGGAGCGGTCGAGCGCGGCGACCTGGCTGCCGCTCCTCGCCGCGGATCGGGACAGCGAGGTGCGCAAGAGCGCGGTCGAGGCGATGGGGTGGAGCGCGGCCACCGCCGCGGGCGCGATCCCGATGCTGGAGGACGCCGATCTCGACGTGAAGATCACGGCGCTCGACGCGCTCCGGCGTTCGGGCGCCGGCACGGTCGCCGCGCTCTCGCCGCTGCTCGCGCATCCCGACGCGGAGGTGCGGCTTCGCGCCGCGGAGGCCCTGGCGACCCTCGGCCCCTCGGACGCCCTCGCGCCGCTCGTGAAGGACCCCGACGAGCGGATCCGCGCCGCCGCCGTCGCCGCGTACCCGTTGGCCCTGAATCCGGAGGAGGCGTCCGTGCTCGTCCGCCGCGCGGCGGGCGTGGGCACTCCCGAGCTCCCCTCCGCCAACGCCGACCCAGCAGCGTCCTGGGCCGAGGGCGTGCTCGCGCGGGAAGACGACCTGTTGCACGTCCGCTTCTCCTGGAACGAGCCGTCCGACCGCCCCGACGTGCATCGGGCGCTACGCCCGCCCGTCGTCCGCCCCTACGGCCACCCCGATCGTGGCTGACCGGGATAGTACCGACCGGATGGAGCGCGCGGCCCCCGCACTGATTCGCCGCCCGGCGTTCGCGGCGTGCCTCAACGCCATCTGGACACCCGAGCTGTACCGGAACTTCGGGATCCACCTGTTCGTGATGTTCCCGGCCGCGATGGTCATGTGTTTCCTCGCGACCCGGGTGGATGGCGAGCTCGGCATCGCCCCGCTCGGCCCGTGGCCCGCCGTCGGCGCGCTGGGGGCCTCGCTGATCGCCGCGGGCGGCTTCTGGGTCTGGTACGTGTACGGGTACCTGTTCCTGGCGGGCGGCGGCTCCCCGGGAACCCACGTGGACGGCGGGCCCACCGCCATGGTCGACACCGGGCCGTACACGATGGTGCGCCACCCGTCCGTCCTGGGGAAGCTCCTCGGCGTGATCGGGCTCGGCCTGCTGTGGCAGTCGACCGTGTTCCTCGTCGGCTTCGTGCCGGTGCTGGTGGTGTACTCGGTGGTCACGAACCGCTACCTGCAGGAGCGCTTCTGCGACGCCCGCTTCGGCGCTCGCTACGCGACCTACCGCGCACGCGTACCGATGCTCGTGCCCCGTCCGAGCGGGCTTCGACGCTGGTGGAGAGACGAGGCCGCCGTTCCGGGCGCCTTCACGCCCGTGCGAAATCCGCAGCCGGAGGGGATCTGGCTCGAATTCCGCGGGTACCTGCTCGGCTTGCTGCTGCTGATCGGGCTGTTCGCGGGGGTTTGGGGCGTGCTGCACGTTCTCGGGTAGTTCCTTCGGAATCACCCGCCCCCAGCCGCCCTGGGCCGCCCTGGGCGTGGTCAGGGCCCCTCGACGAGGCCGACCCCCAACGCTTCGGCGAGGTGGTAGACGGCGCCGGGCGTGGCGCAGCCGAGGTGGGCGTCCGACAGGCGCCCCTTCTTCCGCTGGATGAGGGGGACGCCGGCTGGGTGGGCGGACGCGGCCCGCGCGAAGCCCTCCTCGCCGTGCTCGACCAGGAGGGGGCCGATCTGGGCGTCGAGCGCGGCGGACAGCCGCGGGATGGCGGCCCGTAGATCCGCAATCCACGCGCGCACCCCGTCGAGGAACGCGATCGTGTCGGCCTCGGCGCCGCGCGACAGGTCGCCCAGCTTCTTCTCGATCTGCTCGAAGGTCATGCCGCGCCAGTCGCGCTCGCGGAGCACCGGCACCTGCCACGCCTGCCGCACCTCGCGCCATCGATCGCCGCGGGAGGGCACGGAGACCAGCTCGAAGCTCGGGAGCACCAGTGCGGTGAGGCTCCACCCGTGCACGCAGCCCGTGTCGATCCCGTACACGCGCCCCTCGCGCACGATCGGCGCTTCGACGACGTGGTGGCCGAACACGACCGGCTTGGGATCGTCGTACAGCTCGTGCCACCACGGCCCGGGCGTGCCTTCGGGGTGGGTCCCTTCGGGGTGGGCCGCCGCGAGGCGCTTCTTCAGGCGCTCCTCTCCGGAGACCGTGCCGCACAGGATGTCCTGCGGTGTCTCGGCCAACGGCACGCCCGGGATCAGCGCCGCGTGGACCACGCGCACCGCGTCGGTCTCGTACCAATACGGCAGAGTCCCCATCCAAGCGACGGCGTCGGCGTAGCCCGCTCCCAACTGAAGGCGCGTGATGTCCTGGCTGTGGGACATCGTGCCGCGCACGTGCTTGCGCTCATGGTTGCCGCACACGACGACGGCGTTGGCCCGGCCGCGAAACCACGCCACGACCTCGCCCGGGGCCGGCCCGCGGTCCACCAGGTCGCCGACGCTGACGACCACGTCCTCGTCGGTGAGCCCCACGCGCGCGAACAGGTCCTGGAGCTCGTCCCAGGACCCATGGATGTCTCCGATGATGAGGGTGCGCGCCACGACGCTCTCCTGTACCCGCCTACACCGGGGGGGCCGATTCGGCCCGGGTGCCGGGTTGATCGGGAGAGCGGAGGCTGGCACTGGACGCGGCGCTCGTCTTGTTTCGGATCCTGGCACCCCTGCTGGTGATCGGCACGGTCCTCGCCGCCACGCGCGCTTCCGCGTGGTGGGTGCGGGCGTTCGACTACCCCCGCCTCCAGCTCGCTGCGCTCGGGCTCGTCGCGCTCGCAGCGGGGTGGATCGCCGCGAGGACGCCGTTCGATCGGGGGCTCCTCCTCACGACGGCGCTGTGCTTCGGGGCCCAGCTCCTCCGCGTGGTGCCCTACACGCCGCTCTGGCCCTGCCAGATGGTGCGCGCCCGCCACCCGCGCGAAGGCGCTTCGGTGCGGCTGCTGGTCGCGAACGTGCTCGACACCAACCAGGATCACGCCGCGTTCCTGGCGGTCGTGGCGCGCGCGGACCCCGACCTGGTGCTCGCGGTGGAGACCGACGCCGCGTGGATGGCGGCCCTCGCGCCGCTCGCCGAGGCCCTTCCCCACCGCGTGCTCGAGCCGCGCGAGAACGGGTACGGCATCGGCCTCTGGTCCAGACTCCCCCTCGAGGAGGCCCGCGTGGAGTACCTCGTGGACCCGACCGTGCCATCGGTACACGCGACGATCCTGCTCCCGTCCGGACAACGCGTGGCCTTCCACGGACTGCATCCGCGCCCGCCCGTGCCCGCCGAGTCGACCGACACCGCCGGCCGCGACGCCGAGCTCGTCGTGGTCGGACGCGCGACGCGCAACGAGCGGTACCCCAGCATCGTGGCCGGTGATCTCAACGACGTGGCGTGGTCTCACACCACCCGGCTGTTCCTGCGCCTCTCGGGCATGCTCGACCCGCGCCGGGGCCGGGGCTTCTTCCACACGTTCAACGCCAAGCGTCGCCTGGTCCGGTTTCCGCTCGACCACGTGTTCGCGTCCTCCCGCTTCACGTTGGTGGAGCTCACGCGCCTGCCCGCGGGCGGCTCGGACCACTTTCCGGTGCTGGTGGAGCTCGCCTTGGAGCCGGATGCCCCCTCTCGCCAGGAGCGGCCCGCGCCCGCGCGCGGCGACGAGGCGGAAGCGGAGGCCAAGACCGAGGCGGTTGGCGTGTCGGAGAAGGAGCTGGAGCCGTTGGGGTAGCCGTTCTTGCCGGCGGGTTACCAAACCCGCCGGCAAGAACGGCGATCCGGACGCGGACCGTTCCGAGTGGGCCCGTGTCTGCGCTGGCGCAGCCACGCCGCCCGCTTGAAACGGAGTTTCGCCGACCGGAAACCACTATCCAGAACGCGCTCCGGCGTTCTGGATAGGCAGCGCCTCACCCCACCTCGATGCACTCTCCGACGGGGATCTCGTCGTAGCAGACGCCCTCGGTGCCGAGGTTGAGCAGCGTGAGCGACACGTCATAGACGCCGGCCGGAAGCGCGGCCGCGTAGGTGCCGTTGTCCCCCCCGAACGCGTAACGGTGGCCGTCGAGGATGTCGGTGAAGGACACCGTGAAGTCGTCGTAGCCGCTGTAGGTCGGCGGGCGCGCGCCCTCGTAGGTGACGCTCCCGGCGAGATCGAACACCTCGGCGGACAGGTCGAGCGTGTCGTCGGAGGAGACGCTCTCGTTCGAGCGCACCCGGATCTCGTCGTAGCAGACGCCCTCGGTCCCGAGGTTGAGGAGCGTGATCGACACGTCGTAGGTGCCCGACGGCACGGCGGCGGCGTAGGCGCCGTCCTCGCCGGCGTAGGCGTAGCGCCGACCCGAGCTCGTGTCCGTGAAGTACACGGTGAAGTCGTCGTAGCCGCTGTAGCTCGGGGGCGGCTCGCCTTGGTAGGTCACGTCGCCGGACCGATCGAACACCTCGGCATCGACGTTCACGGTGCCGTCGGCGTCGATGCGCTTGTCCTCGCGGACCAGCATTTCGTCGTAACAGACGCCCTCGGTCCCGAGGTTGAGCAGGAGCAGCGAGACGTCGTAGGTGCCGCCGGGCAACGCGGCCGCGTAGGCGCCGTTCTCCCCCGGGAAGGCGAAGCGCGCACCCGAGTCCGTGTCCGTGAAGTACACGGTGAAGTCGTCGTAACCGCTGTAGGTCGGCGGGCGCGCGCCGTCGTAGGTGACCCGCCCGGAGATGTCGAACACGTCCGCGTCGAGGTCGAGCGTGGTGTCGGTGTCGACGGGTCGGGCCTCGCGGACGACGATCTCGTCGTAACAGACGCCCTCGGTGCCGAGGTTCAAGAGCACGATGGAGATGTCGTAGGTGCCGTCGGGAACGGCGGCGGCGTATGCGCCGTTCTCCCCGGCGAATGCGTAGCGCTGCCCCGACCTGGTGTCGGTGAAGTAGACCGTGAAGTCGTCGTAGCCGCTGTAGGCGGGCGGGGCGGCGCCTTCGTAGGTCACATCGCCGCTCACGTCGAACACCTCGGCGTCGAGGTCGAGGGTGGCGTCGTCATCGACCTGGCGGTCCTCGCGGACGAGGATCTCGTCGTAGCAGACGCCCTCGGTGCCGAGGTTGAGGAGCACCAGCGAGACGTCGTAGGTGCCGCCGGGAACCGCGGCGGCGTACGCGCCGTTCTCGCCGGAGAAGGCGTAGCGAGCACCCGAATCCGTGTCGGTGAAGTACACGGTGAAGTCGTCGTAGCCGCTGTAGGACGGGGGGGGCGCGCCTTCGTAGGTCACGTCGCCGCTCACGTCGTACACCTCGGCGTCCAGGTCGAGGGTGGCGTCGTCGTCGACCTGGCGGTCTTCGCGGACGAGGATCTCGTCGTAACAGACGCCCTCGGTGCCGAGGTTGAGGAGGACGAGCGACACGTCGTAGGTGCCGCCAGGCAGGGCGGCGGCGTAGGCGCCGTTCTCGCCGCCGAAGGCGTAGCGACGGCTGGAGTCGGTGTCGGTGAAGTACACCGTGAAGTCGTCGTAGCCGCTGTAGGTCGGCGGGCGCGCGCCCTCGTAGGTCACCGCGCCGCTCACGTCGTACACGTCGGCGACCACGTCCCAGTCGCAGGCGTCGCCGTCACAGATGGACTCGGTCTCGTCGCACTCGCGGGGGGGATCGGTGTCGGTGTCCGCGTCGGTGTCGGCGTCCGAGTCGGCGTCGGTGTCGGCGTCGGCGTCCGAGTCGGCGTCGGTGTCGGCGTCGGTGTCGGCGTCGGCCTCGTCGCCCGGGTCCTTCGCGTCCTTCCCGCCCGCGCAGGCGAGCGTGGACAGGAGGAGGAGCGCGAGCGTGGAGAGGGACAGGGGGTGGGTCTTCACGAGGCGTCCGGGGGCGCGGCATGGTAGCCGACGAAGGGGGCGGGCGCGCGGCTGCTCCACGAAGTCGACGATGGCGCTGGGAGGGGCGTGGGGTCGGAGCGTGGGGTCGGGGCGTGGCTGTGTGACGACGCGGGAGCTCGATCGGCCTTTTACCTTTGCAATTCCCCGGATGGGGTCTGACCTCATTACTTGTCACTTGGCCGATCACCGGATTCTCGGCGTTCTATGGTTCCAGGTGATAAATCGTAAGGTCAGACCCTACTGCTCGATTCTCGGCGTTTGCCTGTCCCAGGTGATAAGTCGTAAGGTCAGACCCCCTATGGGAGCTGCGCGCGCACCAGCTCCGGGCGTGTCTCGATGAACTCGAGCAACGCCTCCGTGCTGCACTCGTGCTCCTTCCGGGGATCGGCCTCGCAGTCCGCCTCGATCCCCTCCGCCGCCGCCCGGACGTAGCCCGCGAGGTCCGCGCTCTCCCACAGGTCCGCCACCTCGCGCAGCTTGCCGTCGAACGCCGTCTTGCACTCCGGCGACGCGATGCAGCGCGCCGCCAGCTGCCCCTCGTAGCCGAGGTAGATCGACGAGGCCTCGTCGAACGTCTGGTCCTGCCCCCACGGCACCAGGTGCCACTGCCCGGCGTCCGGGGCGTTGTACAGCAGGTAGTTGTTGCAGGACGTGATGTACCCGTCGTCATGCCCCATCACGATGTCGAGCGCGAGGAAGGTCAGGAGCTCATCGGTGTCGAAAACCGTCTCGAGCATCCCGAAGAAGCTGTCCGGTGTGGCCGACTCGACCGTGTCGGCCAGCGCGTCGAGGTCCTCCCCCTCGGGGACGGTGCCGGCCTGCTGGAGCACGAAGTCCGAGCTCCGCGCCCACGTCACGTCGCCGCGCGCGTGCGCCGTCTCGTAGAGGTTCCCCTCGGTGTCGTCGGGAAAGCGCCGCGCGAGGAAGTCCTGGTCCATCGACTCCACGATGCCGTAGAGCCCGAACAGCGCGCCGTTGACCTCCACCCGCGCGAAGCCGTGCCGCGGGGCCGGCACCCCGAGCTGATCGTAGAGCCAGTAGGCAGCGTGCTCGCGGAGCATCGAGCGGTCCTGCACCATGTTGTTGAGCGTGAGGTGCTCGAGCCCCAAGAAGCGCTGGCCCGGCACGAACTCGTTGAAGTCGATCTTGAACGCCGCCTTCTCGTCGAGCGTCCGGAGCGAGTGCGACCCCTTGATGTGGATGCCGACGCTGTAGGTTTCCCCGCCGTAGGAGAACGACGCGGGGACGTCGAGGCTCGGGTCGACTGCGAGGCTGGCGATCGCCGCCGCGCCGAGGGTCAGCCCGAATTCATGGATTGTCCCCTCCTCGAACAGCTCGTCGGCCTCCGTGGCCGCGTCGTCCTCGGACGCGGCGCTGTCCTCGGTGTCCGGGGCGGCGGTGTCGACCGGCCCGCTGTCGACCGGCGTGATGTCGGGCCCGCCAGTGTCGGGGGCATCGCTGTCGGGGGCATCGGTGTCGGGCGCATCGGTGTCGGTCTCGCCGCCCGTGTCGCCCACCGCGGAATCAAGAGTCAGGCTCGGGCCGGGCCCCGCCGGGGCATCCGGGTCGAAAATCGAGCAGCCGCCGAGGAACAGGAAGATCGGACTCAAGGGCCTCTCCGCTCGGCAGGCGCGAGGGATCCGCGAGCGACCGGACCACCCGGGCGCCACGGCGCTGGCCTGACGAGCACCTGTCCTGAATAGTCACCAGCGGCGGCTGAACCTCTGGCGGCCAGCCCCGAGCCCTACTCCCCTACCCGCCCCGCCACGAACGGCACCGTGAGGCGCGCCGCCGCCGCGTGCCCGCGCGCTGTCCAGTGGCCGTCCTTCCGTAGATAGAGATCGCCCCCCTCCGCCCGCAGGCCCGGCAACAGATCGAGCACCGGCGCGTGCTTCCCCGCGATCGCGGCGGCCCGGGCCTGGGCGGCGTCAAAATCCCACGCCCGCGCCGCGGGCCAATCGGAGCGTCGCTCGACCTGCGTGCGGTCCGGAAAGAGCACCACCACGAACGGGATCTCCCCGCACGCGCGCGCCATCTCCGCGATCAGCGCGTCGGTGACCGCCCACGCCTCGTCCCACGTCGAGCACGTGGGCGCGGTGCCCCCCCCGTTGACACACGCCGGGTCGTGAACACGCAAGTCGAGCGGCACGCCCTGGCCCAACGTCAGCTTGCGATCCGCCACGGCCCGCGAGGCGGCGCTCCGCGTGTACCAGCGCCACGCCGCGCTCCACCGCCAGACGGACGAGGGCACCACCAGATCCATCGCGACCACAGGAACAAGGGCTCCGTCGTGCAGGGTGTAGAACGGCTTGTCGTCCTTGCCCTCGAGCAGGGGGTGGTTGTTCAGAACGTCGTTGCTCACGAGGAAGCCGAGCACCACGAGCGCGGGGTTTCGTGGCAACGCGTACTCGCGCAACACGCCGAGCGCCGTGGCGGTACCCGCGCCGGGCACGCCCATCGAGAGCACGTCGACGTCGGTGCCCTGGGCACGAAGGCCGCCCTGCAATTGCGCGCCGAACCCCTCGCCCCGAGCGACCTGGGCGGCCTGTACGAAGGAGTCGCCGAGGACGACGATCTCCCTGCGCGCGCCCGCCGCCCCCCATTCGTGATCCACGAAGCCCGCGGCGTTCACGTGCACGGACACCGCGTATTCCACGCTCCGCAGCGGGTGATCCCCCGGCGTGGTCAGCGGCCCGCGGAGGAGCCCTCCGTCGAACGACCCGACGCTCTGGGGTGCCCAGAGCCGGACGAAGGACTCCCCCATCGCGAGCGCCACGACGAGGCCCAGGAGGAACGCGACGCTCCGAAAACCCCATCCGGCCCCACGAGGCACCACCCTAAACCGGCGCCTCCGCGCTCTGCGGCCGGGTGAACTCGAGCTTCACGAGGGACAGCGCGGCGTCCGCGAGGCGCTTGAACTCCTGCGGGCTCTGGAGCTGCTTGAGCTGGCGCGCGATGAAGCGGGGGCGGAAGTAGAACTTGCGATGACAGAGCTTGAGCAGATCGAGCAGCTCCGCGCGGGTGAGGTGCTCCTCCCAACACACGGGCACCTTCTCGCCGCAGAGCGGATCCTTCATCAGCTTGTCCCAACAGTCCGCGTTGTAGAGGCCCAAACGCGCCCCCAGCTCGAACGACTCGGTGCCGGGGTACGGCGTGTAGATCGCGAACGCGGCGTATTCGGCGTCGAGCTTGATCATCTCGTCGAGGTTTGCCTCGACGTCCGCCCGCGTCCTCTCGTGGGGGCCGCCGATCATGATGTACGCGACGCTGCGGACGCCTTCCTCGCGGCACCAACGGAACACGCGATGACAATCGTCGGTGTCGCAATGCTTGTCGTGCGCGTCCAATCCGTCGTTGTGCATCGACTCGACGCCGAAGTGGATCTTGGTGGCGCCGGCCTCCTTGCAGCGGCGGATCTGCTCGCGCGTGGTGCCCGCCACCGTGGTCTTGTAGCCCCAGTTGAACTTGAGGCCCCGGCGCTCGATGCCATCGCAGAACTTCATCGCCCACTGGGAGTTGGGCGTGAACAGGTCGTCCACGAAAAACACTTCCGTGATGCCGAGCGAGACGCAATGCTCCATCTCGTCGAGGATGTTGTCGATGTCACGCATGCGGTACTGCTTCTTGTAGGTGAAGCAGAACGGGCAGCTGTGGGGGCAGCCCTTGGAGGTGATCGCCGTCGTCACCATGGGCTGCTTGGCGCCGGGCACCCAATAGTCGCGGAACCGCGTGCGCGAGCGATCGGGCCACACCTGCCAATCGAGAGACTTGGTCTCCTTGCGGGCCGCGTTCTTGACGATCTGACCGTCCCTCGACTTGAGCCAGAGGCCGGAGATGCCCTCGAGCGACTTCCCCTCGTCGATCGCCTTGATCATCTCGACGATGACGTCATCGCCGTCCCCCGTGCAGATCGAGTCGACCCCGCGGAGCTGGATCGCGTACTCGGGGAACATGATGGGGTGGGGGCCGCCGAGCGAGATGTGCGCGTTGGGGTTGCGCTTGCGCACCGCGTCGATCGCGAGCTGCACGTCGGGGAGGGAGTGCGTGTAGGTCGAGATGCCGACGAAGTCGAGGTCGTACCGGGCGAGCTTCGCCTCGAACTCGGGGTGGTCCATGTCGTCCACGATGGCGTCGTAGACCTCGGCGCGGTGCGCCGTACGCTTCTCGATGGAGGCCTGCAGGTACATCAGCGCGAGGGGCGGGAAGCAGTAGACGCCGTACGCCATGCTCTCGGCGATCCCGGCCCAGACCCGCTTTTTTTCGGGGGGGTTGATCAGCGTGATGCTCATGCGTGGGCGGCCTCCCCCCCAGTCTACCACTGCCTCCCGCGGAGCTGTTTCCAGGTGCCCTTGGGATCCGCGTCGGGGACGGGCGGTACGACCCAGAGGAGGACGTGCTCCCCGCCGTCCCGGCTGTCGGCCGCCGCCGGCCCGAACGCGGCGTCGAGGGCGCCGGCGAGGACATCGCGATCGCCGGGGCGGTAGACATCGGCGTGGAGCGCGATGGCGCCGACGCCGAGCCGGCCCATGACCCCCGCGATGTTCTGGACGTCCGGCGATGTCGCCAACAGCCGCGCCGCGAGCCAACGATCCACCACCTCGCGGGGGCTGTCGATGTTCGTGCCCAGGCACACCTCGAGCACCGGGCGCGCGTGAAACGCCTGGTAGTAGCAGGTCAAGGCGCGCGACCACGCCTCCACCTCGCCGGCCGAGCGGTCGAGCGGTCGAGCCCAGAGATCGAGGACCGCGCGCCCCTCCGGCGCCGCGGCGTAGGCCGAGGGGACGGTGCCGATCTGGGTCCGCAGCCGCCAGGGGAGGCCGGTGCCGACGATCGCGTCCCCCGCGACGAACAGGAACAGCGGGGCCAACCACACCGGTCCGAGGCGAGCGTACAGGACGGCCACCACGCGCGCGGCGACCATCGCGACGCAGAGGGCGTAGAGCCAGGTGACGCGGATGGGGAAGCGGAACTGCTCGACGCCGGGCAGATCCACGAGCCAGGACACGGGCGACCAGAAGCCGAGCCCGCCCGGGGCGATCTGGATCGAGCGGCCGAGCGAGACGACGAGCGCCACCATCGCGAGCCCGACGAGCGCGCGCCAGCCCCGCGTGCCACGGAGCACGACCGGCGCGAGGAGGCACGCCCAGAGGCCGGTGAAGCCGACCGTCGCGCCGATCGAGTGGTAGCGCAGATCGATCGCGTCGCTCCACCCGCCGAGGCTGGCGAGGGACGCCGATCCCATGGCCATGCCTTGCGACGTGCCGACGGACGAACCGTCCGTCCAGCCGCCGCCCGCGGAGTAGAGGCGGACGTAGTACAGGCCCGCCGGCAGCGCCAGGAGGAGCATCCCGGGCAGGAGGCGCGAGATCCCGGCGACCCCGCCGCGCAGGCCCACGACGACGAGCAGGAGCGCGCCGAGCACCCCGGCGTAGGCCGTCGTGAACAGGCAGAGCGCCCAGGCGGCGGCGGCCGCGACGCCGTGGAACCAGCGGCCGTCCTTCTCCCCGGCGCGCCACGCCGACCAGAGGAGCAGCGGAAGCCAGGGGTTCACCGCGTGGTACACGTGCCCCTCGAGCAGCGCGGTCGCGGTGATGCCGGAGAAGCCGTAGACCACGCCCGCCACCCACGACGCGGGGCGCGGCACCCGGAACGCGTGCCCGGCGCACCGCTCGGCGGCGAGGGCCCCGAGCGCCGGCCCGAAGAGGGCGAGCAGCCCGGCGAGCACGCGGGGATCGATCCAATCGCCGAGCAGCCACGCCACCGGCAGCATCGCGTAGGAGTCCGCGCGCGCAAGCGACTCCCCGATGGGCCAGCCGCTGCCGGCGTGCAGGAGCGTGACCGGGAGGAACGGCGCGCGCGCGAGGAGCCAGACCGTCGGGTACAGATCGAATTGCCGGGTGACGAGCACCGAGGGGTCGAGCCGCGCGAGCGGCCACGACCACACCACCGACAACGCGACATAGGTCGCGAAGACCAGCGCGGTGCCCGCCCACGTCGAGCGGAGCGCGCGCGGTGGGAGCGCGAGCCAATTGCCAGGGTGCGTCCTGGTCAGCGGGAGCGCAGCGCCCACATCACCCCCAGAAGGCCGAGCCAGGAGAGCGACAGGGCGCCCCACCCGAAGCTGACCCACCACGTCGTGCGCTGGTCGAGCGAGACCTCGGTCCCGGCGGAGGGCGAGACGGGCAGCCGGAGCGCCTGCCGGTCCTGGTATTGAAACGCGATGGTCTCGTGCGCCGGGTCGGAGAGGACGACCAGCCCGTCGTACACCGGGTACGGGGCGCCGCGCTCGTCCTGCTGGACGAGCCGCAGCTGGAGGAAGCGCGCCGGGGGCGCGAACAGCTCGACCACGAGCGCGCCGATGCCCGCGTCCACCATGGCCGTGGGCGCCTCCCCACCGCGCTGGGCCTGGACGCGGGAGCCCGACGGCACGCCGCGGAAGTAGACGGTGACGCGCTGATCGCCGGGGTTGCCCGCCGGGGCCGGGGCGGCGCCGGGGTTGCCCGCCGGGCCCTGGGCGGCGCCGGGGTTGCCTGCCGGGGCCGGGGGGGCGCCGGGGTTGCCTGCCGGGCCCTGGGGGGTCCCGGGCCCGCCGGACGCGAGCGCCAGGGACATCAGGGCGACGAGGAGGGTCAACGGAGCTTCTCCAGCAGGCGGTCGAACACCTCGGCCTCGGTGCGAGCGCGCAGCGTATCGCGCTTCATGTGGATCTCCCCCCACTGCGCGGGCGTGAGCTCCGAGGCGACGGCCACGCCCACGTCCATGAGCGCGATGTTCAACGCGTGCCGACGCCCCCGGGCGTCGAGCAGCCGCTCGCGGGTGGCTCGGAGCGCGTTCACCTGCGGCGCGAGCGCGGGGTCGAGCCCAGGCTCCTCGGCGAGGGCGCGCGCGAGCGCCACCGCCTCTTCGCCGCCCCGCCCGGGCGCCTGGCCGCGTGCGGCCCGCATCTGCCGCTCGTACTCGAGCGACACGGGCACGAAGATGGGCAGCGTCACGAAGCCCGGTCCCGACGCGAGCAGCGCGCGCACGTTCCAGGCGCACGAGGCGAGGAGGAGCCCCGCGAGGATCCAGGGGAGGCGGCTCATCGCGGGGCCTGCTGGCCAGGAGAGCGGCCCGCCGCCTCGATCCTCGCCCGTGTTTCGGCCGGGAGCGCCGTCAGCAGCGCCTCGCCTTGCCGCGCCAGGTCCGCCTCCAGCGTCAGGATCTCCTCCTGGACGGCGTACACCGCCGCATGGTCGGCCTGGGCCCGCGCGAGCGCCGCGCGCACCCGCTCCCGCTGGGGCCCCGCGAGCGAGCCGCTGGCCTCCAGCCCCTCTACGCCGCGCAGCAGATCGTCGAGCGAGATCGTCGAGCCGAGGCGCGCGTAGGCCTGCTGGATGTCCCGCGCGTCCACCTGGTTGCGCACGTCCGCGGAGAGCTCGGCGGCCTCTCCGGCGGAGAGCGGTACGCCGCCCGGCACGACGTCGACGAGCGGGGTGAACACGTAGGTGACCGAGCGCTCCACGGCGCGGGTCGTCGCGACGTGCGCGAGCGCCGCCTGCCCGATCGCGAGCACGCCGACGAGGAGCCAGGGTCGGAGTGGCCAGGGTCGGAGTGGCCAGGGTCGAAGCGGCCAGGGTGCGGAAGGCGGACGCATGCGGGCGAGACTTACACGATCCGCATCCGCTCGGGCGCCAGAATCGCTACAACCCGGACGCCGAGTAGACGAACAACGCGCCGGCCGCGCTGGCCGCGGTGTCGTCCCCGATGGCGCCGACGAGCAGATCGCTCACGCCGGGCGTCCCCACCTGCGAGCCGATGTACCCGACCGAGTACCCGGTGTGGTCGTAGCTCACGTCCCCCACGATGTAGACGTCCGACGCCGTGGCCGACACGACACCGCTCACCGGGCCGAGGAACACCGCCACCGACCCCCGGTACAGGTTCTCCGACGCGTTGCCGACCGCGATGTCGTCCCGACCGTCGCCGTCCATGTCGCCGTCGGCCGCGACGGTGTCCCCGAACGCCCCCGCCGTGCCGTCCATCCGCGCGTCCGCGGCCGACAAGCTCGCGGACACGATGGTCGGGCCCAGGAAGAGGTAGGCGGCGCCGTAGGTTCCGCCGGCCTCGGCGGCGACGATCACGTCCGAGTAGCCGTCGCCGTCGATGTCTCCGCCCGACACCGCGGAGCCCGCGGCGTCGTCTCGCGCCACGCCGGTGAGCTTGGCGTCCGCGGTGGCCAGCGTGGACGTGCCGCTCGCGGGCCCGAACACGAGGTAGGCCGCGCCGGCGCCCGTCGCCGCGTCGTCGTCTCCGTACGCCCCGATCAACACGTCGCCGTAGCCGTCTCCGTCCACGTCCCCCGCGGCCGAGATCGCCATTGCGGAGTAGTCGGACGCCGACTCTCCGTTGAAGATCGCGGTCGCCGTCGCGAGGCTCGCGGAGCCGGCGCTCACGGAGGTCACCAGGTAGGTGCGGCCGGTGTAGCCGCTCCGCGCCGCGGCCCCGACCAGCAGGTCCCCGCGGCCGTCCCCGTCGACGTCGCCCGCCGCCGCCACGTGCTGGCCGGCCTCGCAGGAGGCGGCCTCCCCGCGGAGCTGCGCCCACGCGGTCGTCGAGGAGATCTGCACCCGGCCCATCGTGGCGCCGCTGAAGATGAACGCCGCGCCGGCCTCGTAGCCGCCGTCGTTGTCCCGGTAGACGCCGACCACCACGTCGGGGATACCGTCCCCGTCGACGTCTCCGGCGCCTGCCACGCCCTGGCCCGCGTAGCTCGACCCCGCTTCCCCGCGGTACGTCGCGTAGGCATCGACGCGCAGGTCCGCGTCGCCGCTTCCCCCACCGAGCGCGACGTAGGCCTTTCCGGCCGTGCTGGCCGCCTCGCTGTCGACGTTCGCGCCGATGACCAGGTCGTCGATGCCGTCGCCGTCGATGTCGCCCAGCCCGTCCGCCGAGACACCCACCTGGGCGGTGTACCGGCTGTCCCCGTAGAAGCTGCGGTCGGCGTCCGCGAACGCGAGCTCGCAGCGCGTCGCGCCGTCACAGTCGTCGTCCACCGCGTCGAAGCAGACCTCCTCGGCGCCGGGGTTCACGCCCAGGTCGACGTCGTCGCAGTCCGTCGCGTCGGCGACATAGGCGGTAGGCTGATCGCAGCGGGAGAGAGAGCGCGTGGCGTCGCCGTAGGTGTCGCCATCGTCGTCCGCGTACCAGGTCACCTTGCCGCTCGTGGCCGCCGAGGAGTCCGCGTCGTCGGCGAGCTCGTCACAGTCCTCGTCGAGGTTGGCGGCGTCGCACACCTCGGGGCGCGCCGGGCTCCGGCTCGCGGTGGTGTCGTCGCAATCGGTGGAGGGCGCGACGTAGCCGGTCGGGGCGTCGCACCGGAGCAGGCTCGTGGCCGAGGTGCCGTACCCGTCGGCGTCCGCGTCCCGGTACCAGGTCGACTTCGACGCGGTGGCCACGCCGGCGTCGTCGTCCTCCGCGTCTCCGTCACAGTCCTCGTCGATGTCCCGGCTGTCGCACACCTCCGTGCCGCCGGGGTGGGCGGTCGCGGCGGCGTCGTCACAGTCCGTGTCGTCGCTGACGTAGCCGGCGTGGATGTCGCAGAGGTACCACCGCGCGGCGGGGTCTCCGAAGCCGTCGCCGTCGTCATCGGTGTAGTAGTAGCTGCGCCCCGACACCAGGGTCGAGCTGTCGAAGTCGTCCGCGACGCCGTCGCAGTCCTCGTCGAGGTCCGCGCTGTCGCAGCGCTCGCTCGCGCGCGGGCTCACGTCCTCGTCGGTGTCGTCGCAGTCCGTGCCGCTCGAGACGTACCCGGAGGGCGCGTCGCAAGCGTCCTGGCGGTCGGAGAGGTCTCCGTAGCCGTCGCCGTCGCTGTCCGCGTACCAGCGCGCCTCGTCCACGGCGCCCTCGTCCACGTCTCCGTCGCAGTCCTCGTCGTCGTCGTCACACGTCTCGTCCGCGCCGGGGTACACGCCCGCGTCCTCGTCGTCGCAGTCCGTGTCGTCGGCCACGTGGTCCGCCGGTGCGTCGCACGCCGTGCGATCCTCGCTCGCGTCGCCGTAGGTGTCGCCATCGCCGTCCGCGTACCAGGTCCGCGCATCCGCGGCGTCGTCCTCGTCGACGTCCCCGTCGCAGTCTTCGTCCCCCCCGCCGCACACTTCGTCGGCCGCCGGGCTCCGATCCGCGTCGTCGTCGTCACAGTCGCCGCCCTGATCGGCCTGACCGCTCACCGGAGCACACGCGGCTGGGGCGTCCTCCCCGCCGTAGCCATCCCCGTCGGCGTCCTCCCACAGATCGATGAAGCCGCCCGGGTCCACCTCGTCGTCCTCGTCGTCCTCCCGGCCGTCACAGTCCTCGTCGCCCCCGCCGCACACCTCGTGGGCGTCGGGGTTGATCTCGTCGTCCTCGTCGTCACAGTCACGGTCGTTGGTCCGGTATCCGTCCACGATCTCGCAGAGCGACACCGTGGCCTCGGCGCCGAAGCCGTCGTCGTCCGCGTCGCGGTGCGCCTCGATGCCGCCCTCCGCGTCGTCGTCGTCGTTGTCGGCCTTGCCGTCACAGTCCTCGTCGACATCGTTCGGGTCGCACTTCTCCGGCGCGTCCGGGTTGACCGAGGCGTCGGAGTCGTCACAGTCGTCCGCGTAGAGGAAGCCGTCGCCATCGACGTCATGGTCGTCGAACAGGCCCGGGGGCCCGTCCTTCTCGCCCGAGGCGCACGCGAGCGACCACGCCATCGTCGCCGCGAGGAACAGCACGGAGGCGCCCGACACGCGCCCCCTTCGGGCAACCCCGGTTCGGGCAACCCCGCTTCGGACAACACGATGACCGACGGACATGGGGCCTCCGATACGCGCGCACACTACCAAGTGACGGGGCCCGATGCCAACGCGCGCGGTTACTCCGGGTGGCAACGAGCGGATCCGCATGAACATCCTCATCCTCGGCGGAACCGTCTTCGTCGGCCGACACCTCGTGGACGCGGCCCAGGCCGCGGGCCACCGGGTGACCCTCTTCAATCGGGGCCGGCATGGCGCCCCCACGGGGTGTGAGCTGCTCGTGGGAGATCGGCGCGGCGACCTCGCCCCGCTCCACGGCCGCCGGTGGGACGCCGCGATCGACACCGCCACCTACGTCCCGTCGGTCGCGCGCTCGGCCGCCCAGGCGCTCGCGGGCGCGGTCGGCCACTACACGTTCGTCTCGACCCGCTCCGTGTATGCCGACGCCGCCGACTCCACCGAGGAGGGCGCGGTGGCGACGATGACGGACGACGAGGTCGCGGTGGCCGAGGCCCTCCGGCCCGAGGGCCTCGCCGGCGCGCGGAGCTACGGGCGTCACTACGGCGCCCTCAAGGCGCGGTGCGAGGCGGCGGTGACCGCCGAGCGGGACGCCCTGGTCGTTCGGCCGGGCCTCATCGTCGGCCCGCACGACCCCACCGATCGCTACACGTATTGGGTGCGCCGCGTCGCGACCGGCGGAGCCGTTCTATCGCCCGGGCGGCCGGATCGGCCGGTCCGGTGCATCGACGCCCGCGACCTCGCCGAGTGGATCATCCGGTGCACCGAGCGCGGCACCACCGGCACCTTCAACGCGGCGGGCGCGGATCGGCTCACGATGGCGGGTCTGCTCGACGCGTGCCGGACGGACACCGCGGCGCGCTTCGAGTGGGTAGACGAGTCCGTGCTCCTCGCGCGCGGGGCCGCCCCCTGGTCGGAGGTGCCGCTCTGGCTACCCGAGGCGGACAACGCCTTCCTCGAGGTCGGAAACCCGAAGGCCGAGGCCGAGGGCCTCCTCTTCCGCCCGCTGGCTGCGACCGCGCGCGACACCCTGGCGTGGGACAGGGATCGCGGAGCGCCCCCGCTGGAGGCGGGGATGACGCCGGAGCGAGAAGTGGAGCTCCTGAGGGGGCTACCCGCCGAGGCGAGCCGGGGGTAGGCGCGACCACCCCACGCCGAAGCCGACCCCCGCGAGGGCGAGCCCGACGAGCACGCCCCACTTGGCGAAGGTCGCGGACTCTGCCGGATCGCGCCCGACGCTCAGCACGAAGTGGCGAGGGCCGACGTAGCCGGCGGACTCATAGGCGGTGCGCACCTCTCCCGGCAGGCCGTCCTCCTCGAGCTGGCCGCGGACCGGATCGCCCACCGTTTCGTTCTTTCCGAGCTTCGCGAACACGACAGGGATCTTGTCACCCGCCACGAGGGGCACGTAGCGCGTCTCGCTGGAGCGCTCCTTGAACCGGATCGTCGCCTCTTCCACCGCGTACGCCCCCACGAGATCCACGTACAGGCTCGGCGGCGCGTCGCCCGCTTCGAGGCGCGCGAGCTCCACGGTGGTGAGCGGCCCCGCGCCCGCGTCCCGGTAGCCGAGCCACCCGGTGACCGCCGCGATGGTCAGTCCGACGAGCAGCATTTTCCCGGGCCATCCATCCCCGAGGGCCTCGAGCTGCTCCCAGCGCAGCTCCTTGCCTGGGTCGGCGGGCCCGAGGCGATTGTCCGCCCACCGGGCCACCAGGTAGAACGGGGCGCCCACGGTGACCCAGGCGCAGAGGAAGGAGAGCTGGACCCAATGCGTGTGGAAGACCGCGCCCTGCGCCTCGGCCGCCCATTTGTAGGGCCCGACGTAGTGGAAGGCGAGCCAACCGGCCAACCCAGCGGAGACCACCATGGTGGCGAAGACGAGGGAGTGGCGCATGGGGCGAAATCCTACCCGAAGCGGGCGCCTCGCGGGTCAGTCCCCGAACAGGAGGGCGAGGAACGCATCGTCCCGCCAGAGGATGTCGCGATCCGAGACCCGCACGACGACCAGCCCGAGCGAGCGCGAGATGTAGAGGCGGTTGTCGTTCGCCCCCGCCGCGACCACGAGATCCGCGGGGGCGGACGGAAACACCCGCTGCCCACCCACGATGCCGCCCACCGGCACCTCCTCGGCCTGCGCCGCGGTGAGCTCCTCGTTCAGCCAGAAGGCGAGCCCGTAGGCGGGCATCGACTCGCTCCCGACGAAGCAGGTGTCGAATTGGCCCGCTGGAAGCACCTGGGTTCCCTGCCAGGCGCCGTCGTCTCGCACCAACACGCCGTACTTTGCCCATTCGTTGGTTGTCGTCCACGCCCCGAAGGCCAACATCGGGTTGCCCGACGGATCGTGGTTCCAACCGGCGTGCCGGAACGTGATCGGGTCGAGCACGCGCGCCTCGAGGTAGGAGAGCGGATCTTCGCCGGTCTTTCGCGTGATGATCTCCCCGAAGACGGGGAGGTGGGTGCCGTTGTATTCGAACGTCTCGCCCGCCGGGGTGACCATCGGCTGAGCGACCGCGAAGGCGTATTTGTCCTCGATCCGCTGCTCCTCGTACATCCCGTCGAGGGTCAGCGCGAAGAAGTCCTCCTTCAACCCGCTGGTGAAATGGAGCAGATCGGTCACCCGGATGGCGCTCTTCTCCGTGTCGTCCGCCCACTCGTCGAGCGTGTCGACCGCGAGCTCGTCCAGATCCAACAGTCCGTCCTCGATCGCCGCGAGCGCGATCGCGCAGGAGAAGCTCTTCGTCCCGCTGAAGAGCTCGGTGGGGGTCTCGGCGAGGTGGTTGTTCTGCTCGTCCTCGAACATCACCACGTCGCCCTGGAGGATCATCATCCCGCGCCCCGCGTGGGCCTCGCTGTAGGCGGCGGCCGCCTCGAAGCGCGCGAGGGTGGCGGCATCGGGCGTCGCACGGGCGAACGTGCCGTCATCCGGGATGGCGGCGTCGAAGAGGATGCGGGGCCCGCAGGCGAGGAGGGTCAACAGGAGCGAGGCGTGCATGTAGGGGTCTGACACGCGGCGGGGCGGGCGTCGAAGGGCGTTCTCGTCGGCGCGCGGCGATCGCCGGCTCGCCCGGCCCACGTGCGACGACTCCGGGCCCGCATGGGATACGCTCGCGCCGCGAGGCGCCCGCATGCTGCAGCTCACGGTCAACGGAACGCTCCACACGGTCGACGTCGCCCCAGATACCCCCCTGTTGTGGGTCGTACGGGACCACCTCGGCCTCACCGGCACCAAGTTCGGCTGCGGCATGGGCTTGTGCGGCTCGTGCACGATGATCGTCGCGGGCAGCGCCCTGCGCACCTGCGTGTTGCCGGCGTCCGCGGCGGTCGGGCAGGACATCCTCACGATCGAGGGGCTCCCCGCCCACCCGGTCAAGGACGCCTGGCTCGCCGAGCAGGTGCCCCAGTGCGGGTATTGCCAGCCGGGCCAGATCATGACGGCGGTTGCTTTTCTTGAGACCAACCCGACGCCGACGGACGCGGACATCCGGGAGAACGTCACCAACCTGTGCCGGTGCGGCACCTACGAGCGCATCCGCAAAGCGATCCATCGCGCGGCGTTGGCGCGCGCCTCGGCCTCGGCCGTGCCCGCCCCCTCGACCGTGCCCGCCCCCGAAGCACCGGCCCCCCCCGCGAGCAAGCCATGAGCCGCCTCCCCGACCTCCCGCCCGCGGGTCCGATCCTCAACATCAGCCGGCGCGACACCTTGCGCGCGCTCGGCGGCGGGCTCGTGGTGGCGTTCGCGCTCCCCGGCCTCGCCTGCGCGCTCGAGCCGCCCGACCCCACGGTCGACCTCGGCGACATTCCGCCCGAGGGCACCGCGAGCCACCTCAACGCCTGGATCCGCATCGCGCCGAACGGCGTGGTGACCCTGCGCATGCCCGCGGCCGAGATGGGCCAGGGCGTGTACACGTCGCTGCCGATGATCCTCGCCGAAGAGCTCGACTGCGACTGGAAAGACGTGCACGCGGAGTCCGCGCCGGCGCACCCGGACTACGGGCGGCCGCTCGGGTTCCTCGGGATGGAGAGCCAGCTCACCGGTGGGTCGAATTCGGTTCGCGGCTACTGGCCGGCGCTCACCGAGGCCGGCGCCGCGGCCCGCGCGATGCTCGTGGCCGAGGCCGCCGCGATCTGGAAGGTGGACGCCGCGGCGTGCACCACCCAGGCGGGCGCCGTGATCCACGGCGACAAGCGCGCCTCGTACGGCAGCCTCGCGGCCGGCGCCGCGCTGCGGAAGCCTCCGAAGAAGCTCCAGCTCAAGGACCCGGCCTCGTACACGCTGATCGGCACCTCCCCCTCCCGGCTCGACCTGCCCTCCAAGATCGATGGCAGCGCGGTCTTCGGGGTGGACGTGAAGCTCGAGGGCATGGTCATCGGCACCGTGGTGCCCTGCCCCCACTACGGGGGCCGCGTCGGCAAGGTGGATGACACAAAGGCCCGCGGCATGCCCGGCGTCATCGACATTCTCACCTTCGACGAGGAGGTGGTGGTGCTCGCCGAGCACTTCTGGCAGGCGAAGAAGGCAGCTGACGCCTTGAAGATCGAGTGGGATCCAGGCGCGGGCGCGGGGATCGACGACGCCGCGGTGGAGGCCGCGCTGGCGAGCGCGATCGCCGCGGGCGGGAAGGTCATCCAGCGCGAGGGCAAGCCGAGCGACCCTCCGCCGGCGGGGACCACCACCCTCGAGGCCACGTACTCCGCGCCCTACCTCGAGCATGCCACGATGGAGCCGCTCTCCGCGGCCGCCCGGGTGACCGCCGACCGGGTGGACATCTGGACCGGCACCCAGATCCAGGAGATGCTGAGGAGCAAGGCCAGCAAGCTCACGAAGGTCCCGAAGGACCAGGTGTTCGTGCACACCACGTTCCTCGGCGGCGGCTACGGGCGGCGCAGCGAGTTCGACGCCCCGCGCGTCGCGCTCCAGGCCGCGATGGCGATCGACAAGCCCGTGAAGCTGATCTGGACGCGCGAGGCGACGTTTGCGCGCGGCGCCCTCCGGCCGGCGGCGCGTTGCGACCTCCGCGCGGTGCTCGGGCCCGACGCCTCCGGCAAAGGAACGATCCAACATCTCCACGTGACCGTAGCGGCGCAGAGCATCCTCGCGCGGTTCGTGCCGGGGTTCCTCGCCAACGGCAAGATGGGCGCGATGGTGGCGGTCGAGGGCCTGGCGGACGGCCCGTACCACTTCCCCTCGATCCAGGTGGACTACGCGCGGGTCGACCTGCCGGTCACCGTGGGTTGGTGGCGATCCGTCCACGGGAGCTTCAACGGCTTCTTCCGGGAGTGTTTTCTCGACGAGTGCGCGCACGCCCTGGGAAGGGACCCGATCGAGCTCCGCCGCGAGCTCCTCGCGCACAACCCACGCTTCCTGGCAGTATTGGATCTGGCAGTTGCCCAGGCCGGGGCCGTACCGGCGGGGCAACACCGCGGCGTGGCCTTGTTCGAGAGCTTCGGCAGCATCGTGGCGCAGGTGGCCGATGTCACCGTGACGGACGGGGCCGTGCGTGTGCACCGTGTCACCGCCGCAATCGATTGCGGCAAGGTGGTCCACCCGGACACCGTGAAGGCGCAGGTGATGGGCGCCACCATCATGGGCCTCTCCATGACGCTCCACGAGCGCATCTCGCTGAAGGACGCCGCCTCCCAGGAGCGCAACTTCCACACCTACCCGATCCTCGGCCCGGCGGACGCGCCCACGGTCGACGTCCACATCGTCCCCTCCACCGAGCCGCCCGGCGGCGTCGGGGAGCCCGGGCTCCCGCCGGTGCCCGGGGCGGTGTGTAATGCCGTGTTCGCGGCGACGGGCAAGCGTCTCCGCGTGATGCCGATCGCGGCGCTCGTGGGGTGAGTGCGGGCGGTCTACGTCTTGCGACCCACCAGGAGAAGCCCGCCCCCGCAGGCGATCGCGATCACGCCGATCACCGGAGAGAGGGGGAAGGACTCCTTCTTTTTCACGGTGAGGGAGATCGGACCGATCTCGGCCACCTTGTCGGGGTAGACGACGCTGATCCCGCCGTAGAGGAGAGCGAGAACGCCGAGAACGATGAAGACGATGCCGAGGACTTTCATGGGGAAGGCTCCGGATGAGGGGGCGTGACGACGCGAACGAGAACCTACACCCCCCCTCCTCCACGTTCCGTATCCCCGTGTAACAATTGCGCCGCTCCATCTCGGCGCGTCAACGATGCGCATCCTGTGTCGCGCGGCCGTGAACCGGGGCGCGCTGAGAAGTATGGCAGGCGAGCCAGACCAGAACCCTCAGACACCCAAGTCCCGGACGCCCACTGATGACTCAAAAACTGATTCGTTCTTCCCTCCTCGCGGCTTCCCTCCTCTCGTTGATGCTCACCACGGCCTGCGGAGACGAGGCCTCGGACATGCAACGAAGCGCCAACAAGGCGCAGAGCGAGGCGAACGTCAAGATCGAGGACGCCAACGCCAAGGCGGACCAGGAGATTCGGACAGCCCAGGCCGAAGCGGACAAGACGATCGCGGGCGAGCGGGCGGACTTCAAGACCCTGCGCGAAGACTACCGTCACGCCATGACGATCAAGCTCGTCGAGTTCGACAAGAAGGTGGCGGATCTCGACGCGAAGGCCAAGACGGCCAACGGGAACGAGAAGGCGGATCTGGACGCGAAGCTCCTGGCCATCCGCACCCACCGCGACGCGTTCGCCCGGGATTACGAGACCCTCGAGAACGAGTCGGCGGCCACCTGGGACGCGACGAAGGAGCGGCTGGACCGCGAGTGGGCCGAGCTCTCGGCGCACCTCTAAGGTTCCCGTGCTCCTCCTGACGTTGTTGCTCGCCTGCCGCCCCTCCGGCACCGACAAGTCGGATAGCGGCACCCACTCCGACACGGATGCCGATGCCGACACGGATGTCGACACCGACACCGACACGGACACCGACCCGGCCCCGCCGGTCAGGGCCGACCTCGAGGTGTGTAGCGACGGCTCGACGGAGTACGCCGAGATCCAGGACGCGATCGACGCCAGCTCGCCCGGGGACGCGATCAGCGTCTGCCCGGGAACCTACGGTTCAATCCACGTGCCGTGGAGCGCCGAGGTGTCCGTCACCTCGACCGGCGGCCCGGACGCCACCACCATCGACGGCGGGCGGGACCCGGCCGTCATCGTCGACAACGGCACCCTGTCCCTCACCGGGTTCCACGTCACGGGGACCGCGCTCGACGACCCGTACTATCCGGAGGGAGCCGCCTTCTCCGTGCACGAGGGCGATCTGACCGTCGCCGACTGCCGGGTGACCGGCACCACCGGCCCGTTCACGGTGCTGTTCGACGAGAACTTCCTCGCGATGAGCGATGTCGTGTGGGAGGACAACACGACGGACTACCTGTGGTACCTCGTCGAGGGGATCAACGCCGACGTCCAGCACAACATCGTGACGGGGGGGCAGCACCAGACGGTCGTGGCCACCCCCGATCTCGACAACCTGCTGATGACCAACAACCTGTTCTCGGACGTGCGCATCAGCACGGCACAGACGGCGTTCGAGCTCACGTCGAACGGGGCCGGCGTGCTCCGCATCCAGGGCAACGTGTTCTACAACATCGACGACGACGATGCGTACGGCGGCCGAACGCTCGAATTGGACGGGGTCGACTTCCGGAACAACATCGTCGCGGGCTGCGACGCCGGAAACCTCTACGCCATGGCGGCCAGCTACTCCCTCTTCTGGGACAACGGCGCGGACTACGCGTCCGAGGTGACCGGGACGGGGAACCTGTACGTGGATCCCCTCTTCACCGATGCCGGCGCCGGGGACTTCACGCTCCGATCCGGGTCTCCCGCGATCGACTCCGGCGACGCGACGTTGACGGACCGCGACGGCACCCGGAGCGACATCGGGATGTTCGGTGGGCCCTACGAGGGCGACGCCGACACCGATACGGACGCCGACACCGATACGGATACGGATACGGACGGCGCGCTGTACACCCTCACGGTGACGGACGGCTTCGGCGACGGCTCCTACCGCGCCGGCGAGCTCGTGCATGTCTGGGCCGACGTCGACCCGCAGACGGAGCTCCTGACCGGGTGGTCCGGCGGCGCGCTGACGGATCCGGACGAGTGGAACAGCAGCTTCCGGATGCCGGCGGGCAACGTCACCCTCACGCCCGCCACGGCGAGCGCGGGCCTGCCCTTGGTGGGGACCACCTACACCTTCGCGGGCACGGATCGCTCGGTGCTCGCGGCGATCCCGGCCCGCCCGCGTGGCATCGTGTTGTTCTTCCACTCCGCGCTGCACGACCACACCGAGATCCTGGAGAACGCCCCGTCGGCCATCGCGCGGCGCCTGTACGCCGCCGGCTACGGCATCGTGGCGATGGACTCGGACATCGCGGCCATCGCCGGTACGGGCGGCTGGAGCGACTCCACGGATGACGAGACGCTCGACCTCGCCGCCACCCGCGAGCTGCTCGCCGAGCTCGCGTATTGGGACGTGCCGGTCATCGCATGGGGAGTGGGGAGCGGCGGCGAGTTCGCGCACAGCCTGGGTGTTTCCCTCCCGGCCGACGCGGTGGTGGCCTATTGTGCGCCCGGCCGACGCTACTTCGTCGAGTCCACGTCGGTGCCCACCGCCTGGTTCATGGCCGAGCGGGACTCGACCTATCCGGAAGGCGGGGACGACGCCGAGGCCAACGCGGCGGCCCTCGAGGCGCGCGGCGTGACGGCGGAAGCCCACATCCACGCGGCAACCCCCCTGTACGACGAGCGCTTCACCCGGGTGACCGGCATCGACGGCACGCTGTCGGCGACCATCGCCGCGGCGCTCCGGGCCGCGAGCTCCGTCGACGCGGAGGGAGCCTGGCTCGTGAGGGGAGAACAGGCCTCGGCCGGCCTCGGCGGGCTCGGCCTGACCCCCACACAAGAGGCCCAGGTGGCCGCCGAGATCGAGGTCATGGCAGCCGACCATGCGATCTACGACGACCACGGGGCGGCTACTCTGGCGTTCCTGGATGGATTGTTTCCCTGACGGGTCGGGCCCGCACCCCGGGCTCTCGCGCTACGGATTCGGGGGGGCGTTGTGCATGGCCCAATCGGTGAACCGGTACTCGTAGGTCGTGAACTTCGTCCACCAGAGCTCGGCGGACTTCAGGCCGTTCGGGTCGAGCTGGACTTTTCGGTCGGCCCACCACTTGGCGGGCGTGTCGATCGCGGCTTCTGACATGATGGCGTCGGAGTTTCCGCTCTGCTCGGGAGGGAACTTGAACTTGTCCGCGCGCCAGATCGCCCGATGGACACGGGACCGGATCCACGCTCCCTTGGCCGGGGGATACTGGACCACCAGCTGGTTCGCACAGAAGTGGGCGCGAGATTCGGCGCTTAGCGTTCCGACTTTGAACATGCGCTCGAGGAAGACCGGGCCGACGTCGGTGCCGACCTCAGACTTGTGCGCCGCCACCTGCCCTCTCGTGAAGCGGGCGATCGCGTAGCCCGCCGGGTACTGTGTTTCCCCGCCGGCAAGGTGCCGTTTCATCGCCGTGAAGAACGCGCCCGGAGTCGGCTCCGCCTCGGCCAACATCGACACGACCAGATCGGACGAGTCGGTGGGTGCGTCCGAGGTCGTGAACGGCAATCGGTTCGGCCAGGCGCCCGTGTCGATGGTCCCCCAATCGTCCAGGGAGACGTTCGCGAAGGCGCCGCCGAACAGGAACCACTGTTCGGTCGTCTCCCCCGTGACAGCGTCGGTGTGGGCCGAGGCCACCGCGAGCACAGTGGGAGAGAACGGCCGCCGAACCACGACCACCCCGTCCGCGATGAGCGGGGCCCTCTCTGGCTTCGAGACATCGATCTCATCGTGGGCGCGGCGCGGGCTGTCGGTCGGATCCAAGGCTACCTCCGGATCCCCGATTGATAGCACAAATCGTATGCCGACGGCACCCTCGCCAACCGCGCCCTCCGCAACCCCCAAAACCCGGCTCGTGCTACCGTCGCGCGCACCCGATGGCACCTGAATCCGCACCGCCCCCGACCCAGGAGAGCGAGGCCCCGCAGGCCGCGGCGCGCCGCGCGCTCCCCGAGCGGTTCACCCTGCTCACGCGCCTCGGCAGCGGGGCGTTCGGCGAGGTGTGGCGGGCGCGGGACACCGCCCTCGACAGGGAGGTCGCGGTCAAGGTCGTAGAGGTGGGGCCCTCGGACCGACGGCGGGTGGCGCGGGAGGTCGCCGCGCTGCGCCACGTCGATCTCCCGGGGGTGGTCCGCCTCCTCGACGCCGGGAGCGTGGGCGCGTGGGCCTGGATGTCGATGGAGATCGCCGTCGGCGAGCCCTTCCCGGGTCGACCTGGTCCGGTAGACTGGACGTGGCTCGCCCCGCGGGTCGACGCGTTCCTGCTCGCGCTGGGGCGCCTGCACGGCGCGGGCCTCGTCCACCGCGATCTGAAGCCCAGCAACGTGCTGGTGGACGGCGCGGGCGCCCCCACCATCCTCGACCTGGGCCTGGCCCGCGGCGTGGCCGGGGGCTCTACGATCACGCGCACGGGCGCGCTCCTGGGCACGCCCCGGTACATGTCCCCCGAGCAGTGCCGCGGCCGCCGCGCGGACGCCCGCTCCGATCTCTACGCCGTCGGCGTGCTGATCCACCAGGCCCTGACCGGGAGCGTCCCGCACGCCAGCGCCGACCTGCACGAGGTCCTGCGCCGCCGCGCCTCGACCCCGGCCGACCCGATCCGGGCCCACCTGCCGGGGCTCCCCGAGGCCGCGGCGGCGTGCATCGACGCCCTGCTCGCCCTCGAGCCGGTTCGCAGGCCACCCACCGCCGAGGCGGCACGGCGGCTCCTCCACGGGGTGGGGCAGCGGGCGGGTGCGCTCCCCCTCATCGGCCGACACGACGAGGTGGGGCGAGCGATCGCCGGCTTGCGCGCCGGTGCCCGCGTGCGCGTGGCGGGGGGACGCGGCTCCGGTCGTACGCGCCTGCTCGCTGAGGTGGCGCACACGCTCGCCGGCGAGGGGTGGGCGGTGTGGCACGTGCCGGACGAGAAGCGCCCGTACGAGAGCCTCCGGCCGCTGTTCCCGGGCGATGATGTCGAGTCGGCCGTGCGCGAGGGCCTCGCCGGGCTCCACGCCGCGCGCATCCTGCTCGTCGCCGACGGGCCGCTCGGGCCGGATCGATGGAGCCGCGCGCTCCTGGATCGGGAGAGCGACCGCGTCCCCTGGCTGGTGAGCGTAGACCCCTCGGGGGAGGCCGAAGTACGGCTCGCGCCGCTGTCCGCCGTCGCGCTCCGGGCGCTCTTCGTGGGGCCGGAGCGCCTGTTCCACCTCCCGACGGACGCGGCGGCCCTGCTGTGGCGCCGCACCGGAGGACTGCCCGCGGCGGTCGTCGCCGAGCTGGACGGGTGGACGGCGCGTGGGCTGGCCGCGTGGGAGGGCGGCCGGCTCCGGGTGACCCGCCCCGACCTGGAGCGCATCGAGGCCGGGGCCGTGCCCCCCGTCGGGTTGGGCGAGCTCGCGAACAGGGACGAGGCGCTCGACGAGCTGCTTCTGTGGATGCAGCTCGCCGGCCCCGTCGCGACCGTGGACCTGCTCTCCCGCGCGCGTGCCGAGCCCACCTGGGCCGTCGAGCTACAGGTCGAGGCGCTGGAGGGCTCTGGCGCCGTCCACCGTGGCGAGGCCGGCGCGCTCGTTCCGCTGGTGCCACCTCGCTACGGCGACAACGGCAGCGACGACCGGCGCCACGCGATCCACGCGGCGCTGGCCGACGCGCTCCCCGTGGGCTCCCCGGGGAGGCTCGCCCACCTGCTCGCGGCGGGGCGCAAGCGAGAGGTGGGCGAGGAGGCGCCGAGCGCGGCCCGGGCCCTCCTGGGAGAGGGGCGCGCGGCGGCCGCGATCGGGCTCCTGGACGAGGCGTACGCGGGTGGGCTCGGCAACGGGCGCGAGGAGGGCCGGCCCGCGTTGGGGGCGGCGCTGGTGCGGGCGGCCTGGGCGGACGGCGGCGTGGACGTGTTGCGCCGCGCCCGTCACGTCGCGGGCCGCATCGGCTCGGACGCACGGGTGTCCGCGATCCTCGACGCCCACCCCGCCCTCCAGCCGAGCAAGGCGACCCTCCGGGCCGTCGGCGCCCTGGCACCCCACGCGGACCCCGCCGTCGAGGTCCTCCGCGTCGGGATGTTGATCGCGGCCGCCGCGTTGAGGGGCACCGTCGCCTGGGAGGCGGCGTTGGTCGAGGCGGAGCGGTGGGCCGAAGCGACGGCCGAGCCGGAGGTGCACGCGCGGGCCCTCGGCTGGCGCGCCGACTTCCTCTATGCGCGCGCCGAGTTCGCGGCCTCCGCGGAGCTGGCCGAGCGCGCCGCCCGCCTCTCGCCCGCGGTCGGGGAGCGGCTCGCGTTCCTCTACCGCGCCGCGACGGTGTACCTGGAAGAGGCCGAGGTCGATCGCGTGACCGCGCTCGGGCACGAGATCCGGGAGTCCGCCGCGTCGCGACGCATGCCGCTGCACGAGGCGCGGGGCGAGTGGCTGCTGCGGGTCGTCGCGGAGCGAACGGGCGCGGGGGGGGAGGTCGACGAGGAGCTCGTGGAGGCCGCGGAGCAGCTCGGCGTCGGCTCGCTGACGGGGCTGCTGGTGTTGACCGAGGCCCGCGTGGCGTGGCGAGCCGGCCGCCTCGATCGGGGGGCGGCGCTGGCCGAGCGGGCCGCGGGCGCCTTCGCGTCGGCCTCGCAGCGCCCGGGGACCGCGTGCGCGCTCGCCCTTCAGGTGGCGTGCGGCGGCGCCGGCTCGCCGGCGGACCTGCTCGCGGAGGTCGACGACCTCGATCGATCCGACGTGAGCGTCGAGGTGATCGGTCTCCTCGCGAGCGCCGGCCGCCTGCCTCCCGGCGACTGGGTCGCGCGCGTGCAGAAGGAAGCGGATCGCCTCGTCGGATACCGGCGCGACTGGCCCCACGGAGCGATGAGCGTGAACCTGGCGCTCGCGCTCACGCGGGGCTGACTCCAGGCACCGGAGACGCTCAACCGTACGGGAGTTCCGCCCGACAGTGCTCCACGAGCTGGTCGAGCGCGGTGCCCCAACCCTCGGCGAAGCCCATCTCCGCGTGCTTGTCCCGCCCCGAGCGATCCGCGTGAAGCGCGAGGGCGGTGTAGCGGGTCTGGGTGCCGACGGACTCGAGCGAGATTACGGCGGTGAGGTAGAAACCACCGTCGTTCGTGAGGTAGCCGCGGCCGGAGGGGCGGAAGCCGGCCGTGAGCGCGTCCGTCCAGACGAGGCGTTCACCCGGAATGACGGCGAGATAGCAGCCGAGGTTGGGAAACTCCTGCCCGTCGGGCGAGCGCATGGTCGTGTTGAACGCGCCACCCGGGCGCAGATCGATCTCGCACGCCACGGTGGTCCAGGGCCGCGGGCAGAACCACCGCATCAGGTGCTTGGGCTCGGTCCACGCGCGCCAAACGCGGTCACGCGGGACGTCGACGAGGCGTTCGAGCATCAGATCGGTCTCGGGGTTGAAAGAGGCCAGGTTCATGCGTCGTCATCCATGGTGAGGAGGTAGTCGTCGAGCCGATCGAGGCGGCGCTCCCATACGCCCCGCTGCTCGTCGAGAAAGCGGGAGGTCGTAGCCAGCGCGGCCGGGTTGAGGTGACAAGTGCGCACGCGGCCCACCTTGACCGTGCGGATCCACCCGCTCTCCTCCAGCACGCGCACGTGTTGGAGGAACGACGAGAGCGCCATCGTGTGCTCGGACGCAAGCGCGGACACCGACGCCGATTCGCGCGCGAGCCGCTGAATGACCAGGAGTCGCGTGGGGTCGCCGAGGGCGTGGAAGAGGCGCGGAGCTGCATACATAGGTAAACGCCTAAGTATTGGAGCCGGGCGAGAGCGTCAAGCCATCTCCCCCCGTTTGGGGGTGTCTCATTGGTCGGTTGTATGCCGCTGCGTGTCACGGTTCAGGAGCAGGGTGTGGGCCTACGTTACCCACCGATCAACCTGAGACTGTCCGATGGCCAGCACCGCCGCCCGAATCACCGCCCCTGACCTTGTCGCGCTCCGCGCGTACTGGGCCGTCTACGAACCCGCGGCCCCGGAGCTGAGCAACGAGGTGCGGATCGCGTGCGAGAACATCCCGGAGTTCGGCCCGATCATGCGGGCGATGACGGAAGAGCAGCACGCCAGCCAACAGGCGCACAGCCTCGCCATGCAGCGTCAGGCGATCCTGGGTGGCAATTGGGACGAGTACGTCGCGGACCTTACCGCCCAGGGAATCGCCTACGCCCAGATGGGCATTGGCTTCGGGGCCTGGTTTCGGATCATCGCCGCGTTCCGAACGGCCATGGAGCCTCGGATCGTCGCGATCGCCCGGCAGGACATGGAGCGCGCCACCGCCGTGTCCGCGGGCATGAATTGCCTGCTCGACCTCGCCATGGGGACGATCGGTGACGCGTACCTCCTCGCCAAGGAGGAGATCATCCGCAGCCAGCAGGAGGCCATCCGGGAGATCTCCACCCCAGTCCTACAGATCCGCGACAAGGTCCTCATCCTGCCGGTCGTCGGCATGGTCGACACGCACCGCGCTCGGCTCCTCACGGAGACCCTCCTCGGGGCGATCCGCGCCCGCCGTGCCCGCGCGGTGGTGATGGACATCACCGGCGTCCCCCTCGTCGACTCCAAGGTCGCAAAACACCTTGCCCAGACGTGTGAGGCGGCGCGCTTGATGGGCGCCACCGTGCTGATCACCGGAATCTCCCAGGAGATCGCGCAAACGCTCGTCACGATCGGCGTCGAGCTGTCCGGCGTCCGCACGCTCGGTGACCTGCAGAGCGGGATCGAAGAGGTGGAGCGGATGCTGAACAGTCCGATCCTGCCGTCCGGCCCGTTTCCCGGGAGCCCGGCGTGAGCGTCGACCATGTCCCCATCCTGAAGCTCGGTGCCTGCCTCATCGCGGCCGTGCAGGACGAGCTGACCGACACCGGGTGGCAGAACTTCCAGGAGGACCTGCTCTCCCGGGCCGGGAACAATCGGTCCAAGGGCGTCATCATCGACGTGAGCGCCATGGACGTCATGGACTCCTACGCCACCCGCGTGCTCGACGGCATCGCCAGGATGTTGCTCCTCCGCGGCGCACAAACGGTGATCGTCGGGCTTCAGGCCGAGGTCGCCTTCTCCATGGCGCAGCTCGGGCTGCGCCTGGCCAGCGCGGGTACGGCGCTCGACCTGGACGAGGGGCTCCTGGAGATCAACCGCCGGATCAAGCATGGGTCGTGACAACGTCGTCCCGGTACAGGTCGAAGCGGACATCCTCGTCGCTCGGCGAACGGCGCGCGTCCTCGCCGTCTCACTCGACTTCTCCCATCTCGAGCTGACGATGTTGGCCACCGCCATCTCCGAGATCGCCCGCAACATGATCGTGTATGGCAAGGGCGGACAGATGCGGTTCGAGGTCGAGCCGCACCCCACGCGGAAGGGCATCCGCGTCATCGCGCGCGATTGGGGCCCGGGGATCGCCAACATCAGTCGCGCGATGGACGATGGGTTCTCCACCGGCCAGGGCCTCGGCCTGGGCCTCCCCGGTGCACGCAGGCTCATGGACGAATTCGAGCTGAGCTCGACCGTGGGAGTCGGCACGACCATCACGATGACCAAGTGGCGCCGGGGATGAAGACCCGCTCGGGCACGACCGGGGGCTTCGAGTGGGCGATCGCCGAGCGTGCGCTGCACGACGCACCGGAGTCGGGGGACGCGGCGTGGGTGGTGAACACCGCGCGCGGGGTGCTGATCGCGGTCATCGACGGGCTCGGGCACGGTCCCGCGGCCGCCGCCGCCTCGGCGCTCGCGATGGCCTCGATCGAGGCGGACTCGAGCGGCCCGGTGCTGGACATCCTGACCCGCTGCCACCGGGCCATCCATCGGAGCCGGGGCGCCGTGATCTCGCTGGCCTCCATCGAGGAGGACACCCTAAGCTGGGTCGGGGTCGGCAACGTGGAGGGCCTCCTCGTCCGCCGCCCGCCGGCCCTCCGCGAGCGTCTGCTCCTCTGGGGCGGGGTGGTCGGCCACGTCCTCCCCACCCTGCGGAGCTCCTCCCTACCCTTGGCCGAAGGCGACCTCCTGGTCTTCGCGACCGACGGCCTACGCTCGGATTTCTCGGACGCCATCGCCCCAGGCACGCCCCCGTCGGTGGCGGTCGTCAACGGCTTCATCAAGAGCTTCAGCGGGCGGGACGACGCGCTCATCCTGGCGATTTCGGCCTCCCCGTGACCTGCTCGTGATCGCGGGGCCGTTCTGCGAGTGAGCGGGCGTGGTCCTCACATCGCCCCGCAGCTGTACCCGTCGAGCGCCGACTGTTCGTATTCGAGCGTCCCGTCGGCGAGGGTGTCGGTCGTCGCGCCGATGCGACGCGTGCGGCCGTCGACGTCCAGGGTGCGAACGGAGTCGATCGCGCCGTCACCCGCGGCGTCCACCGACTCGTACATCATGGTCCCGCGCCCGTTGTAGATCGTGACCATGTCCCACACCCCGTCGGCGTTGACGTCGTAGCGGTAGGCAAGCACGCCCGACTCCTGCCACTCGTACCCGGTGAAGGTCGTGTACGTGCCGTCGAGCGCCGAGGTGGCGTAGGTCGTGCGCCCCTCCGCGTCGTAGGTGTAGGTGTAGGACACCACCGACACTCCGTCCGCGAACTCGTCATAGCCAAGCTCGAGGACGAGCTCGCCGTCCCAGACGTAGGTGTAGCGCCAGTCCACGTCGCCGTCGTCGCCGACGTCGAGGTCCACCACGTCGTACATGTCGTCGGCGTCGACGTACGTGTAGGTGCGGCGGGAGGGGTAGGCGCCGCCGCTCACCACCTCCTCCAGCACGCGCTCCCCGTCCCACGTGTACACGGCGCTGGTCTCGAAGACACCGTCGCCGTCCGCGTCGCTCGAGTAGCCCAGGAGGTTGTCGCCGTCGTAGGTGTACGTGGTCTCCGTTTCGGGCGTGCCGTCCCCGTCATCGTCGGACCAGTAGTGCTCGATGTTGCCGTCCGCGTCGAACTCCTGGCGCTGCTCCACCTCGTAAACGCCGTCGTAGCCATGGTCGTACCAGTAGCCGGCGTACCGACTGCCCACGTATTGGTAGCCGTAGGCCCAGTCCCAGGTGCCGTCTCCGTCGGCGTCCACGCGGGCCTCGGTGATCGCGCCATCGGCGTTCCGGTCGTACTCGACGCGGTAGCTCACGTTCACGCCGTCGGACGACCACTGCTCCCCCGCGAAGAGGCCGTCGACCCAGGCGTAGCGTTGGTAGCTGTCGAGCACGCCGTCCTCGTCGGGGTCACTGCCGAGGAGGACATGGTTGTCGTCCAGGTCGTAGCCATACCAGGAGCCGCCGGTCGCGGCGGCGCCGTTGACCACCAGGTCCGACAGGTAGGCCACGCTCGCGAAGCCCTCGTCCACGAGCCCATCGCAGTCCTCGTCGACCTGGTCGCAGGTCTCGGTCGCCCCGGGGTGCACGGCCGGGTTGGCGTCGTCACAGTCCGCGCCGACCAGGGAGCCGTCGCCGTCCGCGTCGTCGGTGTCATCCGTGTCGTCGGTGTCATCCGTGTCGTCGGTGGCGCCCGTGTCGTCCGTGACGCCGGTGTCGTCCGGAGGAGTGGAGCTGGCGTCCTTACCGGAGGAGCAGGCGAGGCCGAGGAGGAGCAGGAGGGACACGGGGATTCCAGGGGAGGTGCGACGGTAGCGCCAAGCGCGCGTCGTCGCACCTCACAGCCATCTCTCATCGGTGGGTGTTCG
This sequence comes from Pseudomonadota bacterium, assembly GCA_030685065.1. Taxonomy (GTDB): domain Bacteria; phylum Myxococcota_A; class UBA796; order UBA796; family SXON01; genus CAJBVW01. The sequence continues at coordinate 35,718 of JAUXQH010000142.1, read as the reverse complement.
CCGGCACAGGCATCCGATCAAAGCGTGAAGGAAAAGGTGGCGCCCTTCCCCAACTCCCCATCGGCCCAGATCTGGCCTCCATGGCGGTCGACGATGCGCTGGACCGTCGTGAGGCCGATGCCCGTCCCCTCGAACTCCGTCGCGGCATGGAGCCTCTGGAAGGCGACGAACAGCTTTCCCGCTTGGGCCATGTCGAAGCCCGCTCCGTCGTCCCGCACGAAGTAGACCGGCTTCCCTTCGCGCTGGGTGACGCCGAACTCGATGTTCGCGCGCGGCTGTGTTCCGGTGAACTTCCACGCATTGCCGAGCAGGTTCTCGAGCACCACCCGCAGCAGACGCGGGTCGCCCTCCGCGACCAGCCCTTCGGTGATGCGTACGCTCACCTGTCGCTCAGGTTGTCCTTCCCGCAGGTCCGCCGTGATCACCCGGGCCAGCGCGCTCAGGTCTACCGGCTCCCGCCGGATCTCGCTGCGCGTCGTTCGCGAGAGCTCCAGCAGGTCGCTGATGAGCTGCCACATCCGGAGGCTGGCGGCCCGGACCCGGAGGAGGGAGCCCACGCCCTTCGCATCCAACTTCTCGGCGTAATCCGTGAGCAACACCTGGCTGAAGCCATCGATGGCCCGGAGCGGCGCCCGGAGATCGTGGGAGACCGAGTAGCTGAATGCTTCCAGTTCCCGGTTGGCGAGCTCCAACTGCGCCGTCCGCTCCGCGATGCGCTGCTCGAGCTGGGCGTTGAGCGCGCGAATCTCCCCCTCGGCCCGCTCGCGCTCGGCGATCTGTTCAGCGAGGATCGCGTTGGCTTTGGCCATCTCGAAGGCTTGCTCGGCGCGCCGCTTCAGGTGGCCTACCATCACCACGATGCCGGGCGTGGTCACCGCCCAAACCAGGACCCGGAGACGGTTCTCGGCCTCGTAGTGGAAGGGCTCGCCCGGGATGGAGAAGAAATACGCGAAATAGCTCCACGCGAGCGCGGCGCTGACGAGGCCCGGTCGTAGCCCCCCGGTGAAGGCGGAAAACACCACGAGGAGGACGAGGAGAGCAGGCGGGTTGGGGATCTTGAGCGATACCCGGGCGAGCAGCTCGATGCCGGCGACCGTGCCCAACGTGAGCAGCGGGCCGCCGAGCACGGAGCTGAGGGTCCTCATGACGGAATCCGGGCTGTTCGCGTTCAGTGCGCGCCTGCTTTCAGTTCGTCGGCGCGCCTGGACACGGCCGGCCTTTAACCCGTGATTCGGAACGAGAGCCAGCTCGTCACCGCCGATTCGACCGCCTCGGCGAACGTGTCGTTCCTGCCATTCATCGAGCTCGAGTTGTCGACGATGAAGAGCCCCCCGGTCGTGCCGGCGGAGTCACCGGGGTCGACGCCCGACACCGAGGGGGCGCACGCGTCGAGGAGGAGGGCGAGGAATGGCACGGGCAGGCTCCTCCCGCAAGCGTAGTAGCGCTTCACTGGCCGGCAGCCCCACGTGGACGACGCCATCTGGACCACCATCGGGTCGGTGGCGCCCTACGGCACCACCGGCGCACCCGGCGGGAACACGCTGAGCTGGTAGGAGCCGCTCGCGCCGAACACCACCATCGTGCGGCCCCAGGCCTGGAACGGCCGGTTGGCGTCGAACGCCACGGTTTCGGTGACACCGGCGCGCTCGAGCTCCAATTGGCCGGCAGAGGACTCGCGGCCGTCCCGGGTGTGGCTCGAGCGGGCATCCTTGAGGCGGGCGGTGCCGTCGAGCACGGGCACGGGCTTGTCGAAGGGCAGGGGCACGTCGACGCGCGGCAGGGATGCGGGTGCGGTGGGCACGTCGGCTCCGGGGGCTACGCTCGGGAGGGCGGGCGCCGCGACGCTCTCGGCGCCGAGGCAGGCGAGGATCACCAGCACTCAGGCCGCCGGCAGCTTCAGCTGCGTTCCCGCCACGAGCTTGCTGGAATCTGCGCCGATGACCGTCCTGTTCAAGCGGTAGATCTCGCGCCAACGCGCGCGATCGTGCAGGTAGCGATCGGCCAGGGCCGCGAGGGTGTCCCCCGCCTGCACCTCGACCGTGTTGGATTGGGCCGGGGCCACCACGGCCACGTCGATGGCGTGAGTGAGGAGCGTTTGCCCCATGACCGAGAGCTTGCCGTCGAGCTGGTCCCAGAGGGGCTGCGACTGCGCGCGGTCCTGCAAGTAGGTGCGATCCAGATCGTCCAATTTCTGCGCCGCGGCGAGGCACGCGGTGATGCCGCCGGCGCTGATCGCGTCGCTCAACGCCTGGATGCGCGGCGAGTTGACGGCGTTGCCGCTCACGGGATGGGTGTACCGATCGACCATGGCCTTGAAGGCGGGATCGAGGCCGTAGAAGTAGGCGAGGTAGCCGTACGACTGGGTCCAATTCGTGCCGTCGTAGTAGACGTTGTCCGCGCGGCCGCCCTCGAACATGTGGTTGAAGATCGCCTCCTGCCGGGCGTTCGCGAACGCGGTCGGCACGGTGACGGAGGTGTCGTCGGCGGTGGCGTAGGCGCCGTCGGGACCGGGTTGGGCCACCGTGACGTTGAAGCTCGCGCCGGCCGGATCGGTCGACAACCCGAAGTCGTCTCCCGCCTTGCCTTCCTGGTTCATCAACCAATACGCGCGGAATTCCGTCTGGTAGACGTTGTAGACCCATTGCGGCGCGCGCTCGAGGGCCGCGGGATCGGGGCCGGGCAGCTTGGTCTCCCAGGCCTCGCCGGTGTCGTGCTGGTCCGCGTCGTGTTGGACCTCGTGGATGAGGTGGGTCACGATGGTTCCCTCGGACTCGGCGAGAGGATCGATGATGGTGAGCACCTTTCCGTCGAGGGAGAGGCTGCCGCCGACGTTGGAGAAATCGATCTGCAGGCCCGCGTCGTTCAGGGCGTTGCCGCTCGCGTCCTTCGTGGCGTCGTAGTCGGCGCCGTCGGTCTTGTAATCGAGGCCGGTCTTGAACCAGGCCGACTGATCGGCGGCGACCGTGGGGCGATGCTCGGCGTCGTGCGTCGGGGAGAGGACGTGGAGCGTGGCCTCGCCCCCGTCGATCCACTGGGCCGTGTTGCGGAGCATGTTTGGCCGTGAGTTCAGGCCCGCGGAGGGGTCGAGCTTCAGGGAGAGGGCCGACTGGACGATCCGGGTCATCCGCGCCCGGTTCTGGCGGTGGCGATCGAGCGCCGCGGCCTTGGTGCGAGGGGCGTCCGTGCGGGGGCCCCCCACGGCGGGCGCGGGCTGCACGTCGCCTGCCACCTTTCCCTGCACCCGCTCCTGTTCGAAGCTGTTGCCGTACCGATCCTGGAGGCGCTGGCGCGCGGCGCCGTCCGTGCCGGGGGCGGCCACCGCGGGGCCCGTGGTCGGGGGAGACACGGACTTCGAGGCCATGCGCGGGGATATCCCCGCGGCGGTCGGGGTTCCACTACTTCGGTCCGGGGCATGGGTGTCTGCGGGGTCTCCCGGTCGATCCGGCCCGGCGCGAGCTACCGCCGCCGCCGCACCGCGAGCAACAACAGCCCCGCTGCCGCCGCCATCGGGCTCGAAGCGCCGCCCGGCGTCGCGCAGCCGCACAAACCCCTCCGGCGCTCCCCGTCGCAATCGTCGATCCCTTCGTCGGCGCTGCCGTCGCAGTTGTCGTCAGCCCGGTTGCAGGTCTCGGCGGCGCCCGGGAAGCTCGACGACGCGCTGTCGTCGCAGTCGTCCGAGGACTCCGCCTCGCCGTCGTCGTCGCACCAGAGGTTGTCGCTCTCGACGGTCTCGTCGCTGCCGTAGCCGTCCCCATCGGAGTCCGCGTAGCAGGTGTCGCCACCGTCGCAGTCCTGGTCGACGCGGTCGGCGACCTCCTCGTCGGCGTCCGGGTGGATCGTGTCGTCGTCGTCGTCGCAGTCGTCGTCGAGCAGGGCCACACCGTCCGCGTCGCAGTCGATGGCCTCGGACACGTCGGTCTCGGCGCTCCCGTGGCCGTCACCGTCGGCATCGACCTGGCAGATCTCCGTGCCGTCGCAGTCCCCGTCGACACCATCCGCGGGCTCCTCCGCGCCCGTCGGAGACACGTCGGCCGAGGTGTCGTCGCAGTCCCCGTCGCGCGCCGCGACCCCCGCCGCGACGCAGTCGAGCGCGGAGCTGGTCGCGGTGTCGGAGGTCCCGAAGCCGTCCCCGTCGGCGTCGACCCAACAGAGCTCGAGCCCGTCGCAGTCGGCGTCGACGCCGTCCGCGGCGTCCTCCTCCGCGCCCACGAAGATCGCGGCTTCGGCGTCGTCACAGTCGGTCCCCACGGTGGACTCGGCACGGCCGTCACATGCGGCCGCCGCGGAGGTGATGAGCGACGCTCCGCCCTGCCCATCCCGGTCGCCGTCCAGCCAGCAGGTGTCGTGAGTGTCGCAATCCTCGTCGATCCCGTTGGCCGGGACCTCGGCGGCACCGGGGTACACCGCGGCGACCGCGTCGTCGCAGTCGTTCCCCACGGCGGCCTCGCCCGACCCGTCACACGCGAGGCTGGCCCCGGCGAGGGTCGTGGCCTCGCCGTGCCCGTCGCCGTCGGCGTCCACGAAGCAGGCGTCGCCGCCGTCGCAGTCCTGGTCGACGCCGTCCGCGACGATCTCGCCGGCGCCGGGGGAAACGGACGCCGCGAGGTCGTCGCAGTCCCCGCCCACGGCCGCCTCGCCCGCGTCCGTGCAGTCGAGATCCCCGCTCACGACGGTGGTGGTCGTCCCGTAGTGGTCGCCGTCACGGTCGTACCAGCACACGTCGCCGCCGCTGCAGTCGGAGTCGATGCCGTCGCCGATCACCTCGGAGCCGGCCGGGTACACCGTGGCGTCCGCGTCGTCGCAATCAGAGCCCACCGGGGCCTCGCCCGCGTCGGCACAGTCGAGATCCGCGCTGGCGACGGGCGCGCTCCCGCCGAAGCTGTCCCCGTCGCTGTCCGCGTAGCAGGTCTCGGCGTCGTCGCAGTCCTGGTCGGTGCCGTCGCCCCACACCTCCGTCGCGCCCGGGTGCACCGCCCCGGCCGCGTCGTCACAGTCGGTGGTGGTGACAGCCTCGCCGGAGTCGCTGCAGTCGGCGTCGGCGCTCGCCACGGTGCTCGTCGTTCCGTAGCCGTCGCGGTCGGCGTCCGCCCGGCAGGTCTCGGCGCCGTCGCAGTCCTCGTCGATGCCGTCCCCGACGATCTCGATGCCACCCGGGTGCGCGAGCGCGCTGGTGTCGTCGCAGTCGGTCCCCGTCGTGACATGGCCCGCGGGCAGCGCGCAGGCCTGGGTCGTGCTGGTCGGGCTCCCCCACCCGTCGGCATCGGCGTCCGCGTAGTAGGTCGTGCTCACGCCGTCGTCGATGGTGCCGTCACAATCGTCGTCCTCGCCGTCGCACGTCTCGCTGGCGCCGGGGCTCACCGTCGCGTCGGCGTCGTCGCAGTCGGTCACGGTGGAGTAGCCGTCGCCGTCGGCGTCGACCGCGGCGCCGTCGTAGCCGTAGTACACGTAGGCCGCGCCCGAGAACGAGCTCGTACCGGTGTGCTCGGGCTCCCCGACGGCGATGTCCTCGTAGCCATCTCCGTTCACGTCGCCGAGGCCCGCCACCTCGACGCCGAAGTGTTCGTACGAGACGGTCCCTTCCAGTTCGGTGTCGCGGGTGCGCACCGGCCCGGCCGCCGACCCCGCGATGACATAGGCGCCGCCCGAAGCGTACACCGTGCCGCTCCCGTTGTAGGTACCGACGAGGATCTCGTCGTAGCCGTCGTTCTCGAGATCACCGACGGTGTCGATCGCCCACCCGAACTTCTCGTCGTACCGGGCGCCGTAGAGCGTCGTCCCCGCCGTGGTGCTCACCCCGGCGGCGGCCCCGTAGTACACGAACATCGCGCCCGCGTCCGCGTACGGGATGTCGTAGCCCACCGCGCCCACGCCCACGTCGTCGTAACCGTCTCCGTTCACGTCCCCCAGGCCGCCGATGGCGCGGCCGTAGTACACGTCGTAGGTGCCCCCGGTGATCTCCGTGACCCGGCTGTTGCTCGGGCCGGCGGCGCCGCCCGTGTAGATCCACGCCTTCCCGTAGTACGACCCGGCCTCGTAGTGGCTCACGCCGAGGTCCTCGTACCCATCGCCGTTGATGTCCCCCAGGCCGTCGGCGGCGTAGCCGTAGCGCTGGCCGCCCCCGCCCGAGAGCGCCACCGAGACCGTCGCGTCCACGCCGGAGGAGCCGCCGAGGTGCACGTCCGCCGAGCCCGCGAGGTCCCGGAAGCTGGTGGCGACGAGGTCGTCGTAGCCGTCGCCGTTCACGTCCCCCACCGCGAGCGCCTGGCCGAGGTGCTCGTTCCAGGTCGTGCCCCCGAACGTGGTGCTGGCGGTGGTGCGGACGCCGGAGGACGAGCCGTGGAAAACGTAGACCGTGCCGTTGTTGTAGGCGGTCTGCGAGGCCGCGACATCGGCATAGCCGTCGTTGTTGAAGTCGCCCGTCTTCACGTCCCAGCCGAACTCCTGGCCGCTGGTGGAGCCGGTGAGCGTGGTGCTCGGCGTGGCGGAGAGCCCGGTGGCGGAGCCGTGGTACACGTACACGATGCCGCGCGTCGAGTAGCTGTACGCGCCGACGACGAGGTCGTCGTAGCCGTCGCCGTTGACGTCGCCGCCGTCGAGCGCGCAGCCGAGGCGCCCGCTCGATGCCCCGAGGATGGTGGACGCCGCCGTCGTGAGCACCGGATCGATCATGATCGGCCAGCGGGCGTCCGTGTCATCGACCACGACGCGGATCTCGTCGCCTTCCCCCTCGATGATCGCGGACAGCGGCGCGCCGGTCACGTCCCAGGCCGCGACGCCCGCGTAGGTCCACGTGCTGCCGTCGGCGGCCACGAGATCGGCGCCGGCGCCGGTGATCCAGGGCGTCACCTCGGCGCCGTCGACCCGAACGGTCACGACGACGGGGCCGTCCCCAGCCGGCGGCGCGTCCAGCGTCCAGCCCTGCTCGAACCCCGAGGGGCGTACCTCCCACCACTCGGTGATCCCGGCGTCCGCGTAGGTCAGCCGCGGCCCATCGCTCCCGAGCGCCCCGACGAACCGAGCGGAGGAGGCGTCCCGCCCCCACGCCACGGTGCGCAGCGTGAGCGCGCCGCCCCCCACGTCCGCGAAGCGCGCGCCGTCGGCGTCGAACCGGGCGTCCATGCGCAGCGGATCGATCGTCGCGGCGAAGGAGCCGTCGACCCCCGGGCGGAACGCGAGCGGCTCGGTGACCGGGGGTTCGCCACACGAATTGAGGAGCCCGACGGCGCACAGGGCGAACAGGACGCGAGCAGACAACGGTGCATCCGGGCGAACGTGGCCTATAGCGTGGCGATCGCGAGCGGGGCTCGGCGGATTCGGCGTGCGCCTATCTCGGCGCCTCCGCCGCCTTCCTCCCCGACCTCGACGGGGATGGCCGCGACGAGATCGCCTTCGGCGGGATCCCGCTCGGGGCCACGGTCGGCAGGGTGTCGATCTTCGCCGGGGGCACCGAGGGCTCCGTCCTTTCTACGGATGCGTCGCTCACCCTGACCGGACGTTCGTCCGGGGACATCTTCGGGGGCTCCCTCACCGCCGGCGACCTCGACGGCGACGGCCTCGGCGAACTCGTCGTCGGCGCCCAGAACGACGATGGGGCGGGACCGACGTCGGCGGTCTTCGTCTACTTCGGCGCGGACCTGTTCGAGCCGTAGGCCGGGGGCTGACCCCGCCGGGACCCACCCCCTCAAGGCCCCAACGTCACCGTCCGTGTCTCCGGCCACGTCACCACCTGCTCCACCTTGCGTCCGCCGACGAGCGCGAACACCGTGTGGCGGCCGGTCGTGGCGGGCACGGCCACGCGGGGGCCGAGGCCGATGGAGGCGCCGTCCACGAACACGGGGACGCCCGCCGGGGCGTGCACGACCAGGCAATCGCAGAGGCCCTCGAGCCCCTGCGGGACCTGCGTGGCGACGTCGATGCGAATGGCGAAGTTGAGGTTCTGCGCCCCTTGGATGCCCGCGGTCACGATGCCGAGCACCTTTCCGGTGCCGTCGAACACGGGCCCGCCGGAGTTGCCCGGGTTCACGGGGATCTGCGTCTGGAAGACCGCGCGCCCGCCCTGCGCTGTGTAGACGTTGGACACCATTCCTGTCGTGAACGTCCAACCGCCGCCCTCGCCATGCCCGACGGCGGCGGCCCACTGCCCCACCGCGAGGTCGGCGGCGCGGGCGAACGTGACAGTTGGGAGATCGGTGGCGTCGACCTGCACGAGCGCCACGTCGACGTCACGCGCGCGCTCTACGACCTTGCCGGTCAGGCGGGCGCCGGCGAACGTCACGACATCGACCGTCTCGACCCCCGCGACCACGTGTGCGTTGGTCAGCACGAGCCCGTCGGAGCGGACGGTCATGCCCGATCCGAGCCCGTTGGGGGTGACGATGTACACGACCGCGGGCGCGACCTGGGCGTAGAGGCCCCGTTGCGCTGCGTCGACCGCGGCGAGCACGTCGGCGGGGCCCGCGAGCGCGACCCCGGCGAGGAGCAGGAGAGCGCAGGAGCTCAGAACGTTCCCGCGAAGCGGGCGCCGCCGCCGTCCGCGGAGAACCACCCACCGGCCGAGAACGTGGCCCCGAGCGAGGTCGGGCGGGCCTTCGGGAGGCCGAGCTCCTCGCGGAGCTGCTCGTTGTACTCGTCGACGAGGCGCGAGCGCTCGTTCGCCTTGATGGGGTGCGGGTCGATGAGGAACGGGACCACGATCCCGATGGTGCCGAGGCCCACGAGCCCGCCGACGACGAGGGCCTTCCATGTAGGGTCCTGCACGTTGAGGAGCCAATAGGCGCCCCCGACCCCCGCGGCGGCGGCCCCGCCCAGCGCGATGAGGCCGCGGGTGAGCTGCCGCTTCTTGTACGTCGTCCACCTTGGACAAGTCTCCCAGGCCGTCATCCGGCATCGTGAGCTTCACGGACGACAACCCGCGCAGGGACGCGGTCAGCGCGGCGGCGGCGGGGTCGGCGCCGGTCCCCGCGGCGGCGACCAGCACGCGGAGTCCCGAGCCGTCCATGAAGGTGCCCACCGCGGCGGAGGGCAGCGCGGCGCTCCAATCGGACGCGCGCGGCGTCCGGTCAAGTTCCCGCGGATATCACCGATTCTCAGTCGAGGATCAGCTCCCACGCGAGCAGCCCGTCCACCCCCGGCCAGATCTCGGGGATCACGAACGCGCGCTCCCCGACCTGGGCGTAGGACGCCGCGTAGAGCAAGCCGGGCGTGTCCTCGCACGCGCCTTCGGCGAATGCCCAGGTGTCCTCCGCCAGATCGTGCACGACCAGCTCGAACTCGTAGCCGACCTGGACGAAGTGGATCCGCTTCTCCCCGAGGCGGAGCAGCCCGCGCGGCATCGACGGCGCCGGGTCCCGCGACCAGGTGTCCGTCGCGAGATCGAGGCGCGAGTAGCCGTCCGTGCCGATCATCTCCAGCCCATCCGGTCCAGGCAGGAAGGCATCGGCCCACACGGAGAGACCCCACTCCTCCTCCGGGAACGAGAGCGGGTGCTCCTGCCCCGTCGCGAGGTCCCACGCGCCCACCCCACCGAAGACGTACCTCTCTCCGGTCACGACGTTCCGAGAGGCCTGCGTCGTGACGACCAGCACTCCGTCCGTGACCGCGCCGGTGATCTCCCAGGGCTCACGGAGCGGGAGATCGAGGGGCACGAGCGTGTCGCCGTCGATGGTGTAGACCTTGGCGATCGGGTCGTCGCGGCCGGCATTCCAGACGAGCAGCAGGGGGTCCGCGTCGCTTGCGAGGAGGCTTCCGCGCCAGTACCCGATGGGCAAATCGAGCGTCTGCCGCGCGCGCGCCGCCCCGGTGTCCGGGTCGAGGCGCGAGAGGGTGAGCGTGGACGCGTCCCATCGGCGCGACGGCTCCAGGGCGAGGGCGTACAGGTCGGTGGGCGTTCCGATCACGGACTCGACCGCGCGGCCGTCCCCCACGTCCAGGGTCACCTCTCGCCGCCGGAGCGTCACCGGCTCGTCGGACATGTCCAGGCGGGAGGCTGCCTGGAACACCTCCTCCGCGAGGAAGCGGGTGGTCGGGTCGATGAGCTCGTCCACCGGCCCGAGCCCGCACTGCTCTTCGAACGCGAGCTCCACGGAGACGTCGACGCCACCGACCTCACACGCGAGGGCGAAGCTCTCGGCGCGCTTGGATTCGTCCGTCGGGTAGGCCCCTTCCGCGTCGAGATCCTCGCCGGTGAACAGGTCGGGCCGCGCGGGCGAGAGGTCCTCCTGCCAGTCCAGCGCGTGGCACAGCTCGTGCGTCACGGTCTCGGCGAGGGGGAACCAGGCGGTCCCGATCTCGATCCTCCGGGCGCGCGGTTGGAACACGCCCACGGCGTTGAGCCCCTCGGCGTCGAACGCCGCCGGCCCCTCGACCTCGTCGACGACCTCGACCGAGGCCACGCACACGCCCTCCCGCGCCGTCCACGCCTCGAACGTGTCGACCGCGACCGCCACGCGGGCGAGCGCCGTCGCGTTGCCGGACTCCGTGAGATCGACGACTTCGAGCCCTTCGAACGTCGGACACGCGCACGCGAGAAGCCACACCATCCGCGAACGATAGCGCCGGATCGCTCATCCGACCTCAACGATCAACACCCGCCCGTCCGTCGTCCCGACCGCGATCCGGCTCCCCGAGACCGCGAGGCACGTCGGCACCACGTCCAGTCCGTCCACGCGGAGCGAGGTCGCCGCGGCCACCACCCCCGTGCGCGCGTCGAGCGCCGCGAGGCGTCCGTCGAGCGTCGCCGCGATCACGACGCCCCAATCCGCCACGTGCGCGAGCGCCACGGGCGCGAAGGGCCAACGCGTACGCCAGACCGAGGCGCCGGTGGGGGAGCGGCGCTCCAGGTAGCGGTCGCCCTTGCCGGGGTGAGGATGGTGGACGCGGTACCCCGCCACGATCGAGCCCCCGTCGAGCGCGACGGCGGTCGACTCCATGTGGTGCGATTGTGACGTGTCCCACTGCATCGCGACGGTTGCCGGCCCGACGGAATCGACGTGGGCCAGCACCTTCGCCTGGTGCTGCGACGCGGGCGTACCGCGCAGGAACCACAAGCCTCCGTCGAGTCGGAGCGAGTGGTTGAAACAATCGAAGTGCCCGAGATTGGACGCATGGAGGGTGTTCCCGCGCGCGTCGAGGACGAGGTCCGCCCGGTCGCCCGCGTACGAGGTGTCGCGCGCGAGGATGTTCGTGCCGTCCGTGGACATCAGGTAGGCCCGGTCGAAGACGCGGATCGGCGCTCCATCGAGCGTGTGGAGCGACGAAACCCGATCGCAGGCATGCACCAGGCCCGCGCCCACGCCGAGCAGCTGACGGCCTGGGGGGCCGGAAACCCGGCGCTCGTCGCGTAATTCCGCATCCCACGTCGTGACGAGCGCGCCGTCCCCCGCCGCCGCGACGCGCTCGCCGAAGAGCGCGACGTCCAGGAAGGGCACGGCGCCTTCGGTCGCCCAGGGGCACGTTCGTAGAGGCTCGAAGCCGAGCGCGGACTCGGTGGCGGGCTCGACGCGCAAGCTCGGCACGCGGAGCCCGAAGGTCTCGTCCGTTTCGTCGGTCTCCGGCGCGAGGAGCGCCAGGAGCTCATCGCCTTGCCAGCGCACACGGCGCACCTCCCGGTTCGGGGCGAAGGGACGGCTCACCACCCCCGTGTCGAGGGCCCACACCACCAGCTCGCCCTCGTATGCATAGCCCCCGTCGTACGCGCCGGTGCCGATGGCGAGCCGCCGTCCCTCGGGGTCGAAGGCGAGATCCCGGACGGGCCATCGCAGATCGTCGAGCACGGCAACGCGACGACGCGCGCGATCGTAGACGATGACGCGGTACCGGCGCCGGTGCCCGTCGTAGTGCGCGCGCCCGGCCCAGTACAGCAGCGTGCCGGTAGACGCGATCGCCACGCGCGAGGTGCTCTCCGCCCACGCGCCCGGATGGAAGAGCCCCGCGGACCACCCGCGCGGGGTGGCGGCGACGATCTCGAACATCGCCTACGCCGCCGCTGAGAGCGTCGTCTTGCGCATGTACGTCTCGGGGAGGAGGAGCGCGCCGATGGCCGCTGCCGCCAGGAGGCCCAGCATCAGCACGCCGGCCTCGGAGACCGAGTAGACGTGCTGGACCGTGGACACCAGCGGGGCGAAGTTGAGCCACACGGCCTGCGAGAGGCCCGCCACCGTCAGGAAGACGCCGAGCACGACCCAACGGTAGGGGTCGGCGTGGGTGCGGATCGACAGGAGGACCTCGGGCGCGTCCGGGAGTATCGCCGCGCATTGGCGCGCCCCAGCGCGCGCCCCCCGCGCGGACCCCGCCCCTCGAACCCCGGGGTACAGGGCAGGGACCCCGGATGACCGATGCGCGCAGGAACAGGTGGGAAGCACCCCCGCGTACATCGCCCGGAAACGGGCGTGCTCCGTGGGGTACGCGGCACGTCCTCACGCTCCGGCTGCCCGGCGCGGCCGCCCGCTTCGCCTAAACAAGGACGAGCACGCGTTCCATCAATCGCCGCGGCCGAAGAACATGAACGCGGCGCCGACGGCGCGCGCGCAGTGTCCCTCCGAACGCCGCACCCGCCGCGCAACGAGGGGTCGAACGCCGCACCCGGGCCACGCGAGGCCGGCCCGGTGGCTGCCCGGCGCGGGATTTGGGCCGTTTTCGGGCACCCGCGAAGCACCGTGCGGCGCTCGACCCGACTCTGTGTCGAGGGTGCGGCGTTCGAGCTGACTCTGGAGTGAGGGCCGAGGGCGCCGCTCACCACTCCAAGGGCACCTTCTCCTCGCTCCCGTCCGCGGCCCGCACCACGAGCGTGACGCCGGGCCCGTCCCAGTGGCCGAGGATCGCGCGGGCCGCGTCCATGCCGTGCTCCCCCATCGCGCTGGTCACGTCGAAGCCGCCGAGCAGCACGCCGGTCACGGCCTCGCCGGGCTCCAGCCCCGCGTCGTCGGCGGGGCTCTCGGGGGTCACGTCCGACACCACCAGCGCGCCGTCCTCCTCGGTGAGGGCGAAGCCGTTCTCGTCGAGCGCGGTGGCGTCGCTCGTCACGACCTCGATGCCCCGGGTCACGACGCCTTCGCGGACGCTCGTCGTCACGCGCTCGTGCGGCGAGAGCATGTGCGCGACGGTCCACGTTCCGGGCGGCAGGCCCTCGAAGGCGAAGGTGCCGTCGTGCTCCGCGTCGCTCCCCATCATCGTGACGCGCTCGCCCCCCACGCCCTCGCGCATGGCGATGACCGGGGCCTGGGAGACGGGGGCGCCGGTGACACCGTCCACGACCCGGCCCTCCAGCCCGCCCCCGCCCGGGACGAGGATGTCCCCCACGTCCACCTCCTCGCGGAGCTTCACCCGCCGCGGGATGAGCGTACGGGGGGTCCGCGCGCCGTCGTTCGTGGGGGTGGCGGCCTCGACATGCACCTCCCAGTCTCCCGCCACGAGCCCGTCGAGGACGAAGCGTCCGTCGGCATCACAGTGGGTCCGCCGCAACGCGACCAACCCCCGCGGCAGATCCTCGAGGGCGGCGGGCACGCGGGCCCCCATCACGCTGCAGTAGAGGGGGGCCTCCCCCTCGTGCAGGACCCGCCCCACGATGCGCCCCGTGTCGCGAAAGTCGAGCCAGGCCTCCTCCCCGTCCGCGGCGACCCGCACGGCGCGCCCTCCGCCGCGCACCGCCACCTCGCCCTCGGCGCAGTGGCAGATGGTCTCGCCGCGGTCGTCGTCCGACTCGCAAGTCTGGCCCACGGGCGACCACGGGCCCGTGCACTGCATCGGCATCTCCCCACACGCGTCGTCGGGCAGGCCCGCGCACCACACGCGCACGTCGTGCCGGGCGGACAGGGCGAAGTCGGCACGCACCCCCTCGGGGCCGTCGGCTTCGGAGGCCGAGAGGTGCGAGCGGGTCTCCGGGTGGTGCCCGAACGCCGAGGCTTGCACCGAGCGGTCGCCGTCGGCGTCGATCCAGAGAGAGTAGGCGCCGTCGCCATCGGTGGTGGCGGCCTGCCGCCAACCCGAGGACACCTCCGCCTCCGCGAGCGGCGTGCCGTCCGAGGACGTGACGGTGCCGTGGACCCGGATGCCGGGCTGCAGGGTGAGCGTGAGCGTCGCGACCTCCCCCTCGCGAACCCACTCGAACGCGCGGGCCTGCGGGGAGCCGGGCAGCTCGGCGGTGACGTTGAGGCCGCTCCCGCAGGGCGCCGCGAGGAGCGCGCGGGCGTCCGGGCCGAGGGCCGGCGTCGCGGCCCACGCGTCCGCCAACCGGTTGGACGGCCCCCCTTCCGCGCGGGTGGCCCTCACCACCGCCTCCGGCGCCGGCTCCCCCGAGGCATGAACCACCTCGATGACGACGCTGCAGGCCAGGTCCGTCGCGACGTTTCGGACCGTCCGCTCCGGCGCGGAAGGCGCTCGGACCAGGGAGGGGTCGGCCGGCTCGGGCCGAAGCACCGCGAGGAGCACGCCGACGAGCCCCGCGCAGAGCAGACCCCCGAGGAGGAGGACCCCGAGGAGGAACGGGCCGATTCGGACACGGAGGCGCTTCATGGGTTCCTACGGTACTACGACCGTGGGGGCCCGGGGCGGTTCCCGCCCGCCCCGCTCAGACCGTCGCCCCTTCCCACCCGCGCCAGGGCCGCTCCGTCGCGTCCTCCGCCGACTTGAACGCCTTCTTCCACGCCGCGAAGGTGCCTCCGCCGTGGACCGCCTCGATGGCGATGTGGCCGCCGGCCTGGCCCGCGGAGGCCAGCTTGTGCTCCACCCACGCCCACCGCGCGGAGGTGGGCCGCACCTCGGCCCGCACGCCCCGCAGGCCCGCGGTGATCCGCGCAAGCCGCGCCTCCACCACCGGGATGCCCGCGAACACCGCGCCGTCGAGCGGCGTGTTGCGCTTCGGCACGAACGGCGCGATGCCGAGCGCGACGAAGTGGATCGCCGCGAGCTGGCGCGTGAACGTGATCAGCTCCTCGATGTCCTCGTCCTGCTCGTCCGGCACGCCGACCATCATGTAGACCTTGAGCGTGCGGTACTTGTGCTCCCGCGCGGCCTCCGCGCACGCGACCAGGTGGGCCTCGGTCGTGCCCTTCATGATCGTGCGGCGCAGGCGCTGT
This sequence comes from Pseudomonadota bacterium, assembly GCA_030685065.1. Taxonomy (GTDB): domain Bacteria; phylum Myxococcota_A; class UBA796; order UBA796; family SXON01; genus CAJBVW01. Next base: position 20,647 of record JAUXQH010000142.1, on the reverse strand, counting down.
GACGCCGCGTCACTCGCGACGGTGAGCGTCTGGTAGCCGCCGGCGCGCAGCAGGCGCGGGATGTCGGGCTTGAGCGCCACGCGGTCCGCCCGCAGCGACGAGATGCCGATCCCCTTCCCCGCCGCGACGAGCGCCTCGAGGAGGCCCACCAGCTGCGGGTGATCGGAGATCGCGGCCCCGACGAGGCCGACGCGCGGGGCGTCCTCCGGGACGTAGGACAGGAGCTTTTCGGGGGGCACGAGGCGCATCCCGCCGTTCGTGCTGCGCCGCATGACGCAGAACGTGCACGCGCGGTGGCAGCCACGCTCGCCCTCGAGCAGGAACATGTCGTGCAATTCGGTGTCGGGCGACCGGATGCGGGAGCGCGCCGGCAAGCGATCGTCCGCGGCGCGGCCGACCGGGGGCAGGTGCTCGCCCATCGTGGCCGGGATCCAGCCGCCCGGAAGGTCGGCCACGTGGTCGAACCGGCCGGTCTCGAAAAAGCCCTCGACCGCGGGGACCACGGTGTCGTCGGCCTCGCCGAGCAGCACCGCGTCCGCGAAGGGGCCGATCGGCAGCGGGTTGGAGAAGGTGAGCGGGCCGCCGATGAGGATCTTGGGGTGGCCCGGGGTGCGGTCGGCACGGAGCGGCGGGATGCCGGCGAGCTCGAGCACCTCGATGAGCCCCGCCAACTCGAGCTCGTAGGCCACGCTCACCGCGATGACGGGAAACTGGCCGAGGGCGGTGTGGGTCTCCATCGAGATCGGGCGGAGCTTGGAGGTGCGCCACGGCGTGGTGTCGTCTGGCAGGAACACGCGCTCGACCGAAAATCCGGCGTCCGCCAGGAGGCCGGCGATCCACTGAAAACCGAGGGAGGACATGCCCGCGCGGTAGGGCGACGGGTACAACATCGCCACCCGATGGGGGCCGGGGGCGTAGAACGGCGGCCCACGCTCCGCCGCGAGGCGGGCGCGGAGGGCCTCTTTGAGGGTCCACGCGGTCGACACGAGGGGCGCTTAGCACGATGGGGGGACGTCCCGAGGCCCACCCCGACGGTTAACTTCCCGCCATGCAGATCCCGGCCGTCGCAATGCGCATCCTCTTCCTGCTCGCGCTCGTGTGCGCGCCGGCGGCGCACGCGGGGGACGCGCTGCCTCCGCACAAGATCACCTACGACCTGTCGCTCGACGGCAAGCCAATCGGCACGCGCCAGCTGACGATCCGGTACCTGCCGCGGGACGACGGCGAGCGGCGCATCCTCGAGGCCTACACCGAGGCCACGGTGCTCGGCCAACCGCTGGTGTGCCGGTCGAGCGGCCAGTCGAGCGCGCGCGGGGCCACGTTCACCAGCTCGGTCGATCAGGGCGGGGCCATCTCCCAGGTGCAGGGCATCGAGCTCCCCGAGGGGGGGTGGCGCCTCGTCGTGGCGGACGGCGCGGGGGTCAAGGAGTCCACGCTCGGCAAGGCGCAGGCCCGCCTCACCAGCCTCGACTTGCTGGATCCGGGCCGCACCGTGCTGCTCACCGGGGGCGGCGAGCTCACCCTGCTCCTCGTCGAGACCGGAACCATCCTCACCGGCACGCTCGACGCCGGCGCCGTCGGCACCACCAAGGTGGCGGGAAAGAAGGTCGAGGTCACCCGCTACACCGCGAGCGGCGGCGGCGGCACCGCGAAGTTCGACGTGGACGCGAACGGCCTGCTGGTGAAGTCGGAGCTCTCCTGGCTCGGCGGCATCGTCACCGCCGTGGCCCGCGAGGTGCCCGCGCCCCGGAGCTACGGCACGGTGGAGACCCTGGAGAGCATCGCCCCGGGCATCCTCGAAGACGAGCTGTGAACGGGCCGGCCCGGCCCTGGCTGTTCCGGGTCCTGCTGCTGTGCGTCCTGGCGCTCGTCTGTGGGGTGAACGCCTACCAGATGCATCACAACCCGATGCCACCGCTGTCCTCGCACCGCACGTGGCAGCTGGTGCCGAAGATGATGCACTACTTCATGGGCTACGATCACCGCCGCGTGGGCCCGAACGAGCCCCCTCAGCTCTCGTGCGCGGCGAGCTACTACACGCTCCCGACGCGCCGCCCGATCGAGTGGAACAGCCCGACCGCCGTGATCCGCGAGCTGCAGCACGGGGGGCGCCTCCGGCAGCTCGTGGGTGAATGTACGGCGTCCTACGCCACGTGCATGCCCCATGCCTTCGCCGTACCGGCGGCGGTCGGTGCGTTGTTTCCGGGGCAGGCGCTGCTGGTGCTCCTGGTCCCCACGTTCTACTTCCTGCTCCTGCTGCTCGCGCTCTACGGGATCGGCGTCGAGGCCTCGGGGCCGGCGGTCGGGGTGGCCGCGGCGGCGATCGGGGCGGGCTACCCGGGCCTCTTCGGGATGGCCCGATGGCACGAGGGCTACATCGTCACCACGGCGCTGTCGGCGAGCATGGTCTGGTGCCTGATCCGATCACGGGGGCTGACCCGGTGGCTGCCGGTCGCCGGGTTCTGCGCGCTCGCGTGGACCGCGATCCGTACGGGAGAGGGCTTCTCGGAGACGACGGGCGCCGGGCTCGCGGTCGCCGGGCCGTTCCTGGTGGCGTCGGGGGTCGGCCTCGTCGAGTCGGTCCGCGCGCGCCGACTCCCGTGGCGCACGCTCGTCGGGTTGGCCATCGTGGCCGTGTTCCTGTGGCAGACGACCGATCGGGCGTGGGTGACGGACAGCCTCTTCCAGATGACCGGCGGCCTGACCGAGGAGGCGATGAACGCTCACCTCCGGGACCCGAACGCCAGCCCTCTCGCCAGGAAGGCCGCCGCGCATGGGATCTACGTCCTCTTCATCGTCAACGACTACCTGCGGCCGCCCATGGTCGCGTGGCTCCTCGTCGCCATCCCGCTGCTCGTCCGCGGGCAGGCGCGGCACCGGCTGATGCTGGCGGCGTGGTTCCTCGTCACGTTCATCGGGTACTCGTCGATGGCGCGCAAGTCGATCTGGTACCCCATCCCGATGCTCGCGCCGCTCGCCGTGATCACCGCCGTGGGGCTCGGCTCGCTCGCCCACACCTGGCGACGAACCGCGGCGCTCGGCCTGGCGGGCGCGACGGGCCTCGCGCAGCTCCTCACGATGACCATCCCCGCGCTGGCGTTGCCGCTTCCCGACTGGGTGCTACGGCCGGTGCGCCCCGAGATCGTGCAGGTTCGCTGGGTTGACCTCGCGCAGACCAGCACCCCGGTGACCGTGGCCCTGCACGCAGAAGCAAGACGACTGCTCGCCTGGATCGACGCGAACCTGCCGCCGCGGGACGAGCTGCTCTACGTCGGCGTGGTGACACCGTGGTTGGAGGATGCCACCGGGGCGCGCCGACTCGGCTGGTATCTCACGCTTCATCGCCCCGATGTCGTGGTCGTGGAGCTGGGCGTGGACCGCTACATCCAGGGACAGCCCTACCAGGGCCTCTCGCCCCGCGACTTCGCGCTGCTCGTGTGCCTGGAGGAGAACGGGCACCTCTCGGCGTGCGGTCCCAGCTCGCCGAACGGAAGAGGACAGGGCGCCCGCGCCGCGCCCGCCGCCTACGCGTACATGGTCAACACCCTGCTCGCCCGCTCGCGCGGCGCCATTCCGGGCCTCCCCGACGTGCTCCTGCTTCGCCACCCGGCCACCGACGCGCTCGCGGCATCGGAGCCGGCGCCGCTCTGACCCCTCCGATCCGTCAGCCGGCGCCGACCTCGAAGATGGCGACCTCCCGATCGTCCTGCACCGGCGCGCCGAACCGCGCCCGAAGCGCCGCGAACAGCCCCCGGAGCCGCTTGTCCCGCTCGACCCCCTGCTTGCCGTACGCCTCACGATAGACGACGATGTATCGATAGCCGACGCTCACCGCCTCGCTCACGACGGGTGACATGTCCTCCGGCAGCGCGCCCCCGCGGTCGAGCACCCAGAGCGCGCGGGAGAGCGACGTGGTGTAGCACTGGGTGGGTGGGTGCTTCACCTCGGGGTGGACGTCGTGGTGCCCCTCCGACCGTCGCTTCTCGTGGACCACCTGCAAGGCGGCGGCCGCGTGTCCGGACCCCGACGGCAGCTCCGCGATCGCGAAGTCGCCCGGCTGCTCGGCGAGCCACAGCACCGCGGGAGAGACCCGCCACGGCTGGGTGGTGAAGCGGAGGCGGCCCGCCGAGAGGGTCGCCCAGAGCACGGTCGCGAACACACCGGCGGCGACGAGCGGGGGGAGCAGGCGGCGGACCCAGCCGACCGTGTGGTCGGGGCTCCTCGCCGCGGACGCCACGGCGAACACCAGCGCGCCCCCCACGAGCGGCGCGAAGCGGTACGGCCGCAGCCCGACCAGCGTGGGCCACGCCTTGATCGCCCAGCCCAGCGGCAGCGCGAAGGCGCGCCCGCCCGCGCGCAGCTCCTGGATCTCCTCGCCGTCGCGCTCGAGCAGCACCACGCCGAGGCTCAGGAGCCAGAACCAGGCGCCGGCGGCCAGCCAGCCCCAGGGCCGCCGGCCTCCGAAGAGCGCGGCGAGCGCCGCCCCGACGAGGAGCGCCGGCGCGATCCAGGTGTGGTGATCGTTGAAGCCGCTGTCGGCGCGGGCCAGCCACTCCCAGGACAGGGAGTCGGCCATCAACGTGCTCCAGCTGTCGCGCAGCGCGTTCTTGCCCTGGTTCGCGAACCCGAGCGTCCGCAGCTCGCTCGCCCGGCGGAGCGCCGCCAGCCCGATGATGGCGGCGACCCCGAGCGCGCCGCCGAGGATGGCGCGACGCTCCTGCTTGCGCGTCGCGAGACCGACGAGGCCGAAGGCGGCCGCGACCGGCAGCATCGCCACCGCGTACGGCGGGTACGCGAAGATCGTGACCACGCCCGCCGCGGCCGCGACCGGCGCCCAGCCCCATCGCCCCTCGGCGACCGCCGACCACGCCCCGAGCAGGAGCAGCACGGGCCCGACCAACGCGTTCGCGTTGTGCCCGAGGCTCACCTCGAACAGCGCATAGTCGGAGAAGCCGAGCACCAGGCCGCCGGTGAGGGCGACGGCCGGCGAGGATCGCATCGCGCGGAGGGCGAGCCACCCGCACCACGCATTCACGGCGGGAACCGCCATCGCCACGGCGTTGAAGCTCTGGGGGAACGGGAGAAAGTGAAAGAAGGGGAGCGCCAGCCAGGCGTCCACCCGCGTGGCGAAGTTGACGCCCAGCGCGATCCCGCCGGGCGCGCAGACGACGTCCGGGTGGTCGACCGGCAGCCCCAGCATCGTCGCGCGATGGAACCACCAGTAGAACCACGCCTGCCCGTTGGGATCGCCCCCGGAGAGGTAGAGCGGGGCGGCGACGGTGTGCTCGGGGTCGGCCAGGATCCTCGCGGCGACCGTGCGGAGCAGGAGCAGCGGCAGGAGGATCGGCGCGACGCCGTCGAACAGCACGCGGCCGACGTACCCCGCCCACCGGACCAGCCTCTCATTCATGTGCCGGCTCCCCGCCCTGCGGCGGCGGGCCGACGCGCCAGACCAGGCGGCGGCCGACCCGGAACGGTACGCCGAGCGCGCGGGTCAACGCGGCTTGCTCGGGGATCTGCTCGCCGGGTGTGGTCACGAGGTAGCGGATGCCCGCAGCGTACAGGCTGGCCGAGCCCTCGGGCGACGGGAGCGTGGCCGCCGCCGCGAAGGAGCGCGCGAGCGCGTCCACGTTGGCCAATCCGGGGGCCGTGAAGCGGACCAGGCCGTTGGAGGGCCGGTCCGTGAACACCGCGTCGAGCACCATGCCGGAGCCCACCTGCGTCGCGCTGCTCAACGGCAGGCCGACCACCGCGCCCGGAACCGGATCGGCGTTGATCAGCGTGTACAGGCTGCTCTCGGGGATCTGGCTCTTCAGGGGCCACAGGGGCGCCATCACCCTGTGGGTGTCCCACAACGTGATCCCGGCGAGGAGCCACGCGGCGATGGCCCCGTACCGAAAGCGGCTGCTCGCTCCCATCGCCCCGATGGCGACGCCCAGCGAGGCGACCGTGATGGCGCGGTAGTACATCACGCTCTGGGCCAGCGGATAGTCGTGGCGGGCCAGGAGCACCGCCGGCAGCAGGAGCTTCCGATCGGCGGAGAGCACGTACTGGTTCTCGCTGACGAGCACCTCTCCGAGCGCGAGGACGAAGCCCACGACGAGGGCCAGGCCCGCCACGCCGCGGCCGCGCCAGCGCAGCGGCAGCCCCAGGAGCATCGCGACGAGGAGCGGGATCCCGAGGTAGGTGACGTGGTTCGGGGCCCCCGCCTGTACCTCGAGCGGCGGCGGCCCGAGCAGGGTGGGCCAGGGCTGCGCCATCGGGGACGGGATGGGGATGCCCGAGGACTTCAATCGGCTCGCCGGCTCGAACAGCTCGAGGAGGAGGCGATCGTCTCCACCGACGTAGTAGAGCTTCGCCGTCCAGATCCCGGCGGCCATCACGGTGAGCCCCACCAGCGCGCCCGCGCCGTGGGGGAGGATCGGACGGCGGATCAGCAGCAGCGCCCAGGGCACCGCGACGAGCGGAACGATCATCGCGTAGGTCGGCTCGGTGTACGCCAGGACGACGGACGCGACCCCCGTGAGCGCCACGTTCAGCGCCCGCCGCGGCCCGCTCACCGCGCCGGAGAGCGCCCAGAGGGCCAGGGGAATGCACCACACCTGCGCCTTGCAGGTCTGGCCGCCGGAGAAGCAGCCGAGCACGTACGGGCTCACCGAGTAGACCAACCCCACCGCGGCGGCCGACCACGCGCCCATGTCGGTCACCCGCCGGACGAGCAGCGAAGCGGCGACGACGGCGAGGGCGGGAGTCAGGAGGATCGTCAGGTTGTAGGCGCCGATGGGGGAGAGCCACAACCGCGACGGGGTGGAGGCCAGGGCCGGCACGACCGCGAGGCACCGCGCGGCCGCGGCGAAGGGAAAGCCGAGGCGTTGGGTCGCGATCCCGAAGGGCTCCGCGCCGCTGACCATCCGCCAGGCGTTGTCGAAGCACCACAGGTGCCCGTTGTGGAAGTTGCCGGCGAGCACGCGGTGATCGAGATCCGCCGCCATCGTGCCCTGGAAGCTGGCGTTGAACGCCACGGCCACGATCGCCGCGACCAACACCGGCAGGATGCGACGGGCCTGGGCGCGGAGCGCGGGAGCGTCGAGCGCCGGGAGCGCCGCGAGGATCGCTCGGCTCACAGAATGCCTTTCGCGACGAGACCTTCTCGAATCACATCCGCGATCCGCGCGTTTGCCCGGACGCTCGCGTGATGCTCGCCCGGCAGCACCCTGCGGTCGGGGAGGTCGAAGTCGTCCAGGGCGTGCTCCGCGTCGATGAAGGGCAGCGAGGCCGCGCTCGCCGCCTCCCGGGCGCGGACGAACACCGGCGCCCCGACGCGCGGGTCGGACAGATCGAGCGCGGGCAGGAGCACGAGCACCGGCTGCGCGCGCAGCCGGGCGCACGCGTGCATCAGGTGGTCGAACTGCGCCCGGAGATCCTCCTTGCGCGCCATCTTGACGAGCTCCGCTTCGTAGCTGGACCCTCCGCCCGCGGCCGGCGCGGCCAGGGCCCGGCGCTCCCAGGTGCGCCATCCGAGGTTGTAGATGCGCGACGCGCGGCGCAGGCCAGCCTCGCGCGATGCCCACGGAGGCGCCTTCATCCGGTTGGGCTGCACGTCCCCCGAGAGCGGGATGGGAGGCATCAGGTCGTTGATGTAGAAGGCCAGGATGACGACCGCGGGGTTGGTCTCGGCGCCATGCGCGCGGAGCCAGCTCGTCTCCTGGCTCGTGTTCCGCCCGGGCGTGCCCGCGTTGAGCACCCGCCAGGACGTGCTCAGCGTCCTCTCCAGCGCCGCCGGCCAGCTCTCCCCGTCGTCCACGCCCACGCCGAAGGTCGTCGAGTCGCCGACCGCGAGGATGACCTTGCCAAAGGTTCGCGTGGACTCGCTCCGAAAGCCGGCCGGCGACACGTTCGTGACGGCCTCGTGCACGATCACGCCGTCCGTCGCGCGTCGGTAGACCTGCTTGCCCGCGTAGCCGGGGCGCATGCGGATCCCGATGCCCCGATCCTCGTCCACCTCGAACACGTTGGCGGGTTCGTAGGACTGGATCACGTCCGTGCCGTCGACCGGGTTGCCGAGGCCCGCGAGCCGCATGCCGAGCTCGACCACGACGAGCGCCACCACCGTGCCGAAAAGCACCGCCAACGCCCGTCGGATCGGCTTCCGTGCGGCGTCTCCCAAGCCCTCCTCCCGTCGGTGCCGGCGCAGCGTAGCGCCGCGCGTTAGCCTCGGCCAATCGCGCTCCCACTTGCCCGTCGTCTGCTCTACGCGCTCGTCACCGCGGGCGTGGCGCTCGTTGGAGTGGAGGGGTCGGCGAGGCTGGTCGAGCCGTTGGTCGTGCCCGATCGGACGATCCCGCTGCCCGCGCCGCAGTCGCCGGGCGTCGCGAGCGCCCAGGGGTTCAAGAACGCGCTCGAGCAGCGGCGCCGCAGCGAGGGGCTCGCGGTCGCGATGACGGAGGACGAGTCGGCCGGCTGGGCCCTGCCCCCGAGCACCGTCCGAAAGGAGGGCAACGTTACCGTGCGGGTGAACGCGCTCGGGCTGCGCGGCCCGGAGGTCCAACCGCCGGCCGAAGGAGAGCTCCGCCTGCTCACGCTGGGGGACTCGTCGATCTTCGGGGTGGAGGTCGAGGAGAAGTACGTGTTCTCCTCGGTCGCGGCGGATCGGCTCCGCGAAGCGCGCGGCGTTCCGGTCACCGCGTACATCGGCGGTGTCCCCGGGTACGACAGCACCCAGTCGCTGGCCAACCTCCGCAAGGTGGGCCCCGCGCTGTCGCCCACCTGGGTCGTGATCGGCTGTATCTGGAGCGACCTGTACCGGACGGATGACACCACGCGCGGCACCTACCGTCGCGAGATCGTCGGGCCCTTCCGCGGGCTCGCGGCCTGGAGGATCGCCCGCTGGCAGCTCGCGCCCTGGCTGGCGAGCGAGCGGGTGCGCTGGCTGGACGGCGTGGAGGACATCGGGGCGTTCGACGGCGAGGGGCTGGCCCCCCGGACCTCGCTGGCCGCCTACCGTCGCAACCTGGAGGCCATCGTCGCGGACACCCGGAAGCTCGGCGCACGCCCGGCGTTCGTGCTGTTGCCGGCGCCCATGGACTTCGACCGCACCCCCCTCCCCGTGAGCATCGCCGCCTACCGCGCGACGATGAAGAAGGTCGCCGACGAGGCGGGCGCGCCCCTCGTGGACGGCCCGGCGCTGTTTCTCGAGCGGGGGTCGTTGAGCTGGTTCGTGGACAACGTCCACCCCTCGCGGGAAGGGCACGTGCTCCTCGGCGAGGCGCTGGGGGCCGCGTTGGTCGAGGCCTCGCCGTAGTCGGGACGCGGCGCTTGGATCCGGGCGAGATCCTGTGTACCGTTGGCGCCCCGAGAGGCACCGTGTCCATCCTCCTTCTGCTCTCCGCTGCGCACGCCGGCGTGATCGCCCTCGAGAGCGCGTCCCCGAGCGGGCCCGGCAATTCCATCCCGTTCGGCGGGGTGTCGGCCGACTGCAACGTCTCGGACGACTACCAGGGCTTCGTCTACAAGAACGTGCCCGCGTTCGACCTGTTGCCGGGCGACACGCTCGCGTTCGACCTGGGCGCCGAGAACGACGCGACGATCGAGCTGGACATCGCGCTCGCGGCCGCGGTCAGCAACGGGTCGCTGGAGCAGGAGGCGAGCGGCTTCACCGACGTCGTGACCGGCGGCGTGCCCTCCGATCCGGACGGCAACGACATCGAGGGAGACTTCGAGCTGGTCTTCACGGTCGAAGCCCCGTTCTCGTTCGCCGGCGGCGGCCTCCTCATCCGCTTCCACAGCGCCGGAAGCTACGCGGAGGACACGACGTGCACGCAGGTGCTGATGTACGCCTCCGGCTACGATGGCTCGTCCCTGTTCGTCGAGCGCTTCTACAACGACGAGGACGGCGTGTACCCGTGGGGCTCCGGCGGCTACAACCACAGCACGGACATCGTCGCCCAGGTCCGGATCACCTTCGACGAAGGCACGCCCTGGTATCGGGACGCCGACGGAGACGGCTACGGAGACCCGACGGACTCCCTGGTGAGCGAGTCCGCGCCGGACGGCTACGTCGTCGACGCCACGGACTGTGACGACACGGACGCCACCGTCTCTCCGGCGGACCTCGAGTATTGCGACGGAGTCGGCATCGACGACGACTGCGACGGCGTGGCGGACGAGGACTCCGCGCTCGACGCCGAGACCTTCTACGCGGACGACGACGGGGACGGCTACGGCGATGCGGCGGCCACGCACGAGGCCTGCGCCGCGCCCTCCGGCTACGTCGAGAACGACACCGACTGTGACGACGGCGAGCCCCTCGCCCACCCCGGCGCCACCGAGGTGTGCGACGGCTTCGACAACGACTGTGACGGGCACGAGGACGAGGACGACGCGGCCGACGCGGGCACCTGGTACTCCGACAACGACGCCGACGGCTACGGCGTCACCACGCTCTCACGCGTCGCATGCGAGGCTCCCGAGGGCTTCGCCGGGGCGCCTGACGACTGCGACGACGCGCGCGCCGCCACGTTCCCCGGCGCCGACGAATACTGCAACGGTTACGACGACAACTGCGATGGCGACATCGACGAAGGGGAGTCGCTCGACGCGTTGCCCTGGTACGCGGACGCCGACGGCGACACCTGGGGGGCGCCGGGCGCGCTCGTGTACGCGTGCAGCTTGCCGGCCGGCTACGTCGCGGACGCCACCGACTGTGACGACGCCTCGGCGGCCGTGTTTCCGGGCGCCATCGAGCTCTGCAACGCGGTGGATGACGACTGCGACGGCCGCCGGGACGAGTCCGACGCGGCGGACGCGCCGACCTGGTATGCGGACGTGGACGGCGACACCTGGGGAGACGCCGGCGCGTCGCAGCCGAGCTGCGCGGAGCCCGACGGGTACGTGGTGGACAGCGGTGACTGCGACGATCGCGACGCGAACCGCAACCCCGCCGAGGACGAGGTCTGGTACGACGGGGTGGACCAGGACTGTGACGGAAACGACGACGACCAGGACGCCGACGGCAGCCCGTTCGCGGCGGATTGCGACGACGAGGACGCCGAGCGCGCGCCGGGCAACGAGGAGGTCTGGTACGACGACGTCGACCAGGACTGCCTCGGAGACTCCGACTTCGACATGGACGGAGACGGCCAGGACAGCGAGACCTACGGCGGCGAGGACTGCGACGACGCGGACGACACCATCTACACCGGCGCGGTGGATGACCCCTACGACGGCGTCGTCACCGACTGCTCCAGCGCGGGAGAGTACGATGGCGATGCCGACGGGTACGCGTCGGACGGCTTCGACGGCGACGACTGTGACGACGCGAACTCGGACATCCACCCCGGCGCCGAGGACACCCCCGACGACGGCGTCGATCAGGACTGTGACGGCGCCGATGCGAGCGTCGAGGACGTGAAGACCGCGGGCGAGTGCGGCTGCGGCGGGGGCGAGGGCGCCTGGCTCCTGATGGGCCTCCCGCTCGGGCTCGCCTGGCGGCGGCGGCGCGGCCACCTCTCCACCTCGGACCAGGCATGAGCGATCTCCTCGCCACTCTGGGCGCCCGCGCCGGCGGCATCTGCGAGCTCTGCGGCCACGCGCCCGACCCGGCGGCGCCGACGGCGCGCGACCTCGGCGTCTACTCCGTGCCCCCGGTCACGACCGCCGACGCGGCGCGCGCGGTGCTGGTGTGCGGCGTCTGCCGGGCGCAGATCGACGGCGAGTCGCCGCTCGACGCGAAGCATTGGTTCTGCTTGCAGCAGGCCGCGTGGAGCGAGGTTCCCGCCGTGCAGGTCGTGAGCTGGCGCCTTCTCCAGCGGCTCGACGGCGAGGGCTGGGCGCGGGAGCTGCTCGACCAGGTGTACCTGGACGACGAGGTGCTCGCCTGGGCCCGCGAGACCGGAGAAGTGGCCGCCGAGGCCCAGCTTCGCGTGGTCGACTCCAACGGGGCCGTGCTCTCCGGCGGCGACACCGTCACCGTGATCAAGGACCTCGACGTCAAGGGCACGTCCTTCACGGCGAAGCGCGGCACCGTGGTCAAGAACATCCGCCTCACCGACGACCCCGCCCTGGTCGAGGGCCGCGTGAACGGCATCGAGATCTTCCTCAAGACCTGCTTCCTCAAAAAGGTCGGGTGAACACCATGCTTCGACTCACCGTCGGCTTGATTGGGTTGGTCCTGCTCGGCTGCGCCGGCATCGGCGGCAAGGACAAGGAGGAGGTGGAGGACGAGGAGGAGACGGCCGTCGACACCGACTGCGGGGACGACACCCGGACCTTCTTCATCGACGAAGACGGCGACGGACTCGGCAGCGGTGACGACTCGAAGGCGGCGTGCAGCGCACCCGACGGGTACGTCGACAACCGTCAGGACTGTGACGACGACGACGAGGACGTCGGGGCGGACCTCGAGTGGTACGACGACCAGGACGGAGACGGCTACGGCGACCCCGAGACGTTGCAGGAGGAGTGCGAGGCCCCCTCGGGTACGGTCGACGACGGCACCGACTGCGACGACGAGGACCGCAACGTCAACCCCGGCGAGGACGAGGCGTGCGACGGGACCGACAACGACTGTGACGGCCTGGTCGATGACGACGACGACGTAGCGGGATCGACCTGGTACGCCGACAACGACGGGGACGGGTACTACGGGGACGAGGCGATCGTCTCCTGCGATCGGCCCAGCGGCTACGGCACCCGCGTCGATGACTGTGACGACGACGACAGCGCCGTCAACCCCGGCGAGAACGAGGTCTGCAACAACGGCGTGGACGATGACTGCGACGAGAGCCCCAACGAGTGCGCGCTCGACGACAGGACGGTCGGCGACGCGGACGCGCTGCTCGTCGGCGAGGATGCGACGGACAACTTCGGCTACGACCTCGGCATCGGGGATGTCACGGGCGATGGCCGCAACGATCTCGTGGTGGCCGCGTACCTCGAGGACGGCGGCACCTCCGGCACCCTCGGCGCGGTGTACGTGTTCGCGACGGCGCCGACCGGCACGGTGGACGCCGCGTCGGCGACGAAGAAGTGGGCAGGCACCTCCGGCTCCGGCTTTGCCTTCAGCGCCGACGTGGTCGGGGACACTGACGACGACGGCTACGACGACGTCCTCATCGGCGCTCCCGCCGGCAGCTCGGGCGATGGAGACGTCTACCTCTACGCGGGCGCGTCGCGGCTGCCCACCAGCTACTCCTGGCACCTCACCGGCCCTTCGGACGACGTCGCTTGCGGCATGAGCGCCACGGGCAAGGTCGACATCGATGACGACGGGGTCGACGACCTCGCGTTCGGGTGCTCGACCTACGCGCTCGTGATGATCGGCGACAACATCGGCTTCGCGCTGGTGAATTCGGGCGCCGCTTCCGATGCGTTCGGAAACGCGGTCGCGTTGATCGACCTCGACGGCGACGGCACCGGTGACGTCGTGACCGGAGACTCGGGCTCCGACCGGGTGTACCTGTGGGAGGGGCCCTTCGACGGAGAGTCCGTGTACTCTCGTGACGCGACGAGCTACCGCGGCCTGGACACCGCGGGCGCGGGCCTGGAGAACCTGGGCGACGTGGATGGTGACGGTCACGACGATCTCGGCGTGACCGGCCTGGCGACCGACGCCTTCGTGGTCGGCGGGGCCTCCTCGGGGGCGCTCGAAGCGGGGGCGATGGTGACCTACGACGGCACGATCGGCGCGATCGCCGGAGGCGACGTCGACGCGGACGGCCGCGCGGACGTGGTCCTCGGAGCGCCGAACGCGAACAGCAACGCGGGGGGCGTCTACATCGACGTCGACGCGAGCTCCGGCACGGTCACCGCGGCGTCGCTCCTCTCCTTCACGGGCGGCGGGTCGGGGGACCAGGTCGGGAAGGCGGTCGCCGTCGGGGACCTGGACGACGACGGGGTCGACGACATCGCGTTCGGCGCCCCCCTGGACAACGACGGCGGTACGGACGCCGGCGCGGTCTACATCGTCAAGGGCACGGGCTGGTAGCGGCTCGCCGCGAGCCTACCTCGCCCCTACCGCGCGGCCGTGTCCATCTCACAGGAGGCGGCGGGGTTCGACGTCACGTCCTCCGGGGCGAACCCCACGCGGTCCCAGAAAAACGCGTCGAGCGAGGCGCCGTCGAAGCAGCCGAGCAGGAGGCGGTGCTCCCACGAGACGGCGGCGACCATCGCGTCCATGGGCGCGGACGCCGGCGTGAGGAGCGCGCGGCCCTCGGGCAGGGAGCCGACCCAGAGGGTCAGCGTGGCCAGGTCGGCCTCCGGGAGCGTGGCCGCGTCGTACAGGAACACGACGCCGCCGTGCTCGAGGTTGTGCACCCAATTCTCGGTCGGCACGGCCTCGGTGTGCACGCCCCACTCTGCCCAACACGGGTTGTGGTCGCCGGACGAGGGGGGGTAGCTCGGGTACGCCACGACATCGGGGACGTGTTGCCGCGAGGTGGCGGGCGTGCCCTCCTCGACGCACTCGCCACCGCAGGCGTCGCAGGTCTCGCGCGTGGGCTCGGTGACCGTGCCGGCGGGCTCGACGACGCAGGCGAGCAGGAACAGGATCACGTTGCCCTCCAATGGCCCGATCGGCCCCCCGTTTTCTCCAGGAGCCGCACCCCCTCGATGCGGATGCCGCGATCGACGGCCTTGAGCATGTCATACACGGTGAGCGCGGCGACCGTCACGGCGGTGAGCGCCTCCATCTCCACCCCGGTGCGCCCCGTGCACCGCGCCGTCGCGACGATGTGCACCCCGTCGGAGGTGGCCTCGAGCGTCAGGTCCACGCCGTCGAGCGGGAGCGGATGGCACAACGGGATGAGGTCCGCCGTGCGCTTGGCGCCGAGGATCCCCGCGACCTGGGCGACGCCGAGCACGTCCCCCTTCTTCGACCCGTGGCGGGCGTGGGCCAGGGCCTCCTCCGAGAGGCGAACCCAACCCTCCGCGGTGGCGCTCCGACGCGTGACCGCCTTCTCGCCGACCTCGACCATGCGGGCGTTCCCGGCCTCGTCGATGTGGGTCAGCGGGCTGGGCGGCGGAGGCGTGAGGGCGGACATGCGTGCGCTCCGGGTGCGAGGGGCTCAATAGGGGGGGTGGAGCTTCTCTTCGACCAGGCGGGAGCCGAAGCGTAGGTTCACCGTGCGCTTGAGGGCGGCGCGACGGTCGTTGGTGACGTACACGGCCCGCGCGTCGGCCACGAAGGCGGGCCCGAACTCCAGGCGGGCCTCGGCGGATCGCAGCCGATCCTCGACGTCCCACAAGGCCGCGTTGACCTCGGCCAGGGCAGCGTACTCGGGCACGCCGGTCGGCTCGGGCAGGCCCGCACCCCGCCACGCGTCCCCGAGCGCCGTGTGCTCGTCCCTCACGACGGGGCGCCGCTCGGGCGGGAGCCGGTCGAGCTTGAGCGCGAGGATCGTCAGGCGGTCGAGCACGTCACCGACGGCCACCGGAGCGTAGAGGAGCATGGGAGCGGGGCACCTAACCTGGAGCGTTTCTCCGAAGGCTCCTAAACCTCCCGCTCCCGGAGCGGGGGGACGCCCCGAGGGGGGAGCGAGGCCTCCGCGGGCGAGTCGACGCTGACCGGGGTGGGCGACACCGCGGCGAGCAGCAGGAGCCCGCCCATGATCGCGAGGTTCTTGAACAGGTCCGTCGGGTTCGGCCCCGGGCCCTGGAACGGCCCGACGGAGTGGAGGAGGATCGTGACGGGGACGAGGTAGGCGGCGAGCACGAGGCAGGCGGGGCGCGTGAGGTGGCCCAGCGCGACGAGCGCCCCTCCGAACATCTCGATCGTCGCGGCGATCACGAGCAGGAGCCCCGGCGCGGGGATGCCCTCTGCGGCGAGGTAGTCGGCGGTGTCGTCCCAGGTGAAGATCTTGTCCAGCCCGGCCGCGACGAAGACCAGCGCGAGCAGCACCCGGGCCACGGGGTAGACGAGGTTCGGCATGTTGCGCCCTCCCTCTGATCGAACCCGGCGGAGGGCCTGGGTGATCCGGGCTTCAGGCGAGAGGCGCCGGGTCCGTGTCGGCCTGCTCCACGCGGTGCCCGCCGAGGTACAACACATCGAGCCCGCTGCGGAAGAACGTCGCGAGCGCCTGCACAGGGGACGCCACGATCGGCTCACCCTTGAGGTTGAAGGACGTGTTCAGCAGCACCGGCACGCCGGTCGCGGCCCCAAAAGTGCGCAACAGCTCGTGGAACAGCGGGTTGGCCGCCCGCCGGACGATGTGCACCCGCGCCGTCCCGTCCACGTGCGTGACCGCCGGGAGCGCCACGGCACCGTCCGCCCCCGGGCGCACCGGCGCCACGACCAACATCCACTCCGCCAGGGCCTCGCCCCCCGCCGGGATCTCGAAATAGTCCCCCTCCGCGCCCGCGAGCACGGACGGGGCGAACGGCCGGAACGGCTCGCGGAACTTCACCTTCTCGTTGATGCGCGCCTGCATGTCGGGACGCCGCGCATCGGCCAGGATCGACCGGTGTCCGAGCGACCGCGGGCCCCACTCGAAGCGCCCCTGGAACCAGCCCAACACCCGCCCCTCCACCAGGTCCGCGGTGGCACGTTCCACGAGCGCCTCCGGCCCCAGGACCTCGTGCCTGACCTTCAGATCGACGAGCAGCTTCCCGATCGTGTCGTCCTCCCAGGCCTGCCCGAGGTCCGGCGTCAGGGGCAGCGCATCCGGATCGCGCGGCATCCCCATCACCTCGTGCCAGGTCCACAACGCCGCGCCCATCGCGCCCCCTGCGTCCCCCGCGGCCGGTTGGACGAACAGCCGCGTGAACGGGCCCTGGGTCAGCAGCGCGTGGTTCGCCACGCTGTTCAGCGCCACCCCGCCCGCGAGACACAAATCGGGGAGGCCCGTGCGCGCATGGAGGTTGCGTGCCAGCCCGAGCAGCGCGTCCTGTGTCACCTTCTGCACGCTCGCGGCGATGTCCGCCCAGCGCTTGCCCTCCGCGGTCGTCGGGTCGAACGGGCTGCCCGGAAACCGCGCCGCCCCGAAGAGCGCTTCGAGTGCCGGCGAATAGGACTCCTCGGCGCTCCAATGGTAGCGGAGATAGGTCAGGTCGACGTCGAACGCACCATCGTCCCGCAGGCGGAGCACCTTGCGGACGAGGGCCTCGAAGCGCGGCTCCCCGAACGCCGCCATCCCCATCACCTTGTACTCGCCGTCGTTCACCTGGAAGCCGAGGTAGGCGGTGAACGCCGAATACACCAGCCCGATGCTGTCCGGAAACCGCAGCTCCGCCAACAGCTCCAGCCCCTTCGGCCCGCCACGGTAGAGCGATGTGGTGGCCCATTCTCCCACCCCGTCGACCGTCAGCACCGCCGCCTCGGCAAACGGGGACGGGTAGAACGCCGACGCCGCGTGCGACAGGTGATGGTCGGAGAACAGCACCCGCCCCGGCGGCACGCCCAGCCCCGTCACGATCGCCGACTTCACCCACAGCTTGTCGGTGAGCCAATTGAAGGTCGACCGTCGGAACGCACGCGCGCTGCGCGGGAACTCCGTGAGCTGGGTGACCAACATGCGTTCGAACTTGCGGAGGGGCTTCTCGTACCAGGTGACGTGGGTGAGGTCCGTCACGGAGATGCCCGCGTGCGCCAGGCACCACCGCGCCGATTGGATGGGAAACGTGGCGTCGTGCTTCACCCGCGTGAAGCGCTCCTCGCTGGCCGCGGCGACCACGCGCCCCTCGTGCAGGAGCACCGCGGCGGAGTCGTGGTACAGGCCGGAAAGGCCGAGGACCCAGCTCATGCGAGGTAGCGGGCGCGGGTGATGGCGGGCGGCCCCGGCGTGGGGGGCAGGAAGCCGGGCGAGCGCCGCTCCGCGCGGCGGGCGACGACGGAGAAGGGCCCCAACACGATGAAGTAGAGCACGCCGAGCCACGCGGAGGAGACGAGGTTTCCGAGGTCACGGGTGAGGCGGAGCCACGCCTGCCACGCTCGCCGCCCCCGCACCCGGATCACCGCCCACGCCACGTCCCGGCCGGCGCCGGCTCCCACGTAGCGGTCGAGCTCCGCGCGGCTGTAGCGGATGTGGAAGCGCTCGTCGCGGGCGATCTCCACGAACATGGCGGTCGTGGCGGGGTCATCGCGCAGGAGCTCCGCGTAGATCTCGAACTGTTCGGCCCCGCGCTTCTCCGCCACCCACACGAACGCGAGGAACTCGAGCTCTCCGAGCTGCTGGAACAACGAGTCCGTGCCCCGGATGCCCTGCGCGGCGATGTAGCCGGCGTCGTCCAACACCGCCTGCGCCCGCCCCGGCGCCGCCGCCCGGGGCCCCCGGGCCCTGTCATGCGCGTCTGTCAACGCGACGGCCCGCTCCCGGAAGAGCCGCGAGTGGCGCAGCTCGTCGAGCGCGTGCTGAAAATAGCGGGCCTTGAGCTCGGGCCGGGTGGTCTCCTCGACCGCCGCCAGCATGTCCAGGCCGCTGCCGGCCTCGGTGTGGGAGAACTCCGCCATCTTCGTCGCCCCGCGCCCCGGCACCAGGCGCCACACCAGCCAGGAGACCGCGCGCAGCAGGGGGCTCATCGACGCTCGCTGGGGAGGGGCACGGCCGATCGTAGCACGGGCCCCCAGGCGATTCGCGCGTACCATGGCGCCCATGCCCACCGCCGCGCCCCGCCCCGACGCCCCGCGCCCTCCCCGCCTCGAGGCGGCCGGCCTGCTCAACCACGTGTTCGCGTTCAGCTCGCGCGCCGCGCGCATGCTCCCCGTCGCGCAGCCCGCCCGCTACGGCGTGGCCCTCGAGCGGGACGTGGCCTGGCGCGCGCCGCTTCCGAGCGCCCCCGACGCCCATCTGCTCGACGTGTACCGTCCCGTCGGCGCCGCCGGCCCGCTCCCGGTCGTGATCTACCTGCACGGAGGCGGGTTTCGCGGCCTCGACAAGGACACGCACTGGGTCATGGGGATCGGCTTTGCCAACGCCGGCTACCTCGTGTTCAACGTCAACTATCGGCTGGCGCCGCGCCACCGCTTTCCGGCCGCCGCCGAGGACGCGTGCGAGGCTTGGATCTGGGCCGTCCGCAACGCCGCGCGCTTCGGCGGAGACCCCGCGCGGATCGTGGTGGCGGGCGAGTCCGCGGGCGCCAACCTCGCCGCGGTCGTGGGGGTGGCCACCGCGTGGCGCCGCGAAGAGCCGTGGGCCCGCGCGGCGTTCGACGAGGGCGTGTCCCCCTGCGCCATCGCGCCCGCGTGCGGCATCCTCCAGGTGAGCGACCCGGGCCGCTTCGCCCGGCGCAAGAACATCGGGCGCCTGACCAACTCCGTCATCTCGGGGTGCTTCTACGGCTACGTCGGTCGCGACGAGGACCCGACCGGCGATCACGGCCTCGCCGACCCGCTCGTGGTCGTCGAGCGCGCGCCGCCGCCCCACCGCCCGATGGCGCCCACCTTCCTCGCCGTCGGCACCCGCGATCCGCTGCTGGACGACACCCGCCGCTTCGCCGCCGCGCTCGCCAGCCACGGATCCCCCGTCGAGGCGCGCTACTACAAGGGGATGGAGCACGCCTTCCACGCCTGGATGGTGCGCCCCCAGGCCCGGTTGTGTTGGGGAGACCAGCTCCGGTTCCTCGGCGGGTACAGCGGGGCCGCCAAGGCCTGAGAGGCTGACCGGAGCCGCCGCTCGCTACCCCATCCCAGCGAGGTACGTCCGGAGCGCCGCGACCATCCGCGCGTGGTCCGCCGTGCCGCACATCTCGCGGGCCGAGTGCATCGACAACATCGGGTTTCCCACGTCGATCGCGCGCACGCCGAGCCGCGCGGCGACGAGCGGGCCCACGGTCGAGCCGCACGCGAGGTCGGAGCGGTTCACGAACCACTGGGCGGGCACCTCCGCCTTCTCGCACAGCCGGAAGAAGAACGCGGCGCCGTCCGCCTCGGTGCCGTAGCGCTGGGAGGTGTGTTGCTTCACCACCGGGCCCGCGTTGAGCTTCGGCATGTGCTCGCCGTCGTGCTTGTCGCCGTGCGCGGGGTGCACCGCGTGGGCCATGTCGGCGCTGACCAGCCAGCTCCGGGTCAGCGCGCGCGCCAGCCCCCCGGCGCTGCTGCCCGCGGCGTCCCGCGTGACACGCTCGAGGAGGTGCTCGAGCCACGCGCTCTGCGCGCCGCGCTCGCTGGTGGAGCCGATCTCCTCGTGGTCGAACAGCGCGAGGACCGCGGTGGACGCGGGCGGATCGCCGTCGCCGGCGTCGGAAGCGAGCAGGGCCTCGAGGCCCGCGTGGCAGCTCGCGAGGTTGTCGAGCCGCGCCGAGTGGAGGAACTCGCCGTTCACGCCGGAGATCACCGCCGGGGTGAGGTCGTACAGCGCCAGGTCCCACGTCAACACGTCCGCGATCGCGACGCCCGCGGCCACCGCGAGCAGCTCGCGCAGGGGCTCGGCCGCCTTGTCCTCCGACAACGCGAACAGGGCGGGCAGGTCCTTCTGGGCGTTGAGCTTCAGCCCCTCCTCGTTCACCTGGCGGTTCAGGTGGATGGCGAGCGTGGGGATGCGGCAGAGCGGGCGCCGAAGGTCGACCAGGACCTCGCGCTGCCCCGCGCCGTCGCGCACGATGACCCGCCCGGCGATGCCGAGGTCGCGGTCGACCCAGGTCGCGAGGATCACCCCGCCGTAGGGCTCGACCCCGAGCCGCACGTAGCCGTGGTCGCGCAGGTGGGGGCGCGGCTTGA
>JAUXQH010000139.1 GCA_030685065.1 Pseudomonadota bacterium | reverse complement strand
TGGCGCACCCGGCGCGGACGTAAGTCGGGGGGATGTCGAGGACGTCGCGAGTTGTGGCCGGCTCCGCGGCCACGGCGGCCGTGTGGCGCACCCGGCGCGGACGTAAGTCGCGGGGATGTCGAGGACGTCGCGAGTTGTGGCCGCCTCCGCGGCCAGGGCGGCGGTGTGGCGCACGCGGCGCGGACGTAAGTCGGGGGGATGTCGAGGACCTCGCGAGTTGTGGCCGGCTCCGCGGCCAGGGCGGCGGTGTGGCGCCGGGCTGGCCTAGACGAACGCCTCGGGGAGCGCCGGCCGAGCCGCGCGCAAGGCCATCTGCAACCTGACGGCGCGGAGCGCTTCCGGGGCGACGTCGACGGAGGCGAGTCGGCGCACCGTCCGCGACGCGAGCAGCAGCACGCCCGCGACGCCGGCGGTCCCGAGCTCGGCGTGCGCAGCCTGCACGGCGGCCGCGCGCGCCGTCACCACGGCCACCGTGCGCGGCTCGAGCGTCGGGACCGCAAACGCCGCAGTCGTCGCTTCGTACAGGTGTTCGGGCACCAGGCATGCCTCCAGCAGAGGCACGCCCAGGTGCTCGAGCAGATGTTCGCGCCTTACCCGTGGCAGGTGCTCTCGGACGCGCGCGGCCAGCGGACTCCGGAGAACGCGCATCCCGAGGAGGTCGAGGACAGCGCTGCCCTCCTGTAGGGGGTCGCTGCCTACGCCATGGTGCTGGTCCTGGCGGAGGACGTAGCCGAAGGCCTCCGCCAGGTGCCATTGGTTCTGGACGGGAATCCTCCGCGAGAGGAGCAGGGGAATGCCGGCGTGAAGCGTCGTGAGGTGGATCCGGAGGCGACGGGCGAATTCGTCCACCTCGGCGCCGTCGAAGAGTCCGAGCACGTGCAGATGAGTGTCGACCACCCGCCAGGCGAGGAGCGGGAAATCACCGCCGAGGCGGGCAAATATGTGTGCAAACCGACGGCGCGTGGCGGGAGAGGGCGCGAACACCCTGTCGTCCTGCAGGCGGAACACGAGGTGATGGGCGAGCACGGGCACGGGCGTTCAGGTAGTCACGGCCCCGCCGGCGTCAACGTCGCGAAGCCGAAGCGCCGAGAATCGTGGCCGTGGGCGGTGGGCGGCAGTCTTCGGCCGACCCGGGCCCATCCTCGGGCCCGTCCTCGGGCCCGAGGCGCCCCCGTCGGGTCGGCCGGCCGGTCAAATGACAAGTCGTAAGGCCAGACCCCCCTACGCGAAAGCCGGCGTTCGTCTGTTCCAAGTGATAAGTCGTAAGGTCAGACCCCCTCCGGGGGTGGCAGAGCAGGCGCCGGAAACGCGCGCCGCGCGTGCAAGTCGAACCGCGATCCCTCCACCAGCACATGGAGCCGCACCCCGATCATCTCGACCGGCTTGCCCTCCTCCACCGTCGCCATCGAGCTGTGCTCCAGCCCCCCCGCGTCCACCACCGTGATGCCGCCGCTGCCGACCACCTCGAGCGTGTTGTCGGGGCCGATGAACGCGGCGGTGTCCTCGTCGAGGCCGAGGCCGATCGCGAACGGGTTGTACGCCAGCGCCGAGAGGAGGCGGCCCATCCTGTCGCGTTGGCGAAAGTGTTGGTCGACGATGACGCGATTGGTGAGCCCGAGCCCCGGCACGAGCGTGGCCTGGCCCGCGATGGGCGTGCCGCCCTCCTTGCCGAACGCGATCATGTGCTCGGACAGGAACGCCGCGCCCGCGCTCGTGCCCGCCACGTGCACGCCCCTCGCGTTCAAGCGCCGCATGATCCGCGCGACGTCGGTCCCACCGAGGAGCGTCGAGAGCCGAAGCTGCGCGCCGCCGGTGATGAACACGCCGGTGGCGCCCGTCAACGCGGCTGCGGCGGCGTCGGCCTCCTCACGGCGCTGCACGTCGACGACGCGCACCGTCCCCACCCCCAGGTCGCCGAAGACCCGGCGATACCGGTCGGGTGTCTCGGGATCGACAGAAGCGGTCGGGACGACCGCGATCACCGCGTCGTCCCCTCCGCACAGCCGCACGAAGCGGCTCAAGATGGCCTTGGCGCTCACCTTGTCCTCGGCACCGCCGATGGGGATGATGTAGCCGCGGCTGCCGGGGGTGTGTTCGGGCGAAGGCATGGCCCGCGTCGTCTAACCGAAGCCGCGCCGCAGGGCCTACGCGCGCCCTCCCAGCGCTACGCGCGCGCCCGTCGCCGGGGCCAGGCGAACACGGCGAAGTCCTCCTCCCCGAGACCCGCCTCCAGCGCCTCGTCCATCGCCTGGGCGATGCCCGGCAGCACGACCAGGCCCTCGGGCCCGCCCGCCGCCGCGATCATCAGCCCCACGTCCTTTCGGGCCATCGCGAGCTCGAAGCTGGCGGGCACGGTGCCCGCGCTCGCGACGCGGCTGCCGATGCTGGGGAGGCCGTGGCCGGGCTTGAAGACCTCGAACACCTGGAGCACGTCGGAGGGGGAGATCCCCTGCGCCGCGCCGATCGCGAACAGGTCGCCCATGGTGGCCGCGAGCGCGACGAGCACGCCGTTTCCGAAGAGCTTCTGGATCGCGGCGAGCTCGGGGCGCTCGCCCACGTGCCACACGCGGCCCGTCATCGCCTGGAGGGCGGGCGTGAGCGCGTCCACCTCTTCCTTGGGGCCCGCCACGAGCATGATTCCGCCGGCCCCGCGGGCGTTCTGGGGGGACATGAACACGGGCGCGTGCAGGTAGTGGACGCCCTCGCTCCGAAGCCGCGCGTACCGCTCGGCGACACGGTCGGGCAGGTTGGTCGAGTGGTCGAGGATCGGCGTGCCGGCGGCGAGCCCGGGGCGTAGGGCGGCGATCGTCGCATCCACTGCGTCATCCGCGGTGAGGACGAGGTGGACCCGGTCGGCGCCCGCGACCGCGCTGGCGGCGTCCGGCGCGGCGGCGGCCCCCTTCTCGACCAGCGGCGCGAGCTTGGCCGCGGTGCGGTTCCACACCACCACGCGCTCGCCCTTCGCGAGCAGGTTCTCCACCATTCCGCTGCCGAGCAACCCGGCGCCCAGGACCGCGATCGTAGCCATGCCAGCTCCTTCGTAGGCGGCGCGCTTAACCGATCGACGGCGCTACCCCTCGAACAGCCCCCGCACGACCGGCGTCCCGCCGCGGACCATCCACGCGCCCCCCGCGAGCACGTCGGTGAGGCGCAGATCGGAGGAGAGCACCACCAGATCGGCGTCCGCGCCCACGACGACGCGCCCCTTTCCGGACAGGCGGAAAAGGCCCGCGACGGTGGACGTGCACGTCGCGAGCGCAACTTCGAACGGAACGCCCAAGTCCACGGCCTCGCGCACGGCCACGAGCAGCGCGGACGAGGCGCCCACGTCCATGTGGAGGAGCGCTCCGTCACGGTCGAAGGTGGGGAGGCAGCCCCCGCCGTCACTGGAAAGGGTGAGGAACGCGGGATCCAAGCCGGCCGCCACCCACTCGGCGAGGGCCTGGCCACCGCTGGGCGCGTCGTCCTCGGCGTCGAAGGCCGACACGTCCACGTGCAGGCCGCGCGCGGCGAATTGGGCCCCGAAAAGCTTGGCCTCCTCCCACAAGCGACGGTTCCGATTGGTGTGGGTGGGGTGGAAGACGCGGGCGGGCAGCTCGGTCTCCGTGAGGGCGCGGCGCAGCAATTCCAGGCCCCGCGCGCCGTCTCCGAGGTGGAGGTGGAGGAGGCCGGCCTTGCCCGTGAGGAGGCCGGCGACGTGGGCGTCCGACGCGATGCGCACCAGCTCGTCGTAGGTCGGTTGGGAGGAGCGGTGGTCGGAGATCGCGAGCTCGCCGATAGCCACGATACGGTCGACGTGGACCAGATCTCCGCGGACGCTCCCGGTGAGCGTGACGGGGGGGACCTCGTACCCGCCGGTGTAACAAAACGCGGTCAGCCCCAACTCGTCGAGCGCGCGGGCGGCGGCGAGCAGCTCCGCGATCGAACGCGTGCGGCAATCCGTCCCCAGCAGCCCGATGACCGTGGTGACGCCCGCCGTCGTGAACGCGGTGAGGCCCACCGGCGGCACCTTGGTGCGCGCGCCGCCCTCCCCTCCCCCACCGGTGAGGTGAGTGTGCGCGTCGACGAGGCCCGGGATCAGCAGGGCGCCGTCGAGATCGACGATCTCGATCTCCCAAGACGGAGGATCGATACGGCGCGCCATGGCCACGATCTTCCCGCCGGCGACGAGCACGTCGGTGCGGCCGAGGGGCTCGGGGGCGTAGACATCGGCGTTGCGGAACAGGCGCATCCGCGCGTCTATCCTGTCACCCGTGCTCCCCACCCGCGCCCCGGGCCACCCTCTCCCCCAACCACGGCGCCACGAACAACACCAGCGCGCCCGCGGCATAGCCGAACGCGGCGTCCATCGCGGCGCCGGGCGTGCTGACGAGCACGGTGTCACCGACGCCCCAGTCCCACCCGTGCATCAACCCGAGCGCGGAGAGCGCCGACCCGACGAGGAGACAGGCCGCGCCGCGCCGGAAGCGGCCCTCGATGACCTGGACCGTGGTCGCGGCGAGCACCATCGCCGTGAAGATGAACCCCTGCTCGAGCGCGAAGAGGCCGTTCACGTGGATGTCCGCCTGGGTGAGCTTCACGCCGAGGTCGGCGTCGAAGGTGCCGCCCGCGGCCCGCACGCCCGATTTGAGCATCAGCGCGCCCCATGCGGCCACCCCCGGCAAGAGGCCGAGCACCACGGCGGGCGCGTGCGCGCGGGGCGTCGCGGTGAACGCTTGCGCGGTGATGACGATGCCGATCCAGAGGACGATCGCCATGCCGGCCTCGATCGGCACCGCCCACGCGATCCAACCGAGCGTGCCGGTGAGGCACACGATCGTCAGGAAAATCCCGTTCATCCACGAGTAGCCGGCGCGCGCGCCGAGGGCCTTCCAGCCCGGGTGGCCGATGTAGATGGTGGTCGGGAAGCACGACCCGAACAGCGCCGCCACGATGGTGCCGAGCCCGTTGGCCGCCAGCGAGGGCATCGTGGGAAATCGATCGCCGGCGGCCTCGGCGCTCTCGAGGTTCTGGAGCGACCCCACCAGGTTGAACAGGCCCATCGGGACGATCACGCCGAGGTAGGTCCACAGGTAGCCGCCGCCGAGGGCCTCTACCAGGTCGCCGAAGACAGGGATTGGCAGGTGGAGCGCGACCCCCGTGGGGGGTGCGCCGACCGGAGCGAGGCCGAGGATCCAGGCGAGCGCGGTGCCGAGGAGCACGGCCACGAGGCCGCCGGGCACGCCGCCCCGGAAGCGGAAGCGCCCGAAGTACACGAGGCTCACGACCATGAAGGTGGCGAGGCCCACCACCGGCGTGGCGTACGTGCGGAAAAGAAAACCGAGCGAGATGAACGTGAGCGCGATCCCCGCGAGCGTGGAGAGGAGCGCGGCGCGCGGCACGTGGCGGCGCAGCCAATCGGCGCCGACGCTCCCGAACAGCTCGATGAGGCCGCTGCCCAGGCAGGCCACCAGCCCCGCGTGCCAGGCGGCGCGGGCATCCCCCGTCGCGAGCTTCACGGGGAGCATCACGAGAAACACGTAGGCAAAAACGCTCGGCGTGTTGATGCCGTACGGCAACGCGCAGATGTCGTCGCGACCGGTGGCGCGGCCGAGCTGATGCGCCTGCCACGCGTAGAACAGATTTCCGACGAGCACGCTCACGGCGGCGGCGGGGAGCACACGACCGAGGATCAACGCGTCGTCGAAGCCGAGCACGTACCGGCAGAGCGCGTCGATCACGAGCAACTGCACGAGGTTGTCGAGCGCGAGGCCAAAGAAACCGTCGAGGTCGCCGCGGACGAACCAGCGCATGGGGGCTCCGAACGGTCGGGAGCATACCGGGACGGGCCGCGCGGCGGGTCCGGATTGACGTTCCCGAATAGCTTGTTACGCCGCCGACCCTTCACACAGCGGGGTCTCACCATGCGCATCTTCCGCCTCCTCCTCGTCCTCCCCCTCCTCGGCCTGCTCGGTGGCGTCCCCACCGCCGACGCCGCGCCCAAGGCCACCAAGGGCGCCGCCGCCAAGGAGGCCCCCCTCCCGAAGATCGAGGCCACGGGCATCTCGGAGTTCGACTCCGTGTTCATGAAGGCGAAGACCATCCACGAGACCCTCGACGTGCAGGACAAGCAGTTCGTCGACGCGCGCGCCCAGGTGGCGATCGCGCTCGGCGTCGCCGCCGACGCGCCGCTCAAGACCGCCTTCGACGACTTGAAGGCCAAGGCCAACGGCAAGCTCAAGGTGGCGCTCAAGGGCAAGATGCCCCGCCTCGAGGCGACCGACGCCGTCCCCGAGAACGTGCAGACCGGCATCGACGCGGTCAACAAGCTCCTCGACGCGGGCGAGAGCATGATCGACACCGGCGTGCAGCTCGTCCCCGAGGCCCAGGCCCTCGCCGAGGCCTGCGCCGACTTCCCCTCCCGGCTCACGACGATGGGCCTCGACCCGATGAAGCTCATCGAGTCCACCAAGAAGGTCGCGAACAACGTCAAGGCCACGGGCGCCACGCCCGCCCGCGTCGATCGCCTCGTCAAGACCTCCGAGGGTGTGTTCCTCGACGCCAAGGCCGCCTTCGGCGAGTAGTGGGTGGTACGCCGCGCCTGACGGCGCCGCTTCACCACGGACGCCCGGTCTCACGACCGGGCGTTCGTCGTTTCGGAGGTGTCGCACGACGGGGCCCCCTCCCGTACTACACTCCGGCGCGTGAACGATCGCCTCGCTCCCGGCTCCACCCTCGGCCCCTACGTGCTCTCCCAGGCGCTCGGGCGCGGATCGACCGCCACGGTGTTCCTGGCGCGCCGCGCGGATCGGGAGGTGGCGCTCAAGGTCCGGGGGCGGGGCGAGCCGGAGCTCGACCGCCGCTTCTTGCGCGAGTTCGAGGCCCTGCGCGGGCTCTCCGTGCCCGGGGTGGTGCGCGTACACGACGCCGGGCTCGACGACCGGTACCTGTGGTACGCGATGGACGTGGTGCACGGGCTGCCGATCCGCGCGTGGATCGAGGCGGGGGGCAGCGTCGCGACGCGTGTCAAGCGCCTGCTGCACGTGGCGCCGCCGCTGTGTGACGCGCTCGCGGGCGTGCACCGCTCCGGGCTGATCCATCGGGATCTGAAGCCCTCCAACGTGCTGGTGGACAGCCAGGGCCTCCCCCACGTGCTCGACTTCGGGGTGGCGCGCTCGTGGGTCGACGGTGACCCCCTCACCGGCGAGGGCGGGCTCGTCGGCACCCTGCCGTTCATGGCCCCGGAGCAGGTGGGCGGCCTGCCGCTGACGCCCCAATGCGATCTGTTCGCGGTGGGGCTGATGCTCTACGAGGGGATCGTCGGCAAGCGGCCGCGCCCGCCGCGCCCCGCGGACTGGCTGCGCATCCAGTGCCTCGACCGCCCGCGCCCCCTCGCGTCCATCGATCCGGTCGTGCCGCTCGACGTCTCCGCCGTCATCGACCGCCTCGTCGCGCTCGACCCGCGGGACCGGCCGGACGCCGCGAGCGCCGCCGCCCTGTTCCGCGCGTGCGCCGAGGGGCGGGGGCGTCGCGACTGGCCGGAGCCGCACGTCTACGTCGGCAGCACCGCGGTGCTCGACGCGGCCGAGACCTTCCTCAAGGGAGAAGGGCCGCGCGTGTTCGTGTTGGAGGGGCCCGCGGGGAGCGGCCGGCGCCGCACCGCGGAGCAGATCCGACGGCGCGCGCTGCTCCGGAGCACGCGGACCGTGCGGGGCCGGTGCCGCGTGGAGAGCCCGGGCGGCGCCATCGAGGAGGTGCTCGAGGCCCTCCTCGAGGCGCCCGCCGACGTGGCGTGGCGGCGCACGGTCGGCGGCGGCGACACCGGCCCCCTCCTGGAGATGTGGCCGCACCTGCCGCTCGAGCCGCTGCCCGGCCCCGGCCTCGCATCCACCGCCCAGGAGGTGGTGCGCGCCGCCTCGGCCGCCCTGGCCCGCGCCACCGGCGAGGGGCTCCTGATCGTGCTCGAGGACCTGGACGAGATCGACAAGTTCACCGCGCGCCTGCTCGACAAGCTCGCGCGCGTCGCGCCCCGTGAGCTCTCCATCCTCTGCATCGTGGACGATCGCCATGCGACGCGCCGCTGCCAGAAGACCATCAACGAGCTCGTGCACCTTTCGCTCGCGACCGTCCACCGCCTCCCCGACCTCGACGCCGCGGCGGCCACGGCGGTGGCGCGCGGGCTCGTGCCCGACGGGGTGGACGTGCGCGCGGTCGCGGGTTCGCCTCTGCTCGCGACGGAGGCCGGCCAGGCCGCGTTGGCGCAGTTCCGCAACGTCGCGCCCCCACGCCTCCCCCCGGCCGCGTTCCCGGCCGCGCTGGAGGCCCGCCCGCTGCATCGGGACGGGTGGCTGGCCCTCGGCGTGGATCCGGACGCCCTCGTGCTCGAGGGGGTCTTGGAGCGCATGGGGCCGGTGCCGGGCAAGGGCACGCCGTCGGGGGCATCGGCCCGCTACCGCGTCGCGAGCCAGGCGGCGCGCGCCCACGCCCTCTCCCGCACGATGAAGCGCCCGGCGGAGGCCCTCCGGCTCGCGGCGGCCTGGGCCAGGGATCCGGGCCCCGAGCGCCACGCCGCCCAGGCGCGCGCGTTCCTGCTCGCGGAGGATGTCGCCGCGGCCTTCGCGCCCGCCGTCCAGGCCGCGCTGGAGGCCGAGCGCGCCGGCCGTTACCGCGAGGCCCGCGACTGGCTCGTCCTGGTCGACTCCCTCCCG
>JAUXQH010000130.1 GCA_030685065.1 Pseudomonadota bacterium | reverse complement strand
TCTCGGCGGAATAGGCGAGGGCGCTGAGCAGAAGCGGGAACATCGGGACTCCGGAAGGCGAGAGCTCGTAAACGACGCCTATCGCGGCGGCATTCAACGAACGGTCGATGGGGCCGAGCCCTACCTGAGCGGCATCGCGCGCAACACGTCCGCGATCGCCAGCAGCTCGGGCTCGCGGGGGTGGCCGCCCCGCCAGAGCAGGCGAAACCAGTCGCGCCGGGGCTCGATCTCCGGGAGCAGCGTCGCGAGGCGGCCCGCCGCGAGATCCTCCGCGATGAAGTAGCGGGGCAGCACCGCAAGGCCGCGCCCGAGGAGCACCTGCTGCCGGATGGCCGCGATGCCGCCCACGTAGCGGTGGCCCCGGAAGCGCCACGGTGCGCCGTCGGGCAGGGCGTCGAGCAGGTACCGGAACAGCGGGAGGTCGGGGGTGGCGTCGATGAGCAGCTGCTCGTGGAAGGCGTCCGGCGTGACCGGGACCGCGCCGACGAAGGTGTAGGCCTCCTCGTGGATCGGCACCGACTCCACGTTGGCGCGCGTGATGCGGGCCGACAGCACGCACGCGTCCACGATGCCGCGCTCAAGCCGGTCGAGGAGCGCGACGGTGTCGCCCATGTAGAGGTGCAGGGTGCGCTCGGGCCGCGCCGCCTCGAGGTCCGCGAGGGCGGGACACAACCAGGAGAGCCCGAGCTCGTAGCGGGTGCCGATGGTCAGGGCGAAGGGGAGGGGACGGGGATCGCCGCGGGCGACCGCCTTGCAGCGGGCGGCGTCATCGAGGAGCCCTCGGGCGTGAGGGAGGAGGCGGCGGCCAGCGTCGGTGAGGTGCACCCGGCGCGTGGTGCGCTCGAACAGGGGGGCGCCGATGTCCTCCTCCAGGCGCCGCACGCGATCCGACAGGGCCGCGGGGGAGAGCGCCACGCGCTCGGCGGCGGCGCGAAACTGGAGGGCGTCGGCCACGGCGAGGAAGCAGCGGAGGGACTCGAGATCCATGCGCGTAGGATACGCGCCTCGGATCTTCCTGTACCTCGCGCTCTCCCGCGAATGGGGCCGGGTCGACGCGTGGTTCTGACGTAGACTACGCGCCTCGCAGCCTGAGGCTCATGCGTCGTACCGTCCCGCTCCACCTTTCGCTCCTCCTCGCGCTCGCCGCCTGCGAGGCTCCGGCCACCCCCGCCACCTGCACGGCCGGCCTCGATCTCGACGCCGACGGCGTGTGTGACGGCGATCGTGTCGATTGGTCGGAGGACGCCTCGATCGACCCCGGCACCAGCCGCGCGAACGTCTACGAGCTCGATCCCGCCGACCTCGCGGAGGTGAGCGAGCGCGGCATCCAGCACGCGTTCGTGTGGCCGGTGGAGATCACGGGGCTGCTGATTCCGTACCGTCCCTTCCAGGCGTTCATGGACAACCCGGACAACGCCGGCGCGGTCAGCCTGCTCCGCGAGCAGCTCGGGTTCGGGACCTTCGAGGAGTTCTACACCTGGCTCGGGCTCGCGCGGTACCCCGAGCCCGGCATGGGCGGCATCTACGACCTCCCCATCCCCGAGGGCCACGCCCCGGGGGACGCCGTGGGCGCCTCCCTCCTCCAGACCGAGTGGGGCGAGGGGCTCACCTTCTCCTGCGCGACCTGCCACGCCAGCCCCCTGTTCGGCCGCACCGTGGTCGGGCTCTCCAACCGCCGGGCCCGCGCGAACGCCGTGTTCCTGCTCGCCGGCGAGCTGGTTCACAACATGCCCCCCGACGCGTTCCAGTCGCTCACCGACGCGACCGCCGAGGAGCGCGCGCTCTACGAGCGGACCCTCGACAACTACGGCGCGGTGGGCGCGAAGGAGCCCGAGGTGCTCGGGCTGGACACCGCCGTGGCCCAGATCGGCCTCTCCCTCGGCCGCCGCGCGGATGACCCATGGGCCACCTACTCGGCCGAGGCGGAGACCGATCCCGATTTCGTCGAGCTCGAGACCTTCGTCGCCGACAGCAAGCCGGCGGTGTGGTGGTCGCTGAAGTACAAGACCCGCTGGCTGTCCGACGGCTCTCTCGTCTCGGGCAACCCCATCGTCTACAACCTGCTCGCCAACGAGCTCGGACGCGGCACGGATCTCCACGAGCTGTCCGATTGGCTCGCGACGGAGCGGACCACCCTCGACGAGCTGACCGTCGCCGTGTTCGCCACCGAGCCTCCCAAGTGGACCGACTTCTTCGGCACGGACGGCATCGACGAGGCCGAGGCGCGCGCGGGGCAGGTGGTCTTCGACGCCAATTGCGCGAGCTGCCACGGCGAGTACGAGAAGGGCTGGGACGCCGCCGACGCGGACACCCTCTCTGCGGTGGACCGCCTCGCCACGACCCGCGTGGTCTACCTCGCGCAGACCCCCGTCATGGACATGGGGACCGACCCCCAGCGTGCCCAGGGCCACGGCTACGTCGACCGGCTCAACCAGCTCCAGATCAGCCTCGACGCGGAGAACGTGTTCGTGGGGCAGGCCGGCTACGTGCCGCCCCCGCTCGAGGGGATCTGGGCGCGCTACCCCTACCTGCACAACAACTCGGTCCCGACGCTCTGCGCGCTGCTCTCACCGCCGGAGGAGCGTCCCACCGTGTTCTACCAGGGCCCGGCGGACGACCCAGCCACCGATTTCGACGCGGACTGCGTCGGCTATCCGGTGGGCGACGCCATTCCTGTCGTCTGGTTGGAGGACGAGGAGGCCCGCTTCGACACGACCGTGCCGGGGCTGCGGAACATCGGGCACGAGCAGGATCTGGACGCGACGGAGCGGGCGCAAGTCATCGCGTTCCTCAAGACGCTGTAGCTCAGCGCGGGACGGGGCCGCACCTTCTGGTTCAGGTCAATCCGGCGGGCGCGGCGCGGGAGATCCGGTCGTTCCTGCAGCGGCTCGCGTGACCACCTCGTCCCACCGCGTCGGCAGGTCCCGCAACGAGCCCAATACCACGCTCGCCAGCGCGAGTGCTTCGGGGGCGACGGCCTGGTCCGGCACCGCGATCGTGTACATCCCGGCTGCGACGGCAGCGCGGATCCCGTTCCCAGAGTCCTCGATCGCCACGCACGCGCGCGGGTCGACGCCGAGCGCGGCGGCCGTGGCGAGGTACACGGCGGGGTGCGGCTTTCCGTACCGCTCGTGCTCGGCGGATCGCAGCACGGCGAACGCGTCGGTGAGCCCGAGCCGCGCGACCACCGCGTCGATGAGCACGCGCGGAGACGACGATGCGACGGCGAGCGGCAGCCCCTGGGCGCGCAGGAAGCGGACGGCCTCGACGGCCCCGTCCTTCGCGGTCGCGTGGTCGCCCAACAGGCGGACCATCCGCGCGATGATGTCGGCGGCGACGGCTTCGCGGGGGGGGCCGGCCCACGGGTGGCGGGCGAACCAGTGGTCGACGACAGCGTCGACGCGCAGGCCGGTGGTCTGCAGGCAGTCGGCGGTGGTGAGCGCGACGCCGACGGCGCCGAACGCCTCGATCTCGGCGAGGTGCCAGAGGGGCTCGGAGTCGACGAGGACCCCGTCCATGTCGAAGATCACGGCGACGATCGCGGCGCGGGGGGGCATGGAGCGGCGGGTAACGTCGCGCGGAGGTCTGGGCGCGTCCGCGCGCCCGCCGGGCGGGCACGCGGCCGGGCCCCTCGCGGGGTCGGCCGGTCGGCCTCCGTTGGCACGGCGCCGCCGCTGCCGCGCCGC
>JAUXQH010000127.1 GCA_030685065.1 Pseudomonadota bacterium | reverse complement strand
CGACGTCGACGCCGTCGGCCACCCGCGCGCCCAGGGCGGCCACGTCCGCCGGGAGCTCGACCTCGGCGGCGGGCTCCGGGCGGGCGAGCAGGGCGAGGGTGCCGCCGACGAGGAGAGCGGGCGCGAGGATGGCCAGCAGGCCCGGCAGCAGGCGGCTCATCGCGACGCCCAGGCCTTCCACGCGCCCTCGGGCGCGGCGGTGGTGGGCTCGGTGAGGAGGACGCTGGTCAGCACGAGCCACGTCGTATGCGGCGACGCGGTGAGGCGCACCTCGACACGCGCACCCTCGCGCAGGCGACGCGGCGGAAGCTCGACGGACGGGGGCAGGCCGTCGAAGGCGCTCGAAGGGACGGTCACCGAGGCCCAGCGCGCGCCGTCGACGCGCACGTCGATCGCGACGGTGGCCGCGGGGTCCGCGGGGCCGACGAGCCCTCCCCCCAGGTCCAGCCGCAGCTTCCGGGTGTTCCCGGCCAGCGGCCCGCTCACCTCGGCCGCGAGCGTGAGGATGTCACCGGGGTAGAGCCATCGGGCGCCGTCGTGAGCGCGGCAGGCACGGTCGGGGGCGAGGCGCCACGAGATCCCCTCCGCGCGGGCGCCGACGGGCGCGCAGTCGCGCGAGGTGAGGAGCAGGCCGCGGCTCGTGGGCAGCGCGTCGAGGTCCTCGACCGGGGCGCCGTCGCGGAGCACCTCGAGCGGGGCGCAGCGGCCGTGGCCGGACTGGACGAAGGAGGCCTCGTCATCGGGCACGCCGGGCAGCTCGAAGCGCAGCTGTGCGCCGTCTGGGGAGGGCTTGCCGACGCCGATCGGCGGGAGCGGGGAGGGGGGCGCCGCGTACGCGCTCGGGAACGCGAGGAGGTCGACATGGAGCGGGACGTCGCCGCCGAGCACCTCGATCTGGTCGACGCGGACGCGCTGGACGAGCAGCCAGGGCCCGTCGGCGGGAGAGCTGACCGCGATCTCGGTCTCCCCGCCGGCCGCCGCCATCCTGCCGAGGGGCGACTCCTGGGGGCCTACCCGCCAGGTCGCGCCGCGCGCGGGCCAGGTCGCGCCGCCGTCGAGCGCGATGGCGGCGGCGGCGGCCGCGGTGGAGGCGCGCTTGGCGGCAGGGCCCCCGCCCGCGGAGGGGGAGCCGCCGAAGGCGGTCGCGACGATCTCGACGGGCGCTCCCTGCGCGAGGGGTGAGACGGCCACGCGCAGCGTGGTGCCCGGGTACACCCACCAGGCCTCCTCCCCGTCGGGGCCGCGCAGGGGCAGCTCGCCGCTGGGGACCAGCTCGAAGGCTTCTCCATGGGCCGCATAGGCCGCGATCTGGAGCGCGCCTCCGCTCGTCGTGTACATTCCCGTGCAGTCGGTGGGCTTCGGCGGGGCGGTCGCCACGCGAAGCGCCGCCTTGCCCTGCCGGGGCGCGAGCGGGGAGACCGACCCGAAGCCGGCGGACCGGAGCGCGTCGGCTCCCAACGTCGCGAGGAGGGGGTGGGACCCGGTTCGCGCGCACCCCGCGCCCCGGGTGACGGCCAGCGGAAGCGCGTCCGGGTCCGTGCCGTCCCGCGCCACGCCGAGCCGCGATGCCGGCGCCGCCGCCTCTATCGGCAACGCACCTCCGGCGAGCACGGGCGCGAGCGCCTCGGCGAGCATCGCGGTCATCTGGCGGCGTCCCGCGGCGTTCATGTGGATGCCGTCCCCGAAGGCGGCCTCGGGCGCGCCCCGCGACAGATCGATCCAGCCCGCGCCCTGCGCCCGCAAGAGCGCCACGGTGGCCGCCACGCGCTCGGGTGGCACGTCGTCCTGGACGGATCGGCTCGGGCCGATCGGCGCGCGGACGAACACCGTGGGCGTGCCGTGCTCCTTCGCGAGGGCGACGATGTCGCCGATGAAGGAGCGATCCGGCGGAACGTCGGCGGCCGGCGGAGGCGGCGCGGGGCGCCCGGCGGCGTCCTGCGGGCGCGGGCGATCCGGATGGCAGGCGGGGAGGAGGAGCCGCCGAAGCCGCTCGCGCACGTCCGGGCCGAGCTCGCCCCCGAACACCTTCGCCGCGGCCACCGGCTCGTCCTCCCCGAGCTGCGCGCCGAGCACCGCGCGCGCCAGCTCCGCGGGCAGGGAGGCGGTCAACGTCGTCTCGAGCGGCGCGTACACGACGAGCAGCTTCGGCCGGTGCCCGTTCGCGTACACCCGGTTCTTCAGCACCGCGTACCAGACCGGCGCGCTGGTTCCGTACACGTTGGCGGGCGCGATCGTGGGGGCACCTGGGCCGAGGGCCTCGCGGAGCAGCGCCAGGTCGAGGTCGGTCGAGACCTTCGAGTTCCCGAGGAGCACGATGCCGTCGCCGCCGGCGCGGGCGAGCGTCCCCTCGATGGCGGCGGCCGGGCCGCTCTTCGTCGTGACCGCCCACGCGACGGTGGTGCCGACGAGCAGGGCGCCGAGCGCGAGCACAGGCCAGAGCCGCACACCACCTCCCCTCCCGGCCTATCCGGCCGCGGGGGGGCAGGTGCGGCTCGCCACCCCGTGCGGGCACATGATAGCGTCGCGTGCCCTCGCGCGTCTGGCCGCTTGCAGGACCGGGCGCCGCCCTCCCGGAGTCCCATGACCTTCGTCCAGCCCGAGTTCCTCTGGTTCTTCACGATCCTCTTCGTGGCGTACTGGGGTTTCCCGAACCGGAACTGGCAGAACGGGCTCCTCCTCGTGGCGAGCGCGCTGTTCTACGGGTGGGTGCACCCGTTCTGGCTCGTGCTGCTGTACACGGCCGCGCTGCTCGACTACGGCGCGGGCCTCGCGATCGAGCGGTGGCCGGCGCACAAGCGGCTCTCGCTGGCGGTTTCGTTGACCGCGAACGTCGTGTTGCTCGGGTACTACAAGTACTTCGACTTCTTCGTCGAGAACCTCGCCGTCGCCCTCGGCGCCGTCGGCATCGACAACTCGCTCGCCCCGATCGGCATCCTCCTGCCGGCCGGCATCTCGTTCTACACGTTCCAGTCGATGGCCTACTCCATCGACGTCTACCGCGGCGAGCTAAAGCCGAGGAAGAACCTCGCCGAGTACCTGCTCGCCGTCAGCTTCTTCGCGCACCTCGTGGCCGGTCCGGTGCAGCGGGCGTCCAACCTCCTGATGCAGGCGGAGACCCCCCGCACGTTCGCCTGGCCGATGGTGCGCTCGGGCTTCGCGCTCGCGATGTGGGGCGCCTTCAAGAAGGTGGTCGTGGCCGACACGATCTCCTTCTACGTCGACAAGATCTACGCCACGCAGCACCCCTCCACGCCCATGGTCGTGGCGGCCACGCTCGGCTTCACGGTGCAGATCCTGGCCGACTTCTCCGGCTACACCGACATCGCAAGGGGCGTGGCGCGGATGCTCGGGTGGGACCTGATGGAGAACTTCCGGAACCCCTACCTCGCGCGGAATCCGTCGGATTTCTGGCGGCGTTGGCACATCTCGTTCTCCACCTGGATCCGGGACTACCTCTACATCTCCTTCGGCGGTTCGCGCGGCGGATTCTGGAAGGTGACCGCCGCGACCTGGGCCGCGATGCTGCTGTCCGGGTTCTGGCACGGCGCCGCGTGGAACTTCGTGCTCTGGGGCGCCTACCACGCCGCGCTGATCACCGGGTATCGGCTCGTCACGCCGCGAATCCCTGCCTCCGTCCGCAACGGCCGCTACGGCGACGTCGGGGCCGTCGGCATCATGTTCGGGTTCACCGTCTTCGGGTGGTACCTCTTCCGGGAGCCGAGCCTCTCCCGCATCGCCGCGACGCTCACGCGCAACCCGCTCGCGAGCACGGCCGACGAGTGGGTGGCCACCGCGATCATGCTCGAGATGACCGCGCTCTGCGCGGCCCCGCTGGTGATCGGGCTCCTGGCACAGCGCTATCTCCTGCCCCGGATGCAGGCGTCGCCCTGGTACCTGCCCGTGCAGTCCACCACGTGGGCGGCGTTCGCCCTGCTCATCTTCCTGTTCGTGCGGATGTCGTCCACGGACTTCATCTACTTCCAGTTCTGATCCTCAGCGGCGGATCGGACCTGGACCACGAGCGCGAACGGTCAGCCGGCCGCCCGGCGCCGGAAGCGTTCCAACAAGCTCCGCATCATGCCCCGGCGCCCGGCCGAGACGTGGATGGTCGAGCGCTCGCCCAGCTCGCGGAGGCCGATACGGGCGCGGTCAAGCTTGTCGTCGAGCAGGAGCGCCTCGCGGAAATGGCGCGTTGCCTGGTCGAGATTGCCCTCGCGCAGCGCGAGGGAGGCCAGCTCGAGATGCATGCTCGCCCGGCGCGCGCGGTCCTGTTCGTCAATGAGCTGCAGGTGCAGCTCTGCGACGCGGTCGCGGTCCAGGTTGATCTCCATCTCCCCATCATCTCCGATTTTGTTTCAGCTCGGCGTTCTGTTCGTCACGGCATCGCCTCATGGGTGGAACACCCGAGCGCTAGTTCTAGGTACAAGCGCTCATAGCGGTCGGTCGTCTGGCGGATGTCAAATCGTGCTGCGACGCGGACACGACCGCGCTCTCCGAGCGCGCGACGGAGCACAGGATCCGCTCCCAGGCGCCGTAGCGCGCCCTCGAGAGGCGCCACTTCTCCGGGTGGCACGAGCAGCCCGGCGTCCCCCACCACCTCGCGGAGCCCGTCCACATCCGAGGCAACCACCGCGACCCCGGCCGCGAGGCCCTCCGCCGCGGCCAGCCCGAAGCCCTCCCAGCGGCTCGGGACGGCCAGGATGTCGGCGCCGGCGAGCAGCTCGGGCACATCCTCCCGAAGCCCGAGGAAGCGGACCCGAGGGTGATCGACCCGATACGGCCCCTCCCCCACGATGTCGAGGCGCATCCCCTCGGGGAGCGCGGCCACGAGCACGTCGAAGCCCTTCTGCGGCACCCGCCGGCCGATCGCGAGCACCCGCGTGGGGTCTCCGCTGTTCGAGCCGCGGTGGGGGCCGAAGCGGGACAGGTCGATGCCGTTCGGGATGACCCGCGCCCCGGCGATGCCCTCCACGTCGCGGGTGTAGGCCGCGGCGGCCTCGCTCACGCAGACGATGGCGTCGCTCACGGGCGCGAGCGCGCGCTTGACGGTGCGCTGCCACGTCTCGTCCCGGTTGACGTTGTGCTCGGTCGTCACGACGATCGGCCGCCGCGAGGGCCCACGCCCGTTCCCGACGCGCGCGAGGACGGCGGCGAGGCGGCCCCAGGTGTCGCCGGCGAAGAGGTGGGTGTGGACGATGTCCACGCCGTCCATCGCGCGGGTCAGGCGCGCCATCGCCCGCAGCCCGAGGTGCTTGCGGGGCCGCCCCCCGACGATCAGCGGGACGCCCGCCGCGCGGAACGCGCCCTCGAGCGGCCCGAGCCCGCCGACGGTGGCCACCGCGACCTCGATGTCGGGGCCGCGGCGACGGCAGAGCTCGAGCACCAGGCGCTCCGCCCCTCCGGAGGAGAGGTCGCAGAGCACGTGCAGCACCTTCATCGGAAGCGCGACCGTTGGCACGCGGCTTGCTTTGGGATGATCGCGGGCGCACCCCCCGCTGCTCTACCCGCTGATGTCGCCCAGGGATCCCAGATGGCTCGCTCGCTTGTCGTGAAACATGAAGAAAAGATTGGTACTTCGCCGCTCCTCAACGCCTTCCTGGTGCTCGCGCTGGGCTGGATGATCGGCGGCGCCGTGCTCGCGTCCATGGGCGATGCGCCCCCGGTCGCGGCCCCCTCGTTTCTCGCCGAGTAGCCGTTTGTGGATCGGCTTCTACCGATCGTAGATCGCCGGGAAAGCGGACGCCGGGGGGTCAATAGGACCACACCCAGCACCGGGCTGCGGCGGACGCCAACCAGCGCCCGCGCGGGCTGAACGCCAGGGCGAGCACGGGGCCCTCGTGGCCCTCGACCCGCATCGGGTTCACCCGTTGGCCGCCGAGCCGGGCCGGGCCGATCGCCACGCCGCCGGTGCGGGTGCCCATGGCCACCACGGCCTCGTCCGGCGAGAGCGCGGCGTTCACCACCTCGAACAGCTTGATGTTCACGGGGGGCTCGCCCACGCCGTGCCACACGGTCACGCCGCCGGTGGCGACGCCGATCACGGCCGCTCTGCCGCTGAACCGGAGCTGGTGCACCGTGGAGGCACCGGTCGGGAGCGCCTCCCCGAACGGCCGCAGGGTCAGCCCCGCTTCCGTGCTGCGGGCGAGCAGCAGGTTCCCGTCGGCGTCCGCGCCGAGCGCCGTCCTGGCCGGCACCCGCGCGCGGGTGCGACGCTCGCCCAGGTCGTCGTAGACGAGCACGCGGCGGTCGAGCCCGTCGTCCCCGACGACGGCGATCCCCCCGCTCCACCACCGCACGTGCAGCCCCGCGATCAGCTCCGTGGGCCGCTCCCAGAGGAGCCGCGCCTCCGCGAGCGCCCACACTTGGAGGAGCCCCTCGTGCGTGAGCACCGCGAGGCGCCCCCGGGCGACGGCGATGTGCGCGGCGTCGGGCGCGGCCGTGAGCAGGGTGCGGGTGCCGTAGGCGGGCTCGACGTGGTGAAGGGTGCCGTCGCGCGCGGCGACGAGCAGGACATCCTCGTCCGGCAACCAGCACAACGCGCGGGGACGATCCACGGGCGGGCTGACCAGCGCCTCGAGGGTTCGGGTGCCGTGAAGGAAGTGCGGATCGGCGGCAGGGTCGCGGGCCACGGCTCCTCTGGGCACGCTCTTCATAGCGCGGCCGCGGCTGGCCTGCCGAAGCGTGTACGCGGCGTGGAAGCTGGGTCCCAGCCGCTCGGCTTCAGCCCGCGACCTTCCGACGGTCCGCGATGATCTCCGCCTGCTCGCCGTCGCTCACGGGCACCACGTAGTCCCCGTCGAAGCACGCCATGCACACGGGCCGGCCGATGATCTCCCGCAGGCCCTCGGGCGAGAGGAAGGTGACGGAGTCGACCCCGAACGCCGGCGCCCACTCGGCGGGCCCGAGGCGGGCGGCCACCAGGTCGTCCCGCGTCGGCATGTCGATGCCGTAGAAGCACGGGTTGCGGACGGGCGGCGAGTAGACCGCGAGGTGCACCTGGGTGGGCTTGAGCGCGCGCACGAGGTCCGCGAGGCGACGCACGGTGGTGCCGCGCACGACCGAGTCGTCCACGAGGATGACGCGCTTGTTCTCGAAGATCTCGGGGATCGGGTTGAGCTTCAGCCGGAGCGCCGCCTGGCGCGTCGTCGCGTCCGGCATGATGAACGTGCGGCCGCTGTAGCGGTTCTTGATGAACCCCTCGCGGTAGGGGAGGCCGAGCACCTCGGCCATGGCCTGCGCCGCGGGCCGGGAGGTGTCGGGCACCGGCACGACCACGTCGGCCTCGAGGCCGCGCGCCTTCCACTCGGCGCCGAGGCGCTCGCCCAGCGCCCAGCGCGTCTGGTAGACGCGGCCCTCCTCCATCTGCGAATCGGGGCGCGCGAAGTAGATGCGCTCGAAGATGCACGGGCGGGGATCGGCGGCCTCGATGGCGAGGCGCACCGGCTTGTGGCCGGGGCGGAACATCATGACCTCGCCCGGGGGGAGGTCGTCCACGCGGGTGAAGCCGAGCGCGTCGAACGCGACGGTCTCGCTCGCGGCGATCCAGGCGCCCTCGGCGTTGTAGCCGTAGGCGCCGGGGCGGATGCCGTGCGGATCGCGGAAGGCGACGAGGGTGTCCACGCCGTCCACCTCGAGGAGCGCCACGCACGAGTAGGCCCCGCGCACGCGCCGGAAGACCTGGCGCACGGCATGCCGCACGTCCTCCGCGTCGTGGCCGCTCGGGCGGCGCTCGCCGA
Source organism: Pseudomonadota bacterium (assembly GCA_030685065.1). Lineage (GTDB taxonomy): Bacteria > Myxococcota_A > UBA796 > UBA796 > SXON01 > CAJBVW01. The sequence continues at coordinate 45,057 of JAUXQH010000127.1, read as the reverse complement.
GGGCCTCGGCGAACACGAGGAGGATGGGCTCGACGTCACATTGCGACTGCACGCGGATGCCGCGGCTCACGAGCCAGGCTTCGAGCTCGGGCAGGTTGGTGACGTTGCCGTTGTGGGCCATCACCACGCCCGGCCGACGGGTGTGGAAGGGCTGGGCGTCCTCGCGGCTGCCGCCGCCGACGGTGGGGTAGCGGACGTGCCCGATGCCGGCGCGCCCGGCGAGCCCCGCGAGCACGGGTGCGGTGAAGACGCCCGCCACGCTGCCGAGCTCCTTGTACAGGTGCACCCGGCCGCTCTCTACGGTGCAGATGCCGGTGGCGTCCTGCCCGCGGTGCTGGATCGCCTGGAGCCCGATGGAGATGGCGCCGCTGGCCTTCTCGACGCCGATGAGGCCGATGAACCCACACATTTCAGGACTCCAGGAGCTTGATGAGCAGCTTGGCCTGGTACAACGCGTCGTAATCGGCGCGGTGCTTCAGGCCCAGGTCTTCCTTCTCGAGGCCCAGGCGCTCTTCCAGCACCTCCTTGCTCGAGTCGAACCAGTGCACGCCGAGCTTGCCGGTGGCCAGCGCCTTGGTGTCGAGGGCCTTGTAGCCGAACGGGTTCGGCAGCTCCTCGGCGGCGTAGCCCCAGGCGACGAAGCTCCAGTCGAACGGGGCGTTGTGGCCGACGAACACCGGCCTGGTGCCGGCCTTGGTGTGCGCCTTCACCCACGCGGCGAGCGTCACGAGCGCCTCGCGTCGCGGCTTGCCGTCGCGACGCAACACCTCGATGTCCAGGCCGTTGACCTTCATCGCGCCGGGGTCGACCTTGGGGCCTTCGGGCTTGATCTCGACGTAGAACATCTCCCCGAGGGTGAGCGCGCCCGCGGCGTCCGGCGCCACGACCACGGCCCCGAGGGACACCATGTCGTAGATCGCGGGGACCGGCCCCGAGCACTCGATGTCGACGGAGAAGTAGGTGGCGCGGGTCTCTGGCGGCATGGCGCCGCTCATAACCCGGAGCACCGCCAACCCGCGGTGCTGGAGCCGGGGGCGTTAAGGGTCCGGTAGTGTCGCGCATCCTCCTTGCCGTCTTCCTCGGGCTCGCGGTCCTCCCCGTCGGCGCGTCCGTGGCCGCCCTCACGGGGCTCGGCGTCATGCGCGGCCTCGGCGGCCTTCACGTCGTCCTGGCCGCGACGTTGGTGACGCTCCTGCCCATCGCGGGCCTCTGGTCGCTCTTCGGGCGCAAGCCGGGGGGCCTCGTCGTCGCGATGCTGGTCTGGCCTATCCTGCTGCTCACGGGGCTCCCCGGCTACTTTCCGGGGGAGGTGCCGGGCGCCATCGGCACCGGCTTCTCGGTGTTCGCCTCCCCGGGCGGTCGGGACTTCTCCCGCAGCGCCGCCCTGCTCGGAGAGCGTGTCGGCGAGCCGATGGGCCACACCCTTCAGGGGGCGACCCCTGCCCCCGAGGCCGAGCGCGCGGTGCCCGACTGCGTGCCGAGCGCGGTGCCCACCACGGGGGATCAGGCGGCGCTCCCCTACGAGGGCAGCGGCCACAGCATGGCGATCCCCGTGCAATTCGGCGACGTCGAGCTCCCGATGCTCTTCGACACCGGCGCGAGCGTCACGACGCTCAACCGCGCGAGCCTCGCCCGGATCGGCATCCGCGTCCCGTCGGACGCCCCCGAGATCACCCTGCGCACCGCGAACGGCGAGCGCACCGCCAAGCTCGTGCTCGTGCCGCGCCTCTGGGTGGGCGGCCTGCTGGTCGAGGGGGTCACCGTCGGCATCTGCGAGGAGTGCGCGGACGACCGGACGATGGGCTTGCTCGGCCTCAACGTGTCGAGCCAGTTCCTCGTCACGGTCGACACCCTGCGCAAGGAGGTGGTGTTCCAGGCGCGCGACGCGCTCGGGGACCGCCTCATCGACGTGTCGCCGTGGCTGCGGGTGCAGGCGCGCGCGACGATCTACCCGGACACGCGCGTCGAGGTCGAGGTCACCGGCGAGAACGTCGCGCCCCGCACGATCACCGAGGCCGTGGTGGGCCTCTCGTGTGGCGACGACCGCTTCCTCGCGCGCCTGACGAACGTGCCGCCGGAGGGGAGCGCCACCACCACGGTGAACCTGCCGCGCGGCACGGACTGCTCGGCGTACAAGGTCACGTTGGACTCGGCGCGGTGGTGAGGGCGGGAGGCCGGGCGGTGGCTCGGCCTCGGGCCTACAAGACCTCGAACGGGAAGGCGACCTGCATCTCCTTCGGGAGGTTCATGAGCACGCGCTCGTCCTCCTCGTTCAGCACGTCCTGGGCGTGGAACGCGTACATTCCGGCCTCGACGGGCTCGCGGGTGGTGATGAGGTAGGCGTCCCGCGCGGGGAGGGCCTTCAGATCGAACGCCACTTCTTCCCCGGCGACCCAGAGGTTGACCGTGGCGTCCATCGCGCCGAGCACGCCCTTGACGCGGGTGTGATCGACAAAGTCGAGCCGCGTCAGGTGCAGGTTCATCCGGGCGAGCTCGGAGGCGCGCAGGGTCGAGCTGAACACGAACGCCGCGGGCTCGCCGCTGCCCATCGTCTGCTCGGCGATGTCCTGGAGGCCCGCGTAGTGCTTCAGCTCGGTGCCGACGACGCGGATGCGCCGGGCCTCGAGGTGGATGTACTCGGCGCGGCCCACGCCGTAGAACCCGGGCTGCTCGGGCTCGGGGTACAACCCGAAGGTGAGGGGGTCGTAGTCATCCCCCTCCTCCGCCGGGATCGGCACCAGCTCGATGTCCTTGATGTAGCCGTCTTTACCGGCCATCACCCGCGTGACCGGGTTCTCGGTGTCGATCGTGAATTTCCCCGCGGAGTCGGAGCGGTACCGCTCGACGAGCCCCTCGATGACGACCGTGGCATCCGACACGGGTTTACCCCAGACGTCGCGCACTTCTCCCGCTAGGACCCGTGTGTCCGTGCAGGCCGTGAGCAAGAGGCTCAGCAGCATGGTCTCCCTCGTTCTCAAGGTATCGCATTCGCCGATCAAACGCCCCGGCGTCAAGGGTTCTCGACGAACCAGTGATCGAGGGTCCCGTTCTCCAGTTCTTCGAGCGTGTGCTCGGTGAAACGGAGGTACAGTTCCCAGTCGTCCGCGGCGCGTCCCTCTTCACGTCTCCGCGCGATGGCGTCCACTGCCCACGCGCGGCACCGGCGGGTGAAGGCATGCACCGCGGCGATGCGCTGGGCGGGCGTGGCGTCCGGATCGGCCGCCGCGAAGAGCGGTTGGGTCCCGACGGGGGGCGGCGCGCCGGGGGAGGGCGGCGCGCCCTTCGGCGGCGTCACGAACGTGCCCGCAACACGTCGCGAATCGCGGTGAAGTCGACGCTTCCGGTGCGGGAGAGGCCCTCCAGCAGGCGGCGGCCCGTCCGGGCGAGCTCGAGTAGATTGCGCACGCGGGTGACGACGAATCGGCTCTGGTGCATGGCGGTCGGGTCCTTTCCGCGGCCGACGCCGTCGAGGAGGGTGACCGCCTCCTCCAGCTGCTCGATCGTGCGCTCGACCAGCCGGAGCTCGCGCTCGCGAAAAACTCGGGCGACCATCGCCCACATGTCGGTCTCCGCGACGAAGAGGCGGCGGCGACTCGTGGACCCCGGTTGGAGGCCGGACGGCACCCGCTTCACGACGCCCCACTGCAGGAGCTCCTGCAGCGACATGCTCACGTTCCCCGTGCTAAGCCCGCTCCGCGCCTCGATCTCCTCGGCGTCGAGAGGACCGGGCGACAGGTAGAGGACCGCCCAGATCCGCCCGAGCGAAGGCTTGAAGTTCCAGAAACGCATCAGCTCGCCCACCGCGTCGGCGACGGTTCCGATCGCGCGCTCCCTCGCTGCGTCGACCTCCGCCGCGTCGACCTCGCTGGTCATGATCTACTCGCCTGTTTCACAGAGTTCAGTTAACATTGAAATACATGAAGCGTCGACGGGAGGACTGATGGAACCTGCGGCCCGGCACCTTCCGTCCGTCGATCCTGCACACGTCGTGCGCCGGCTCCACCCTGTCGGCGTCCACGGCGGGGCCCCCCTCACGTGGATCGAGACCCCCGCGGACGTGTTCGCCCTCGCCGCGCCGGCGCTCGGCGCCGCGGAGGCCCGGCTGCGCGAGCTCGTTGCCTCCGAGGTCGACGTCGTCGAGGCGATCGGCGCCTACCTCGCGGGCGCGGGCGGCAAGCGCTTGCGGCCGCTGCTCACCGCGCTGGGCGCGGGGGCGGTGGGCTACGCCGGCCGCATCGACGGGCTGATGTGCGCGGGCGAGCTCATCCACCTCGGCTCGCTCCTCCACGACGACGTGGTGGATGACGGCGCGATCCGCCGCGGCCTGCCCGCCGCGCAGCGGGTGTACGGCAACGCGGCGGTCATCCTCACCGGGGACTTCTGCCTGGCGCGCGCCGTGCTGCTCGCCGCGACGGACGGCGGCCACGCCACCGTCACCGCGCTCGCCGAGGCCGTCACGAACATGGCCGAGGGGGAGGTGCTCCAGCTCCAGCGCGCCGGCAACCTCGACACCACGCTCGCCCAGTACCTCGACATGATCGACAAGAAGAGCGCGGCGCTCATCGCGTGGTGCGCCGCCGCCGCGGCCCTCGCCGCCGGAGACAGCGTCGCCGCCGCCGCCCTCGCGTCGTTCGGCCGCGGAGTGGGCGTCGCCTTCCAGATCACGGACGACGTGCTCGACTACGCCACCGGCACCGGCAAGCCCGCCGGTCAGGACCTGCGCGAGAAGAAGCTGACCCTCCCGCTGCTCCTCGCGATGGAGCGCGTTCCCGACCTGCGGGCGCGCCTCCACACGGACGATGTCGCCGCGCTGCTCGTGCTCGTGCGCGGCTCCGGCGCGCTCGAGGCCGCCCAGGCCGAGGCCCGTCGGCGGGTGGACGAGGCCGTCGCGGCGCTCGATGCGCTCCCCCCCAGCATCCATCGCGACGCGCTCGCCGTGCTCGGTCGCTACCTCGTGGAGCGGTCGTCGTGAGCGGTGAGCTGCTCGCGGGGGATGGGGCGGACGGTCCGGTTCCGGGCGATCCGAACCGCGCCCCCGCCGTCCGCGACATGTTTGCCCGGATCGCCCCCGGATACGACCGCGCCAACAAGTTCATGTCGATGGGAATCGACCGCGCGTGGCGACGGATCGCCATCCGCGCCCTGGGCGACCGCGCGCGGGGCGACATCCTCGACCTCTGCGCCGGCACGATGGACTTCACGGCCGCCCTCGCCCCCACCGCGAAGAGCATCGTCGCCCTCGACTTCTGCGCGCCCATGCTCGAAGCGGGCATGGCCAAGATCCCCGCCGGCGCCAACGTCCGCACCGTGTGCGCGGACGCCCGGGAGCTCCCCCTCGCGGGCGCGAGCTTCGACGCCGTCGTCATCGGCTTCGGCATCCGCAACGTCCCCGAGCCCGAGCGCGCGCTGGCGGAGGCCCGCCGCGTCCTCCGCCCCGGCGGCGTCCTGGTCGTGGTCGACTTCTTCCGCCCGACCACGCTCGCGCAGCGGTTCTTCGCGGGCACCTACAACCGCGTCGTACTGCCGATCGTCGGGGGGCTCGTCACGGGGGATGCCTCGGCCTACCGCTACCTCGCCGGCTCCATGGCCGCCTGGTACGACCGCGAGGGCTTCGAGGGCGCCTGCACTGCCGCGGGCTTCGCGCGGGTCACGGGCCGCGAGCTGTTTCCGCCGGTGGCATCGCTGGTGGTCGCGCGGGTGGAGGGGTGATCGGGGCGCCCATGAAGCTCATCCTCGGCATAAGCGGAGCCTCGGGCGCGCCCTATGCCCAGAGAGCCATGAGTTTTCTAGCCGGCCCCGGCCGCGCGGCCGGCATCGAGACCGACGTGGTGTTCACCAAGACCGCCCGCGTCGTCTGGCAGCACGAGATCGGCACCAACCCCGCCGACCTCGGCCTGCGAATCTGGCCCGCCGGTGACATGACCGCGCCCTTCGCCTCGGGCTCCTCCCAATACGACGCCATGCTGGTGATCCCGTGCTCGGCCGGGGCCATGGCGCGCATCGCGCACGGCATCAGCGCCGATCTGCTCGGCCGCGCCGCGGACGTGATGCTCAAGGAGCGCCGGCCGCTCGTGCTGGTCCTGCGCGAGACGCCTTTCTCGCTGATCCACCTCCGCAACATGGAGGCGGTGACGATGGCGGGGGGCATCGTGATGCCCGCCGCGCCTTCCTTCTACAGCCGCCCGAAGACCATCGAGGCGCTGCTCGACACCGTCGTCGCGCGCGCCTTCGACCGCGTCGGCATCGCGAACGAGCTGGTCCGCCGCTGGACCGGGCTCACAGAACCAAACGAGCCCTCCAGAAAAAACGAGGATGGGGATGATTGAACTCGGCTCTACCACCCGCCGCGCGATCGACGCCGCGGGCCTCGGCCCCATCCGCGAGAAGCTCGAGGCGGGCGTACGCCTGACCTTCGACGACGGCGTGCAGCTGTTCAACACCCCCGAGGTCGCGGCCGTGGGCGCCCTGGCCAACCGGGTGCGCGAGCAGCGCTTCGGCGACCTGACCTACTTCAACCGCAACCTGCACGTCAACGCGACGAACGTGTGCGAGGCGAGCTGCATCTTCTGCAGCTTCGCGCGGCTCAAGACGGGTGACCCCGAGTCCTACACGATGTCCCTGGAGCAGGCGATCGGGCGGGTGACCGCGCTCCGCGAGGAGTTCATCACCGAGGTCCACATCGTCAACGGGCTCAACCCGGACCTGCCGTGGGAGTACTACACGGATCTTTTGCGTGGCATCAAGGCCGAGCGGCCCGACCTGCACATCAAGGGGTTCACCGCGGTCGAGATCCACTACTTCGCGGAGAAGTTCGGGAAGTCCTACGAGCAGGTGCTCACCGAGCTGGTCGAGGCCGGCCTCGGCTCGCTCCCGGGAGGCGGGGCGGAGATCTTCCACCCCCGTGCGCGCAAGAAGTTGTGCCACGACAAGGTCGACGGCGACGGTTGGTTGGAGGTGCACCGCGTGGCGCACCGGCTCGGCCTGCGAACCAACTGTACGATGCTCTTCGGCAGCATCGAGACGCTCGAGGAGCGGGTCGACCACCTGGTGCGGCTGCGCGGGCTCCAAGACGAGACGGGGGGGTTCCAGACCTTCATCCCGCTGCGGTTCCACAACGAGAACAACCGCTTGCGCCGCCTGCCCGAGCCCACCGGCTACGACGCGCTGCGCACCATGGCCGTGTCGCGCCTCATGCTCGACAACATGGACCACATCAAGGCCTACTGGATCATGCTCGGGATCAAGCTGGCGCAGGTGTCCCTGGCGTTCGGCGTGGACGATCTCGATGGCACCGTGCGCGAGGAGCGCATCTACCACATGGCGGGCGCCAAGACCCCGCAAGAGCTGACCCGCGCCGAATTGGTGCAGCTCATCCGTGACGCCGGGCGGGTGCCCGTCGAGCGCGACACCCTCTACCACATCGTCGCGGAGGCCTAGATGAGCCGCACAGACATCCCCCAGGCCCCCCGCACCCGCGTCGCGTGTGTCGGGTACACCAACGCCTGGCCCCTGACCCGCCACCTCGACCCCGCGCGCTTCGACGTGATCGGGTCGGTGCCGTCCGAGGCCGCCCGCAAGCTGAAGAACGGCGAGGCCGACGTGGGGCTGATCCCCGTGGCGAGCATGTTCTCCGAGGGCGGCGACTACCGGGTCGTGCCCGGCTACGCGATCGGCTGCGACGGGGACGTCGCGAGCGTGCTGCTGGTCGGCGAGACGCCCATCGAGGAGTGGGACTCGGTCGCGCTCGACGGAGAGAGCCGCACGTCCGTCGTGCTCGCGCAGATCCTGCTCCGCGGCCCGCTCGCGGCGAAGCTGGGCACGGCCGCGCTCAACGTCTACCCCGTGGACGCCGGCACCGGCGCCTTCCACGCCCAGGGAAAGACCGGCGCCGTCGTCATCGGGGACGCCGCGCGCAACCTCCCGGATCGCCTGGTGACCCGGATCGATCTGGGCCGGGTGTGGAAGGACTGGACCGGGCTGCCGTTCGTGTTCGCCGTCTGGGCGGGGCGCGCGGACCTCGATCCCGCCGCGATCGCGGGGCTGCGCGAGGCCGCCGCCCTGGGCCTTCCCGAGCGCGAGCACGCCCCCGAGGCCGACCGCACCTACCTCACCGAGCACATCCGCTACCAGCTCGACGATCGCGCGCTGATGGGGCTCCGCCGCTTCGCCGCGCTCGGCAAGCAGGCGGGCTTCTTCAAGCACGAGGACGTGTCGCTGTACGGGCCGTCCCGCACCCGTCACCGCGTCGATCTGGACACCCTGCTCTCCAAGGGCGCCGACGGCGAACGCCTGACCGAGGCCGAGGGTGTGCGCCTCGCGACGGAGGCCCGCATCGAGGATCTCGGCAACGCCGCGCACTTGCGCCGGACGACGTTGCACCCGGGCAAGGAGGTGACCTACATCATCTCCCGCAACATCAACTACACGAACGTGTGTGTCACCGCGTGCAAGTTCTGCGCCTTCTACCGGCCCAAGAACCACAAGGAAGCGTACACGCTGACCAAGGATCAGATCGCGGGCAAGCTCGACGAATTGGTCAAGGTCGGCGGCATCGAGACGCTGCTCCAGGGTGGGCTCAACCTCGCCCTCGGGATCGAGTACTACGAGGATCTGTTCCGGTGGATGAAGGCCGGCTGGCCGGGCGTTGCGTTGCATGCGCTCTCGCCGGAGGAGGTGTTCCACATCATGAGCGTCTCCAAGCTCACGATGGACCAGACGCTCGACCGACTGATCGCGGCCGGCATGGACAGCATTCCCGGCGGCGGCGCCGAGGTCCTGGTGGACAGCGTCCGCAAGCGCATCGCGCCGCTCAAGTGCACGAGCGACGAGTGGCTCGAGGTCATGCGGCAGGCCCACAAGCGCGGCCTGCGGTCCTCCGCCACGATGATGTTCGGCATGGGAGAGACGCCGGCGCATCGCGTGGAACACCTCATGCGCCTGCGCGATCTGCAGGACGAGTACAACGGCTTCACCGCGTTCATCTGCTGGACGTTCGTGCCCGACAACACGTACATCACGCCCGCCCAGAACACGGCCGCCGACTATTTGCGTGTCAACGCGACGGCGCGGCTGATGTTGGACAACTTCGACAACCTCCAGGCGAGCTGGGTCACCCAGGGGCCGGGCGTGGCGCAGGCCTCCCTCTACATGGGCTGCAACGACTTCGGCAGCGTGATGCTGGAAGAAAACGTGGTCAGCGCCGCGGGCAGCACGTGGAGCATGACCATCGCGGACGTGGAGCACCACATCCGCACCGCCGGTTTTGTGCCCGTGCGCCGCAACATGCGCTACGACCACCTCGACGTGCGCGGCATCGTGACCGCGCCGTCGGCATCGGTGTAATCTTGGATCCCGGCGCGCTTGGGGCAGGGGGCGCCGCCCCCCGCAACGCCCCCGGTACACGTGTCCGGGACGGCGCCCGTGCCTATCGTCCGGCCTGGGCGTGGACCGAGGAAGGCCTCGTGCGCGCCCCGGTGATCGGTGTCGATGAACACGGGTTTCTCTGCGATCCGGCGGGCCTCCCGGTCGAGGACCGCCGCGGGCTGCTCGTGCCGGGCTTCGTCAACGCGCACACCCACCTCGAGCTCGGGCCCGTCGCGACGGCGAAGCACGCGGGCTTCGTCAACTGGGTGGGACAGTTCCGGGCGGGGCCGCCCCCCTCGGCGATGCAGGCCGGCCGCGGGGTGTACCAGGCCATTCGCGCCGGCACGGCCGCGTTGGGAGAGATCACCAACAACGGGCGGTCGAGCGGCGCGATCACCGCGGCGAAGATGCCCGCGCGGGTGTGGCACGAGGTGTTCGGCGTCGATTGTGTGGCGGTGCCGGCGGACGTCTCGGCGCGCCTCACGCCCCACGCGCCCCATTCCACGCACCCCAACATGATCCGCGCCGCCGCGTCGCTCCCGGGGCCGTGGTCCATCCACTTCGACGAGGACCCGGAGGAGGCCGCGTGGCTGGCGTCCGGCACGGGGGCGTGGCGCCCGTACCTCGAGCGGGCGGGGCGCGACCTGTCCGCGTTCGACATCCCCGGCCTGTCCCCGGCGGCGTACCTCTCGTCCCTCGGCGTGCTCGATCGCCGCGCGCTCCTGGTGCACGCCGTGTGCACCCGCGGCGACGATCTCGACTTGATCGCGGGCGCGCGCGTGTGCCTCTGCGTACGGTCGAACCAACACATCACCGGGCGCTTCCCGGACGTACACGGCATGTTGGATCGGGGCATCCCCCTGGCCATCGGCACGGACTCGCTCGCCTCTACACCCGACCTCGATCCGCTCGCGGAAGCGGCGGTGCTCCGGCGCGCTTTTCAGCAGATCGCCCCCGAGGTCTGGCTCCACGCCCTGACGGCGGGCGGCGCGGATGCGCTCGATCTGCCCGTCGGGCGGCTCGTGAACGGGCAGGCGCCCGGATTGTTGCTGGTCGACGTGCCCGACGAGGACCCGATCGGGGCCCTGTTCGACGGCACGGTCTGGCCGCGGAGGTGGCTCGAATGCCCGGCAGTGTGAACGCGGCCCACCCGATCGTCGTCTACGGGCGAATGATCAAGTTCTCCCACAGCATCTTCGCGATGCCGTTCGCGCTCGCGTCGGCGGTCATCGCGTCGCGATCGACGCCGGTCACGTGGAGCACGATCGCGCTCATCGTGGTGTGCATGGTGCTCGCACGCTCGTTCGCCATGGGCGTCAACCGCATCGTGGACCGCACGTTCGACGCGCGAAATCCGCGCACGGCGATCCGCGAGATCCCGAGTGGGCAGATGAGCGTCCGCACGGCGACCGCCATCACGGCGGCGGCCGGGCTGCTTTTCGTGGCAACGTCGTTCGCGCTGAACCCGGCATGTGGGGCGCTCTCGCCCGTCGCGCTGCTCGTGGTCGGTGGGTATTCCTACGCCAAGCGCTTCACCGCCCTGGTGCACCTCTGGCTCGGCGCCGCGCTCGGCATCGCGCCGGTGGCGGCGTGGATGGCCGTTACGGGCACGGTGTCCCTGGCGGCGGTGGTGCTCGCGGCCGCGGTGATGACCTGGGTGGCCGGCTTCGACATCCTTTATTCGCTCCAGGACGAGGCGTTCGATCGCGGGCAGGGCCTCCGCTCGATCCCCGTGGCTCTCGGGCAGGTAGGCGCCCTCTGGGTGAGCGGCGGGTTGCACGTCGTGACCGTTGGATTGTTGGCGGCGCTCCCGTTCGTCGTCCCGCTCGGCTGGGCCTACTGGGGGGGCTGGGCGCTCATCAGCGGCGTGCTCGCGTACGAGCACTCCCTGGTCCGGCCGGGTGATCTCTCCAGGATCGACAAGGCTTTCTTTGATCTGAACGGGTATGTGTCGCTGGTGTTCTTCGCGGCGGTGTTGTTGGCGTAGGCGTCCTTCCCGCCCACGGGGCCTACCCTTATGGAAGGGGGTTCCCGTGAGCGGCTCGAAGCGGCAGACCAACGACGAGGGGAGCGCTCCCGGATCCGCGGATCTGCCGCCGCCCGGCGCGACCGGGCCGCACGCGAATCCGGTGGGCCCTGGTACCGAGCCTCCGCCGCGCCCCGAGATGCCCGCGACCGGCGCTCCCCGCGGACCCCACGGGCCGGGGCCGGACGCGCCCGAGCGGCGGGTCGCGCAACACGACTGGTCGCGCTGGCGCGCCGCCGATCGGCGCACCGCCCCCTTCGAGTACCCGAGCTGGAAGTCCTGAATAAGAGCGCAGGATGAACTTCCATCCCACCGGACCCTTCGGTCCCATTCCCTGCTTTCGCGCCGACCCCGCGCTCGCTTCCGAGCCGCCTCCCGTGGTGCTGGTGCTCCAGGAGATCTTCGGGGTCAACCCCTACATTCGAGGCGTGTGCGCGGAGCTGGCGGGGGCGGGGTTCACGGCGGTCGCGATCGACCTGTTCCACGATCACACCCCTGGGTTCGAGGTGGGCTACGACCCGGCGGGCGTGACGGCCGGCCGCGCACAGATCGCCACGCTGGACCTGGGAAGGCTCCACGCCGAGCTCGAGAGCCTCGTGCACACGCTGCGGACGGACATCGCGGAGGGTGGGCGCGTGGCGGTGCTCGGCTTCTGCTACGGCGGACTCCTGGCTTGGGAGACACACGGCCTCCACGGGACCGACGCCGCCGTCGCCTATTACGGGCGCGCGCACTCCCCGAGCCTCGGCGGGGTGCCGCCGATCGAGCGCACCTCGACCATGAAGGGCCCGATCCTCGCCCACTTCGCGTCGAATGACGCCTCGATCCCGGCCGACGCGGTGGGCGCGTGCGCCGCGGCGTTGGTGAAGGGTGCCGCGCGCGGCACGATCGAGGTGTGGCCGCGCACGCAGCACGGGTTCCACTGCTGGGACCGCGGGGCCTTCGATCCGTTCGCCGCGAGCCGCTCCTGGGCGGCCACGCTCGCGTTCTTCCGGGCGAACCTCAAGGGTTCGTGACCGGGCGCATGGCGTGCCTACCTCCCGTTGGGGGAAATTCATGGACGCAATGCTCTTGCTGAAGCGGCAACACCAGGAACTCGCGGGGCTGTTCGACCGGTTCGAGAAGTCCAACTCCGAGGACACGAAGCTGGACCTGTTCAACCAGATCGCCGACGCGCTCGCCATCCACACGATGATCGAGGAGGCCTGGTACTACCCGGCGGCCCGGTCGAAGGGGACGAAGGCGGAGTTGGCAGAGGCGTACGACGAGCACAAGGAGGTCAAGCGGCTCCTGATGGACGCGTTGAAGAACACGTCGGCGCCGGGGTTCGACGGGCGCGTGGCCGCCATTCGGGGCGCCGTGGAGCACCACGTCGAGGAGGAGGAGAACAGCCTCTTCCCGAAGGTGCGGAAGCTCCTCGACAAGGCGGACCTCGACCGGATCGGCGATCAGATGAACGAGATGACCGAGGACCTGAGGAGGAAGGGCGCCGCACGCAAGCGGCTCTCGCTCACCCCGGCGAAGGCGCCGGCGTAAGGTCAACCGCGCGGGCGGGCGGTCCTGAGCCCTCGGATCACAGGGTCAGGATCGCGTGCCCGCCGTCCGTCACCAGCACCGTGTGCTCGAACTGTGCCGAGAGGCGACGGTCACGCGTCACGACGGTCCAGCCGTCGGGGAGCGTGTCCACCTCGGGGCCTCCGAGGTTGATCATCGGCTCGACCGTGAACGCCGTGCCGGCCCGGAGCATCGGGCCGTCCCCGCCAGGGCCCGTGTGGGCCACGAAGGGCGGCTCGTGCATCTCGCGACCGATTCCGTGGCCACCGTACAGGGTCACGACGGAGCAGCCCTCGGCGCGAGCGAGCGTCTGGATGGCGTGCCCGATGTCCCCGAGCCGCGCGCCCGGGCGGACCACGGCGATGCCCGCGTCGCGGCAGCGGCGAGCGGTCTCGACCACGTGGCGGGCCTCCGGCGAGGGCGTGCCGACGAAGAAGGTGGCCGAGGTGTCACCGTGCACGCCGCCGAGGTGGGTCGTCACATCCACGTTCACGATGTCACCATCGACGAGGAGCTCCTGGACGGACGGGACTCCGTGACACACGACATGGTTGCGGCTGGTACACACCGCCGCCGGGAAGCCGTGGAAGCCGAGCTGACTGGGCCGGCCGCCGCGGCGCGCGGTGTCGTCCCGTACGAGCCGGTCGATGTCGGCGGTGGACATCCCGACACGCAGCGCCCGGCCGACATGGGCCAGGGTTCCCGCCGCGGCGCGGCCGGCGCGTCGCATCCGTAGTTGCTCGGTCCGGGTCAGCATCGATGGACTTCCTCCGCCGCTGGGGGCTGCCCGCCCCCGTTCCTCTGAAGATGCCGCACCGGTGCGCGTCGGGCCCATACCGTCTCGGTATGGCGCCACATGCGACACCACCGGCCGGTGGGGCCGGTGGTACCTTGTGGCATGAGCCTCGATCAGCTGCAGGCCGTCGTCACCATCGCGGAGGAGGGCACGATCGTGCGCGCGGCCCGGCTGCTGCACATCAGCCAGCCTCCGCTCACGCGCAAGCTGCGGGCGCTCGAGGACGAGCTCGGGGTCGAGCTGTTCGACCGCGGCGCCCGCGGCATGCGACCGACCCTCGCGGGGCAGGCGTTCGTCGCCTCGGCGCGCGGGATCCTCGCGGCGGTGGACGAAGCGGCGGCCACGGTGCGGGCCGCGGCCACCAGCGGACCACCCGATCCCCGCGCCAGGCGCCTGGAAGGCGGCCGCGGGAGCGGCCGGTCCCGAGCGTAGCGAGGACCGAGGCGCTTGCGCCGAAGCCTGGAAGGGGCCGCCGGCGCGTCAGCGCCGGGGCGCCCGATCAGCGGATCAGGTGGGGAAGGCTCGGTCGAGCTCGGCGAGATCTTCCGCCGTGAGGACCAGCTTCATGGCCGCCGCGGAGTCGACCGCGCTCGCCACCTTGGAGGCGCCGGGGATGGGCAACATCACCGGGGACTTGGCGAGCAGCCACGCGAGCGTGACCTGGAAGGGCGAGACGCCATGCCGCTGTCCGACCGCGACGAGCGTCTTGTCGGTCGCGACCTTGGCCTTGCCGCGGCCGCCGCCGACCGGGCTGTAGGGCAGGAACGCGAGGCCGTTCGCAGTGCAGTACTGAACGACGCCGTCGGTCCAGGCGCTGCGATCGAACGGGTTGCAGCGGTTCTGTACGCTCACGATCGGCACGATCGCACGGGCGGCCTCGATCTCGGCGACAGACACGTTCGAGAGCCCGACGTGCGCGATCTTGCCGGCGGCGCGCAGCTCGGCGAGGGCACCGACCGAGTCCGCAAAGGGAACGTCGTCATCGGGGGCGTGCAGTTGGTAGAGTTGGATCTGGTCGACGCCCAGAGCCGCGAGGCTCCGGTCGCACGCGCTGCGCAGGTGCTCCGGGCGGCCGTTCGTGGTCCAATCGCCCTTGGGGCGCTCGAGCCCGCCCTTGGTCGCGACCACGACGCTGCGCCCATCGGCCCGATCGCGCAGCGCCTTGGCGATGAGGCGCTCGTTGTGGCCGATGTCGGTGTCGTCCTTGCAGTACACGTCCGCCGTGTCGATGAAGTCCATGCCCGCGTCGAGCGCGGCGTGGATCGTGCGCAGGGCTTCGGCCTCGGGAGGCCGCCCTTGGATGGACATCGGCATGCCGCCGAGCCCGATGGGGGCGACCGAGAGCCCGGAGCTGCCGATGGTCCTGCGCATGGCCTACTTCTTCTTCTTCTTGGGGGCGTTCTTGTCGGCCTTGCTCTTGTTGTTCGGCGGGCTGCGGAAGCCCGGCCGGGCCTGGAAGTCGGACGCGTGGGTCAACACGCCGGGGGGCGCCTTGGGCGTCTGCGCCGACACGGTCTGGGGGACGACGACCGGCTCGGTCGGCTCGGTCGGGGCTTGCTCGGTGGGCTTGTCGGACATGAGATCTCCCTGGCCGCGGAGCCTAACCGGGTGGACGGCAAATCACGATCCGCCGGGGAATCCACGGAAGAGGGCGAGCTGGCTGCCCGGGCGCGGTGGCGCGGTGGGCCGGCGGAAGGTGGAGGCGCCCTCGGGCTGCGGCCCCTCCATGTTCGACCGCGGCGTGTACCCCAGCTTGTCACACCAGACGTGGAACAACCGCTCGGTGGCCGCCCACTCCTCCCCGCCGCCGCGCATCCGCGTCCCGAAGTTCGGATCGTTGAGGCGCCCGCCGCGCGCCCGCCGGATGCGTGCCAGGACGCCCTCCGCGCGCAACGGAAGGGCCTCCCGGATGCGCTGCTCGAAGTACGGGGCGACCGGCCCGGGCAGGCGCACCATGATCAGGCCGGCGCGGGTCGCGCCCGCGTCGCGTGCGGCCTTGAGCACGGCGGGGATCTCCTTGTCGTTGACGCCCGGGATCACCGGCGCGACGTTGACGCCTACGGGGATGCCCGCGTCCGAGAGCGTACGGAGGGCGCGGAGCCGCCGCGCGGGGGTGGGGGCGCCGGGCTCGATCGCGCGGGCGAGCGCGGGATCGAAGTAGGGGATCGACAGGGTGACATGGACGCGCGCGGCGCGGTGGAGGCTCACCAGCAGGTCGACGTCGCGCTCGATCAGGTTTGACTTGGTGATGACATTCACGGGGTTCCGGTAGCGGAGGCACACCTCGAGGCACGCACGCGTGAGGCCCAACCGGAACTCCAGCGGCTGGTAACAGTCGGTGTTTCCTGAAAACAGGATCGACTCCCCCTCCCAACGGGGGGCGTCGAACGCGGCGGTGAGCAGGGCGGCCGCGTTTCGCTTGACCACGATGCGCGTGTCGAAGTCCGTCCCGGCGCCCCAGCCGAGGTACTCGTGGCTTGGGCGCGCGTAGCAATAGATACACGCATGGGAGCACCCACGGTACGGGTTGAGCGACCACGTGAACGGCAGGTCCGGGCTGTCGTTCTTCGCGAGGATGCTCTTGCTGTCGTCGTCATACACGTGGAGTCTGGCTGGCGGCGCCTCCTCGTCCCACTCGACGTGCATCTCCTCGAAGCGGGAGGGCGGGTTGGCGGAGGGCTTGAACATCTGGTCAGTATATTCGCCGCGCGGCGGCGAGTCTCGCTCCGCAATGTATGTAGACTCCGCCGGATGCCAGACCCCACCGCCCCGCACGAGCCCCCGCGTGGGACGAGCGTCGCCGCCCGACGGTTCGAGGCGCATCGGCGCCAGCAGCGCCACCGGGCGCTGATCCTTCGCGAACAGGCGGCGCGCAGCGAAGCGGAGGCCACGAGTCGACGCTACGCGTTCCTTGCCCAGGCGGGCGCCGTGCTCAACGCCTCGCTCGACTATCGCACCACGCTCGCCGCTTTCGCCCGGATGACGGTCCCGGCGATGGCGGACGTGTGCGCGGTCCATCTCCTGCAACCCGATGGAACCCTGGAGCTGGCGGAGGTGGCTACGATCGACCCGAACCCCTACGGCCCGCCCCCCGACCGCCCGCTGGTCATCCCCCCGGAGCCCGACGCCTCCGACGGGTTGTGGGCCGTGGTGAGAACGGGCCGATCGCAGCTGGACAACTCGATCTCCGACCGCATGCTCGAGCGACACGCCTCAGACCCGGAGATGCTCGAACGCTACCGACGCGGGGGCATCGTTTCGGGGATCGCGGTGCCCATCCCCATCCGCGGCGCGGCGCTCGGCGTGCTCAGCCTCGTCTCGTGTGACCCCAGCCGGAGGTACACCAAACAGGACGTGGCCATCGCCGAGGAGATCGGGCGGCTCTGCGGCGTCGCGATCGACCACGGGCGGCTGTACGCCGACGCGCAGCGCGAGATCGCCGAGCGGCGCGCGGCGGAGGAGCGGCTCCGGATCCAGAGTCGGCAGCAGGCGATCGTGGCCCAGCTCGGCCACCTTTCGCTGATCGATGGGAGTCTGCCCGCCTTCCTCGAAGCCGCCCTCGCGGCGCTCGCCGAGACGCTCGGGCTCGACGTGGCCGGGCTCACGCAGCTCGATGGCGATCGGATCACCCTCCGCGCCCGGTTCGGTGCTTCCACGCCAATCGGGACGGTGTGGTCCCTGGCGGAGAGCGGTTCCATGACCGACTACACGCTCTCCATCGGGAAGACCGTCCTGGTGGACGACCTCGGGTGTGAAACGCGCTTCCGCCCGACGCCGGACCTGCTCCGAACCGGCATGGTGTCTGGCTTGAGCACGCCCATCGTCGGCGCCGGCGGCATCGAGGGCATCCTCTCGGGAGTCGCCCGTGTTCGGCGCCAGTTCAGCTCCGACGACCAACACTTCATCGAGGCCGTCGCCAACCTGATCGCCGGCGCGTGGGGCCGCGCGCATGCCGCGGCTGCGCTCGACGCCGAGAGAGAACGCCTCGCGGTCACCCTCCGCTCCATCGGCGACGGGGTGATCGCCACCGACACCGAAGCGCGGATCGTCCTCTTGAACACCGTGGCGGAGACCATGACGGGGTGGGCGCAGGCCGAGGCAATCGGCAAGCCGATCGAGGCGATCCTCCAGCTCGTCCACGCGCGGACCGGCGTGCCGGTGGTCAACCCGGTGATGCGGGCGCTCGCGTCCAAGAGCGTCCAGAGCTCCACGGACCACCACCGCCTCCACGCGCGCGACGGCACCGAGCGCGTGGTGACCAAGACCGCCGCGCCGATTCGCGACGCCGAAGGCCGAGGGTTGGGGGTGGTCCTCGTCTTGCGGGACGACACCGAGAAGGTGCGAAAAGACGCCGAGATCCAGCACGCGGGCACGCTCGAGTCCATGGGCCTGTTCGCCGGCGGGATCGCGCACGACTTCAACAACATCCTCGCCGGAATCCTGGGGAACCTGTCGCTGGCACGGTTGAGGCTCCCCCCGGAGGAAGCCATCCAGACGCGGCTTGCCGAAGCCGAGCGAGCAGCCATCCGGGCCCGCGACCTCACCCAGCAGCTGCTCACGTTCGCCAAGGGGGGCACGCCGATCCGCAAGCGGACGTGCATCGAGGAGATGGTGCGCGAATCCGCCTCGTTCGTGCTGCGAGAGTCGTCGGTGCAGCCCCACTTCGAGGTGGAGCCCGGGCTCTGGAACGTCGAGGTCGACAGTGGGCAGATCAGCCAGGTGGTGCAGAACCTGGTGATCAACGCGCGCCAGGCCATGCCGAAGGGGGGCCGGGTCGATCTGTTCCTGCGGAACGTCGATCTGGCCGATCCGGGCGTGCCGCTGCCGCCCGGTCGGTATGTCCGCATCCAGGTGGTGGATGCCGGGGTGGGGATCGGCGTGGAGAATCTATCTCGGGTGTTCCTTCCCTACTTCACGACGAAGCGGCGCGGGAGCGGACTCGGCCTCGCGACGTCCTACTCGATCGTGAAGCGGCACGACGGGCACATCATGTTGGAGTCCAAGCTGGGCGCCGGCAGCTGCTTTTCGGTGTACCTCCCCGCGGCCGGGGACCAGTCTACGAGCGCGCCTGCCGACGTTTTTCCCTCGCCCCTGCACGGCTCCGGCCGGGTGCTGGTGATGGACGACGAGGATGTCGTGCGCGAGATGCTCACCCTGCTCCTGGAGGAGCTCGGCTTCGAGGTGACCGCGACCGAGGACGGCGATCAGGCCATCGACGCGTGGCGACGTGCGCTCGCGGCGCGCGATCCGTACGACTGTGTCGTCATGGACCTCACCGTGCCGGGAGGGATGGGCGGCCTGCCCGCGCTCAGGGGCATCCTCGCGATCGACCCGACCGCGCGCGGCATCGTGTCGA
This sequence comes from Pseudomonadota bacterium, assembly GCA_030685065.1. Classification (GTDB taxonomy): domain Bacteria; phylum Myxococcota_A; class UBA796; order UBA796; family SXON01; genus CAJBVW01. The sequence goes on along the minus strand of JAUXQH010000127.1, from coordinate 25,962 downwards.
GCGGGTATTCGGAGGACCCCGTGATGAGCGACCACGCCGCCTACGGGTTCACCGCCGTGCTGACCAAGCCCTACACGCTCGCCGAGCTCACCCGGGTGATGCGCGCCGTCCTGCAGCCGGTCACGGGGTGAACGTCAGAGGGTGAACGTCAGAGGGTGAAGGAGAACCCCTCCGCGATGATCCCCGGCGCCCGCGTTCCCGCCAAGGTGCGCCCCCCGTAGGTGCCGGTGTCCGGCAGCTCTTCGGCGCGGGAGGTGACTCCGACCAGCTGATCGCCGAGGACGCGGAGCAGGCTCTCGTCGAAACGCATGACGGGCACCGGCGCCACGATCTCGCCGTTCTCGACCCAGAAGGTCGCGAAGCGGGTCATCCCGGTGACACGCCCGGCGGGCCGATCGGAGAAGTTCAGGTACCAGAGGTTTCCGATGTAGAGGCCGGTGCCGAGGGCGGCGAGGGCGTCGCCCGGCGGGATGTCTCCGGGCGCCATCGAGAGGGCGCGGGGGGACTCGTCGCTGTCGGCGCCGTTGGCGGCCAACAGGAACTCGCCCGCGCTGCGCGCGCTGACGAGCTCCCCGACGTGACGACCGTGCTCGACGAGCTTCACCCGCTCCGGACGCACGAACCCGTCCGCGGTGAAGGCGGGGGCCCAGCCGCCGGCGATGTCCTCCGTGAAGCTCACGGCCGGATGCAGCTGCGCTTCGCCCTGCGCGAGGCGGAGCAGGGGCGAGGAGCCGGTGCGGCGCGCGCGCGCCGAAAACCCGCCCCAGCTGATGACGCCGAGGAGATCTTCCATGGCATGGGGGGTGAGCAGGACGCGGTAGCGTCCGGGTTGGATCGCGCGGGAGGGCCGGGCGAGCGCCTCGAGCTTGGATCGCGCGGCGTCGAGGGTGGCGCGCCACTCGGTACGCGACCAGGCCGCGCCGGACAGGCCGGTCTGCACGGCGCGGTCCCCGCCCAGGTAGGCCGCGACCTTCGCGTCGAACCGCTCGACCACGTGCCAGTTCACCTGGCCGAGCGACGTCGCGAGCCCGCGCCACATCGGGCCGCTGGCGTGGATGCCGACAACGTCGAGCCCGGCGGCGTCCTCCGCGACGCTTGCGACGATCTCCTCGGCGCTCGGGAGGGCCCCGTGGGCGACGCGGCGCGTGGACGTGGGCTCGGTGTTGTAGAGCAGGTACGGATCTGCGTCCGAGCCGGCGACGAGCGCCCGCGCCTCGACGAGCGCCGCGTGGAGCCGCTCGGAGTCTCCATCCCCCGTGAGGTCGACCGTGACGGACGCATGGCGCGCGCCGTCGATGAGCCGCACCATGGCACGCTGCCGGTCGACAAACCCGGCCTGCCGCACCTTGGCGTGGTTGAAGCGGACGAAGCTCGTGGCCTCGCCGTCGAGGGACAGGAACCCGACTTCGGCGCCGGTGAGCCGGGCGAAGAGGGCGTCCGACAGCGCCGTGAAGCGGGCCTCGGCCCGCGCGGTGATGTTCATGCTTCCCCCTCGGCTTCGCCACCGAACACATCGACGTTGTCGAACAGGCACGCGGGCGAGGCGTGCCCGACCCGCACCATCTGGTTGGGCTCGCCCTTGCCACAATAGGGCGTGCCGAGCACCTCGACCGTGGACGCATCGCCCACGCCTGAGAGGCTGCGCCAGAACGTGGCCGAGATCCCACGGTAGTTGGGGTTCTTCACCACCTCGGCGAGCGCGCCGTTCCGGATGACACGGCCCCACTCGCACCCGAATTGGAACTTGTTGCGCGAGTCGTCGATGGACCAGGAGATGTTGGTCTCCATCATCACGCCGCGCTCCACGCCGGCGATGAGCTGGGCCAGCGAGGCATCGCCGGGCTCGACGTTCAGGTTGGCCATGCGATCGATGGGCGGGCGGTCCCACGCCGACGAGCGGGCGTTGGCGGTGCCGGGCAGCCCCGCGCGCCGCTGGGAGAGCGCGCCGCCGAGCGGCCGCTCCAGGATCCCCTTGCGGATGAGCCACTCCCGACGCGCGGGGGTGCCGGCGTCGTCGAAGGCATAGCTGGCGAGCTCGCCGGGCACCGTGGGGTCGAACGTGACATTCAGCAGGTCCGACCCGTAGCGATACGTGCCGAACATGTCGCGGGTGACGAAGCTGGTGCCGGCGTAGTTGCGCTCGTCGCCGAGGATGCGGTCCAGCTCGAGCGGGTGGCCGATCGACTCGTGGATCTGGAGCATCATCTGGCCGGGCAAGAGGAGCAGCTGCATCGGTCCGCTCGGACACTGGGGCGCGAGGAGCAGCGCCAGCGCCTCCTCGCGGATCCGTTCGGCCTCGCCTTCCAGAAAGGGGATGTCGAAGCGATCGAAGCCCCCCTGGTTGTTCACGCCCCCGTTGTATCCACCCCCGAGCGACCGCCCCTGCGACGCCGATCCGCGCGCGGCGGTGGCCGCGAGGTTGGGCGCGACGTGGCGAAAGCGTTGGAGCGTGGCGCCGCCGCGGCTGGTCCACGAGGCCTGGTCCACGTCCGTCACGTCGAGGCTCGCGGACGCATCCACGATGTCGGGGGCGCCCTGCCGGAGCCGGGCCTCGAGGCGTCGGAGCGCGTCCCGGACGAGGGCCGGCGAGAGCTCCGGCGTGTCCACCCCAGGGCCGGTGTAGGTGCCGCGGGCGTCGCTCACGTCCGTCGGGACCATCGGCACGAGCGCGCGCGCGCCGACCACGCGGGCCCAGTCGGCCGCGTGTCCGAGGGCCAGGGCCAGGCCGCGCTCGCTCACGTCCGCGGTTGCGGCCCAGCCCTCCGCGCCGTCCACGATGGCGGTCACCAACGCGCCTTCCGCGAGGCTGGCGGAGGGCGGCTCGGCCACGCCGCGGCGCACGCTCCATCCGCGGGTGCGGGTGCGTGTCCAGCACACGCTCCAGTCGTTTACGGCGGTCGATTCGGGGAGGCCACGAACGGCGTCGGCCATCCGGGTGAGGTCGTCGAGCATCCGGGGCCGTAACAGGGGGGCGCGATCCGCGAACGTCCCTTCGGGCTACGTTGGCCCGCCCACCGAGCGCTTTCCGAATGGCACGGCTCCAGATGAACCCCGACGCCGAGCTGTACGTCACCCGGGAGCGGGCGTTGATCGCCCGCAACAAGGTGAGCGGGGCCACGCTCGAGCTCTCGCCCAGCGTGCTCATCGTCCTGTCCCAGCTGGTCGGGCCGCGCGAGCCGGGCGACGTGTCGCGGGATCTCGACGTGTTGTTCGGCCTCGATCCGGACGATGTCGCGGCAGCCCTCGACCACCTCGTCGAGCACGAGATCGTCGGGGCGGAGTCCGTCGCGCAGCCCGAGAGCGGCTACTTCTCCAGCTACGGCGAGCTCGGCATCCACCGGCTGATGGTCGCGGATCATCCGCGGACCGACGCCTTCCGCCGCGCCATCGAGGCGGTGGTGCGGCCGGATGTCACCGTGCTCGACATCGGGTGTGGCACGGGGATCCTGTCCCTCTTCGCCGCGCGCGCCGGGGCCCGCCACGTCGATGCCGTCGACAACGCCCAGATCCTCGAGTACGCCCGCACCCTGGCCGAGGACAACGATCTGGGCGGCGCCATCACGTTTCACGGCGGCGACATCGACACGCTGGAGCTCGACCGCACCTACGACGTCATCGTGTCCGAGTGGCTCGGGCACTTCGCGGTCACCGAGAACATGTACGTTCCCGTGTTCGCCGCGCGCGATCGGCTCCTGGCGGCAGGGGGCGTCATGATCCCCGCCGCCGTGGAGCTCTGGCTCGCGCCGATCGAGGAGCCCCATCTGCACGCGCGCACGGGCCCCGGCGCCTGGTCGCGCCCGGTCTACGGCTTCGATTTCTCGAGCCTCGCGACCGCGGCGCTCCGCACCCCGATCGCCGAGCCCGCGCTCGTCCCCCTGACCGCCTACCTCGCCGCGCCCGCCCAGCTCGTCCGCGTCGACTGTGGGGTGGATCCCATCGAGGCCTTCCACCAACCGATGACCGTGCGGTGGGAAGTCGAGCGCGCCGGCATGCTCCACGGCTTCGCCGGCCACTTCACGTGTGATCTCGGCGGGGGCGTCGTGCTCGACACCTCCTCGGCCGCGCTCGCGACGCACTGGCAGCAGCACTACTTCCCCTCCGCCGCGCTTGCGCTCGAGCGGGGCGATGTGCTCGACGCGACGATGCAGATCCTGCCGATGCTGCACGGGCGGCGGACCCCGATCATCACCCTTTCGTACCGGGTGTCGCGCGGGCTGAACCAAATCGGCGGGGGGACGGTCCGCTACAACGCGACGGTGTGACGGGCCCCGGTCAGAACTGGAAGTACAAGAAGTCCACCGCGTCCATCCGCACGAAGATGTAGAAGCAAACGGCGAAGCCCGCCCACACGGTGGTCTGGACGGGCAGGTACCACCCGCTGGTCGAGAGGCGGGGGAGCACGAAGCGCTCCGCGAGCAGCGCGAGCACCAGGGGTGTCGCGGTGGCGACGACCATCGTGAGCATCACCACCGTCGCCACCCACTCGTCGGCCGTGGCGGCGAGCGGGTTGAGCTGAAGGAGCCGGAAGATGCGCGAGACGTCGGTTTCGCGGAAGAGCAGCCACCCGAACACGGTGAAGCCGAACATGAGGCCGACCGCGCCGACGTGGCCGGCCGGGGTGGCGCGGATCGACGCGGGGATCCGCGGCGTGACGAGGCGGTAGCCGATCAACAGGAGCGCGTGGTAGGCGCCCCACAAGACGAAATTCCAGCTCGCGCCGTGCCAGAGCCCGGAGATGAGCATCGCGGCGCTGGTGGCCATCGTTGCGCGCAGGAACCCACCCCGCGAGCCGCCGAACGAGATGTAGAGGTAGTCGCGGATCCACGTCGAGAAGGAGATGTGCCAGCGCTTCCAGAATTCGGACGGGCTGGTCGCGAGGTAGGGGTGACGGAAGTTCTCCATCAGCTCCCAACCGAGCATCCGCGCCGTGCCGCGGGCGATGTCGGTGTAGCCCGAGAAGTCCGCCAGGATCTGGATCGTGAAGCCGAGCGTGGCCGCCCACACCATCGGCCCCGAGGGGGACTCCAAGGCGAAGATCTTGTCGACATACGGCGCCACGGTGTCGGCGCACACCATCTTCTTGAACGCGCCCCACATCGCGAGGGCGAAGCCGGAGCGCACCCTCTCCCAATCGAGCGTCCGGGGGGTCTCCGCCTGCATCAACAGGTTGGACGCCCGCTGTACCGGCCCCGCCACGAGGTGACAGAAGAACGAGACGGCGAGCATGTACTCGAGCAGGTTCTTACGCGGCTTGAGCTCGCCGCGGTAGATGTCGATGGAGTACGCCATCGATTGGAAGGTGTAGAACGAGATGCCGGCCGGGAGGAGGATGCCCAGCGGGCCGACCGAATTCTGCACGCCGACGGCGTCGAGCGCCGCCGCCACGTTGGTGAGGAAGAAGTCCCAGTACTTGTAGTAGCCGAGCAGCGAGAGGTTCGCGCCCAGGCTCGCGGCCAGGACCAGGCCCTTGTGCTTCGGATACCGCTCGATGCCGAGCCCGCCGAAATAGTCGACCGCGGCGGACACGTAGAGCAGGAGGAGGAACCACGGGTGCACCCACCCGTAGAACAGCGCGCTCGCGACGATGAGGAGCACGTTCTGGAGGCGCCGCTCGCGCACGGCCCAATACGCCGTGAACACGACGAGGAAGAACAGGACGAACTCGATCTGGATGAACGTCATCGGGCGCACCCCGAGAGATGCTCGGACTCGCCGATGTTGGCCGCCCAGACGATGAACCAGGCCGAAGGATCGGGCGCGCTCAGGGTCAGCTCGATCCGGGCCTGGGGCGGGAGGGGCTCATCGAGGCGGAGGCAGGCATCGGTGAAGCCGCCGGTCGCGGGCAGCACCACCTCGCCCTCGATCGTCCGCTCCCGGCCGACGTCGGTCACCCGCACGCGCGCTTGGAGCGCGACGCTCTCGCGGCCGTCCTGCTCGGGCACCAGCGCGATGCCGTTGAGCAGGAGCGTGTCCGCCCCGAGCCGCAGCCGCGACCCGAGGGCCGTGGGGATCGGCCAGACCAGCTCGTCACCGGGGTAGAGCCAGGTGCCCTTCGCGCAGCGGCGAACCGGATCGAGCCGCACCTCGTAGGGCCCGGTCGGCATCCCCTGGCTCGCGGAGGCGCCGGCGGTCGCTGTCGGCGGGGTCGTCGAGGGCGCGCTCGCGGCCGCGATCAGGAGCTCGTTGCCCGTGTGGAGGAAGCCGCGCTTTCCGGACTCCAGCACCTTCTTCAGCTTGTGTCCATCGTCGATCATCCAGCCATCCAGCGCGCCGGCGGCGCCCAGTTGCAGGGGCGAGCACGCGTACCCGGTGCGCGCGCGGAGCGCGTCGTCGGCGATGTGGGCGTAGCCCGGGACCGGGATCGTCGTGAGCGCCCCGTCCGTTCCGGGCGTCCCGGTGGGGAGGGGCCGCGGCGGGGCCGCCGGGGCGCCGCGGCGCGCCAGCGGGTTGACCGTCGCCGCCGGCTCGCCGATCACGCGCTGGGTGCCGAGGAGGAGCTCGTCGAGGACCAGCCAGGTGTCGGCCCCCGCGAGGACCGACACGCTCCAGGCCGCCGCGAGTTCGCTCGGCGGGACCTCCACCGTCGCGCGGAGCAGGCGACCATCGGGCAGGAGCGGCACCTCGGTCTCTCCGACCCGGAGGCGCGCCGAGGCGCCCTGAACGGCGCGCGCGGTCACCGAGACGCGCACCGAGCCGTTCGTCCAGGCGCTGTCGTAGCGCCATTCGATCGCGGTGTCGGGGTACACCCACCACACCGGCGCGCCCTTCTCGTCCGGTACGGCAAGATCGGCCGCCAAGGTGAGCGAAAGGCCGTCCGGACTCGGGGCGGCGCGCGGGCTGACCTCCAGCCCGGAGGGACGCTGCCGCCAGCCCGCGGCGCACGTTTCCCCGAATCCCTTGCCGGGTGCCCGCGAATCGAGCGGGCCGACCGCATCCGAGAGCACCAGCGGGGTCGCGCGCCCGAGCCCGGCGGCGGCGAGGGTGTCGTTCGCGAGGAAGGCGAGGCCCGGCAGCTTGGCGCGGAGCACGCACGGGCGGTCGGTGCCCGGCACGTAGGTGAGCGGGGGCGTGGGCGGCGGGGCGCCGACGCGGGTGACCGACGTGGCGATGAGCGCGGGGTGGGCCCGGGCCACGCCGCCGTTCAGGATGTCGGCCTCGAGGATCGCGGCGGCGAGGGCGGCGGTGACCGTGGCGCGCCCGCCCCGGGAGAGGTGGTAGTCGTCCAGGAACGAGCCCCCGGGCAGGTCGATCGCGTGCAGGTCTACGTAGCTGACGCCCAGCTCGTTCAGCAGATCGAGCGTCGCGGCCTCGACCTCGAGCGGGAGGCTGTCGCGGTACTGGCTGGACGGCGGGAGGGGCGCGCGGACGAAGATGATCTTCGCGTCGTGCGCCCGGACGATCTCGACGAGGTCCGGGATCAGCGAGGCCGACGGCGGCCCGTCGCTCGCGGTCATCGCCCAGTTGGCCTCGGCCTCGGCCACCGGCATCACCCGCGCGCCCCCGCCCTTCAGGAAGCGCGCGTTGCTTCCGAACATCCTCTCCAGCGCCGGCTCCGCGGTGGCCTTGCCCGCGGCGCCCACGCCGGCGGTGCCGGGCGGCGCCAGGAGCGCCCCGACGGCGAGGTCGCGCACGTTGGTGAGGAGGGAGTCGTGCGCGGCCGTGGCGCGCCGGCGCGCGGTCGCCGAGAGCCCCGAGCTGTTTCCGAGCACCTTCGCGTCGAGCACGGGGCTGGCCGTCGTGAGCTGGTTCTCCACGCGGATGCGCTCCGCCAGGGCGGTCGCCTCGGCGCGGAGCATCGCGGAGAGCTGGCCGTACACGATCACGACCTCCGGCCGGTGGTCGGCGGCGAACACGCGTTGCTCGAGCACCGCGTACCAGGCCGGTGCGCTCGAGCCGGCCACCCTCACGTTGACGATCGGGCGTTCGTACGCCAGGGCCTTGCCGAGCGCGAGCGGGTCGACGTCGGTGTTCGACTTGCTGTTCCCCACGATCAGCATGCCGACGGGCTCCCCCGGCTTGGCCAGCGCGGCGTCGTTCGCGGCGGCCTCGGGGGTGAGGGGCCGCGAAGCGTCGCCCAGGAGCCAGCCCGCGGCCGCGGCGAGCACGAGGAGGGGCGACAGGACGGACAGCAGCGTCCGGAGTGGCGATCGCATGCGGCATGCTACCGCGTCGGGCGCGCCGCCCGGTGATATCCTGGTCAAGGAGTCGCGCATGGTCCTGGTCCTCGCCCTGCTCGGCTCGTGGTCGGCGCGCTGCGCGGAGCCCACCTGGGTCACGACGGTCGACCTGCCGGGCGCCGCCGGCCCCCCCGCCGCCCGGTGCGAAACCAAGGCGACGTTCCCGCCGCCGCCGGCCCGCGTGGAGCGGCCCGAGGTGGAGGATGTCCGCACCCTCGGCATGCCCCAGCTCGACACCGCGCCGGGGGCGGCGAACGCGGACGTATCGCCCGAACTGCGCGCGCGGGTCCTCGCCCCGGTGGACCTCGAGCGGCTGCCCATGGTGCGGCTGGAGGGCGCGGAGAGCGCGGTCCGTCATGTCGCGGAGGTGCTCGCGGGGGCGTCCACGCGGCACGTCCGCGTGGCGATGTGGGGAGACTCGCTGACCGCCGCGGGGACCCTCCCGGGCGCCGTGCGGCGCGTCCTCCAGGGCCGCTTCGGTGACGCGGGGCGGGGCTTCGTCCTCCCGGCGCCGCCCTGGCCCGCCTGGAATTCCTCCGAGCTCGCCGCCTGTGCCTCCGGCGCGTGGCACGGCGAGACCGAACGAACCCGCGATGGTCACGGGGACGGCCTCTACGGGCTCGCCGGCATCTCGGTCGAGTCGGCGGACCCCGCGGCGACCGCCTGGATCGAGGGCACGGCCTCCCGGATCGAGCTGCTATACCTCCGCCAGCCCGGCGGCGGCCGCCTGCGGGTGCAGATCGACGCGGAGCCCCCGATCGAGGTCGCCACCGCCGCCGTGACGACGGGCCCCGGCGGCCTGGTCCTCCGCGTGCCCGACGGCCCCCACCGGCTCTCCCTGAGCCTCGCGGGGGATGGGAGCGTGCGGTTGTTCGGCGCGAACTTCGAGCGCGACGTGCCCGGCATCGTGCTCGACGGCATGGGGATCGGCGGGCGCACCGCGAATGACTGGTCGACCTGGAACGAGCCGCTCATGGCCGCCCTCGCGACGCGGCGCCCCGCCGACCTGGTCGTCGTCGAGTACGGCACCAACGAGACCTCCCGCCCGAACATGTCCCCCGAGCTCTATCGGGAGGAGCTTCGCGGCATGCTCGGGAAGCTGCGGCGCGTGGCGCCGACCGCCGCGTGTGTGTTGGTTGCCCCCCCGGATCGAGGACAGAAGGTGCTCGGCACGCGGTATGCCCTGTGGTCGCACATCGAGTGGGTGACCCGGATCCAGGCCGAGCAGGCGCCGCTGTTCGGGTGCGCCACGTGGTCGATGCAAGCCGCCATGGGAGGGCCGGGCAGCGCGTTTGCGTGGCGGCTCGCGAGCCCGCCGCTGATGGCAGCCGACTACCTGCACCTGACGCCCAAGGGATACGAGGCGATCGGTCGGCGCTTGGGAGATGCCCTGGTGGCCGCCACCGTTCCTTAGGAACGTTCGGGAGAAATGCTCCCTAGGCCATCAATCGGAAGCGAAGCTACTCCGCCGAGAAAGGCCGCCCCACCGCGTCCCGCACCGCCGCGATCCGCTGCCGATAGTGCGCGGCGCACACCTGGGTCGCCGGGTCGGCCTCCGCCGCCACGACGGACGGCCCGAGCAGGATCGCGCGCACCCGCGCCGGACGCCCCGCGCACGCGACGGCGCCGTGCTCCGTCCACGTCGGGAGCAGCTTCGCCGAGGTGACGGCCGCCACCCCGTCCACCCTTTCCATCACCAGCTCGAGCAGGCCTCCGTCCCGACGCAGGCCCCGCTCCGGGCTCGAGTACGCCCACGATTGGCCCGACAGGAAGTTCCCCAGGCTGTAGGCCACGAGCCCGCGCCGCCCGCCGTGCTCCACCCACTCGATGGGCTGGAGCACGTGGGGGTGATGGCCGAGGATCACGTCGAAGCCGCCGGCCACGAGCATCTTCGCGTAGTTGCGCTCCCACGAGCGCGGCTCCGCCTCGTATTCCTGCCCCCAATGCACCGACAGCACGACCAGCTCGGCCCCGGCGGCCCGCGCGGCCTGACCGACCGCGATGACACGAGCGGGATCGAACTTGAACACGCACGGGTCCGCGGGCTCACCGTTCAGGTACAGGTTGTGCACCCGGCTCGCGGCGACCCACCCGATCGTGAGGCCGTTGCGCTCGAAGATCCGATACGCCTCCGCCTCGGCGCACGTGCGTCCGGCGCCTGCCCACGCGAGGCCCACCGCGTCGAGGTGGCCGACGGTCTCCACGAGGCCCGCGCGGCCTTGATCCCACACGTGGTTGTTGGCGATGGACACCGCGTCGAAGCCCGCGTCACGCACCGCCTCCGCCAGCGCGACCGGCGCGTAGAACACCTTCTCCGCGGTGTTGCCATCCAGGGCGGACGCCAGCGGGGTCTCGAGGTTGACGATCGCGAGGTCGGCCGCCCCGACCACTTCTTTCACCTCGGTGAACAGGCTGTCCCAACCGTGGGTCTCCGCGGAGCCGAGCACGGACGGGTGCGGGATGATGTCGCCCGCGGCGAGCATCCGTACCCGGGGGGGTGGGGGCGGCGGCTTGGGTGGCTCCGGCGGGGGCGGCTCGGGCGCGGGCGCCGCCACGGTGGCGATGGGCTCGCCCTGTGTCGCCGGGGCGGGCACGGCCGCGGGCATGTGGCAGGCGAGGACGAGGGCGACGAGCATGGCCGCGCGGATCTAACCGCGTGGGGGCCGCTGCCGGGGTGAGGACGGGGTGGGTGCCGCCCTCCCGCGGAATAGAGGCCCCCATGCCCGACGCCCGCCGCTTCGCACCCGCCACCGAGCGCAACCGTGAGCCCCTCCTGGCCGTGCTCGCCCGCCACGTCCGCCCCGGCGACGGCGTGCTCGAGATCGCCAGCGGCACCGGCGAGCACGCCGTGTACTTCGCCACGCACCTCCCCGTGGCCCGGTGGCAGCCCACCGACGCGGACCCGGGGGCCCGCGCCTCCATCGACGCCTGGGTGGCCGTCACGCCGGACGCGGCCGCAAAGGTCGCGCCCGCCCTCGCGCTCGACGTCTTCGAGCGCCCCTGGCCGGTCGAAGCCGCGGACGTGGTGCTCGCCGTCAACCTGATCCACATCGCGCCCTGGGAGGCCACCGAGGCGCTGTTCGCGGGCGCCGCGGAGCTGTCCCCGCGTGTGTTGGCCCTCTACGGCCCCTTCCGCCGCGGAAACGCCCACACCGCGCCGAGCAACGAGGCGTTCGACCAATGGTTGCGCGCCCAGGACCCCCGCTGGGGCGTGCGCGACCTCGAGGCGGTCCTGGCGGTGGCGATGCACAACGGCTTCGACATCCTCGAGATCGTGCAGATGCCGGCCAACAACCTGGCGGTCCTCTTCACCGGCTAGGGTCGGGTCACCGTGACGGCGGCCGCGCTCTCGACCACCACGTGCACCCACGGATCCCCCCCGATCCAACACTCGACACACCCGGCCTCTCCCTCGGGCAGCGCCACGCCGTCCGCGGTCGCCCCGGTGATGCCGCCCTCGGCCCACACCTCGAGGTCCCAGCCGTCGTAGGTCGAGCCCGCGACGAGGTCGGCGCCGTCGGTGTTCCAGGTGAGGGCCTCCCCGGTCCCGAGGGTGAACCCCGCGCCGCCGTCCACCGCCGGCACGATGCGCGCGTGGAGGCGGCCGGGCTCGTCCGCCCAGCTCTCGACCGTGCCGTCCGTCGTCGCGAGCGTCATGATCTCCGGCCGGAGCAGCGGGATGGCGCTCCCCTCGCGCTGGAACAGGGGCCCCTCGCCGATCGGGGCAGGTACCGTGGCGGTGCCCGTGTACCGCTCGCCCGTCCACCAATGCACCCAACCGCCGGCGGGCAGGACCACTTCCTTCGACGTGGCGCCCGCCTCCGCGACCACGGCCACCAGCACATCGTCGCCCACCAGGAACACGTCTTCGGGGTGCAACCCGTCCTCGGGGTAGGCAAACCCGCGCGCCATCACGATGGGGAGGCCGGTGGTCTCCACCCGCTCGGCGAGGCCCTTCCAGTACGGGAACAGGCGCGTGTGGAGCACCGCGTAGCGCCGAAACGCATCGAGGGTGCCCGAGGTGAACACCGATGCTCCCTCCGGCTCGAAGTTCCAGGGGTTGTGATCCAAGCCGCTGCCGCCGTATTGGAAGATGGGGAGGAGGGCGGCGTACTCGGTCCACCGCAGGAACACCTCTTCTGTGGGGCGGTCGTGGCGATAGCCGCCGGTGTCCGAGGCGTAGAACGGATAGCCGCTCGCCGCGAGGCTGGTGCCGCCGCGCATCGCCGCGGGGAGCCCGCCCACATGCCCGTCGTCCCCGAACAGGCGGAAGTCACTGTCGAGGTCACCCGGCCAGATGGCGTCCGTGATCGTGTGGCCCCCGCGCACGCCCGCGCGGCCGAGCAGGAACGCGTCCCCGTCGTCGCCGGCGTACACCTGGTGGTAGTACCGGACGAAATCGTGGTGCATCGTCCGCTCGTCCTCCCCGTTCGCGAAGTCGGCGTTGAGCTGACCCACGCCGAACCCGAGCTGCACGTCCTCGCCGTAGTCGAGCTTCCACCCCGAGACACCGCGCGCTCGCGCCGATTCGATGCGATCCGACCACGCGGCGGCGGCGGCGGGGTTGGTCAGGTCGACCAAGGGCCCGAATTGGTTGAACTCGATGGCGATGTCGACGAACCAACCGTTGTCCAGGTAGGTGCCGTACTCGGGCTCGGCCTCCTCCACGTACGGCGTGGTCCACGTGAGCATGCGGAATCCCTTGGCCTCCAACGTCGCGATCATGCCGTCCCAATCCGGGTAGCGCCCCGCCTCGTCGGGCACCATGCTGTTGTAGGAGGTCTGCCACGGGTTGTCGATCCACACACACCCGCCGGGGATGCCGTTGTCCCGGATCGCGGTGGCGTCCGCCAACACGTCCGCCGCGGTGCTCACGTCCCGCCACTGCAGGGGAGCGAACGCCCAGTCCGGCGGCACCTCGGGCATGCCGGTGCGCTGGTGATAGCGCGCGAGCACCTCGGCGGGCTTGGGAGCTCCGTACAGATCGAAGGAGAAGCCGTCGCGCTGGTTGAACAACACCTGCACGGTGTCGGGATCGGAGGCCGCCACGTCGAACGCGCCGGGCCAGGTGCTGTCCGCGAGCACGCCCCACCCGGCGGTCGACACCAGGAACGGCACGGGCACGTGGGCCTCGTTGTAGCTGCTCTCCAGCGTGGTATCGATGCGGATGTGCATCGGGTGCACGTGCCCGCGGTGCTCGGCGCCGTCGAACCACTCGCCGAGCCCGTAGAACGCCTCGTCGCCGGTGACCGCGACCGTGACCCGCACGTAGGGCGCCCACGTCTCCCCGAGGGGCGTGACCGTGATCCGCGCCCCCGGACCCGTGTCATCGATGGCCAACGTGCCCGTCCACCCGTCCTCGAACGTGACGTCCCAGGCCTCGCCGCCCCAGGTGGCCGACGTGGCCGCCCGCCAGTGGAAGCCGGTCGGGTCGTTGCCCTCGATGATGTTGATGGGGTCGTAATTGAAGGTGTCGTCTGGGGTGGCGACCACGCCCAGCGCCACGGTGACCAACCGACCGCCGAATTGGAGCGTACCGTCGGGCGCCACGGTGAGCACGTTGCCGTCCGGATCGGTGTAGACGGGGCCGTCGAGCGGCGGGGCGGAGTCGGCGGGCTTGTCGTCGGTGCACGCGAAGAGGGCGAGGAGGAGCATGGCGCGATCATAGACCAGCGCCGGACGGTCAGAGGCCCGCGATCACCCAGAACACGCCCCGTCCGTCCGCGTGGTCCTCGAGGTGCGCGCCGACCAGCAGGCGGCCGTCATCGAGCACGGTGGGGTAGGCGCCGAGCGCGCCGTAGTCGGTGCCGTAGATGCGGGTGTCCGCGGCGCGCGCGTCCACGACGCCGGTGGGGAGCCCGTGGAAGACGTACAGGGCCCCGCGCAGGGCCTCCGCACCGAAGCGGCTCGGCCAATAGGTATCGGTGACGACGAGGTCGCGCGTGCCGTCGTCTCCCACGTCGCCCGCGGTGACGAACAGGGCGCTCTCGTCGAGCTCGTCGCTCTCGGGGCCGATGCGCGTGGTCGCGAGCTCGGCGGCCGTGCCGGACACCAGGGGCCCGCTCAGCACGTGGATGCGCTCGCCGCGCAGGGCGATGTCGTCGTAGCCGTCGTTGTCGATGTCCCCGAGCGCGACGATGTCGAGCAGCGGCTCGGTCACGATGGCCGCGGAGGCCGGGGGCAGGGCGTCACGGATCGGGCCGGCGTAGACGGACACCCCGGAGTCGTCGTCACCCACGTTGAGGATGCCGAGGTCGCTCACCCCGTCCCCATCCGTATCTCCGAGGGGAGCGACGTGGTGCAGGACCCCGGCCCCGCCCCTGCGCAGCACCTCCGTCGCGCCGGTTTCGTCCGCGCGCCAGAGCGCGGCTTCGCCGACATACGCGGCGATCGTGCCGGACGCGTACCAGGTCTCCGAGCGGCCGTCGGCGTCGAGGTCGGCGTGGAACAGCGACTCCGCGAGGGACGAGGTGCCGAGGGGATCGAGCTCCCAGGCGAAGGAGGGCCCGGCCCCGAGGGGGCGCTCGAACCCCCGCAGGGTGGGGACGACGGTGAAGAACTCCGAGCTGGGATCCTCGGGGTCGACGAACACTTCGTAGGTCGCCTCGGCGAGGCGGCCCTCGTCGCGGGGCCCGAGGACGCGGAACGAATGGTCCGTGAGCGCGAGGGTGCCGATCAGGGCTTCACTGTAGAGGTTGTCCACCGCGTCCGGCAGCGTCAGGACGGCCAACCCGCCCGTGGTGGCCGTCAGGATCAGCTCGTCGCCCGGGGCGTCGTCCACGTCGGCGGCGCCGAGGAGGGTCCACGCCACGTCCACATCGTCGTCGAGCAGACGCGCTCCCGCGAGGAGCGCCACCGCGCCCTCCGTGCAGTCCAGGCGGCGATCGCCATCGTTCGGATCGCAGTCCTCGCCGGTGCGGGGCAGGTCACCCGGGTCACACACGCACGTCGAACGGCCGCCACCGAGGCCGTCGCCGTCCGCGTCCGCCCACACCTCGACGCAGCCGTCCGCGCCGACCGGATTGGCGACGCCATCACAATCGTCGTCGTACTCGGTCACGCACGACTCGATTGCGTCCGGGTGAACGGCCGGGTCCGCGTCGTCACAGTCACCGCCGACGGTCACCGCGCCCACCGGCGGCTCGCAGCCCTGCCACTCGCTGTCCTCCGCGCCCGCGCCATCGCCGTCCCGGTCGAGGTATCCGGAGAGCAGCACCGCCTCGTCGATGAGGCCGTCGCCATCGTCATCTCGTTCGTTGCAGACCTCGGCCGTGTAGGTCGGGGCGCCGGTGTCCGCCTCGTCAGCGGGCCCGGCACAGGCGAACAGCACCGAGAGGAGCATGGCGCAGCCTACCCCAATCAGCGGCCGGGCTGCGCGTCGTTGCCATCGAGCCATTTGCCAGGCGCCGGCCGCCGCACCTTCCCCCCTCCCGGGAGCGTGAACCAGACCGTCGCGCCCTGGCCGACGGCGCCCTCGATCCACGCGCGTCCCCCGTGGCGCTCCACGATGCGCCGCACCGTCGCGAGCCCGACCCCCGTGCCCGGAAAGTCCTCCTGGGCATGGAGGCGCTCGAAGGGAGTGAACAGACGGCCCACGTAGGCGGGGTCGAAGCCGGCACCGTTGTCGCGGACGTAGAACGTCTCGACGTGGTCCCGCACGGTACGGCCGACCTCCACGCGCGGGGAGAGCGTCCGAGAGGTGAACTTCCACGCGTTGCCCAGCACGTTCTCGAGGAGGACGCGCAGGAGCCCGGGATCTCCCTCGACGAGGAGCCCCTCGGCCACCTCGAGCTCGACGCCGTGCTGAGATTCCCGCGCCGCGAGCCCGGCGGCCACGTCGCGGGCGAGGGTGGAGAGGTCGACACGCTCCGGCGCGACCTCCTGGCGCGACACGCGCGCGAGGTTCAGCAGATCCTCGATGATGTTCGACATGCGGCTCGACGCGGACAGCACGCGCTGCACATAGGCGCGCCCCTCCGTCGCGAGGCCCTCCTGCTCGAGCACCATCGAGGAGAACCCGTTGATCACCCGCAGCGGCGCGCGGAGGTCGTGGGAGACGGAGTAGCTGAAGGTCTCCAGATCGCGCACGGCGATCCGGAGCTCGGTCGTGCGGCGCTCGACCTCGCGTTCCAGGTCGTCGTGGGCGCGGCGGTAGACGCCCAGGACGTAGACGAGGGCGAGCACGCCGGCGCCCAGCCGGATCCCGTGCCAGTACCACCACCGCAGGTCCCACAACGACGACCACGGGAACAGGATGGACCCGAAGCCGAACAAGAGGCACATCGTACCCAGCACGGTGTGTTGCTCACGGCCCTGGCGGGGCAGCCAGACCGCGGCGGCGGCGGCGAAGAAGCCGACGGCACCGAGGACGTTGAGGCCGATCGCGGTGGGCGCGAAGCCCCGATCCGCGAGCATCCTCGGGGCCAGGTCAGGGAGGGTGATCGAGGCCACCCCGATCGCGATCGCGAGGCTCGCGGCCGACCAGGTGAGGAGCCGGAGGTGGCGTTCTCCCGCCGGCAACCAGGCCAGCGTGAGGAGCGTCCCGCCCAGGAACGTGCTCGTGGCGCGCAGCCACACGAAGGTTTCGCCCGGAGGGGTCGCGGCGTGGAACAGGTCGAGGCAGCCCATCGCGACGAGCCCGGGCGCGAGCCCGCGGTGGGGAGACCCGCCCGGCCGCGCGGGCGCGAGCAGCAGCAGCACCCCCAACAGCACGATGACCACGCCGCCGGCGGACTCGGCCACCGCGTGCACGGGGATGTTGGTCCACTCCGCGCGGGGCAGCGTCGCGCCTACGAGGGTGGCGGCCAAGGCGAGCACGACGAGCACCAGGCGTCGTGCCTGGCCCAGGGTCGTTCCGTTCCTCCCGGGAGAGCCATTGCTAGTCATTTGTCCGGGTGTTTTGCCAGACGTCTCTAAGGGTCGGGTATGCGGAGGGCAAGGCGCGCGCGCGTTGCGCGAGGCAACGTCGTGCCCGCGATCCCCGTAGCGGCGCTCTCCCCGCCGTGTCCGCGCCGCGCTACATGGCACCGGTCCGAACGACGGCCGGCGACCCGACAACAAACGCACCGCGCTCCGAGGCTACCGTGGAACTACCCGCCTTTCTCGATCGTGTCCTGACCCGCCTGCCGGCGTCTCCGCCCACGGCGTTCACGTTCACGCACTGGCCGCACGGCGGCCGCCAGACGGACGAGGGCTTCGCGATCATGCCGATCCCCGGCCTCGATCCGGGGAAGGCGATCGACGCGGTGATGGATGTCGATCACTACGTCGGCAACCTCGATCACGTGGCCACGTGCCGCTCCGTGAAGGACCCGCGCTTCGTCCCCCCCGAGAAGGTGCGGTTCTACCAGCGCGTCGAGATCCCGATGCTCGGCGCGGTGCACCACGAGCTCGTATTGGAGCGCCTCGGAACGCACCGCGGCTACCTCGCGGCGGGCTGGTCCATCCTCTCCACCGAGACCAGCGCGCTCTCCGCGAAGGATGGGTTCCGCAGCGACTACAGTCACGGCGTCTGGTTCGCGGCCCCCGGCGTGCTCGGGTACGCGCTCGGCTCGGCCCCCCGCCGGGACGACGTGGGCTTCCTCAAGTGGAAGGCGCTCACCGCGGGCGCGGATGCCGCGGCCTCGCGCGTCTTGCGGGCGAACCTCGAGGGCTTGGGGCGTTGGGCGGCGAAGCGGTAGCCCCGCGGCCAGTCCGATCACCCCTCAGGACGAACCCGCGCCGCTTCCGGGCGCTCCCGCTGGGCGTACCGAGCGAGGAGCGACCGCCACGCGGCCTCGTCGAGCGGGGGCGCGCCGGACGTGAGCGCGGCGTCCTCCGCGCGCGTGCCCACGCCCTCGCGCGTCACGAACCAACTGAACGTGCCGGGTTCGTCAGTGATGAAGCGCACGTCGGTCCAGCCGCCGTCCAGCTCGAAGTACCAGCGGTCTCCGGCGGACTGGAGGAGCTCCACGCGCTCCCCCTGGTCGACGAAGCGGGCGTACAGCCTGTCGTCCTCGAGGGTGACCTGGATGGTGCCGTGCACGTACGGGTCCTCGAAGGTGCCGACATAGGGCGCCCACGTCGACGGATCGGTGATCCAGCCAGCCTCGTCGCTCTCCTCGTCCATCTGGTCGAGGAACAAGTCGACCGCGTCGTACATGAGCGCGTAGGGGTCGGCCCAATCGGCGTTGGCGACCACGACCACGCCGAAGTTGGACTCGGGCACGATCGCCCAGGTGCTGGTGAAGCCGGTCACCCAGCCGTCGTGCCACACCATCGTGACATCCTTGTAGGGGCTCGTGAACTGGCCGTAGCCGACCTCGAATTGGCCGTCGGGGAGCAGGTGCGTGTCCACCTGGGCGTGCATGGCCCCGGTGTTGGCGGCGGAGAGCAGGGCCCCGCCCCCCGCGAGCTGCCACTCGGCGGTGCGCGCGAGGTCGGTCGCAGTGCCGTGCAGCCAGGCCGCCGGGCGGGACCACGCGCAGTCGTAGGCCTCCAGATCGTAGGTGAAGGCCTCGTCGTCCCACCAGCTCGTGCCGGTTGCGTGGGGGCCGGCGCTCGCGATGGTGGCATCGTAGGTCGCGGTGGTCATGCCCGCCGGATCGAGCACGCGCTCCTGCATCGCGTCGATGAAGGGCGCGCCGGTGAGCTCCTCGACGAGCGCCCCGGCCCACACGTACCCGGTGTTGGAGTAGTTGTAGAAGGAGCCCGGCGGGGCGTACAGCGGCGGCGCCGAGGACTCCACGTGGTCGCGCAGGACGCCCGTACGCGTGGCGCACGACCAGGTGAGCTCGTCGGGGAGCGCGGCGGTGTGGGTGAGGAGGTGGTGCGTCGTGAGCATGCTGGCGTCGAACCCCTCTTGGAGCGAGGCCTGGTCGAGGTAGGTGGTGACCGGAGCCTCAAGGTCGAGCACCCCCTCGTCGACCAATTGGAGCACGGCGGTGGCGGTGTGCATCTTCGACACCGAGGCCCAGCGGAACACCGTGTCGTCGGTCACGGGCTCCTCGGCGCCCCACGCCACCACCCCGGCGCCGCCGCTGTAGTGGAGCGCCCCGTCGATCACGACGCCCACCTGGATGCCGGGCACCTGGTACTCCTCCACCTGATCGTTCACCTTCCGGAGGAAGGCCTCCCAGTCACGATCGGCCTCCGCGGCGGCGGCGTCGGCGGCGAGCTCTTCCGCGGGCGCGGTGCATGCGACGAGGAGCATGAGGTTCAGCATCGCCGCCAGGATATCCTCCCGGCTCTCCACCACGGAAGCCCCCATCGAAACCCTGCCCCCGTTCACCTCCGGCCCCGAGCACGACCGTCTCGCCACGCTCGTGGGGGACTGGTCCGGCCCCGTCTCCACGTGGTTCGACCCCAATGCCGCGCCCGAGGTGTCGGCCTGGCGCCTGTCCGCCGTGCCCGCGCTCGGCGGCCGTTTTCTGCGCCTCACCTACAGCGGCGTCGCGATGGGAAAGGCGCACGCCGGCGAGATGCTGCTCGCCTACGAGCGCGACGAGAAGCGGCACACGTCCACCTGGGTGGACACCTTCCACACCGGAACCCAGGTGATGGTGTCCCATGGCCAGATCGAGGGGGACGTGCTCGTGCTGCTCGGCAGCTACCCCGCTGGCGACGAGCGGTGGGGCTGGTGCACGCGCTTCCGTCGCGAGGGTGACACCTTTGTCATCGCGATGGCCAACCTCGGCCCCGACGGAAAGGAGTATCCGGGGCTCGAGGTGGTGCTCACGCGGGTGAAGCTGCTGTAGGTGAAGCCTCGCTCGCGGCGGGCCGGGTCACGAGGAACCGCCGGAAGACGAGCATCGTCACCGGCGCCGCGATCGTCATGAGGCCGATGATCAGCCACATGCGCTGGCTGTCGACGGGGCCGCTCGCCGGGCAGTAGCGCGTCAGCAGCGCCCCGCTCATGAAGCCGACGACGGGCTTCGCGAGAAAAAGCGGCACCTCGGAGAGGCCCATGTAGCTGGACTCGCGGCCGCGCGGCGCGATGGTGGCCGTGTACTCGTACAGGCGCGGGCTCCAGAGCGCCTCTCCGATCGAGAGGATGACGATGAACACCACGCTCGCGGCGATGGTCGTCGAGAACGCCATCGCGAACACCGAGATCGCCGAGAGGAACGCCCCGATGACGATGACGGGGAACGGCGGATACTGCCGGGTGAAGATCGTCGCGAGCGGCGTGAGGAAGATGATGAGCGCCGGGTTGAGCGACCAATACGTGGCGAACGGAAACGTGTCACCGAACTCGCGCAACGTGTACTTGGGCCACGTGAGGTGGGCGTGTTGGAAGATGAGGCGCACGAAGGTGAGGAGCGCCACGAACGCCAGGAAGGTCCAGAACGTGCGGACCTTGAGCACCTCCGCGGCGATGCGGAACGGGTTCTTCGTGGCGCCCGCGGGCGCGCTGACCACCGGATCCCGTAGCAGCAGCACGAGCCCGATGTTCAGGCACGACACCACGAAGCCGACCAGGAACACCAGCTGGGAGCTCGAGAAGTCGTGTCCCCAGAGCGTGGCCCCCTGCGCGAACCACTTTCGGAAGCCCGAGATGATCGGCCCCTGGGTGACCCCCCCGATGTTCATGACGACGTAGTACAGGGAGAAGCCGAACGACACGGTGGCGGGCGTCGTGTAGGCGCGGACGGCGGCGTTCATCGTGGGCTTCAGGCACGCGATGCCCCACACGCTCGCGGCGAGGCCGACGAACACCGCGTCCGAGGTGTTGGCGAACGCGAGGAGCCCCCGCCCCACCGCCGCGGAGATGGCGGCGATGAGCAGCGCGCGGCGGATGCCGATGCCGTCGGCGACGAACCCGGCGCCGAACACGACGAGGCTGATCGCGGTGAGCCAGGTGCCGGTGATCGAGCCGGCGGCGGTGTCGTCGTAGCCCAGATCGCTCGTGAGGTAGATGGCGAGCAGCGTGTAGACGGTGAAGTACGCGATCGACTCGAGCAGCTTCACGCCGTACAGGATCCAGAGGTCGCGCGGGCCGGTGAGCAGGCCGTGGAGGTCTTCGCGGAGGGTGGACATCGGGGGAGTATGCCTCCTCCGGGGCGCGCGTTGGGCGCCCTGGCTATGGGGGCGCGGAATGTTCGCCTGCTGCCGTGGATTCGTGCGCTTCGGTCCATTGGTCGCGCTCGCGCTCGCCGTCGCGGCCCCTCCGGCGTCCGCCGCACCCGGCCTGCGCGTACGGATCTTCGTTCTCGAGCCCGGCCGCCTCGATCTACGGGTGTCGGGTCCGGACGGCGCGATCGCCTGGAGCTGTCGCGTGCGTGGGCCCTGGAGCGAGTGGGACGAGGAGGAATTCGAGTCGCGGTGTCCGCCAGACGGTCATTGGTATGCGGGGCCCGGTCTGTACACCGTGGAGGCCCGGCTCCAGCGGGGGCTTCGGCGCACCGAGCGCGCGCGGACCGTGCTGGTAGGCGGCGAGGAGCGCTCGGTCGGCGTCGAGGTGAAGGTTGCCCGTCCCGCCGAGCCGACGCCGAACAACCCGCGAGGACGGCCGGAGCGCCTCTCCGTCGAGACGAGCCGCACCCTCCCGCCGTCTCCCGAGCTGGTCCTGGTTCGGGCTTGGGAGCCCGCGCCCATGGACCCGCCGCGCTACCGCATCGCCAACCACACCGCGGACACCCTGTATGGCCGCAACGGCACCCTCCCCCTGCGTGGCTGGATGGAGCGGCTGGAGGGGGGGCGGTGGGAGCGCTACTCCCGGGGAGGCTTCTGCTGGACGGGCATGCGCTTCGGGGGCATCGCGCCGGGCGCTGACGGGGGCAGCAACGAGGGCAGCTTCATGGGCAGCGTCCGAGAGCTCTTCCCAGGCCGCTATCGCTACGTCGTGCCCGTCACCGCGACGGATCCTCGGGCCGCCCCGGGGGCCGAGCCTGCCGTGTGGTGGGAGCTGACCGACGAGTTCGAGATCGAGCGGATGCCACGCACCTGGACGATTTCGCCCGCTCCCATGGAGCCTCCCGAGCTCCCCCCGGGCGATGCTCCCACGCCCGTTCCCCCATGACCCCCGCCCTCATGGTCCAAGGCACCGCCAGCGGCGTGGGAAAGTCCTGGGTGGCCACGGCGATCTGCGCCGCCTTGGCGCGCCGCGGCCTCTCGGTCGCGCCGTTCAAGGCGTGGAACATGAGCAACAACGCGGCCCCGGCCTGGGGCCCGCACGGGTGGGGCGAGATCGGTCGCGCGCAGGCCGTGCAGGCCCGGGCCGCCGGCCGCGCGCCGACGGTGGACATGAACCCGCTCCTGCTCAAGCCGATGGGGCTCTCCGGCGCGGACGTGGTCGTGTGCGGGCGGTCGCGCGGGCCGATGCGCGTGGCCGAATACCAGGCGGCTCACGACGAGCTCTGGGCCGAGGTCACCGCGGCGTACGCGCGCCTCGCGGCGACGGCGGACGTCGTGGTGCTCGAAGGCGCCGGCTCGCCCGCGGAGATCAACCTGCGCGGCGACATGGCCAACATGGAGATGGCGCGGCACGCGGGCGCGTCGGTGCTGCTGGTGGGCGACATCGACAAGGGCGGCGTGTTCGCGAGCCTGTACGGCACGGTGATGTTGCTCCCGCCGGAGGACCGCGCGCGCGTCGCCGGGTTGGTGGTGAACCGCTTTCGCGGCGATCCGAGCGGGCTTCAGCCGGGCCTGGCGCGGCTCGCCACGTTGTGTGGCGTGCCCGTCCGCGGGGTGCTCCCCTTCCGCGACGACGTGTACGTGGACGACGAGGACGCCGCCACCTTGGTCTCCACCACCTTGGCCTCCACCGCGGGCGCCATCGACGTGTGTGTCCTGCACCTCCCAACCGTGGCCAATGCCACGGACCTCGGCGCGTTGGGGCGGGAGCCGGGCGTCGGGGTGCGGTACGTGGCGGACGCGGGCGCGATCGGCAACCCCGACCTGCTCGTGATCCCCGGCAGTCGCGACACGGAGGCGGACCTGCGGTGGGTGCGCGGGCGCGGCCTCGATCGGGTGGTGGTGGCCGCGGCAGCGCGCGGCATCCCACTGCTCGGGCTCTGCGGCGGCTACCAGATGCTGGGCGCCCGCTTGGGAGCAGAGCGCGGGCTCGGGTTGTTGCCCGTTGACACGGAATATGCCGCGCAAAAGGAGATCCGCCCCGTGCGCGGCGTGACCACGGGGGCCTGGCTCCTGCCGGCGGGCCTTCCGGTGGAGGGCTACGAGATCCACGCGGGGCGGACGATCGCGGGGGAGGGGTTGGTGCGCGTGGACGGCGCGGGGCTCGATGGCGCGGTCGTCGGGCTGGTTGCCGGCACGTATGTGCACGGGCTGCTCGACAGCGCGGAGGTACGCGGCGCCCTGGTCGCGGCGCTGCGGGAGCGCCGGGGGCTCGATGCCATCGCGGTCGGCGCCGGGGCGGGGTTCGACGCGCTCGCGGACGTGATCGACGCGCACCTGGACCTGTCGGGGTTGGTGTAGGAGCGCTTGGACGCTTGTCGGTTCGAACGGTAGAAGGCCGAATGATCGACCACATCACGCTCCACGTCCGTGACTTCCCCGCCGCCCTCGCGTTCTACACCGCGGCGTTCGCGCCCCTCGGGTACACCGTGCAGAAGCAGTACGGCGAGAGCGCGGCGGGCTTCGGCCGGGACCGCAAGCCGTCCTTCTGGATCGTCGCCCCGCGCGGGACGTATTGGACCGAGGGACACCAGGCCGGCGCGGCCCCCGCCCACTTCGCGTTCGTGGCCGCCGATCGCGCCGCGGTCGACGCGTTCCACGCCGCCGCCCTGGCAGCCGGAGCCAAGGACTTCGGCGCGCCGGGCATGCGCCCGCAGTACCACGCCGGCTACTACGGCGCGTTCGTCCTCGATCCGGACGGAAACAACGTCGAGGCGGTCTGCCATCGGGCGTGATCGCCTACCAGGCGAGGACGATGCGCCCGAAGCTCTCGTTCGCCTCCATCCGCCGGTGCGCCTCGGCCGCGGACGTCGCTGGAAACACGCTGTCCACCACGGGGCGCGCGCCTTCCAGCGGGGGTAGCCCGCGGGCGCGGAAGGCCTGCGCGAGCGCGATCTTCTCCTCGATCGGGCGGCTCCGGAGCACCGTCCCTTCCACGCGGAGGCGCCGCGCGAGGAGCACCCCGAGCGGCAACGTGGCCGTGAGGCCGGCGAGCAGCCCCACCACCACGAGGCGGCCCCGAGGTGCCAGCGCGAGCAGGCTCGCCTCGACGCCGCGCCCGCCCACCAGGTCGATGATGATGTCGACCTCCGGGAGCGCGCTGTCCGCCCCCACCGCGTGGTGCAGGCCGAGCGCCACGGCACGATCGAGCTTCTCGGGGGTGCGCGCCGTGCCGTACGTGATCATCCCCGCCGCTCGCGCGAGCTGGATCGTCGCGAGTCCGACTCCGGAGCCGACCGCATGCACGAGCACACGCTCGCCCGGGCGGGCCAAGGCGCGCTCGAACAGCGCGTCGAACGCCGTCAGGTAGGACTCCAGGGCCGCGGCCGCCTCCACCATCGACCAATCGGCGGGGACCGGGATCGCCTCGCGCCCGTGCACGACGACCTGCTCTGCGTAGCCTCCGCCCGCGACGAGCGACATCACGCGGTCGCCCACGCGCCCCTCCGCGTTGGGACCGACCGCGTCGATCTCGCCCGACACCTCCAGCCCCGGCACGTCCGCCGCCACCCCCGGGGGCGCGGGGTAGACGCCCCGGCGCTGCAACGCGTCCGCGCGGTTCACGCCCATCGCCGCGACGCGGAGGCGCACCTCCCCCGGGCCGGGCTCGGGTGTGGGCCGCTCGGCGACCTCGAGGACGTCGGGGTCACCGGGCGTACGGATGCGGATCACGCGCATTTGGGGCGTCCTCCCCGGCCTCGTATCCACCGGGTGGATCCACCGCGCCCGCGGCGCTCACGCCGCGTCGTACCGGATGTCCCCCGCGCCCGTCGCGTCATAGCCGGGCACCGTCGCGAGGGCAGACCGGTACGTCGCGCGCTGCGCCACCTCGCAGAGCCGCACCACGCGCGGGTCTCCGAGGTCCGCGGCCCGTACGACGAGCCCGTAGGCCTCGGTCGTGAGCGCGTGGAACGGGAGCCCGAACCGCGCGGCCCACGCTTGCGTCGCGAGGGCCACGTCGGCATCGCCCCGCACGACGGCGAGGAGCGCGTCGCGGTGGGAGTCGTAGGTGGTGGCGCGCGCGAGGATCGCGGCCGGATCGAGGTCCGCCGCGCAGAGGGCGGCGTCGAGGTGGCCGCGCACGCCGGCGGTGGGGGGGCGCGCGGCGAGCCGCAGCGTGGCGAGGTCGGCCAGGGCGCCGGACCCGCCGGCGAGGCCGATCGTACGCGTGACGAGGTGGATGCGGGCGAGGCGCGCGCCCGCGAGGTGGGAGGGCGGCCCCATGGCGTGGCAGCCGGCGGCGAGCACGTGGCCCGCGGCGAGGAGCGCCATGGCGGCGTCGCGGTCGGCGGGGACAAAACCGAGCAGCGGCGGGGCGGCCGCGTTCACCAACCCGAGGAGCACCTCGACCGCGACGTCGCCGTTGGCGGCCACCAGGGACGGCGCGGATTCACCCTCCGAGGGCGTGGGCGCGCTCTCTCTCCGCTCCACCCATCGCAGGACCTCGTCGCGAGCGAAGCGCCACTCGCCGCCCATCCGGTGCCCGGGCAGGCCTCGGCGGAGCAGGCGGTACACGTGCTTGGGGTGCACCTGGAGGAGCCCGGCGACATCTTCGGTGGTGAGGAGCGGTTCGGCGGACACCCCGGACGTCTAACGCCACCCCGAACGTGGATCGGGCGCGCCGGCGCGGCGCCGGCCCGGTCTCCTCCAGGCGCGCGGCAAAGCCGCTTGG
>JAUXQH010000066.1 GCA_030685065.1 Pseudomonadota bacterium | reverse complement strand
GTCGTCACAGTCGGTGGCGTTGGCGACGTAGCCCGAGGGCACGTAGCACTCGCGGTCGCTCACGGAGGGGTTCCCGTAGGCGTCGGCGTCGGCGTCGGCGTACCAGGTGCGGACATCGAGCGCCGAGTCCTCGTCGACCGCGCCGTCGCAGTCGTCGTCGTAGGTGTTGCAGTACTCGGGCGCGCCCGGGTAGCTGGCGGCGCGGCCGTCGTCACAGTCGGTGGCGTTGGCGACGTAGCCCGAGGGCACGTAGCACTCGCGGTCGGTGACGGCGGGGTTTCCGTAGGTGTCGCGATCCGCGTCGGCGTACCAGGTCGTCGCGTCGACGGCCGAGTCCTCATCGGTGGTGCCGTCACAGTCGTTGTCCAGCCGGTCGCAGATCTCGTCCGCGCCAGGGTGGGAGATCGCGCTGGTGTCGAGGCAGTCCGTGTTGTCCGCGACGTAGCCGGAGGGCGCGGAGCAGGAAACGTCGGTCGTGGTCGGGTCCCCGTACGTGTCGCTGTCAGCGTCCCGGTACCAGGTCGCCGCGCCGGAGGCGGAGTCCTCGTCGACCGTGCCGTCACAGTCGTCATCGAAGCTGTTGCAGAACTCGGACGCCGCCGGGTTCGTGAGCGCCCGGCCGTCGTCACAGTCGGTCGCGTTGGCGACGTAGCCCGAGGGCACGTAGCACTCGACCACGGTCACGGCGCTGTTGCCGTAGGCGTCCGCGTCCGCGTCCGCGTACCAGGTGCGGGCGTCGACGGCGGAGGCCTCGTCGACCGTGCCGTCACAGTCGTCATCGTAGGTGTTGCAGTACTCGGGGGCGCCGGGGTAGGTCGCGGTGCGCGCGTCGTCACAGTCAGTGGCGTTTGCCACGTAGCCCGACGGCACGTAGCACTCGCGGTCGGTGACCGCGGGGTTGCCGTAGGTGTCCGCGTCGGCGTCCGCGTACCAGGTCGTGGCGTCCGCGGCGGTGTCTTCGTCGATGGCGCCATCGCAGTTGTTGTCGATGGTGTCGCACGTCTCGACCGCGTCGGGGTTCGCGCGGGCGGTGCCATCGTTACAGTCCGTCGCGTCCGCGACGTAGCCGGTGGGCTGGACGCAGCTGACCTGGCTGATGCTCGCGTTGCCGAACGAGTCGCCGTCGGCGTCGAGGTACCAGGTCGCCGAGTCGCCGGAGGAGGCCTCGTCGACCGTGCCGTCACAGTCGTCGTCGTAGGTGTTGCAGAACTCCGCCGCGCCGGGGTTGGTGAGCGCGCGGGCGTCGTCGCAGTCCGTCGCGTCGGCGACGTAGCCGGACGGCGGCGGGTCGCAGTAGAGCAGCGGGGCGGAGGTGTCTCCGTAGGTGTCCCCGTCGGTGTCGGCGTACCAGGTGAGTCGGTCCGCGGCGTCCGAGTCGATCACGGTGTCGCAGTTGTCGTCGATGGTGTTGCAGACCTCGGTGGCGCTGGGGTTCACCGCGCGGTCGCCGTCGTCACAATCGTCGTGATTGATGGTGTAGCCGGTAGGGACCGCGCAGGCCTCCTGGGTCAGGTCGGCGGCGCCGTAGGCATCTCCGTCGAAGTCGGCGTAGTAGGTGGTGGTGGTCCCCTCGTCGACCGTGCCGTCGCAGTTGTTGTCGACCTCGTCGCACACTTCGGCGTTGCCCGGGTAGGCGTTGTCCGTCGTGTCGTCGCAGTCGCCGCCCTCTTCGACCGAGTCCTCGGGCTGGTCGCAGCCCTCGGTGAGCGCGTCGGAGTCCCCGAAGCCGTCCCCGTCCGCGTCCGCGAACCAGCTGCCGGTCACACCCTCGTCGACCGCGCCGTCGCAGTTGTTGTCGATCTCGTCACAGACCTCGACGCCGCCCGGGTAGGAGTCCGGCTCGCTGTCGTCACAGTCGGTGCCGCTCTCGACGTACCCGGAGGGGGCCACGCACGCGACGACGGACACGCTCTCGTCCCCAAAGCCGTCCCCGTCGAAGTCCTGGTAGAACGTCCCGTCCACGCCCTCGTCGACCGCGCCGTCGCAGTTGTCGTCGAGCCCGTTGCAGGCCTCTTCCGCCGTGGGGTACACCTCGGAGTTGTTGTCGTCGCAGTCGCCCTCGGAGGGGCGGAAGCCGTCCCCGTCCTCGTCGCCGCCGACGACTTCGCCCGTGTCGTCCGGATCCTTGTCCTTGTCGTCCGGAGTCGTGTTGGACCCGTCGCACGCGGCGAAGAGGAGGGCGAGGCTGAGGGACAGGGGCAGACGGAGCATCGAGGACCTCGCGGTGGGGGACGCGGAACAAGGAAGCGACGACCCCATGGTAGAAAAACGGTCAAGAAAAGCAACAGCCCCGGTCGTGTTTATTTGGAGCCGCCCGAAAAGATCGCCATCCCCTTAGATCCTGGGATTATTGTCGGCGTGATCCGAGGGGCACACGGCCCTCCGACCTGCACCAGCCCGCGGCGCGGCCTCGAGCCGGTCCGTTCAGGGCTCCATCCACTCCGCCGGGGTCCGTGCCTGCCCGCCCCGCACCGTGTAGCGGAGGCTACGGAGCGCCCGAACGTCGGCGAGCGGATCCCCGTCGACCACGAGGAGATCGGCGATCCGGCCCGGTTGGAGCGTCCCCGCCTCCAGGCCGAGCATCCGCGCAGGCGTGCGCGTTGCCGACACGAGCGCCTCCTCCGGCGAGAAGCCGGCGAGCACCAGCAGCTCCACCTCTCGCACCGAGGTCGGACCGTGGAGCTCGAAGGGGATGATGGGCCAGTTGCCCGAGTCGCTGCCCATCACGATGCGAACGCCGGCGTCCCGCAGGGCCCGGAGCGCCCGGTTCGTGCGCGCCAGGCGGTGGGCGATGGCCCGCTCGTTGAAGCCGAACCGCGCGAGCAGCCCCTTTCCGGGGACGCCCGGGTACACCGTGGCGAACATGGTGTCCTCGAACCCGCGCACGACGGCCGGATCGCGGGCGGTCGCGAGCTCGGCCGCGGGGACGACGAGGTGGAGCAGGGGGTCGTCCAGGCGCTCGGGTCGCCACCCCATCCGCATCGAGTCGAGGATGGAGAGCGTCGTCATCTCGTAGACGTTCGACGCGGCGGCCAGCTCGACCAGGCGGGCGCTGTGACGCTCGGGTGGGTGTACGAGCACCGTCGCGCCGAGCTCCGTGATCGCCCGCTCCTGCTCGCGCGGCCCCGCCGCGTGGGTGTAGACCCTCAGGCCCCGCGCGGCGGCCCCGGTGCGGATGGCATCGGCGACGTCGTCGTCGTAGGTCGGCCAGATGCGCGGGCCGAAGCCCTCCTCCACGGTCGTCTTGATGCCGACGACGCCCTGGGCGACCACGGCGTCGAGCTGTCGCTCCACCTCGGCCTTCGTCGCGACCGAGGGGAACGCGGGGATGACGGCCTGGACGTACCCGCCCGGGGGCGAGAAGGGCGTCCCGAGCGTGAGGTAGCGCGGGCCCGGGGCGCCCGAGGCGAGGGTCGCGTCGATGCGCGCCTGGGCGTCGGGGAGGACGGCGGGGTCGAGGAGCGTCGTGACGCCGCAGGCGAGGTAGGCGCGGAGATGGTGGCGGAGGGAGGCGTCCTCCTGCTCCGGAGAGTCCGACCGCCAGGCCGCGCCGGGGGACATCGAGAGGTGAACGTGGCTGTCGATGAGGCCCGGGATCACGGTGGCCCCGGAGATGTCGAGCACCCGGGCGCCCTCCGGCGCGACCAGATCCGGCCCGATCGCCGCGATGCGGTCGCCCTGGATCAGGACGTCGACGTCCTCGCGGACGGGCGCGCCGGTGCCGTCCCACAGCCGCGCGTGCGTGAGGAGGAGGTCGTCAGCGAAGGCGAGCGACGCGAGGAGGAGCATGGGCGGGAGGGTACCGCGCGTCAGACTTCCAGCACCGCCTCGTCGATGATCGCGCCGTCGTCCCCGATCCACGCGACGGAGAGCGTGCCCGTGCCCGGATCCGCGGAGAAGCGGACGTAGTTGAAGGCGCCGAACGCGACCGGGAAGCGGTCGGTGTCGTCGAGCAGCTCGACGATGGGGTTGAGGAACGAGCCCCCGGGACCCGCGAGCACCTCCCAGGCGTCCTCCCCGGCGCCGCCGGCGGGGTCCACGCGGGCGAGCAGGCCGAAGTGGAAGTCACCGGCGAGCCACACCACGCCGCCGATCTCCTGGTCGCGGATGAACGCGAGGATCTCCTCGCGCTGCGCGGGGAAGCCCTGCCAGCGCTGATCGTCGAAGTAGTCGGAGAGGGCGGTGCCAGCGAAGTGCGTGATGGGCACGCTGTTCACGATGATCTTGAAGCGCGCCGGGCTGGCCGCGAGGGCGTCCTGGAGCCACGCCATCTGCTCGGGGGAGACATAGTCGCCGTCGCGACGCTCGCCGCGGCAATCGAGCACGAACAGCTCGACGGCGTCGCCCCAACGCAGCGCGCGCCAGATCGGCTCGCCCGCGATCGGCAGCGCCTCGCGGAAGGCCTGCAACGCCGCAACGGCGATGACGGCATCGGTCTCCGGAGACCAGTCGTTCCCGACCTCGTGATCATCCCAGGTCGCGACGAGGCTGGTGGACGAGCAGAGCGCGCGCAGGCCGCCGGTGGAGAGCGCCTCGTCCCAGAACACGCGGTAGTCCGCCACGGTCTCCGCGCCGTCCGCGTACACGGTGTCCCCGAGCAGCACGAAGAAGTCGAGCTGCTCCGCCGCCGCGAACGACAACGTGGGCCAGGGGCGGTTGCCGCCGAAGCAGCTCGACGCGCCGAACGTGACGATGCGCGCGGCGCCCTCCTCGAGCGCGGTGCGGAAGCGCGACGGGGCGCAGCGGCGGGTGTCGTCGGGCGCGTAGAAGCAGGCGGTGTAGGCCGTGTCGGGCTCGAGCCCGTCGAGCGCGAGCTGTGCGCCGCCGTCCCCCCCGGTCACGGGCGTGCGGGACACCTCGATCCAGCCGTCGGCCTCCTCCCGCATCAACACCAGCGTCAGCGCCGGCTCGGCCGTGCGGATCGAGATCATCGCGCCGCTCGGCCCGACGTCGCCCACCTGCATGCCGCGATCGAACGCCACGTCGTCCAGCGTGCCGGGGGCGGACCAGGGGGACGGCTCCGGGCTGCGCGCCGGGGAGGGGACCGGCTCGTCGGGACCCGAATCGGGGGTCCCCGTGGGGGCTCCACAGCTGCTGAGGAGGGCGAGGCCGGCACTGGACTGGAGGAGACGGCGGCGGGTGAGGGGCATGCGGGGCTCTATCCCGGCGGCAACTCCAGCCTGGGAGCCGGGATCAGCTGGCGAGCGCGGCGGCTCCGTCCGTGGCCTGCGCGAGCCGCACCCGGTTCCGTCCCCCCGATTTTGCGCCGTAGAGCGCGAGGTCGGCGGCGTGGATCAGCGAATCGCCCGACTGCCCGGCCTCCCCCCGCGCGACGCCCACGCTCACCGTGACGGTCACCTGGGCGTCCCCGATCCGGACCGGCGTCGCCGCGATGGCCGCGCGGACGCGCTCGCCGACGGCGGCGGGGTCGAACGCGGTCGGGGGGCCCGTGAGGACCAGCAGGAATTCCTCGCCGCCGTATCGCCCCACCCCGTCGTAGGGGCGCACCGCGTCGGCGAGCCGCCGCACCACCTCGGTCAGGACAGCGTCCCCGAACGCGTGGCCGAACCCATCGTTGATGCGCTTGAAGTGGTCGATGTCGACCAGCATCACCGTCACCTCGGCGGCCGAGCGCTGCGCGCGGAGGCGCTCGCGCTCGAGCAGATCGAAGATCCCGCGCCGGTTCAGCGCCTGGGTCAGAGGATCGCGCGTGGCGAGATGTCGCAACATCTCCTCCCTCTCCACGATCCGCGCGCCCGTTCGCAGCCGCAGCTGGAGCTCCTCGGGCTCGAACGGCTTGGTGAGATAGTCGTCCGCGCCCGAGTCGAGGCCGGTGAGGACGTCCCGCTTGTTGTCGTTGCCGGTCAGGAGCAGCACGTAGACATAGGGGCCCGGCCGATCCGGGCTCCGCAGGCGCCGACAGATCTCGACGCCTTCCAAGCCGGGCATCTTCCAATCCAAGAGGGCGAGGGTGGGAGGCTCCTCGTGCGTGCCCAGGCCCGGGCTGAGCACGGACCAGGCCTCGGTGCCGTTGACGGCCAAGGTGACCTGGTAGCCCCACTTCACGAGCAGGGAGGCGACGTTTCGGCGCGTGGTGGGGTCGTCTTCGGCGAGGAGGATTCGCAAGGTGTCGTCCACGGGTGAGGGAGGGCGCCCTACCAATCGATGGCGAGCCGTCGCGCTTCATCATCCCCGTGTCAATGAACGTCACGGCGCGATTTGGCTCAAGTTCGCGCCCCGGCGACCGAACTCGGGCGCATGTGGCTCCTGAACGGCATCCGCAAGAACGGCGACGTGGGCCTGGCCGTGGGCGTGTTCGGGATCATCGCGATCCTGATGGTGCCGCTGCCCCCGCTCCTGGTCGACGTGTTCCTGGCGTTGTCGATCACGGTGTCCCTGCTGGTGTTCCTGGTCGCGCTCTACGTGCGGCGTCCGGTCGAGTTCTCGGCGTTCCCGATCATCCTCTTGATCACGACGATCTTCCGGCTGTCGCTGAACGTCGCGAGCACGCGCCTCATCCTGCTCCACGGCGACGAGGGCACCGACGCCGCCGGTCACGTCATCGAGGCCTTCGGCAACTTCGTGGTCGGCGGCAACTACGTCGTCGGCTTCATCGTGTTCTGCATCCTCCTCGTCATCAATTTCATGGTCGTCACGAAGGGCGCGGGGCGCGTGGCCGAGGTGGCCGCCCGCTTCACGCTCGACGCGTTGCCCGGCAAGCAGATGGCCATCGACGGCGAGCTCAATTCGGGGCTCATCGACGAGAAGGAGGCCCGACGCCGCCGCGCGGCCGTGGCCCAGGAGGCCGACTTCTACGGCGCGATGGACGGCGCCTCGAAGTTCATCAAGGGCGACGCGGTCGCCGCCATCATCATCATGGTCATCAACATCGTCGCCGGCATCGTCATCGGCGTTGTGATGGAGGGCCTCGACTTCGCGACGGCGGCGACCAACTACACCCTCCTGACGATCGGCGACGGGCTCGCGAGCCAGGTGCCCGCCCTCATCGTGTCGGCGGCGGCCGGTCTGCTCGTGACGCGCGTGTCGGACCTCGAAGACAAGCCGCTCGAGGACCAGTTCGGCGCCCAGATGCTGGGCAACCCGCGCGTGCTCGCGGTGCTCGCCGGGCTCTCGTGCGGGTTCGTGTTCATCCCCGGCCTCCGCATCCCGTTCTCGATCATCACGGTGGTCCTCGGCGCCCTCGCCTACACGATGAACAAGGCGGCCGTCGTGAAGCCGGCCCGCGCGGCCGATGGCACCGAGGTCCCCGCGGGGCCGACCGAGTCTCGCCCCGAGGACCTCCTCCGCGTCGAGCCCCTCGTGGTCGAGGTCGGCCTGGACCTGGTCCACCTCGTCGACGAGAAGCGCGGCGGCGCGCTCGTGGAGCGGATCCAGCGCATCCGCCGGCAGATCGTGACCGATCTGGGGGTGCTGCTCCCGGCCGTGCACCTGCGCGACAACGTCCGCCTCGGCGCGGGCCAGTACCGCGTGCTCCTGCGTGGAGACGCCATCGGCTCGGGCAAGGTGGTGGCGCGCCAGGTCCTCGCGCTCGATCCGGGCACGGCGACCACCCCGCTCCAGGGGACGCCGGGCGTCGATCCCGTCTATGGGCTGAAGGGCTGGTGGATCGGCGAGAACCAACGCCTCCGCGCGCAGGCCCAGGGCTACACCGTGGTCGACGTGCCGACGGTGCTCACGACGCACCTCGACGACCTGTTCCGCCGCCACGCACACGAGATCTACGGCCGGCGGCAGCTCGCCGACGCGCTCGAGCGCGTGGGGGCCGACAACCCGCGCCTCGTCGAGGAGCTCGTGCCGGATCCGCTCCCGCGGGCGAGCGTGCTCCGGGTGTTCCGCAACCTCATCCAGGAGGGCGTGGGCGTGCGCGACGTGCAGGCGGTGCTCGAGGCCCTCGCCGAGTACGCCCCCCGCACGCGCGACGCCGACGTGCTCACCGAGTTCGTGCGCCAGCGCATGGCCCGCGCCGTGACCGCGCGGTTCCTCGGAGACGACGGCGCCCTGCACTACGTAGGGTTGGGCGCGGACGCCGAGGACGCCGTGCTCCGCGGCCTGCAGGGCGGCGACGGCGGCGTGATGACGCTGGTGCTCGAGCCCGACACCACCCGCAAGCTCATCGTCGGGATGCGGCAGCTGGCGGAGGGGTGGAACGGCAGCGGCGAGCTCGTGCTCCTCGTGCCCCCGCTCGCCCGCGGCCCGCTGCGCCGCTTGCTGGAGAAGGCCATCCCCCGGGTGCCCGTGCTCTCGCCCGGGGAGATCGTGCCGGGCACGGCGCTCGCGCGCGAGGCCGAGCTCTCCCTCGCGAGCGAGCGGCCGGGGGACCGAGCGGCGGAGAAGAAAGGGCTGAAGAGCGCGGCCTCGTGACCGATCTGTCAGCAGTCACCCATCTGGAGCCCTTCGTGAACCTCCGTGCCTACCAGCACGCCGCCGCACCCCGCCGCGTCGAAGGAATGACGCGCGAAGAGATGTGCGTGCGCTACCAACGCAAGGTCGTGCATCTCGCCCGGCGCACCTGCGAGCAGGTGGGCCCCTCCTGTGTCTTTTCACCTGAGGATCTCGTCGGCTACGGCGTGATGGGCCTCCTCGAGGCCTTCGAGCGCTTCGATGACGCGCGCGGCGCAGACTTCGCCCTCTACGCCTCCCGCCACATCGTCGGCCGCATGCTCGATGCGGTGCGCGGCGCGTCCGGCTCCACCCGACGGGACCGCCGCGTGGCGCGGGAGCTGGCCGTCGCGACGAAGAAGGCGCGCGAGGCGCTCGGCCGCGAGCCCACCCACGAGGAGATCGCCGGGGCGATGGGCGCGAGCCTCGACGCCTACTGGGAGGCGCGCGGCTTCGCCGATCCGGTCGTCCTGGTCTCGCTGGGACGCTACTACGAGGACAGCCCCGAAGACGACGACGAAGCCTTCCTCCAGCCGGCCGAGGCGCCGGCGCGGCTCCTCGATCTCGACGTGCGCCGCGCGCTCCGTGACGCCATCGGCCGCCTGCCCGAGCGCGACCGCCAGGTGGTCCTGCTCTACTACGCACGCGACTGCTCGCTCGCGGAGATCGGCGCGATCCTCGAGGTCACCCCCTCGCGCGTGAGCCAGCTCCTCACCGCGGCCCGCGAGCGGCTCAAGAAGTCCCTCGTACGGGAGATCGACATGGACGATCTGCAGGAAGGTGCGGCGTGAGCCGCGACATCTACGCCGCCTACGCCGGGGCCAAGGCCGCGTGGCGCCACCTCGAGGTGGTCTCCGCGAACGTCGCGAACGCGAATACGCAGGGGTATCGCGAGCAGCGGGTCAACTTCGAGGCCGAGGAGGGCGTCGTGCGCGCCGGCACCGGGATGTACAGCACCGAGGACGGCGCGCTCGTGCAGGACGGCGTCGCGACGCACCTGGCGCTGCGCGGCGACGCGATGTTCGCGCTGGCCGACGGCACCAGCACGCGGGACGGCGGGTTCCGCCTGGACACCGGCGGCCGGCTCGTCACGAGCGGGGGCACGCCGGTGCTCACCGATCGCGGGCCGGTCACCCTCGCGCCCGGCGAGCAGTTGATCGTGGACGTGGACGGCACGGTGAGCGGCTCGGAGTCGGGCGAGCTCGGCCGGCTGCGGCTCGTCCGCCTCGGCAAGGGCGGCGGGGACACCGGTACCCGCATCGGTGGGAACCGCTGGGCCGGCGCGTCGACCGTCGTGACCGACACCGACGTCTCCGTCGTGCAGGGCGCGCGGGAGTCGGCCAACGTCGATCCGATGCGCTGCATGGTCGAGCTCATCGAAGCGTCCCGGGCGTTCGAAGCCCAACAGAAGGTCATGCAGACCAGCGACGAGGCGCGCGCCCGCCTCAACCGGATGCAGGAGTAGCCATGCGCGCGTTGTACACGGCCGCCACGGGGATGACGGCCAACCAGATCAAGGTCGAGAACATCGCGAACAACATCGCGAACAACAGCACGACCGGCTTCAAGAAGGTCCGCGAGAACTTCGAGGATCTGGTGTACCAGAGCGTCGGCGGCAAGGGGGCCTCCGGCGACGCGATGCAGCTCGGTAGCGGCACGCGGCTCGCGGGGCTCTCGCGTGACTTCCGCAACGGGGACACGCTCATGAGCTCCTCCCCGACGGCGATGCTCATCGACGGGCCCGGCTTCTTCGTGGTGGAGAGCCCGTCGGGAGAGACGTTCTACACGCGGGACGGCAACTTCCGCACCGATGCGGAGGGAAACCTGACCACGCAGAACGGCTACCGCGTGGCTCCGGGGATCCAGATCCCGCCCGGCGGCACGCTCACCATGGGCCCGGACGGCTCGCTCGGCGCGGACGTTCCCACGGCGTCGGGCAGCGAGAGCGTGTCGCTCGGCACCCTCGAGCTCGCCCTGTTCCCCAACCCCGAGGCCCTCCAAGCCGCGGGCGGAAACCTGTTCCGCGGCACGTCCGCCGCGGGGGACGTGACCCGTGCGTCTCCGCAGGAGGAGGGCGCCGGCACCGTTCTTCAGTATGCGACGGAAGGATCCAACGTCGATGTCGCCGAAGAGCTCATCGCCATGATCACCGCCCAGCGCGGCTACGAGCTGTCGTCCAAGGTCATCCAGGCCGCGGACGAGATGCTGCAGACCGCCGCCGGGCTCCGGAGGTAATGATGTTTTCCACCCTGTTCGCCCTACTCCCCGCCGTGGTTGCCGGCGCTCGCGCCGGGACCGTGGAGGATGCCGTGCGCGACACCGTCGCGGCCCACCTCGAGGTTCCCCCCGAGGACGTCGACGTACAGGGAGTGGGCGCGCTCGCGGGCCTGCCCGAGGACGCCGCGTGCAGCGTGCAGCTCCCCCAGGTGGGCTCGGTGGAGGGCATCATCCAGGTGGTGCTCTACTGTGGCGACGAGGTCAGCGGCGAGCAGCGGCACCTGACGCGCGCCGTGGTCCAGGTGTGGCGCACGGTGCCGGTCGCCGCGTGGAGCGTGGAGGCGGGAGAGCGCGTGGAGACCACGATGGAGCGGGTGTCCGGACATCGCCTCCGCGGGGAGATCCCGGTCGAGGCGGGCGGCGCCTACCGGGCCCGGGTCGATCTCGCCGCCGGGGAGCCCCTCACGATGTCGCGCGCGGCCCCCTGGCCCGATGCGCCGCGTGGCGCCGACGTGCTGCTCGTGGCGGGCTCGGAGGGCGGCGGCCTGGTGGTCACGGCGAACGGCCAGCTGCTCCAGGACGGGTGGGTGGACAAGCGGGTCGGGGTGCTCAACCTCGCGACGCGCGCCGTGCTCCAGGGCACCTTCCGATCCGATGGGACCGTGGTCCTGGGGAGCGCGGTCGGGACGTCGGTCGTGGAGGAGTGATGAAGTCGAACCCCTTCGCCCTGGTGCTCCTGCCGCTCCTCGCCTGCGCCCACTTCGACGCCGTCACGTCGGTGGCGCCGCCGGTCGTCTCCGCTGTCTCGCCGGTGCGCGTCACCAGCGCGCCCGGGTCGTTGTGGAGCGAGCCGGAGGCCCGCGCCCTGGTCGGCATGGATGGCAACGCGCGCCGCATCGGCGACCTCATCACCGTCAAGGTCCAGGACAACTCGTCCACGAGCCTCGGCGCGGACACCAACACCGGCCGCACCACCGACTCGTCGTTCGGGATCTCCGCGCTGCTCGGGCTCGAGACGAGCATCCCCATCGCGAACCCCAACATGGGCGGGGAGATCTCGCTCGGGGGCAACTCCGAGTCCACCATGACGGGCTCGGGCAGCACCTCGCGCCAGGGCACGCTCGCGGCGACGGTGACCTGCCAGGTGATGGAGGTCATGACGAACGGCAACCTGCGTATTCGTGGCACCAAGCAGGTCCGCGTGAACCGCGAGACCCAATACCTGACCCTCGAGGGCATCGTGCGCCCGCGGGACATCCTGATGGACAACACGATCCAATCCGACTTCATCGCGGAGGCGCGCATCGAATTCACCGGTGCCGGCGTGCTCGCGGACAAGCAGGGCCCGGGCTGGGGAACGCGCGTGGCCGACATGGTCTGGCCCTTCTGATTCGCGAGTCATCGTATTGGTTGGCAGGAGCTATCCATGGATCTCACCGGCGTCTTCGCCATCGTCCTGTCACTGGTGTGCATCCTCGGTGGCAACGCGCTCGAGGGCGGGCACCTCTCCTCTCTCATCCAGCCGACCGCCGCGATCATCGTGTTCGGCGGGACCATCGGCGCCACCTGGCTCGCCGCGACCCCCACCGAGGTCAAGACCCTGGCGCGCCTGATGAAGCGCATCCTCATCCCGGGCCTGGCCGACCGCGCGCGGACGACCCAGGATCTGCTCCGCGTCGCCGGTGTAGCCCGGCGTGAGGGCATGCTCTCCGTCGAGGGGCAGCTCGCGGACGTCCAGGACGAGACGCTCCGGCGGGGCCTCCAGATGCTCGTCGACGGCACCCCGGGCGACGACGTGTATGCGATGCTGGAGGTGGAGGCGGAGCTCGAAGAGCACCACGCCTGCTCCGCCGCGAAGCTGCTCGAGACCGCGGGGGGCTTCTCGCCGACCATCGGCATCCTCGGCGCCGTGCTCGGCCTGATCCACGTCATGCAGAACCTCTCCGACCCGAGCAAGCTCGGCACCGGCATCGCCGTGGCGTTCGTCGCCACCATCTACGGGGTCGGCTTCGCGAACCTCCTTTTCCTGCCGCTCGGCACGCGCCTGAAGAAGATCATCCAGACCGAGGCCGAAGATCGGGCCATGGTGCTCACGGGGCTCGAGGCCATCGTGACCGGCTCGAACGCACGCCAGATCGGCGAGCGCTTGTCGCCCTACTACCACGGGCACGCCGAGGCCTCCGGCAAGGACAAGGGCGCGGACAAGCCGGCCGGTGACAAGGCCGACAAGGCGGCCGCGTGAGCCGCGCGCGCGGGCGCAAGGTCCGCCACGAGGAGCACGAGAACCACGAGCGGTGGCTGGTCTCCTACGCCGACTTCATCACGCTCCTCTTCGCGTTCTTCACCGTGCTGTACGCCACGGCGCAGACGGATCAGAACAAGCTGGTCGAGGTCGTGGCCGCGATGAACGCGGCGTTCGACGGCGGGATGTCGGGGGCGCTGATGGATGTCATGCGCCCGGACCTCGATCCGCCCGACCTGCCCGAGGTACCTCCCACGACGGTCGCGCAGGAGGTGGCGTCGCCGCTGCTCTACTCGATCAAGCAGAACCTCCAGGGATCGCTCTCCGACAACGTCGTGCAGGTGGGCATCGAGGAGCAGGAGCTGACGATCGTGCTGCCCGAGCGGCTGCTGTTCGCGCCCGGGAGCGCCGAGCTGCACCCGACGGCCTACGCGCTCCTCGCCCAGGTGGTGGAGGCGCTCGCGGGGGCGCCGGCCACCGTCGAGGTGGTGGGCCGGGCGGACGCGGCCCCGGTGGCGCCGGGGGGGAAGTGGGCGGACAATTGGGCGCTCGCGAGCGCGCGTGGCCTCACGACGGCCCGCTATCTCGTGAAGCGTGGCCTCACGACGGATCACGTCACCGCGTCGGCCACCGTCGGCACGGTGATCGACGCGGAGCTGCGCACGGTGACCCTGCGGGTGCGCGTGGACGAGTCGCGCGCGGCCGGCGAGGTGGTGGAGCGGTTGCCGTTGCCTTGACGGGCGGAGGAGCCGCCGCGGGATCTCCGAGACGATTCTCGAGATGATCCTCAAGTCGGGGAGGGGGCGACCGAAGGAGAGGCATGACCCTCCTCGCGCTCCTGTTCTGCCTCTCCCACCCGGCCGAAGCCGCGCGTGTGAAGGACGTGGCTGCGCTCTACGGCGTGCGCACGAACCCGCTCGTCGGCTACGGGCTGGTGGTCGGGCTCAACCGCTCCGGGGACTCGACGCAGAACGCCGCCGCGGTGCGGGCGCTCGCGAACCGCCTGAAGGGCCTCGGCATGACGATGCTCGAGGAGGACATCAAGGCCCGCAACGTGGCGGTCG
This sequence comes from Pseudomonadota bacterium, assembly GCA_030685065.1. GTDB lineage: Bacteria > Myxococcota_A > UBA796 > UBA796 > SXON01 > CAJBVW01. Next base: position 46,821 of record JAUXQH010000066.1, on the reverse strand, counting down.
TGATGGTCACGGCGCGGCTGCCCGCGGGCGTGCGCCCCGGGAGCCCGCTGGACGTGCAGGTCTCGAGCGTCGGCGACGCGCGCTCGATCGAGGGCGGCGTGCTGCTCCTCACGCCGCTGTACGCGGCAAACGGAATGGCGATGGCGGCGGCGCAAGGCGCGATCGTCGTCGGCGGCTACTCCGCGTCGGCCGGCGGCTCCTCCGCGACGAAGAACCACCCCACCGTCGGCCTCGTCCCGAGCGGGGCCACGGTCGAGGTCGAGCTCCCCAACACGCTCGACGTGGGCCAGGCCGTCAGCTTCGACTGGGTGCTCGCGACGCCCGACTTCACCAACTCGACGCGCCTGGCGACGGCCGTGAACGGCAAGCTCGCGGGCGACTACGCCACCGCGATCGACGGCGGCACGATCCGCGTGTCGGTGCCGGACGGGTTCCTCGGACGCCAGGCCGAGCTCATCGCGACGGTGGAGTCCGTGCAGGTCGAGATCGACCAGGCGGCGCGGGTCGTGGTCAACGAGCGCACCGGCACCGTGGTCATGGGGGCCGACATCACCGTTCGTCCGGTCGCGGTCGCGCACGGCGGGCTGACCATCCAGGTCGACCACGACACCTCCGTGAGCCAACCGGGGGCGCTCTCCAATGGGCGCACCGCGGTGGTCGGGAACGACTCGCTGAAGGTCGACGAGAAGGCGGGCCGCATCGAGATGATCGAGGGCGTGACCGTCGGCGAGGTCGTGGGCGCGCTCGACCGGATGGGCGTCTCCCCGCGTGACCTGATCGTGATCCTCCAGGCGATGCACGCCGCCGGCGGCCTCCAGGCCGAGATCGTGGCGATGTGATGCGGATCGACACCTCCCCCCTCACGTACCCGCCGCCCCCCGAGCGGACCTCCGTCGACAAGGCCGCCGAGGGCTTCGAGGCGTGGTTCGTCGGCTTTCTCGCGCACGAAGCCCTGGGAAAGGGGCTGCTCTCCGGCAAGGGAGCCGAGACGTTCTCGGGGTACTTCGAGGAGGAGATCGGCCGGATCGTCGCCGCCGGGCCCGGGATCGGGCTCGCGGACGAGCTGCGCGAGGCGATGGGACAGACCAACAAGGACTCCGCCTCCCTCGGCGGGCGGGACCCCGCTCCCCTCCATGCCCCCCTGCGCGCCCCCGATCTGGAGATGGGCCGCGTCACCAGCGGCTACGGCACCCGCCGCGATCCGATCGACGGCGGCCTCCGTCACCACGCGGGCATCGACGTCGCCGCGCCCGTCGGCACGCCGCTGCACGCGCCGCGGGATGGTGTGGTGCGCTTCGCGGGGACGCGTGGGGGCTACGGCAACGTCGTCGTCCTCGACCACGGGGACGGCACGGAGACCCGCTTCGCCCACTGCGCCTCCCTCGCCGTCCGCGAGGGCGAGGTCGTGCGCGAGGGCTCGGTCATCGCGGCGGTCGGCGCGACGGGCCGCGCGACCGGGCCGCACGTGCATTTCGAGTTGCGAAGGGGAGGGCGCGACGTCGATCCGACACGAGAGGTCACGAAACTTCTCTCGGCCTCAACTGGGGAGGAGCCCCGCGGTACGGCCGACTCGTCGCATCATCCGGCGGCGCAGCCGTCGCAGATCGTCTCGCAGGAGCAGGCCAAGTGAAAATCCTCAGCCCTCGTTCCGCCGCCCCGGAGCTCGTGACGCGCCTCCCGCCCGCGTCCACGCGCACCTCCGCGACGCCCGCCACTGCCGCGAGTGATGGCGCCCGCTTCACGCAGACCGGCACCCTCGTCTCCTCGCTGCGTCGGGAAGCCGCTGCGTACGGCGTGGCCGGCGACATCCGCCCCGGCGTGGTCGAGGACATGCGCCGGGAGATCGCCGAGGGGCGCCTCGGCACCCCCGAAGACCTCGATCGCGCGGTCGACGCCATGCTCGGGGAGCTGTAGTGTCCAAGGAGCGCTTCGATCGCTGGCTCGCGACGGCCGAGGCCCAGCTCGACGCTGCACGGCGCGTCGATCCGGCCGCCCTCGTGGCCGCCACGGAGGCGCGGCGCGCGCTCCAGGTCGAGCTCTCACGCACCCCGCTCGCCGCGCTCGACGCGGGCACCCGCGAACACGCCGCGGGCGTCGCGAAGCGCATCCGCGCGATCGACGTGCGGGTGCACGCATGCGGCGCCACGGTCCTCAACGTGCTCGACCGGGTCCTGCCCGACGCCGGCCCCCGCACCTATGGCCGGCGCGGCCAGATGCGCGGCGTCTGATGGGCCTCCTCGACACCATCTCGACGGCTCGCCGCGGCCTGGGGGCCGCGTCCACCGGCATCGACGTCACCAGCCAGAACATCTCGAACGTCAACACGGTCGGGTACTCGCGGCGCAAGGTGGTGCAGACCACCACGGACCCGGTGTCCCGGCGCGGCCTGTTCATGGGGAGCGGGCCGGCGATCACCGGCATCGCCCGCGCGACGGATCGGCTCCTCGGGGTCCGGCTCGTCAGCGCGGCGGGCACGGCGGCCGAGGCCTCGACCGTCCACGAGACGCTCGCGAACGCCGAGGGGCGCTTCGACGGCACCGCCCTCTCCGACGCGACGGACGCCTTCTTCGACAGCCTCTCCGCGCTCACCACGGATCCGTCGGATGCCGGCGGGCGCCGCGCCGTCGTCGCGGCCGCGTCCGGCCTGGCCGCTTCCGTCGCGCGGATCGGCTCCGGGCTGCAGGACGATCTCGATGACATCGACGCGTCGGTCGCGACGCGGCTCGAGAGCGTGAATTCCAAGCTCGCCGAGGTCGCGTCCCTGAACAAGGCGATCGGGCGCCTCGGCGCCGATCTCGGCCCCGGAGATCTGCTCGACCGTCGTGACCAGCTCGTACGCGAGCTCGGCGAGGAGGTAGGCGCCACCGTCGACTTCGACGCGGACGGCCAGGCGACCGTGCTCGTCGGCGGTCACGCCGTCGTCAGCGGGAGCGAGGCGCGCACCCTGCGCCTCGACACGAGCGGCGCCACGCCCGAGCTCCTCGTCGCGGCCGGCTCCGGCACCCTGCGCGTCACCGGCGACGCCGGCGGCGCGATCGGCGGGGCGCTCGCCGCGCGGGCCAAAATCGAGGGGTGGGTGGCCGACCTCGACGACTTCGCGACCAACCTCGCCACCACGGTGAACGCCCAACACGCCGCCGGCTTCGACGCCGCGGGCAATCCGGGCGGCGACGTGTTCACCTTCGACGCCGCCGATCCCGCCGCCTCGTTGGCGGTGTCCGCCGCCCTCGACGATCCGGATGCCTTGGCGCTGGCCGGCGCCGCCACGGCCTCGCCGGGCGATGGCGACAACCTCGCCGCGTTCCTCGCCCTCGAGTCCTCGGCCGCCTACGACGGCGGCACGCGCACCGCCGCCTCCGCCCTCGCCGCGCTCGCGAGCCTCGTCGGCTCGGACGTTTCGACCGCCGAGACCGACGCGACGACCCTGGAGGACCAGCTCGCCGACGTGGACTCGATGCGCGACTCGCTCGCGACGGTCGACACCGACGAGGAGGCCATCAAGCTCATCGAGTTCCAGACCGCCTACCGGGCCGCGGCCCGCGTCCTCTCGGTGGGCGACGAGATGCTCCGCACCCTCCTCACCATCGGCTCCTGATGATCCGGATCCCGCGCGCCTCCCTGTTCGACCTGGTCCGCACACAGTCGGGCCGCCAGGCCGCCGCCCTGGCCGAGATGCAGTCGCGCGCGGTCACGGGGCTCGCGGTGCAGTCGGCCTCGGACGATCCGGTGGCGTTCGGGTCCGCCCAGGCCATGGCCTCCGCCGTGGCCGACCAGGACGTGTGGAGCAAGAACGCCTCGGCGGCGGTGAGCGTTCAGACCACGGCCGACACCGCGCTCGCGAGCGTGGCGGACGTGCTGGTACGCGCGAAGGAGCTGGCCGTGGCGATGGCGGGTGACACCGTGGACGCCGATGCCCGCGCCGCCGCCGCCATCGAAGTGCGCGGTCTCCAGGAGACCCTGCGGTCCGCCGCCAACACCCAATTCGGCGATCGATTCGTGTTCGCCGGCCAGAATTGGGACACCGAGCCTTTCGCCGCGGATGGCACCTATTCGGGGGGCGCCGCGCCCAGCGAGGTGCGCGTGGCCGAAGATCGCTGGGTCGCGGGTGGGTTCGACGGCTCGGCCGTGTTTGCCGGCGACGCGGACGTGTTCGGGGCGCTCGAAGGCCTCGCGACCGCGCTCGAAGCGAATGACGGCACGGGCATCGGCACGGCGCTCGACACGGTGGATGCCTCCATCCAGGCCGTGAGTGATGCCCGCGCGCAGATCGGCGTCGAAACCCAGATCGCGGAGGACGCCGCCGCGGTCTCCGACGCGATGGGCGTGCTGTTCTCCGAGCGCCTCACCTCCCTGGTCGCGGCCGATCCGGTCGAGACCTACACCCGGCTCACCGAGCTGAAGAGCGCGTACGAATCGACGCTCCAGATCGCGGCGGCGACGACGACCAAGTCGCTGCTGGACTACCTCTCGTAGATTTCGTAGCAAGATCGGTGGCCCACCCGCCGCCTTGAAAGCCGCCACCGCAGTCGCTGAAGGAAAGGCTGAAGAAGCATCCTTCCCAACCGATGAAGTCAGTGGGTCCCACGGCCCGTATCTGTCGAACCGCCCGCGGCGCGGGCATCCATCCGAGGCAACCCATGTCGATCACCCTCAAGACGAACACGACCGCGTCCAACGCGCTTGTCGACCTCAACAAGACCACCCGCGCTCTCTCCCGCTCCTTCGAGCGGATCTCCTCCGGCTTGCGCATCTCGCGGGCCGCGGACGACGCCGCGGGCGTCGGCGTCGCCGAGAACCTGCGCGCCGCGCACACCTCCGCCGCAGTCGCGGGCCGCAACACCAACGACGGCATGAGCATCATCGCCGTCGCGGAAGGCGCCTCCTCCGAGGTCGGCAACATCCTCGTGCGCATGCGCGAGCTCGCCGTGCAGGGCGCCTCGGAGACCCTGAACGACGACGAGCGCGCCTACGTGCAGACCGAGTTCACCGCCCTCTCCACGGAAGTCGACCGCATCGCGGATGTCACCGAGTTCAACGGCCAGGCCCTCACCGACGGGACGCTCGCCGCCGTCGGCGTGCAGGTCGGCATCCACAACACCGCCAACGACCAGATCGACATCACCCTCGGAGACCTCTCGAGCGCGACCCTCGGCGTCGACACCACGTCGGTCACAATGGCCACCGCGGCCGGCGCCTCCACCGCGCTCACGAACATCGACGCCGCCATCGACACGGTGAACAGCTACCGCGCCGACTACGGCGCCGTTGAGAACCGGCTCGGGAACGCGCTCAACAACCTCGAGACGTTCGAGCAGACGACCCTCGAGGCGGAGAGCCGCGTCCGCGACGTCGACTTCGGCAAGGAGACGGCCAACCTCTCCCAGAACCAGATCCTCCAGCAGGCGGGCACGTCCGTGCTCTCGCAGGCCAAGAGCATCGGGCAGGCGGCGCTGGGGCTCCTCAACTAGTCAGCTTCGCGTGAGGGGCGGATCCGGCGAGGATCCACGGTTGATCCAGCAGTGATCACAAAGATGCGCTCGGCCCCGGCCGGGCGCATCTTTGTTTTTCCGACTTTGTTGCGTTCGACGATCGCTTTTCCCTCAACTCCGAGGCCCGACGACCGAAACATCTCTTGCACGGGGCATGGCCCGTGTCCCCACACCCTCGAACGGGAGGACCGAACATGGCCATCAACGTACGGACCAACACGGCGAGCCTCAACGCCCTGAAGGACCTCAATCGCACGACTCGTGCACTCTCGCGCTCCTTCGAGCGCATCTCGTCCGGCAAGCGCATCTCCCGGGCCGCGGACGACGCGGCGGGTGTGGGTGTCGCGGAGAACCTCCGCGCCGCACACACGTCGGCGGCGGTCGCGGCGCGCAACACCAACGACGGCGTGAGCATCATCGCCATCGCGGAAGGCGCCTCCGCGGAGGTCGGCAACATCCTGATCCGCATGCGCGAGCTCGCGGTCCAGGGCGCTTCCGAGACCCTCGACGACGACGAGCGCGCCTACGTCCAGCAGGAGTACAGCTCGCTCGCGGGCGAGGTGGAGCGCATCGCCTCGGTCACCGAGTTCAACGGCCAGTCGCTGACGGACGGCTCGATCGCCACGATCGGGGTGCAGGTCGGCATCCACAACACGGTGAACGACCAGATCGACATCACCCTCGGCGATCTGTCCGCCACCACCCTCGGGGTGGATGCGACCGCCATCGACATGTCGACCGCCGCGGGCGCCTCCGCGTCCCTCACGGCCATCGACCTCGCCATCGACACCGTGAGCTCCTACCGGTCCGGATACGGCGCGGTGGAGAACCGGCTCGGCAACGCGCTGAACAACCTCGAGACCTTCGAGCAGACCACGCTCGAAGCCGAGAGCCGCATCCGCGACGCGGACTTCGGCAAGGAGACCGCGACCCTCGCGCAGAACCAGGTGCTCCAGCAGGCCGGTGTGTCCGTCCTGACGCAAGCGAAGGGCATCAACCAGGCCGCCCTCTCTCTCCTCCAGGGCTAGTGCTCGCGCCCTTCGGAACGCGGGCGATCCAACCCCCCAAACGCTCCACCGGTACATCACTCCACCGGCGCATTGAGAGAAAACGATGGCAACCACTGTAGGCGGACTTGTCTCCGGGATCGACACGGGCGCGCTCGTGGACGGCTTGGTGGCCGCTGCCGGGCGGACCAAGACCATCATGGAGGCCCAGAAGGACACGCTCGACACGCGCAAGGAAGCGTACGCGACGTTGTCCGCGCGGCTGACCTCCCTGCAGGAGGCGCTCGAGGCCATCGACGAACCGGACGAGCTCCGGTCGGTGTCCGCGCGCTCCAGCGACGACGACTCGATCGGCGTCACGGTCGACGGCGACGCCGTGGTTGGCCGGTTCGAAGTGCAGGTCAACCGACTGGCCCGGGCGTCGATGGACGTGTCTGCCGGGTTCGCCTCCCGCGACACAGCCGGGGTCCTCGCGACCGGCACGCTCTCTGTCACAATCGCGGGAACCACCACCGACATCACGGTGGGGGCGGGTGACTCGCTGGATGACCTGGTAGCGGCCATCAACGACCAGGTCGACGGCGCGACGGCCTACATCATGGACACGGGAGACGCGACGGCCCCGTACCGCCTCGTCATCGGCGGCGATGAGACGGGCGCTGAAAATGCAGTCACCCTGGATACTTCAGGGCTCGACAGCGGGACGGGGCAGGTGCCCTCGTTCACGACGGTCACCGCGGCCGTGGACGCCGAGGTCGTGATCAACGGGACGACCGTCACGGACCCGGACAACGAGATCGACGCGGCCGTTCAGGGGCTCCACCTGAACCTCTACGCGACCACCACCTCGGCCGTGGACGTGAGCGTGGCTCGCGACCCCGACACCATGGTCGAGCGTGTGCAGACCGTGGTGGACAGCTGGAATGCCGTCATGAGCCAGATCCGCTCGCAGCGGACCTGGAACCCCGACGAGGACATCCGTGGCGCCTTCGTCGGAGAGTCGGAGCCGCGCGCCGTGATGCAGCGCCTCCAGACCACCCTCTCTTCCACCTACGGCACCGAAGCGATGAACGCGCTCGGCGCGATCGGCCTCACCACCGCGCAGAACGGCGACCTCGAGCTGGACGAGGACGCGCTCCGCGAGGCCCTCACCACCGACTTCGAAGGCGTGGTCGCCTTCGCGACCGGCGAGACCGGCGCGTTCGCCAGCATCGCCGGGGCCATCGATCGGTTCACCGACGAGGACACCGGCACGATCACCGCGCGCGGGGAATCCCTGGACACCCAGATCGACACGCTCACGCAGCGCATCGACGACTTCCAGGATCACCTCGACGCCTACCGGTCGCGCCTGCAGAAGCAATTTACGGCGATGGAGATCGCGATGTCGCGCTTCCAGAACGCGGGCTCCGCGATCGAAGCGCTCCTCCCCAGCAGCGAGGATTGAACGATGCGCGCAATCAAATCGTATCAACGAACCAACATCGAGAGCGCGCCCAACGAGGAGCTCATCGTGATGCTCGTGGAAGCCGCCTTGCGACGAGAGGTGGCGGCCGACGCCGCGATGGCCCGCGGGGACCGCACCGGGTGGCTGACGGAGATCCACGGCGCCCGGAGCGTTTTCGTCGAGCTGCTCGTGGCCCTGGATCCGACCGCCCAGCCAGAGATCGCCAAGGCGCTGAGCGACACCTACCGTTGGATCCTGCACCACCTCACCGAGGCCGGTCGCACCGGAGATCGGGTGCGCCTGGACGAGGTGCGCGCGGTCACCGACACCGTGCGGACGATGTGGACGAACGCCGTGCGGATTCACCGCGGCGACGTTGACCCCCTCGATGCTACGCCCCTCGAGGCGGACGCCTTCGAAGACGACGAATTGCTGGAGGCCGTATGAGCCGCGTTCCGCTCGAGACGCTCCTGGCCCGCCTCGACGGGCTCACCTTCCGCCTCGATCGCGGGGAGTGCCCCGACGGCGCGGAGATGGAGGCGATCGCGGCCGCCGCCGCGGACTCGGCGGCTTGGGTCGGAACGGCGGGGCGGGCTCGCCTCGCGGCGGCCGTCACCCGGGTGTCCAACGCGCTCGTGCAGAGCTGTGCCCGCCTCGACGAGCGCATCTCCACCACCGCCGTGGGCCGCCGCGCCGTGCGCGCATACGCCTCGGCCAACAGCTCACCGGCCCGCGCGTGATCGCCGCTCTCGCCCTCTCCCTGGTGGGCGAGGCGCTCAACGACGAGCAGATCGGCCGGGTTTTCGGCGAGGCCTCCCTCTCGGGCGAGGTCAGCGCGCGCGTGACGCTGCCGTACCACCTCGAGGCCAAGGTCACGGTGGGCTACCAACGGGTGGGGGGGATGAGCGTCGACCAGGTCACGCTGGCTCCGACGGATCACGGGACCTGGTTCTGGTACGCGCCGATCTCGACCGTGGTCGGGCCCCGGCTCACGGTCGGTTCGCTCGATCTCGCCGCGGGCGTCGGTCCGACCATCGTCCCGTGGGCCGAGGAGGCCGGCGCCCAGGAGAGCCGGGGTTACAGCGGCACCAAGATCGGCGTGCTCGGCCAGGTCGAGGCGCGGCTGGATGTCAGCGCGCTCTCCGCGCCGTCGCTGCGGGGCCCCGATCCAAATCGGCTGAAGATCCAGATCGTGGGGGGCGTGGGGGTGCGGGCGACGTTGCTCCCCCGCCACGAGAATTGTGACGGCGAGCCGTGCGGCCTCGATCTGGGCGGCATCCGCCTCGCCCTCGGCGTGTCGATGGTGGTCCCGTGATGGGCCTCCTCGCCCTGGCCCTCGTCGCCCTTGCGGGCGCCGCTCCGCTCCGCATCTCGGCGCCCCCGGGTGCCACCGTCGAAGTGCTCCCGTCGATCGAGCCGGGCCGCGTCGAGATCCTCGTCCACGGCGGTGATCGGGCCCTCCAATCTCTCTTTCGTGGCCCACCGGCCGATGGCATCCGCACCGGCCGTGTCACCGACATGGGCGGCCACCAGGTGGTCACCGTGTGGATGCGGCGGTCGACGCACACGCTCGCGCTCGAGCGGGTGGGGGAGGGGTGGGAGGCCGTGGCGGTGCCCGTGACGAAGGCGGCGAGCCACCCCTCCCAAGTCTCCACGGTGGAGTGCGCGGGGACGCCAGGAACGCCGCTCGTGCCGCTCCGCGGCGCCGACATGGTGCACGAGCTCCCTCCGGAGGCCTTTGTCCTGACATTGCCGCGTTGGGAGGCGGCGGAGCCCGTGCCTGTCGCGGAGGATGCCACGTCGGGGGCGGTGTCGTCGGGATCGGTCTCGTCGGCGCGCGTGGCCGAGCTTCGGTCCGGGTTGTTCGGCGGGGGAGCCGCGGCGCCCATCGAGCCGGCCGATCGCGCCCGCGCGTTGTACGAGCTGGGCGCCCACCATCGCGAGCTCGGCCTGCTCCGCGAGGCCGTCCACTACTTCGGGTCCGCCGCCGCCGCGGGGGCCCCCGGCGGCCTCGCCCAGCTCCAGCACGCCGGCGCGCTCCTCTCCCTGCGCGCCTGGTCCGACGCGCGCGACTCCGCCGAGGAGGCCCAGCGCGCCGGGGCCCCCGACGACGCCGTGTTGTCCGTCCTCGCGACGGTCTCCATGCTCACGGGGGCTCCCGCGCCCGGCCCCACCGGCCGCGCGCTCGCCAGCCGAGCCTCGAGCCCCGAGCCCTCCCTGTTGGCTGGCGCCCTGCTGCTCCGCGCGGGCTGCTGGACCGAGGCCACCCCCGTCCTCGAACGCGCCCTGCCCGCCGCCGGCGAGCGCGGCGCCGTTGCCCGCCTGCTCCTCGCCGACGCGCGGCTGCTCGCCGGGAATGTCGACGGCGCCGATGCCGTCCTCGGTGACCTCCCCGCGCTCGGCGTGCCGACGCGGTGGAGCGGCCTCGCCCGCGCCCGGACGCGCCTGATCGCGCTCGTCCGCCAGTCTCCCAACCTCTGGCCTGCCATGGTGCCGACGCTGGAGGGGGTGTCAGCCGATGAGCTCGAGGGCCCCGAGGCCCTGTTCCTCCTCGGCCAGATCGGCGATCGCCTCGGTGACGACGCGCTGGCGCTCCGCGCCTGGGGCTCGCTCGTGGATCGCCGCCGGTGGCTCCTCGCCGGCGAGCCCGGCGAACGCCTCCTCTCCGTGTGGGCCCGTCGGGTCGGTGAGCTGCTCACGGGCGGCCACGACATCGACGCGCTGGCCGCGCACCTCGCGGCGTGGCGCCCGGGCCTCACCCTGCACATGACCGATCCGGCGCCCCTCGCGGCGGTCGCGGCGGCCTACATGCGCGCGGGCCTCGACGAGGAGGCGCTCGACACGCTCGGTGTCGTGGCCGAGGTGGAGGGGCGGCGGGGCCTCGACGATCGGGGCACCATCCTCGCGGTCGCGGAGATCTACCGCCGCACGGGGCGCCCCGCCGAGGCGCTCGACACGCTCGACTTTCTCGCGACGCGCCCGCCCGAACCGACGACGCTCGCCCGCTCCGCGATCCTGCGGGGCCGCGTTCTCCAGGGCCAGGGTGACCTCGAGGGCGCCCGCGCGCTGTGGAGCGCCGTGGTCGAGCCCCCAGACGCCGCCGTGGAGGCGCGCCTGCGCGTGGCGCTCGCCGACGCCGAAGCGGGCCGCTGCGGCGGGCTCGATGCGCTCGCTGTCGACACCCTGCCGGCCGATCTCGCGCCCGGTCGCGTCGCGATGTCCCGCGCCGCCTGCCTCGCGACGGCGGGAAGAATCGACGAGTCGCGCACGATTGCCGCTCAAGCTGTGGGCCAGCTGACCGATCCCTCCACGACGGCGTGGGCCGAGGTCCTCGCCGGCACCCCGCCGGAGGGCACCTGGCGCCGCATCGCGGCGGAGGACGCCGCCGAGGCCTCCTTTCGCGCCCGCCTCTCGGGCGCCCAGCGCCCCGGCGCCCCTCTCGGGAAGGGGACACCCCCTCCCGCCCTCCCCGAAGGAACCTGACATGGACGGCTTTCGCCTCATCGACGGTCTCACGCTGGGGATGGAGCGCGTGCTCGATCTCCGCTCGGCGCAGCACCTCCTCACCGCCGGCAACCTCGCGAACGCCGACACCCCGGGCTACCTCGCCCAGGAGATCCCGTTCGACGAGCTGCTCTCCGACGTCGTCCGCGCCGCCGAGCGCGGTGACCAGGGGCCCGAGGGGGAGGTCCGCAGCCTCGAGGCGCCGCCGGGCACGCTCGACGGAAACTCGGTGTCTCCCGAGCGCGAAGCGGTGCGGATGACCTCCAACAGCTTGATGTTCGACACCGTGTCGACCGGCATCAGCCGCCGGCTCGCCATGCTGAAATTCGCCGCCACCGACGGGAGGGCGTGATGGCCGATCTGCTCGATACCTTTCAGATCGCCGCCTCCGGCCTCTCCGCCGAGCGCCTCCGGCTCCAGACGATCGCGTCGAACATGGCGAACGCCCGCACCACCCGCACCGAGGCCGGCGGCCCCTACCAACGCCAGGTCCCGGTGTTCGAGTCGCGCGAGATCGATCCGTTCGGCAGCGCGCTCGACCGCGCCGGCTCCGAAGTGGTCGTGACCGATCTGCGTTCGGACGGGCGCCCGCCCATCCGTACGTACGACCCCGGCCATCCGGACGCGGATCCGGAAGGGTATGTCGAGTACCCCGACATCAACGTGCTCCAGGAGATGGTGGATCTGATGACCACCAATCGCACGTACGAGTCCAACACGTCGGTCGTCGAGGCCACGCGCGACATGGCGCGCAAGGCCCTCGAGATCGGGAGGTAGCCCATGATCCATACGATTGGAAGCGTGGGGGGTATCGGCGCGGTCGCCCCCCTGGGAGAGACCGCCCGGAAGGGCGCCGGTGGCTTTGCCGATGCGCTCTCCGAGGCCGTGCGCGCGGTCGAGGGCGCCCAGACGAACGCCGACGACAAGCTCCGCGGCGTCGCGACGGGCCAGTCGGTCGACATCCACGGTACGATGATCGCGCTCGAAGAGGCGAACATCTCGCTGCGGATGATGGGGAGCGTGCGCGACAAGGCGGTCGAGGGGTGGCAGGCGATCTGGAACATGCCGATCTGAGGATCGGGTCCAGACGGAGACCCGCAGGGTCCCGGACGGGGTAGAGCCCCGGATGCTGCCCTTCCTCGCCCTCTTCGCCGCGTGTCGGCCGCCGCTGGACGAGCCCGTCGCGTTGCCCGTGGGGCTCCCCACCACCGCGCCCGGGGTGATCCTGCTCGCCATGGTCGATGGCGAGGGAGCGGTGACCGTCGGCGGCACCGTGCAGGCCGAGCTGTGGGTCGACCTCGACGGCCCGGAGGACGAGCGGTACGCCTTCCGCTACCTCGTGCTTGACGAGGCGGGAGAGGCGATCTACGCACGCTCCACGCTCGGGCCCCTGATCGTGCAGGAATTCCTCGCCTACTACAGCGAGGACGCCGGCTTCGATCTGCTCGGCGCCCTCCCGCAGCTCGGGCAGTTTCCCGTGCTCGTGCCGGTGCTCGACGGAGCGGCCTCGGTCCGGTTCGAGGCGCGTGGGGACGACGGGGTCTACAAGGAGGTCGGGCGCTACGATCTGGGCGACGTCGAGGCGGACGACCAGGGGCTCTCGGACGTGGTCAGCGGCGCGGAGACCCTCCACGACGCGGGAGACTCGCGGAACCGCCTCGACATCGTGCTGATGGGGGATGGCTACACGGCCGACGAGCAGGCGCTCTGGCGCTCGGACGCGGAGCTGCTCGCCCAGCGCATCCTGGGGACCGAGCCACTGGCCTCCTTCGCCGATCGGATCAACATCCACCGCGTGGACGCGGTGAGCGCGGAGTCGGGGGTCTCGTACGACTGTACCGATACGTGTGGCATGCGCGACACCGCGTACGGAAGCGTGTTCGCGATCGAGGTCGCCAACGCGCTGCTGGGCACGGATTACCGCTCGTCGGCGATCTTCCAGCTCGACCAGTGGGGCGTGGCCCGCGCGGCCGCGACCTTCCCGTGGGACATGGTCGTCATCGTCGCGAACACGACGCACACCGGCGGCTTCGCGGTGCACTACGCGACCGTGCCGAAGGGGTCGAGCGACTGGACGTCGACCGGCGTGCACGAGCTCGGGCACACCCTCGGCCTCCTCGGCGACGAGTACGAGAGCGATGCGTGCATCCGCTCGGATGCGCTCGGCCTGCCGGAGAACGTGACCGACGCGCCGAGCGCCCCGCCGTGGGCCGCGTGGATCGACGCGGAGACCCCGCTCCCCACCCCTGACGACGGCGGGTGGGAGGAGAAGGTGGGCGCGTTCGAGGGCGCCTGGAACTGCCCCTCGCTCTACCGGCCCGCCCACAGCTGCAAGATGCGGGGATCCTCGTACGACGCGTTCTGCCCCGTGTGCGCAGAGCTGCTCGCGCGGCGCCTGTTCCGCTATTCGGACCCCGCCGCCGCCGTCACCGTGGGTGCGGGAGCCTACGTGCTGGAGGATCTGTTCCCCGGCGCCCGGACCGAGTGGTGGGTGGACGGCGTGCTCGCCGCGGAGGACGTGGAGACCTTCACTCCCGACGCTGTCCCCGCGGGTTCGAGCGGGGAGGTCGAGGTGCGCGTGTCCGCAACGACGCCGTTCGTGCGGGTGGACGGCGGTGACCTTTCGGAGACGTGGCGGTTCGATGTGCGGTGATTGGGCTACGCTGGCGGCGTGCTGCTCTTCCTCGCCTGTGTCGCGCCTCCGTCCGATCTGAACGCCGAGACCGGGGGTGACTCCGTCGACTCGGATGGCGTTGACACGGTGGACACGTTCGATACCGACACCGTGGATTCCGACACGTTCGATTCCGACACGTTCGATTCGGATACCGGTGTCGCGCCCGCGTCGACCGGCCCCTGCGCGGCCTACGCGCCCGCGGTGGCGATGGGTGACGTGCAGGACCCCGCGTTGGACGAGCTCTCCGGGCTCGCGGTCAGCCGTCAGAACCCCGGTGTCTTGTGGACGCACGAGGACTCCGGCGGGGCCGCCGACCTCTACGCGCTCGACGTCACCGGGGCCACGGTGGCGACGCTCCACGTGGAGGGCGTGGAGAACGAGGATTGGGAGGACCTCGCCATCGGCCCGTGTGACGCGGGGTGGTGCCTCGTCATCGGGGACATCGGCGACCGCGGGACCGACCGCGCGTCCTTCTCGGTGTTGGTGGTCGAAGAGCCGCTGCTCGACGGCACCGCGGATTTATCGGCTGTGCCCGAGGTGTATCCGTACACCTACCCCGGTGCCCCCGAGGACGCTGAGGGCCTCGCGCTCCTCCCGGACGGCACCCCGCTCGTCGTGACCAAGCGGGAGGACGCCACGGCCGGGATCTACCAGCTCCCCATGGGCGCGAGCGTATTGGAGCGGCTCTCCGATGTCCCCACCGGCACGCCCGACGAGGACCTGACCGCCCGCGCGACCGCCGCGGACCTCTCCACGGACGGCGGTACGCTGCTGCTCCGCACCTACTTCCACCTCTACGAGATCGATCTACGCGATCCGGTCGCGCCCGGCGCGCCCGCGGCGGTCCCCTTCGCGCTCGAGCTCCAGGGAGAGGCCGTGGCCTACGATCCGCTTCAGGGCGGGTTCTGGCAGGTCGCGGAGGGGATCGGGCCGACGTTGCAGTACACGGGGTGTGCGCCGTAGGGAGCGGGGCTGGAGCGTGGGCGCCCCGGCGCCGCGAGGACGCGGCGCCGTCGGCGCCTTCCGGGCTTCGCTGCGCTCGGTCGGCGGCGCGCGGAGCCGCGCCGCCGGACCGGCCGCCCCGAGCGGCGGCCGCCCTCCAGGTGCCTGGCGCTCGCCCGCTTGCCAAACGGGCGCGCCGCTGATCGCGCTCTGCCGATCGCGCTCTGCCGTGAGGAGGCGAAGCGGTCGCAAGTCGGGAGGATGTCGAGGTCATCGCGAGTTGTGGCCGCCGGGAGGCGTGATCGGGGCCGCGAAGCGGCCGTAAGTCGGGAGGATGTCGAGGTCATCGCGAGTTGTGGCCGCCGGGACGGCCCCCACGACCGGAGCGGCCGCAGCTCGCGGCGCGGGCGCCGCGAGCTGCGGGTAGGAAGGCCGGGACGCGCCCAGCCGCGCCCAGGCGCGACCCCCCCTCCCAAACCTCACCCCGCCAGCCCCCTCAGCCTGTCCGCCAGCATCCCCTCGATGATCGTGTCCAGCGCGGCCAGGGTGCGCGCTGCGCGCGCGTCCGGCAGGGTCGCGCCGAGGCGCTGGGCCAGGTGCTCCAGCCCCCCGAGCCGGGAGTTGGCCAGGCCCGTGGCCATCCGCTTCAGATCGACGTGCTCGGCCACGTCGAGGGCCTCCGCGCGCAACAGGTCGGTCGAGAACGTGCCCCAGGTGCACAACACATCATCCGGGGAACCAAATCGGCGCCAACGTGCCAGGGCGTCCTCCAAGGACTCGCCGTCCTCCGGCCGCGCGACCGACCCGTCCATGCGAACCGCGACATAGGAGGTGGGCGGCCGACGGGGACGCAGGAGGCTCTCGAAGACCTCTCCGGTGGCGGGCCGGAGCGCGACCCAGTGGAGCAGCTCCGCGGGCCCAGGCTCCGAACCCTCGTCTCCCGCCCGGCCGTCCGCGAACACGAGCACGCGCCGATCGCCGGCGCCGCGGAGGCGCTCGAGCAACACGCGTTGCTCCGCCATCGGCTTGGGGGGCAGCGCGGGGCGGGTCTGCGGCCGGAGCGCGATGTACTCGAGCTGGAGATCGACCATGCGGTCGAACGAGCCGAGGATGGGGGTGAAGCGATCCGGCGCGTCCTCCAGCGCTTCGAGCACGTACGCCACCGCCTCGATCGTGGACAGACAGTGCTCGGCGGGCTCCTTGCGGATGCGGTAGTTGCCGGGCTTCGAAGGGGTGAACCCGATCCGCGGCAGCGCCGAGAGGAGCGGGGAGCGCTCGACCACCTTCCGGGCGTTGATCCACGTGCCGTCCACCACGATCAGGGTGCGCGGCGGCTCGGACAGCTCGCTCACGTCGACGGAGCCGGGCCCGGGGAACAGGAGCATCGTGCCCGGATCCGCCGCGAGCGCTTCGAGGTGCGGGATGCCCTCCGGCCGCAGCGCGATGTGCATCTCGGAGTTGGGGAGCGACAGGTGGGCGAGACGGCAGGTGCTCACGGGCATCTTCGCCTCGCGCGGATGCTGGAGGAAGACCACGCGCGTGCGGCTCTCCCTCGGGCGCAGCGCGCCGCAAACGCACACACTCTCCGGACGGCGACAGCGCGAGCACTGCGATCGTCCCACGGTCTCCGTGCTCATCGGGCGCTGGTTAACGCGAGGGGCGGCCGGCCGGGCGGATGCACCGCCGCGGCGACGGGCGCGGCGGGTCGGCGCGGGTCGGGTTCGCGGCGAAGGGGCTCGCGCCAAGCGGGTTGTCGATATTCACGGCCTGAAACCGGTGATTACCTCGAACTCAGCGGCTGGCACCACGCCTGCCGTCGGTGGGACAACCCGCCTCTACCCCGACCGGAGATCCGCCATGGCCACCCACAAGCCCACGCCCAACGACCAGCGCTCCGACGCGAAGAACCCGACCAGCCCGGCGAACAAGGCCGCGACGGACAACCGCGCGAACCAGCTGAACCCGAACAACACCCACACGAAGGGCACCCCGCAGACCCCGAAGAAGAAGTAGTCGGCGGACCCCGACGAGCCGGGCGCGCGTCCCGGTGAGGGAGGGTGGGCGGCCCGCTTCGACGCCGAGCCCGGCGGAGAAGTGGGTCGCCTCGCAACATTCTCCTCAACTCGCGCGCCCGGCGTCCGAAGGAGCACCTGACCCACCGGGTGCCCGACCGTGCCGGACCTCCTCTCCCAGCTGCGCACCTTTCACGATGAGCTCGAGCCCGTGCGCCGTCGCGTGCTCTACGTCGCCGCCGCGATCTCGTTGGCGGTCGTCGTGGGTGTGGGGTTCTGGGCCAGCGCGCCGTCCTACGTGCTGCTCACCCACGCGTCCGACGCGGACGAGCTCTCGGCCGTCACGCGGTCGCTCTCCGAAGCGGGGCTCCCGTTCCGCATCGACACCGACGGGCTCACCGTGCGCGTGCTGGAGGCCCAGGAGATCGAGGCACGGCGCGCCAGTTCGGGCGATCGCGGGTTCGTCGGTTTCGAGGGCCTCGAGCAGATCGAGCCGTGGGTGACCCCGTTCCAGGAGCAGCTGCACCGGCAGCGCATGATGCAGGGCGAGCTGGTCCGCACGATCGACGGGATCCGCGGCATCGCGTCGAGCACCGTGCACCTCGACCTCCCCGAGCCCTCCGCCTTCCTCCGCGACGTGGCGGGCCCCAGCGCCGCCGTCACCCTGCGCCCCGACGCGGGAGCGACGATCGATCAGCGCACCGCCCGCAGCGTCGCGCAGCTGGTCTCCAGCTCGGTCGCGGGGATGCAGCCCGAGGACATCACCGTCGTCGACGCGAGCACCGGCCGCACGTTGTGGGGCGGCGAGGGCGCGGGCGGCGGGGACGCGGAGCTCGCCTCGACCGCCAACGCCCGCGAGGTCGCGCTCGCCAGCGGGGTGCGCGCCGCGCTGGCCCAGCTGCTCGGCCGGCCCGACGCGGTCGCGGTCACCGTGAACGTCGAGCTCGAGACGGCCGTGATCTCGCAGACCGTCAACGCCATCGACCCGCTCAGCTCCGTCGCCGCGAAGGAGCGGGTCGAGACCCAGGTCGACACCCGCGGCGGCACCGCTTCGGGCGGCGTGCCCGGCACCGACAGCAACGTGCCCGAGCGCCCCGCCAACGGCTCCACCGGAACGGGCGGCTCGCGCACGAGCGAGACGACGGACACCACCTACCAGTACACCTCCTCCGTCACGACCACCATGACGCCCGCCGGCGCGGTTCGCCGGCTCTCCGCGTCGGTCATGATCGACAGCGCGGCGGTCACCAAGGCGGCGGCCGGCGGCGACGAGGCGGCGCTCAAGGCCCAGCTCGAGAGCGCGGTCCGCGCGGCCCTCGGCTCGACCGACAAGCGCGCCGACGATGTCGTCGTGAGCTTCCTGCCCTTCTCCGCCCCGGAGGCGCTCCTCGTGCCCGAACCCGCCTCCATCCTCACCTCGGGCCCCCTCGCGGAGGCGCTCGTCGTCTTGTTCGCGGTGGCTCTCCTCGTCCTCTTCGTCGTGCGGCCGCTCGTCAACGCGGCCCGGCCCCCGCCCCCGGTCGTCGTCGTCCCCGAGCCGGTCCCCGCGCCCCCCCTCTCGCTCGTCGACGACGACGAGGAGGAAAAGGAAGAGGCCATCCCCCTCGACCTCGCCGCGCGCCTCCGCATCCACCTCTCCCGCCTCCAGCCCCACCACCCGCGTGACCTGTCGGACCTCGTCCGCCAGGAGTCCGAGCCCTCCGCCGAAGTGGTCCGTCGCTGGCTCAAGAACTCGTAGGAGCGCCCCGTGCCCGCTGCCGTCCTCCGCTCCGTGCCCCCCCCGATTCCGCTGCCCCCGCCGCTGCCCGTGGCGCCGTCCCTCACGGGGGTCCAGAAGGCCGCCGTCCTGGTCATGTACCTGGACCGCGACGCCGCCCGCGCCCTCCTCAAGGGCCTGTCCGATGACGAGGTCGAGCGCATCGCGACGACCATCGCCGAGATGGGCGACTCGGGCGAGGAGACGGTCGAGGCCGTCGTGACCGATTTCGTCGCTCAGCTCCGCCAGGTGAGCGTGCTCCCCGCGAGCGGCCGAAACTTCGCGCGGAACGTGCTCCCCGGCCTGTTCGACGACGACCGCCGCGCGCGGATGGGCGCGCACCTCCGCCGCATCGGCGATGACGACTTCGAGGCCTTCGTCCGCACCCGCCCCGCCCGCGCCGTCGTGAGCGTGTTGTCGGACGAGCATCCCCAGGTACGCGCCATCGCCATGCTCCGCATGGGCACCGAGAACGCCGCGCGCGTGCTCGCGTGCATGCCGGTCGAGGACCAGACCGATCTCGCCATCCGCATGGCGCAGGCCGAGTCGGTCGCGCCCGAGCTCGCCGAGGACATCGAGGCCGCGCTTCGCCGCGCCCTGGTGGGCTTCGAGGACGGGCTGCCCCTGGGCGGCGTCGAGCGCACCGCGCGCATCCTCGGCCGCATGCCGCGCGAGCGCAACGCCCGGGTGCTCGATGGCGTGCGCGCCCTCGAAGGGGGGCTCGCGGACGACCTTCAGCGTCGCATGGTGTCCTTCGAGGATCTCGAGCGGCTCGACAGCCGCGGCATCCAGGCCCTGCTCCGCGCGGTCGAGCGCCCCGATCTCATCATCGCGCTCAAGGGCGCGTCCCCCACGATGCGCGATCAGTTCCTCAAGAACCTCTCGGCCCGCGCCGCCGCCGACCTGCTCGAGGAGATCGAGATCGGTGGGCCGGCCCGCCGCGCGCAGCTCCGCGAGTCGCAGGATCGCGTGGTCGCCATCGCGCGCCACCTCGCCGACGAAGGCACCATCTACCTCGATCTCGGCGAACCCGCCGACGGAGTGGCGTAGCCCATGAGCCAGTTCATCCCATACGTCCCCTTCGAGCCGCGCGGCGCCACCTGGCGCCCGCTCTCCGTCAACGCGTCGGCCGACCGCCCCTGGAGCTCGGGGATGTCCTCCGGCGGGAGCCCGGGGAGCCCGCGGCCCCGCGCCCCGGTGCAGGTGGCTGCGCCCGAGCCCATCGTGGAGCCCCTCGTGGATCCGAGCGCCGAGTCGGAGCACCTCCTCGAGCTCCGGGCCGCCGAGCACGCCGAGGCGATGGAGTTGGTCGAGCAGGAGCGCGAGGTGATGAAAGCGGAGCTCCTGCGGCTCTCCGCGGCGACCCTCGCCATGGAGGCCGCCACGCGCGAGATGGAGGTGGCCACGCTCACCCTCGAGGCCGGCGCCCGCGCGCTCGAAGCGGCTCACGTGACGCTCGTGGGCGAGCTGCGGACGGAGGCGGGCGAGGTGATCCGCGAGGCCGCCCGTCGTATCGCCGGAGACGCCCTGCACGTCGACCCGCAGCTGTTGGGCGCGCTCGTGGAGGAAGCGGTCGCCGCGCTCGGCCGCGACGGGCTCCAGGTGCACGTCTCCCCCCTCGACGCGGACACCCTCCGCGAACGGATGCCCGGGCTCGACGTGGTCGAGGACTTCACGATCGAGGCCGGGTGCCTGTGCGTCGGCCCCGCGGGGCGCATCGACGCCTCCCTGGAGAGCGCCATGGTCGCGGTCGGCGCGGCCATCGAGCGGTGGGCGGTGGGCGGTTGACCGCGCTGCCCGGCGCGCGGGGGCTCGGTACGCTCGGGCTCGGCTCGCTCGGGAGCGCCTTGCGCGAGGTTCCGGTGCGGACCCGCAGCGGCCGCGTCGTGAAGCTGGTCGGCACGCTGCTCGAGGCCGAGCTGCCCGGCGCCCGCGTCGGAGAGGTGTGTCACGTCGAGGGCGGCGGGCCCGCCGAGACGGTCGGCTTCCGCGGCCACAACGCGCTGCTCATGCCCTTCGGCTCGACGGACGGCATCCGCTACGGCGCGCGCGTCGACACCGTCGGGGACATGCCCACCGTCTCGGTGGGAGACGGTCTGCGGGGCCGGGTGCTCGACGGCTTCGGCGAGCCCATCGACGGCAAGGGCCCCCTCGGCCCGACTACCCGCCGGGCGCTTCACGCCGCGCCTCCCGATCCGCTCCGCCGCACCGTGATCCGGCAGCCGCTGGAGACGGGCGTGCGCGTCCTCGACGGCCTCCTCACCCTCGGCCGCGGCCAGCGCGTGGGTCTGATGGCGGGCTCCGGCGTCGGCAAGAGCACCCTGCTCGGCATGATCGCGCGCCGCTCCGCCGCGGACGTGAACGTCATCGCCCTCATCGGCGAGCGCGGCCGCGAGGTGCGCGAGTTCATCGAAGACGTGCTCGGCCCCGAGGGGCTCGCGCGCTCGGTCGTGGTCGTCGTGACCTCCGACAAGTCGCCCGTGCTCCAGGTGCGCGGCGCCTTCGTGGCCGCCACGATCGCGGACTACCTCCGCGACGAGGGCGACGACGTGATGTTCTTCATGGACAGCGTCACCCGCCTCGCGATGGCCCAGCGCCAGATCGGCCTCGCGACCGGCGAGCCCCCGACCACCAAGGGCTACACCCCCTCCGTGTTCGGCCTCCTCCCGCGGCTGCTCGAGCGCGCGGGCCCCGGCGTGGACGGCAGCGGCAGCATCACCGCCCTGTACGCCGTGCTCGTGGACGGTGACGACATGCAGGACCCCATCGGCGACGCCGTGCGCGGCATCGTCGACGGCCACGTCGTGCTCTCGCGCCGCATCGCCTCGCAAGGGCAGTTTCCCGCGGTCGACGTCCTCCAGAGCCTGAGCCGCGTCATGCCGAACGTGACGACACGCCAGCACCTCGACGCCGCGATCAAGATGCGCCGCCTCCTCGCGACGTGGTCCGAGAACGAGGAGCTCGTGCGCCTCGGCGTCTACCGCGCGGGCGCGAGCCCCGAGGTGGACCAGGCGATCGCCCGCATCGAGCCCATCCGAGCGTTCTTGCGGCAGCGGACGGACGAGGCGTCGGGGCTGGGGCCGGCGCTCGCGGGGATGGAGGCGGTGGTGGGGGTGAAGTAGGGGCGGCCTGTGGCGGGTGGACCTTCCCGACGGACGCCGCCGCGTCTCGGCGTTATCCACGCCCGCACCGCCCGAGATCCCGGGCCCGGGAGCCCCGTGAGCGTCGACCCCTACGGATTTTCCGACTCCGTCGCCTCGGCGGCGCCCCTCGCGACCGCTCCCGACGGCACCCCACCGAACGCGGCGCTCACGCGCTGGGCCACCATCATCACCGTGCCGCTCGTGACGCTGATCTTCGGCCTCGCCTACTACCTTTCGCGTTCGAACCGCTACCTGTTCGCCATGGACCAAGGGATCGACCCGGCCAGCCTGTCCACCCTGGGGACGCTCGGCGGGTTCGGTGGTCTCGTGGCGGGAGCGGCGCTCGCCGCCGCGGCCGGAGGCGCAAGCGCCATGACCGCGGGAGTGGTGGCCTTCATCCTGGGCACCGCGCTCCAGACGTTCGGGGGGTTCGAGGCGGGCGTGGTAGTCGTCGCCATCGGGCGGTACATGTTCAACGTGGGTGCCGCCGCCACCCTTGCCCGTGGGCCACGCCGGGAGGGAACCCGCGTCGCGATGTTCATGCTGGTCTACGTGGCGCTGAACCTGGGTGCGATGGCATCGCGCCCCTTCAGTTGGATCGGCGACGCGTTTGGTCCGTCGGCCACCGTCGTCATCGCGACGTTGTTCGCCGTCGCCGCCCTCGTGCCGGCCGTTCCCCTGCTGATCCTGCACCTGCTCCGCCCGCCCGAGTCAGCGGCGCAGCTCGCCGAGGGCCTCGAACCCCGCGCGTTGATCGGCGCCGCGATCACCGCGGGCATCGCGTTGCTCGCCTACACGGCGTGGAGCTGTGGGATCGAGATGCAGTGGCGGCTGTCCGGTGACTCCTACGTCTTCAACTCGTTCCTGTTCACCTGGATCAATCCGCTCGCTGTCATCGTGACCGGATCCGTGTGCGCCGCGGTCGTCGGTGGCCTGGGTATGGCCGGCATCCGGGTGCCGGCGCTCGCCGTGGCCGGGGTGGGCGCCCTCATCGTCGGGGCGGGGCTGTTGCCGTCCGTCTTCGGCGGTCTGTTCGCCGGGGCGGCGCCCATGTACCTGACGCAGCTCCTGTCGGGGATGGGAGAGCCCCTCCTCTACGCTGGAATCCAGGCTCGCATCGTGGCGGGCGTGCACTGGCGTGTCGCGCCGATCGGGGCGGCGGTGCTGCCCGCGTGCGGCCTCATCGCGACCCTCCTGGGCAAGCTCCTGGAGAGCGACGCGCTCGTCGGCACCTTCGCGGCAGCAGCCGGTGTCGTGACGCTCGCGGGCGGCGTCGCGTTGTGCGCGGGGGCGATCTTCGATCGGTCGGGACCCGCGAAGCTCGCTCCGGAGGACGCGACGGCGGTGTAGGTCGCCGGCGTTGGGATGGTTGGGGGTGAAGTGGGGGAGCGCGGGGACAAACCTCCCCAGCGAAAGCGCGATCTCCGGGTAAACTCTGCCGGTGTCGAGCCTCCTCCTCCTCCTGTTCGGCTGCGCCGGTCTCGTCCGCTCGGTCGACTACGACCGTGAGACGCTGACGGCGGGCACGGTGCCGGCGCCCATCGCGCCGCGGGCCGTCGGACCCCTGGTCGAACCCGGCCGCGCCGCTTTGGAAGGGTCGATCTCCGCGGGGGTCCGCCAGGATCCAGACCGCACGCGGCCGGGCGGGGCGCAAGGGGGGTGGGTCACGCGCGACGCCCTGCATGCGCGGGTGGCGTGGGGATGGTCGGATTGGTTGGAGGGCGGCCTCGGGGTGGACGCCGCCCACACCGCGCTGGCGGGCCCGCTCGCCCGGGATGTGTCACCCCACGCACGCGCGCAGCTGCTGCTCCGTGTGGGCCAACAGCTCCGCTTCGCCGCCCCTGTCACCGCCACGATCCGCGCCGGTGCGCTCTTCGAGTCCGAGCTGGGCGGGCTCCCCTACTACAAGACGGAGACCCTGACGACGACCACCTCGTCCCGGCAAGGGGACGACGAGGACTGGCACGAGGACGTGACGGTCGAGCAGGATTTCAGCGAGCACCTGGTCTTCGCGTGGACCGGGCGGACCGGGCTGTTCCTCGGTTGGGACACCCCGTGGGGCTTCTCCGTGGGGGGCGGCGCCGTGGCCCAGCTCGTGCCGATGTTCCCGGGCTACGTGCGCCAACACTGGAGCTGCCGCACCTACAGTGACGGGGACACGTCTTGTGGCGACGTGCCCGAGCGCCCGCCCGCTCTCACCTACCAGCTCGCCGCCACGCCCTGGCTCGACGTCGAGGTCCCGCTGGGCCCGGTGCTCCTCGTCGGTCGCGGCTGGGTGAACCTGGCGGATTGGGACCTGGGTACGCCCGGAGGCGTCGAGATCGGGGTGCGATGGGTGCCCGCGCGCGACCGGCGGACACCCTCGCGGCGGGGGTTCCAAGCGCGCGACGGCGCCGACCCCCTGCGCTGACCCCGCCGACCCCTACGACCCCGCCGACCGACGCCGCCGCGCCGTGAGCGCGAGCGCCCCGGCCGCAAGGAGCCACGCGGCGTTCGCGCCATCGGTCGACGCACAGCCGCACTCGCCGGTCGCTGCGTCCTTGCCGTCACCCGTGTCGTCGCCGGTGTCGTCATCGGGAACGTCCGTGTCGCCGCCGGTGGCGTCCTCGCCGTCGCAGTCCTGATCGATGCCGTCGTCCGGGAGCTCGTCGCCGCCGGGGAAGCTCGTGGCGTCCGCGTCGTCGCAGTCCTCCTCGGTCGCCGCGGTGTAGCCGTCCGGCTCGTCGCAGGCGACCGTCGTGACCGCGGGGTCGGTGTAACCGTCGCCGTCGGCGTCGATGTACCAGGTCTGGGCGTCGATCGCGCCGAGGTCGATGGTGCCGTCACAGTCGTCGTCGAGGTCGTTGCAGACCTCGGCGGCGGCGGGGTTGACCGCGCCGAGGCCGTCGTCACACTCCTCGCAGGCCGCGAAGCCGTCGCCGTCCCCATCCACGAAGCCCGACGAGCCGTCGCAGTTGTAGTCCGCCGGATCGGTGCAGTCCTCCTCCAGGGCGCCCGGGTTGTAGGCGGCGTCCGCATCGTTGCAATCGCCGGACGCGGCGTCCACGAGGGCCTCGCCCGCGCCGTCGCAGAGGAGGTCCGCGCTCGCCACCACCGAGGCGCCGGCGGCGGTGTAGCCGTCCCCGTCCACGTCGACGTAGCAGGACTCGGTGCCGTCACAGTCCTGGTCCAGCTCGTCGCCCGCGATCTCGAGGGCGGCGGGGTTCACGGCGGCGTCCACGTCGTCGCAGTCGGTGGTGGGCTCGATGTCGAGGGCCTCGCCGGCGCCGTCGCAGGCGACGTTGGTGCTCGAGACCGTGCTCGTGGCATCGGGCCGGTAACCGTCGTCGTCCGCGTCGACGTAGCAGGTTTCGACGCCGTCGCAATTCTGATCGACGGTGTCACCGGCCAGCTCGGCCGCATCGGGGTGCATCGTCGCGTCGGTGTCGTTGCACTCCGCGCAGGCGGCCCAACCGTCGGCGTCCGCGTCGGCGTAGCCGACGGAACCGTCGCAATTGTAGTCGTTCGGATCGGTGCAGTCGCCCTCGGTGGCGCCCGGGTTGAAGGCGGCGTCGAACGTGTCGCAGTCCCCGGTGAGCACGGTGGCGGACGCCTCGCCGGGATCCGCGCAGTCCGCGTCGGCCGAGGGGACGGTCGCCCCGTCGTCACCGCGGTAGCCGTCGTTGTCCGCGTCGGAGTAGCAGGTCTCCGCGCCGTCGCAGTCGCTGTCGATCCCGTCACCGGCGAGCTCGACGCCGCCGGGGTTCACGGCGCCGTCGGCATCGTCACAGTCGGTCGTCGGCGCGGCGGCCAGGGCCTCGCCCGCGTCGTCGCAGGAGAGGTCGGCGCTCGCCACGGTCGACGTGGCGTCGGGGCGGTATCCGTCGGCGTCGGCGTCGACGTAGCAGAGCTCGCTGTCGTCACAGTCGCCGTCGACCTCGTCCCCTGCGATCTCGAAGGCAGAGGGGTTGATCGTGGGGTCAGTGTCGTCGCAGTCCGCGCCCGCGCTCGCCAGCGCCTCCCCAACGTCGTTGCAATCGCCGTCGGAGGAGGAGACCGTCGCGCCGTCCTCGGTGCGATAGGCGTCGCCGTCGGCGTCGACGTAGCAGGACTCGCGGCCGTCACAGTTGGCGTCGAGCGCGTCGCCGAGGGTCTCGACCGCGCCCGGGTTCACGGAGGCGTCGGTGTCGTCGCAGTCCCCGATGGGATCGAGGTCGCTCGCCTCGCCGGGGCCGTCGCAAGCGACGGTGGTGCCGGTGACGGTGCTCGTCCCATCCGGGCGGTAGCCGTCGGCGTCGGCGTCGACAAAGCAGAGGTCCACGCCGTCACAGTCGCTGTCGATCCCGTCCCCCGCGATCTCGGTGGCGCCGGGGACCACGGTGGCGTCGGCGTCGTCGCACTCCTCGCACGCGGCGTAGGCGTCGCTGTCGGCGTTGGTGTACGCTACGGATCCGTCGCAGTTGTAGTCGTTGGGGTCCGCGCAGCTGGTCTCGGACGCGGCGGGGTTGTAGGCGGACGAGGCGTCGTCACAGTCCCCCGTCAGCGCGGTGGCGAGGGCCTCGCCGGCGTCGTCGCAATCGCCGTCCGAGGAGGCGACCGTGGAGGTGCTGTCGGGCCGATAGGCGTCCTCGTCCGCGTCGGCGTAGCAGAGCTCGTCGCCGTCACAGTCTTCGTCGACACCGGAGCCGGTGATCTCGGCCGCGTCCGGGTAGGACGTGGGGTCGGCATCGTCGCAGTCGATGTCGGCGCTGGCGAGGGCTTCGCCGGGCGCCGTACACGCCGCGTCGGCCGACGCCACCACGAACGCCGTGCGCGCGCCGTCCCGATCGGCGTCGACGTAGCAGCTCTCGGTGTCGTCACAGTCCTGGTCGACGCCGTCTCCGGGGAGCTCGAGGGCGCCCGGGTGGATCGTGTCGTTCGTGTCGCGGCAGTCGGTCGAGACCAGCGAGCCCTCGCCGCTGTCACAGTCGAGCGACGATCCGTCGATCACGACGGTGGTGCCATAGTTGTCACTGTCGCGGTCGGTGTAGCAGGAGTCGACGGTGTCGCAGTCCTGGTCGATGCCGTCGGCGACCGCTTCGGCAGCGCCCGGAAAGGTGTCCGCCGCGCTGTCGTCACAGTCACCCGCGTCGAGGACGAAGCCCAGCGGCTCGTCGCACGAGGTGACCGCCACGCCGATGTCCCCGTAGGCGTCCGCGTCCGCGTCCGCATACCAGGCATCGGCATCGGCGGCGTCGGCCCCGTCCACCGTGCCATCGCAGTCGTCGTCGATGTCGTTGCAGTATTCGGCGGCCCCCGGGTACACGGCGGCGTCGGCGTCGTCGCAGTCGGTCCCCCCGCAGGCGGCGGACGTGTAGCCGTCGCCGTCGACATCATCCTCGCAGCCGCCGCCGGAGGCCCAGCTGACGGCCTGCTCGAGGAGACGGTCGGCGTTGCCCGAGCGCAGGTCGGCGGTGAGGTACCCGGACGCGCGCGCCCCGTACAACAGGCCGACGTACACGGTGCGTCCGCTGCCGTAGTCGTCGACGACCAGCGCCTGGGCCGGGGAGCTCGTGCAGGTGCCGCCGGCCGTCCCGAGGACGGTGGCGCCGCTGTCGACCGCCAACGGGCTGATCTCGATGTCGGCGCTGGTGGTGGTGAAGGAGGCCGGCAGGCCGGCCGTGACCGGGTGTGCCGTGCTCGAGACGACGAGGCTCAGCGAGCCGTTGCAGAAGTAGTTGTTGCTGTCCGGGTACGCGTCGATGGGCAGCACGTCGTCGAGATCGGAGGCGCCCGCCGTGGTCGAGATGATCCCGTAGTCGACCCAGCCCGCGCCGACGACGCCGCCGCCGCCCGACACGAAGGTGCGCACCGCGGCGGCCATCGCCGAGGTCCAGTCATGGTCGCGGTGCCCGGAGTCCGAGAGGATCACCACGTCGTAGGCCGCCAGCTCGGCGGCCGTGTCGATCTGCGAGGCGCTCACGACGGTGGCGGTGAAGTCGAACCAGGTGTCGTCATTGAGCTGGGTCGCGATGTCCGCGCCGCTACCGTAGCCCGCGGGATTCATCTCGACGGCCACCCGGACCGGGGTCGCGTACGCGAGGCTCGGCGCGAAGGCGAGGAGGGCGAGCGGCGCGGGGAAGAGACGGATGAAACGAGAAGACATCGAGGGGATCCCAAGCAGGTCGCGGCCCTATTTCAGCGGCGTTCCATAGGCAACGTCGGGCGGCTCACCGGCGACGACGCCTCCGTCCGGATGCGCCTGTCCGCGGGCGCGGTGGGGCGCTTGCTTTGCTTCGCTCCCGAGTGCATTGTGCCCCCCATGTTCCTCGCCCTCCTCGCCTGTTCCACGCCCGGTTCCACGCCCCCGCCCGCGGACGCCCCCACCTGGCACGCCGACGTGGAGCCCATCGTCACGCGGAGCTGCACCGGTTGCCACACGGAGGGCGGGAACGCCCCGGTGTCGCTCACCAGCTACGCGTCGGCCGCCTCCTGGAAGGACGCCATCGCCGAAGCGGTGGGCAGCCGCACGATGCCGCCGTGGCTCGCGTCGCCCGACTGCAACACCTACCAGGGCGATCGCTCCCTCACGGAGGAGGAGATCGCCACGATCCTCGCGTGGGCCGACGCGGGCGCGCCCGAAGGGGATGTGGCAAC
This sequence comes from Pseudomonadota bacterium, assembly GCA_030685065.1. GTDB lineage: Bacteria > Myxococcota_A > UBA796 > UBA796 > SXON01 > CAJBVW01. The sequence continues at coordinate 18,229 of JAUXQH010000066.1, read as the reverse complement.
CGCGGTGGTGTCCGAGCCGCTCGCGGATCCGGTGTTGGACTCGGTCGACCTCACCATCGCGATGCCGGAGGCCTACACCCCGACGGCTTCGCCGGACGACTACCGGTGCTTCCTGATCGATTGGCCGCTCGCGGAGCGCGCCTACGTCACGGGCTTCGAGGTGAACCCGGGGAACCTGCAGACGGTCCACCACGCCATCCCCTTCCTGGTGGACGCGGCGGACGTGGAGGCCTACCGGGCGTTGGACGCCGCGGATCCGGCTCCGGGTTACACCTGTTACGGCTCGCCGAACGGCGATCCCCGCGCGCTCGAGAGCACGCGTTGGCTCGGGTCCTGGGCGCCGGGTGGGGGCACGGCAACGTTCCCCGCCGGCAGCGGCATCCGGGTGGAGCCCGGCTCGGTCGTCGCGCTCCAGATGCACTACAACGTGGCCAACGGCGGCGGAGACGATCTCACCAGCGTCGACTTTCAATTGGCCGACGCGGTGGAGCACTCCGCCGACCTCCAGCCGTGGACCGACATCGCATGGGTGTTGGGCGGTGGCATGGACATCCCGGCCCACACCGACGGTGTCACCCACACGTTCGCGTACACCGCGACTGAAGACGATGGGAGCTTCTTCCTCCACTCCAGCGCGCTCCACATGCACACGCGCGGGAAGAGCGCCAGCCTCGTGATCCAGCGCGCCGGCGAGGAGGACGAGTGCCTGTTGGCCGTCGAGCAGTACGACTTCGATTGGCAGCGCTCCTACTACTTCGACGCACCCGCGACCGTGAATCCGGGGGACACCGTGCTGCTCACCTGCACGTGGGACAACCCGGGCGACGACGATCTGGACTGGGGGGAAGGCACGGGGGATGAGATGTGCCTCGCGACGACCTTCCTGACCGACGCATACTGATCGCGGCGCTACGGGCAGGACCAGGGGCTCCGAGCGGCAGCAAGCCGCCGCACGGAGCCCACGGGGCTCAGGAACCTACCAGCTCGAGAGAGCGCAGGCGCCATCCGCGAAGAGCAGCCCGATCTCATCGGCGTTCAACGCGGAGTCCCAGAGGCCCACCTCGTCCAGCGCGCCGTCGAGGTAGCGTCCGTACCGGTTCATGTCGAAGCCGAGCACGAAGGGCAGGCTGCCGTAGGGGATCGTCGTGTACCCCGGGGTGCTGCTGCTCACTTCCGCGCCGTTGACGTAGAGGCGCACCGTCAGCGCGTCCCAGGTGACGGCCACGTGGGTCCACGCGCCGAGGCACACCGGCTCGGTGTCGTACACGAACCTCTCGAGGGAGGACGTGCCGCCCTCGATGTACACCCCGGGCAGCCCCGCCGCGTTGACCACCACCGCCCAGCCGGTGTACGAGGTCGTGCCGTTGCCGAGGCTGGTCAGGAAGTCCAGGTCGCTGCTGGGGAAGGCGTCCGGGCGGACCCACTGGGACACGGTCCACCGGGTCGGGTCCCCCGGGTCGACCGACGCGCCGGTGTTGACGCCGTTGAGCTCGATGGACGCGCCCGCCACGCCGGTTCCGCTGGTCACGCTGCCCACGATGGTGCCATCGTAGCCGCTGGTGGTGGAGTCGAGGAGCCGCCCGCTCCCGATGCCCGAGCCATCCCAATAGAGCAGCGGCTCGGCGCCGGAGAAGAGCGGGACGTCGCCGCACGTGCTGGGGAACTCGAAGGCATCGACGCACAGATCGTCGCAGTTGGTGGTGGGATCACAGTCGTCGTCGATGTCGTTGTCGCAGAGCTCCGCCGCGCCCGGGTACACGCTCGGATCGCCGTCGTTGCAGTCGAGCGTCGCGACCACGCCGTCCCCGTCGGCGTCGACGATGGCCTCGGGGCACACCTCGAGCTCGAGGAGGAACCAATTGTCGGAGTAGGTCGTCGGGGACGCGCAGCTGTTCGCCCACACCCAGGCGCCCCCGGAGGGGCCGGTGGCGCCGGTGCCCCAGGTCGACCCGCAGCTCGCCGTGGCGAGGAACGAGCTGTCCGGCACCATGTCGGCGTACGGGGCGGTCGTCCACGTGCTCGTCGCGCCGTAGACCGAGGGGTTCTGCTCGGACATCACCCATTGGCCGAGCCCGGTGTCCCACTCGCTGTCGAGCGCGCCGGGCACGATCACCCGGGCGTTGAACCCGGCGATCGCGGCGCCGATGTCCTCGGCGTGCACCGCGATGGTGTGGGTGCCGGCCGTGGTCGACGTCGAGAGCGTGCTCAGGAGCGACCAGCCCGTGGCGGAGCCCCAGGCCGCGCCGTCGAACCAGGCCGTGAAGCGGTCGTCTGCCGACGTCCGCATCTCGATCTCGTACCCGCACTCCAGGCCCTCGTCGATGAGGCCGTCGCCGTCGTCATCGGAGCAGTCGCACACCTCGGCGTCGACGCAGTCGGCCGTGCCGTCCCCGTCCGTGTCGGTGTAGCCGTTGTCCGCGACGCCATCGCCGTCGTTGTCGAGGCCGTCACACTCCTCGGCGTCGACACAGTCGGCCACGCCGTCCCCGTCGGTGTCGGAGTAGCTCTCGTCGGTCTGGCCGTCCCCGTTGTTGTCGAGGCCGTCACACTCCTCTTCGTCTACGCAGTCCGCCACCCCGTCGTCATCGGTGTCGGAGTAGCCTTCGTCCACCTGCCCGTCGCCGTTGTTGTCGAGGCCGTCACACTCCTCGGCATCCACACAGTCGGCGGTGCCGTCGCCGTCGGTGTCGGCGTAGCCCTCGTCGATCGCGCCGTCGCCGTTGTTGTCGCGCCCGTCGCACTCCTCGCCGTCCACGCAGTCGGCCACGCCGTCGCTGTCGGTGTCGGGGTAGCCCTCGTCGGTCTGCCCATCGCCGTTGTTGTCGAGCCCGTCGCACTCCTCGGCGTCCACGCAGTCGCCCACGCCGTCCCCGTCCGTGTCGGAGTAGCCCTCGTCGATGAAGCCGTCGCCGTTGTTGTCGAGGCCGTCACACTCCTCGCCGTCCACACAGTCGGCCACGCCGTCGCCGTCGGTGTCCGCGTAGTCCTCGTCGATGAAGCCGTCGCCGTTGTTGTCGAACCCGTCACAGTCCTCGACCTCGATACAATCGGCTTCGCCGTCGAAGTCCGAGTCGACGTAGCCCTCGTCGATCGCGCCGTCGCCGTCGTTGTCCACGCCGTCGCACGCCTCGGCGGCGGCCTCGGGACACACGTCGACCTCGAGGTAGTACCAATTGTGGGGGTACAGATCTTCCCGGCTGCAGTCCGCCGCCCACACCCAGGGCGCGCCCGAGGGGCTGTAGCTCCAGGTGTTGTTGCAGCTCGTGCTGGCGAGGAAGCCGCTGTCGGGCACCATGGCCGAGACGGCCGCGCCGGTCATCCACGCGCTTCCGTAGGCGAGCGAGGGGTCGGTCTGCGAGAGCAGCCAGGAGCCGGAGCCCGTGTCGTTCGCCGTAGCCGCCTGCCCAGGCACCTCGATACGGGCGTTGAAGCCGGCGATCTGCCCGCTCCGGTCACGCGCGTACGTGGCGATGTGGTGGGTGCCGGCGGGGAGGGAGAAGGTCTGGCTGTAGAGCGCGCTCCATCCCGCCGAGCTGCCGGCGGCCACGCCGTCTACATACACGTCCATCATGTCGTCGGCCGAGCCGCGCATCACGACTTCGTAGGAACAGTCGAGACCCTCGTCGATCTCACCGTCCGCGTCGTCGTCTTCGCAATTGCAGAGCTCCTGCAGGCAGTCGGCCACGCCGTCGCCGTCGTCGTCGTACCCCTCGTCCGTGTCGCCGTCGCCGTTGTTGTCGAGCCCGTCACACTCCTCTTCGTCCACGCAGTCGGCCGTGCCGTCGCCATCGGTGTCGGGGAAGGTCTCGTCGGTCGTGCCGTCCCCGTCGTTGTCGCGGCCGTCGCAGATCTCTGTGTCTTCGTCGATACAGTCGGCCACGCCGTCGAGATCGATGTCGCCGAAGTCCTCGTCGACCAGGCCGTCGCCGTCGTTGTCGATGCCGTCACACACCTCGCAGGAGGTGTCCGCGCCGGTGTCTTCGTCGGGTGCGCAGCCCAGCGGAAGGGCCAAGGTGAGGGCGAGAGAAGAGAGGAGGGGACGATAGAGCTTCATGCTGACTCGCGAGTGTCTGGGGGGCTGCCACTCTATGAGCCCTCGAGCCCGGTGTGACCTCTCAGCCATCTCGCATGGGCGCCCCGCGCGGAGCGGCCGGCCTCAGAGCCTCTCTCAGGGGTTGGGCTCGCGACATCCACGCGCGATCTGCTCGCCCAGCTCGGTGCTCCGCGCGTACGCGGCCTCGATCGCCTCGGTGAGCACCGCCGAGAACCGGCCGTTCTTGAGCACCTGCAACGCGCGCGAGGTGGTCCCGCCCGGGCTGGTGACCTCGTCGATCAGCTCCGCCACGTGGTCTTCGGACTGGCGCAGCATCGCCACGGTGCCCTCGAGGGTGGCGAGCACCGAGGCCCGGGCGAGCCCCCGCGGCTCGCCGATGTACGCGGCGGCCTCGAGGTAGGCCTTCACGAAGTGGGCCACCACGGCCGGGCCGGTGCCGCTCACCGCGGTGGCGCGGTCGACATGGGCCTCGTCCTCGACGCGGGCCTCCTCTCCCATGACCTGGAGCACCGCGCGTACCCGATCGAGATCCGTCTGCCCGAGCGTGGGCGCCGCGTACCACACGGTCATCCCGCGCCGGATGCGGCAGGGGAGGTTCGGCATCGAGCGCACCACGCGGGGGTGATCGAGGGCGTCGCGGAGCACCGAGGTGCGCGCGCCCGCCACGATCGAGAGCAGCACGGCGTCCTCGCGCAGGCGACCGCGCAGCGCCGGGAGCACGTGCGGCAGCGACTGGGGCTTGGTGGCGAGCACCACCAGATCCGCCCACGCCGCGGCCTCCGCGTTGTCGAGCACGACGCGGATGCCGTAGCGCTCCTTGAGCTCGAGCGCGCGGTGCTCGCGGCGATGGCTGGCCAGGATGCGCTCGGCGCCGATGCCGTCGGCGCGCATGCCGGCGATCATGGTCTCGGCCATCACGCCGGCTCCGATGAAGGCGATGCGGAAGTCATTCATCGGCGCCCGCTATCTTCCGCCGATGGGATGGCCAAGGGGCGTGCCGCGCTAAGCTGCCGCGCGAGGAGCGGCGGCTTGACCTTCGTACAGGTGGAATTCCTGGCCTTCTTCACCGTCGTGTTCGTCCTGTATTGGGGCGTGCGGGCGCGGGTGGCACAGAACGTCCTGCTCCTCCTGGCGAGCGCCCTCTTCTACGGGTGGGTGCACCCCTGGTGGCTGGTCCTGCTGTACGTCGCGGCCCTGCTCGACTACGGTGCCGGCCTGGCGATGGAGCGATGGCCCACGCACAAGCGCCTCGTGCTCGTCACGAGCATCGGCGCCAACCTGGCGCTGCTCGGGTACTACAAATATTGGGACTTCTTCGTCGAGAACGCGGCCGGCGCGCTGGACGCGTTGGGGGTCGCCAACACGTTGACGCCCCTCGGGATCCTCCTCCCGGCCGGGATCTCCTTCTACACGTTCCAGTCGATGGCGTACTCGTTCGACGTCTACCGCGGCGAGCTGAAGCCACGGAAGAACCTGTTCGACTACCTGCTCGCGGTCAGCCTTTTCTGCCACCTCGTGGCGGGCCCGGTGCAACGGGCGGGCAACCTGCTCCAACAAGCGGAGACCGACCGCCGGTTCGACTGGGAGGCCGTCCGCTCCGGCTTCGCGCTCGCGATGTGGGGCGCGTTCAAGAAGGTGTGCATCGCCGACACCATCTCGCCCTACACCGACAAGATCTTCTCGGTGGACTCACCCTCCACGTCGATGGTGGTCGCGGGAACGTTGGCCTTCGCCCTCCAAATCCTGACCGACTTCTCCGGCTACACCGACATCGCTCGCGGGACCGCGCGGATGATCGGCTTCGATCTGATGGAGAACTTCCGGAACCCCTACCTGGCCACCAACCCCTCCGAGTTCTGGAACCGCTGGCACATCAGCTTCTCGACCTGGATCCGCGACTACGTCTACATCCCGTTCGGCGGCTCGCGCGGCGGGTTCTGGTTCGTCACGCGGAACACGTTCGCGGCGATGGTGCTCTCGGGGATCTGGCACGGAGCGTCGTGGAACTTCGCGTTGTGGGGCGCCTACCACGGCGCGCTCCTGACGGGGTACCGCCTGGTCGTGCCGCGCGTGCCGGCCGCGCTCAAGACCATGCCCGGGGCCCGCGTCATCGCGACCACAATCATGTTCAGCTTCACCTGCTTCGGGTGGTTCCTCTTCCGGGAGCTCGACGTCGCGCGGATCGTGGCGCTGCTGAGCCAGGATCCGTTCCGCGCCACCCCCGAGCAGAACCTCACCGCCGCGATCGTCCTGGGCATGACGGGGGTGCTGGCCCTGCCGCTGTTCGGCGCGCTGGCGGTCCAGAAGTGGGTCCTGCCCACCCTTCGGGAGAGCGCCTGGTACCTGCCCGCACAGACGGCCGCCTGGGCCGGGTTCGGTCTGTCGATGTTCACCTTCGCCCGCATGTCGGCCAATGACTTCATCTACTTCCAATTCTAGGCCCGCCGCCGCCCTCGTGGCGCTGCTCGCCCCGGCGGCGATCGTCGGGCTGACGTTGGGCTACCTCGGCCGGCCGGAGGCCTCCGAGGGCGCGGCCGACGTTCCGCCGATGGTCGCGACGTGCGTCCGGATGGTGGAGCGCTCCAGCGGCGAGGTGGTGGTCGTCGGCAACTCCAAGTCGGGCTCCGACATCGACCGCCCCGCCCTCGCGCGGGCGCTCGGCGTCAAGGCGATCGCCCAGGTGGGGCTGCCCGGATCGAGCGCGCCGCTCTGGTACGCCGCGCTGGACCGGTGCGTGTTCGAAGAGGGCCACCGGCCGAAGCTGGTGGTCGTGTACGCCACCGCGGGCTCGATGTTGCGGACAACCCTCGACAGCGAGCGGGAGCGGCTCGCCCTCGCGCCCTTCCTCGGGGAGAGCGAGCCGGTGCTCGATCGCAAGGTGTTCGGCGGGGAGCCCGCGAGCCCCTTCTGGCAGCGGGTCGGCACGCGAAAGACGCAGATCCAGCTCGGGTTCCAGCACGGCATCCGGGACATCGTCGCGGGCCTCTTCTTCGCGCCGGCGGCGCCGGGGGGCGTCCTCGCGGCGGGCCGCGCCTACGCCGAGCCGGCGCTGGAGAAGGTGCTCGGGGCCGACGCGGGCGCCGAGGCCGTGCGCCGCCATCGCGCGATCCCGATCGCCGAGGCCGGCGCGGGGAGCCGCCCCGCGGGGGACGCCACGGTGGCGGATACGCTGGTGCCCGATCTCGTCGAGCTCGCGCAGGCCCACGGCGCGCGCATCCTCTTCGTCCAGGCGCCGGTCTCGACCGCGCAGGCGGGCGCGTTCGATTCGGCCGCGCCCGACCTGGTCCGCCAGATGGTCGTGTCCCTCAACGAGCACGGCGCCGCCTACCTCGACCTCACGGGGCTCGACATCCCCGCCTCGGCCTACGGCGACGCGGTGCACATGAACGCCACGGGCCGGGGCCTCCTGACCACCGCGCTGGCCGCGCGCCTCGCCGAGATCGACGCGCTCGGCTCCGGCCCCTTCGCGCGGGCCCAGGTTCCACGCGCCCCGGCGACGCTCGGCCGCAGTGGAGCTCCCCCCACGGTGCCCACCGCCGGCGCGCCGACCCGCGGCGCCTCCGCGTGCGGCTGGCAGCTCTCCGCCAAGGGGCTGGAGGGGGTGTCGGACGGCGCGCTCAGCCGCCTGGGCGCGGGCGCGGTCTCCCCGCTCGTGCTCTACGAGGACGGCGCGCCGCTGCTCCCCCATGCCGCCCGGGAGGCGTTCGACCAGTCCTGCGCGGGCGGCTTCAACCACCAGGGAGCGTGGGTGAAGTTCTCGCCCACCGGCGGCCCGGCGGACGTGGCGGCGGGCCGCGCCTACACGTTCGGGCTCAGCGAGGACGTTCCGCTGCGCGGGGCCGCGGGTCGGGAGGCCTGGTGGGTCTACCCGGGAACGAGCCTGCGTGCCGACGTCGGCGAGGGGTGGGAGGGGGCGGTCGAGGGCTTCGCCGTCCGCGTCGAGGCGATCGTCGCCGTCGGTGGCGCCGCGCCTGCGACCTTCGCCTGGGAGGGGCGGTCCGCGGCGCTCGAGCCGGGCGGATCCGCAGTCTCCGCGACCCTCGCCGGCGCCGCCCCCGCGGGCCCCTGGTCCGTCGAGGTGCGCTCACCCGCGGATGGGCCCTGGCTGCTGGTCCGGCGGGTGGTGGCCGGCACCGAGGCCGCGCCGTGGCACCTCGTGGGAGATGCCGACACCGGGCACGCCGCCGACTTCCTCAAGGGCGAGGCGACGGTTGCCGCGGCCCCGCCGGACATCGGCACCCTCGGGAAGATCGAAGCCATGAAGGAGGGGGTCTGGCGCTTCGACACCTCCGCCCTCACCGCGCCCGACGCCGAGGCGATCGCGGCGGTCTCGGGCATCAACCGCTGCTCGCCGGTGCGCATCGCGGAGGACGGCGTACCGCTCGCGGTGCCGAACATCGGCGTGCCCAAGCTCGCGCAGACCGCGGGCGCGTACGCGCACACCGCCGCCGGGATCCTCTTCACCACCTCGGATCGCACCGCTCCCGATACCAACGGGCGCACCTACACCGCCTCCCTCGACGCGGCGCGCACGTGCCTGAGGAGCCGCTGGCTCTACCCGGGAGACGCCGTCCGCTTCCGCCTCGGCGCCCCGCAGCTGCGGGAGCTGGAGGACGGGGCCACCCACCTGCAGCTCACCGCGGTGGCGCTCGGTGGGGCCGACCCGGCCGCGGCGATGACGGCGCGGCTGTTCGTCGCTGGGGTGGAGGTGTCGACCCAGACCGTGCCCATGTCGAGCCTCGGCGCGGCGCCCCTGGAGTGGCCGCTCGCGGCCCCGATCCCGCCCGACGACGCGGACGTTGTCGTCGAGCTCTCCACGCCGGCCGGCGCGCCCTACGCGCTGGTCACCGCGCTGTCGCTCACCGAGCCGCCGAAGCCCGCGTTTCCCGACGCGTACGAGTAGGGTCTACTCCCCCCTCACCGCGGGCGTGGCCAGGGCGGCGAGCAGGTGCCCGTTGTTCAGCTCCTTGCCGCCTTCGATCCTCGTTCCGAGGAGCCCCGGCCGGGCGGCGAGGGTCACCTTCCGCCCATCCACCTCGACCACGCTGTCCGGCATGAGCCTGGCGCGCAGCTCGATCCCCGCCGCGATGTCGCGGAGGAGGTCGCGCAGCCACCCGCCGAGCTCGCCGCCGTGGAGCGCCACGACCCCGAGGACCAGGAGCACCGCGCCGACGAGCAGCACGGCGCCGCCTGCCCCCACGAGCGCCGCGAGCGCCGCGAGGCCGCCGATCGCGAGGCCGAGGGTGCCGTTCTGGAGGCCCGCGGGGGCGGCCGCCCGTTCCTTTCGCCCCTCGCGCTCGCCCACGGCGTCGCGCGCGACCGATGCCCAGGCCCCCACGAACAGGCAGCTCGCCGCGGCGCCGACGCGCATCAGGAGCTCCGCCGCTCGCACGACCACGTCCTGGGCGCCGCCCGCGAACTGACCCGCCACGGCGCACATCCCGAGCAGGAGCGTCAGCGCGCCGGCGATGGCCGACCAGCGGACCCGCGGCAGGCCGGGGAGCGCGACGGCGTCGAGGCCGAGGAGGCGCACCACGCCCGCGGCGACCAGGGCGCCGGTCAGCGGGAGCACGATCGCGGCGAGGATGGGGACCAGCGGGAGGTAGGTGGCGAGCTCGGGCGGAAGCGGCGGCATGCGCCAACGTAGCTTCGCGGGGGTGCCGCGGAGTGCTATTCTCCGGCCCGCGCGCCGTCCCGCGGGCGCTCGCCACGGAGCCCGCTTGCGTTGTTTGTCCCTGCTCGCCCTCGCCTTTTTGATCGCCTGCCCCGGCGAGCCCCCCAAGGACACCAACACCGACGACACCGCCCCCGACTCCGCGCCGGACGACACCGGGTTCGTCGACGCCGACGGGGACGGCCACAGCGGCGATGACGACTGCGACGACGGGGACGCCTCGGTGTACGTCGGCGCGGCGGAGCTCTGCAACGCGGTGGACGACGACTGCGACGGCACGGTGGACGAGGACGCGGCGGACCTGTCCACGTGGCATGCCGACGCCGACGGGGACACCTACGGGGATCCAGCGGTAACCGAAGTCGCGTGCGAAGCGCCGCCCGAACACGTGGCCGATGGGTCCGACTGTGACGACGCGAGCGCCGCGTACCACCCCGGCGCGGACGAGCCCGACTGCACGGACCCCAACGACTACAATTGCGACGGCTCGGTGGGCTACGCGGACGCGGACGCGGACGGTTTTGCGGCCTGCACCGACTGCGACGACACCACCGCCACCACGAACTCGGCGGCGCTCGAGTCCTGCAACGGGGTGGACGACAATTGCGACGGCGCGGTGGATGAGGCGACCGCCGTCGACGCGCGCACCTGGTACCTCGACAGCGACGGCGACACCTACGGGGACGCCGACGTGGCGCAGGTTTCCTGCGATGCGCCGGCCGACTACGTGCTCGATGGAACGGACTGTGACGACGCGGACTCCGCCTTCAATCCTGGCGCGGACGAGTCCGACTGCACCGACCCGAACGACTACAATTGTGACGCATCCGTCGGCTACGCCGACCTCGATGGTGACGGCCACGCGGCCTGCGCCGAGTGTGACGACCTGATCGCCACCACCCACCCCGGCGCGGCCGAGTCCTGCAACGGTGCGGACGACAACTGCGACGGCGCCGTGGACGAGGGCGTCACGACGACCCTGTACGCCGATGTCGACGGGGACGGTTTTGGGGACCTCTCCGCCCCCTCCGAGTCCTGCGGCGCGACGGAGGGCTACGTCGCCGACGCGACCGACTGCGACGACCGGGATGGCGCCGTCCACCCGGACGCGACCGAGCGGTGCGACGGCGCCGACAACGACTGCGACGGCACGGTGGACGAGGCGACGGCGGTCGACGCGCCGACCTGGTACTTCGACGGCGACGAGGACACCTACGGCGAGGCGACGGACACCGCAGTCTCGTGCGCCGCCCCGAGGCACTACGTCTCCGACGCGACGGACTGCGACGACGGCGCCGCCGCCGTCAACCCGGCGGCGGCCGAGCTGTGCGACAGCGTGGACAACGACTGCGACGGCGCGGTGGACGAGGACGCCGCGGTCGACGCGCCGACCTGGTACTTCGACGGCGACGAGGACACCTACGGCGAGGCGACGGACACCGCCGTCGCGTGCGCCGCCCCGCTCCACTACGTCGCCGACCAGACCGACTGCGACGACGGCGCCGCCGCCATCAACCCGGCCGCGGACGAGGTGTGCGACGGCGCCGACAACAACTGCGACGGCACGGTAGACGAGGCTTCGGCCGCGGACGCATCGACCTGGTACCACGACGGGGACGAAGACGGCTACGGAGACCCGGAGGTCGGCGAGGTCGCCTGTGAGGCTCCGGCGGATCACGTGTCGAACGCGTCTGACTGTGACGACGGCGCCGCCGCCATCAACCCCGGCGCGGCCGAGGGTGTGGCGGATGGGATCGACCAGAACTGCGATGGCGCCGAGGCGTGCTGGACCGACGCGGACGGGGATGACTACGGCACCTCCACCGCCGTGGCGAGCGCCGACACGGACTGCGCGGACGCGGGCGAGGCGGACGTGGGGGGCGATTGCCTCGACACCGGCACCTCGGCCGCCCACACCTGGCCCGGGGCGGCCGCGCTCGACTCCGCGTCGGCGTGCATGACGGACGCCGATAGGGACGGCTACGGCGCCGACTCCCCCGGGAGCGGCGTCACCGCGGGATCGGACTGCGACGATGCGGACGCGACCGAGGTCAGCTGCTCCGAGGTGAGCGAGCACATCGGCAACGACGTGGAGTTCGCCACCGCGTCGAGCCACGCCGCCAACTACCTGCTCGGATCGCTGATCACCGTGCCGGACACGATGACCGTGACCGATCTGGCGCTCATCGGCAAGACCGCGGTCGGCAGCGTCAAGATGGGGCTCTACACCGATGTCTACGGCAACCCCGGCACGCTCGTGGTCTCCACCCCAGGCACGCCGGTGGTGGACGGCGTGGAGGAGATCCCGGTGACCCCGACGGTGATCCCCGCCGGCGACTACTGGATCATGGGGGTGTACAGCGCCACCGCGAGCATCGGCATCACCTACGCGGATGATGCCACGAAGGTGGTGAAGTACCGGTCCTACTCGTACTCGAGCGCGCTCCCGACCACCTTCGGCAGCCCCTCGACGTACACGGGGCAGGAGTTCAACTACTACATCGTGGGGTACTGACGGAGCGGCGGCGAGCGCGCCGTAGCCCTGCGAGGGCGGCCGAAGGCCGCGTGGTATAGCGCCCCCATGCGACGCTTCGCCCTCCCGTCCGCGGCCCCGCGTCCGGTCGCTTCCGCCACCTCCCCACCGTCCTGCCGGCCCGCTTCCGCGATGCTCTTCGCGTGCTTCCTCGCCGCCTGCGCCCCTACCGCCGTGCCCAAGCCCGGCACCGACCCGGAGCCTCCGGAGGACACGGCGGTCGACACGACCGACTCGGGCATCACCGACTCTGGCATCACCGACTCTGGCATCGTCGCTTGCGCGGCGATGCTCGACGACGTGGCCTACGAGACGATCCAGGGCGCGATCGACGCGGCGCCGGCCGACGCGGTCGTCATCGTGTGCGCGGGCACGTGGGCGGGTCCGTTCACGATCGAGCGCAGCGTGAGCCTGGTGGCGGCCCACGAGGCGGAGGTGGTCCTGGACGGCGCCGGCGCCGGGGCGACCGTCCGGATCCTCGCGGGGGATGTGAGCCTGATCGGGCTCACCATCCGCGGCGGGACGGGCACGTGGCGCGCGAGCCCGGACGGCGAGGCGGACAGCGAGGCCTTCCATGGCGGCGGCGTGGACGCGATCGAGGCGGACACCCTCACGCTGGACGGCTGCACGGTCGAGGACAACGCCGCCGACCACGGCGCGGGCATCTACGGCCCCCACGGCGGCGTGATGGTCGTATACGGGACCTCCTTCACCCGGAACATCGCGACCGGGAGCGGGGGCGGCTTGATGCAGGCCGGGGGCTCGCTGACCGTCGACCGGTCGACGTTCTCGGGGAACGCCGCGGGGAGCGGAGGGGGGCTGTACGTCGGGGGCGCCGCCGCCGTCCAGGTCGCGGAGAGCACCTTCGACGCCAACGACGCGGAGTCCTCCGGCGGCGGCCTCTACGCGGAGAGCGTCGAGGATTTCGAGATGACCGGCGTGTCGATCAGCCGCAATTTCGCGGCCTACGGGGGTGGGTTGTACGTCGACGCCGTGGCTCACGTGCTCGGCACCGCCACCGTGGTGAGCGGCAACACCGCGACCTGGGGCGGAGGCGCGTGCGTGTTCGGCAGCCGGATCGAGGGTGGAACGTTTGGGACGAACACCGCGACCCATGGCGGAGGCGTCGCCCTGGGAGGCGAGGGGGCCCAGGTCCGGAGCGCGAGGATCGCGGAGAACACGGCGGAGTACGGGGGCGGGGCGGTGTTCTACGGAACGGACGGCCGGATCGTAGGGTCTACGCTCGAGTACAACGCCGCCGCGGCGCTCGGCGGCGGGGTCTACGTCGTGGACGCGGTGGGCCAGAGCGAGATCATCGAGAGCGTGATCCTCGGGAACTGGGCGCCGGGGGGCGGCGGCCTCCTATCGAGCGGCAGGGTGGTGGTGGCCGGGGGCCTCGTCGACGACAATGGCGCAGACGACGGAGCGGGGCTCTATGTGCTCGACGGCGCGTTGAGGCTCGAGAGCGCCACCGTGACGCGAAACAACGCCTCCTCCCGCGGAGGCGGGGCTCTTGTCCTGGGCGGCAGCCTCGTGTCGGCCGACTCGGACTGGGGCGCCGACGCCGAGGACAACCAGGGCGACGACATCTGTCTGCACGCAGGGGAGACCTACCGCGAGTACACTTCGCACGAGACCTTCTCCTGCATCGACGGGACCGGGGTGTGTGAGTGAGCGTCCGCGCCCCCGTGGGCCCTCCCGCGCTCCTAAAGGCGAGCTGAGAGCGTGAGCGCGCCGCCGCCCGCCCCCGCGAGCCTCGCGCTCGTGCCAGCCGTGCTCGTGGGCCTCTGCGTCGCGCTGCAGGGAGCCGCGTGGGGTGGGTGGGTGCGCGTTCCGGCGGCGGGCCCCGGCAGGACGCTGTTCTCGTTGGTGGAGATGGCGCTGTTGGCGGCGCTCCTGTGGAACGGCTGGCGCATCCGCTCCTGGGTGCGGGCGCTGCCGGGCGTCGACGCGCGCGCGCGCGTCGTGTCCACCCTGGTGTTCGCATCGCTGGTGCTCTGCGTGCTCGGCGACGCGGTCAACCGCAACTTCGGCGCCTCCCACTACGCCTACGACACGGTGATCGAGCACAGCTACCTCGCCGACTCGGTCTGGTTCTTCCTCCCGGGGTATGCGCTGTTCATCGTCGCGGCGTGGCGGGCCTGCCGTGACCGGGTGGGGAGCGCGGTGCGCTGGGGCTCCCTCGGGGTGGGGGCGCTGGCCGGGGCTGCCACATTTGGGAGCATCGTGCTGCCGGGCACCAGCCCGTACGTCGTGGCCATGACCGGTAGCTACAGCGTGCTGATCTCGCTCATGGTCCCGGTGGCGCTGTGGATCGTGCTGGCGTTTGGGCGCCCGGCCTCGGCCGTGGCAGCCGGCGCCGTGCTCGCCACGGTGGCGGACGCCCTCATCGGCCAATTCTGGCTGTTCGGGCACGGCCACCATCCCGGCATCGCCTACCTCAACTTCATCGTGTATTTCGCTTCGCAGGCGTTGATACAGCGGTTCCCGTTGGTGGTCTCCGCTGGTGATCCCGGGGCCGGCCACGACCGCGACATTCATGCCGGAGCCGGACGGCGGCCGTGATCGGGCCCGCGTAGAAAGAAGGCGCGAACGCTGAAAATCAGGGGCCGGCGGCCGCGCGGCACCAGCCTTGCTAACGCTGCTGTCCCAGAGGGTCTCCATGCTGCTCCTGCTCCTCGCCTGCCACGTCCACCAGGACTTCGACTGCGTCACCGACGAGCGCGAGGTCGCTGACGACGAGGCCCTGGGTGATCTCGCCTTCACCGTGGGCGACCTGACCGCGGATCTCGCGGGCGTACGCACCTTCCCCGTCTCGCTCCGTGACGGCACGATCGTCGGCGCCGAGCTGTCGCTGGCGCGCGCGGACGTTCCGGCCCTCTTTCTCGACAAGACCTGGGAATCCCACGACGTGATCCGGCCCGGGCTGTTCGACTCCACCAACCTCATGTACGTGAGCTGCGACGACAGCGTCGAGGTGCCGTTCGAGCTCGCCCTCACCACGGCCGACGGCAGCGTGGACATCGCGGGCGAGGCCGACGCCACCGATCAGCGCTGGGGCGACACGACGCAGGGGGTGGGCGGCGTGTCCATCGACGGAGCGGTCGGCGGAGATGGCCTGATCACCCCCCTCGGGAGCGGCGGCGGCGCCGCGCTCAACCTCGCGTTCGACGGTCCCGAGCTCTTCCAGGTGAGCCTCGGCGACGCCTCGGTCCCGACGCTCCTCTTCCCGCCCGAGGGGGAGGAATGACGCTGTTCCTCCTGCTCGCATGCGCGCGGCTGACCGAGAACCACTGCGAGATCACCGACCGCCCAGCCGCGGACGACGAGGAGCTCGCGTTCGGCTCCATCGAGGACGTCGTGTTTGGAGTCCGGTCGGGCACCATCGATGCCATCGACCAGGCTGGCATGGTCTACACGCTCGACGTGGCGCTGGAGCGGGCCGAGGGCGAGGCGCAGCTCGCGGACGCCGAGGTCATCGAGGAGATCATCCGGCCCGGGGGCCCCAACACGAACAGCACCTGGATCGGGGACCTCGCCTGCGAGGACATCGTCTCCGTGCCGCTGACGCTCGCGATCAGCAGCGGGGACGGCGCGGTGGTGGTCTCCGGCCCCGCCACCCTCACCAACGTGCCGGGGGGTGAAACGCCCGCGCTGTTTCGGGTCGACTCCCTGCTCGCCGAAGCCGACGTGCTCCCGGCGGGGACCCACGGCGCGCGCGTCGGCGGGGCCGTTCACCTCGAGTATTTCCGTGGCCAGCTCATCGAGCTGCGGGCCGAGGTCGAAGCGGCGGACGGCGCGCGGGAGACGGTGTTGTGGGGGCAGGCGCCGTTCTGATGGGCGGGGATGGGCCGATGGGCGAGAATCCACGGTAAGATTGCGCCCTTCCGGACCCCCATGCTCCTCGCGCTCCTCCTCGCCGGCTGCCGGGGGTGTGGCGTCTCCCTCCCCTGGGACGCCGATCGTGACGGTGTCGATGCGTCGGAGGACTGCGCCGACGCCGATGGCACCGCGTTCCCCGGCGCCGACGAGGTGTGCGACGGGGTGGACAACGACTGCGACGGCGAGGTCGACGAGGACCCGATCGACGGCGACACGTTCTATGTGGACGTGGACGGCGACACCTGGGGCGACGCGCCGATCGTCGCGTGTGACGGCGTGACCAGGACGGGGGATTGTGATGAAAGGCGCAGGGACATCCATCCGCACGCGAGCGAGGTCTGCGACGGCGTGGACGACGACTGCGACGGAGAGATCGACGAGGTGCGGGCGTGGCGCGACGCCGACGGCGACGGGTATGGCGACTGGGCGGACGAACAGCCGGGGTGCCCATTGCCCGAGGGGTACGTGCTCCTGGGTTCTGACTGCGACGACGCCGATGCCGGCGTGTCTCCCAGCGCCGCCGAGGTGCACTACGACGGCGTGGACCAGGACTGCGACGGCCGCTCCGACTACGACGCCGATCGCGACGGGGACGACGCGTCGGCCTGGGGCGGGCGCGATTGCGACGACACCGATGCCGCCGTGGATTGGGACCTCGGCGAGGTGTGCGCCAATGGCATCGACGACAACTGTGATGGCGGCGTGGACGATTGCGTCGACCTGACCTTCTCGGGGCGCTTCGTGGGGGACCTCGACGCGGAGGCGGGCGCGTTCCTCGATGCCGGCGATCTCGACGGGGACGGGGTCGAAGAGGCGATCGTCGGGTCGCGCAGCGGCGTGGTCTGGGTGGTGGGGACCCCGATCATCGGGGTGACCTACCGCGCCACGGCGCGGATCGCGGGGGACGCGGTGGGTGGGGTGCCGGTGGCCGCCCTGGGGGATGTCGACGGTGACGGCTTCGGCGACCTGCTGGTCGAGGCGTGGGAGGACCGTGCCGACGTGGGGGCCGATCCGCGGGTGCGCCTCTTCCGCGGCCCAGTTTCCGGCATCCTCGACCGCGACGACGCCGCCCTGTCGATCGCCGCGAAGGCGGGGGTCGGCGCCCCCGGAGACGTCGACGGCGACGGACGCGCCGACGCGCTGATGGGGGGCGAGTCGGGCAGCGACTGCCAGACGGAGCTGCGGCTCGGTCCGCTCGACGGCGGCATGGCCGCGTGCCTGGACATCGCCGGGTTCGACACGGCGGCCCAAGGTGACGTCGACGGCGACGGGCTCCTCGACCTCATCGTCGGAAGCGGCGCGGTCTACGTGTTCACGACGGTAGCCGACGCCGGCCCCGCGGATGCGGACGCGACGTTCGACAGCTGGGCGAGCCCCGTCGCGGCCGACCTCGACGGCGACGGCCACCTCGACCTCGCGCTCGCGGGCGACACCGACGTCGACTCCGAACCGCTCTCCTCGGGCGCCCTGATGGTGTGGCGCGGCCCCCTCGCCGGGACGTACGCGCAGACAAACGCGACGCTCGTGCTCCGCGGGGAGCGTGCGCATGCCAACGCTGAGGTCGCCCTCGCGCTTCCCGGCGTAGACGGCGCCGACCTGCTCGTGGGCGCGGATTGTGGTTCGGAGGACGCCGAGGCGGTCTGCGCCTACGTCGTGTCCGGCGCGCTCACCGGCGCGGGGATGCTCGGCACGGACTCGACGCGGCTCGTGCTCCCCGGGATCGAGCGCGTCGATGCGCTGGAGATGGTCGGGGACACCGTGCTGTTCGGGTCGTACCAGGAGGGGACGGTGTACGTCGGCGCGCTGCCGTAGGATGGGCGCCCAAGGCCCCCCTCCGCGCTCGGCCGTCGGCCTCGGTCCGCCCGAAGCGGGCGGGACCGCCGGGCGAGGCGCCCGGCGCGCTCCGGTCGGCCGGGCGCGATTTCGGCGCTAGCGGCGCCATCTCGGGGGGGAGATCGACGATCTGGGGCCCGAGATGGCGCGGTCGCGGCGCCAGCGGCGCCATCTCGGGGGGGAGATCGACGATCTGGGGCCCGAGATGGCGCGGTTGCGGCGCCAGCGGCGCCATCTCGGGGGGGAGATCGAC
>JAUXQH010000124.1 GCA_030685065.1 Pseudomonadota bacterium | reverse complement strand
GGCCCCGACGGCGGCCCGGACGGCGGCCCGGACGGCCTGCCGGGCGGTCCGGACGGTCCCCAGGGCCCGGACGGGATGCCCATGGGCCCCGATGGCGGCCCGCCCCCCGGCGCGGACGGCCGCCCCGGCAACACGCGCGGCGCGGACGCCGAGAAGCCCGGCGCGAGCGGCTCCACCGGCAGCGTCGCCACCAAGAAGGTGCCCTGCGTCGAGCCCTCCACCAAGGTCACCATCGACTTCGTGGACGCCCCGCTGATGGACGTCACCAAGTACATGGCCGAGATCACCTGCCGCAACTTCATCCTCGGGGACAAGTTGGACGGCCAGGTGACCATCATCAGCCACCAACAGGTCACCGTCGGCGAGGCCTACGAGGCCTACCTCTCGGCCCTCGAAGTGGCCGGGTTCACCACGGTGACCGTGGGCGGCAACACGAAGATCGTCGCGACAGCCAAGGCGTCCAACGCGCCGCTCCGCGTCTACGAAGGGGACAACATCCCCGGCACCGACAACTTCGTCACGCAGATCATCGAGCTCGACAACGTCAATGTCAGCGAGATCTCGACGGTCGTGCGCGAGCTGTCCGGGCCGAGCGCGAAGGTCATCGCCTACGCGCCCACCAACACGCTGATCCTGACGGACGCCGCCTACAACATCCGGCGTGTGTATCGCATCATCAAGCAGATGGACGTGGCGGCGCCGCGCAGCCACATCGAGGTCATCCCCATCCGCTTCGCCACGGCGGCGGACGTGGAGCGGATCCTCGAGGAGGTGTACGGCGTGGCCGCGGCGGCCAGCTCCACGACGGCCGCACCGACCACCCCCGCCGCCCGTCGCGCCGCCCGTGGTCGTGCCGCCGAGGCCGAGCCCGCAGCGTCCAGCGCCACCAACGTCGGCGCCGAGGGCGCGTTCATCTCCAAGATCATCGCGGACGAGCGTACCAACTCGCTCATCCTCCTCGCGAACGACGAGGCCATCGCGAAGGTGAAGGAGCTCGTGGCCCAGGTCGACGTCGACATCGATCCCGCGAGCCGCTCGCAGATCCACGTCATCTACCTCGACCATGCCAACGCCGAAGAGGTCGCGGGTGTCCTCTCCAACTTGTCCCAGGGGACCAGCGGGAGCGGGAGCAGCCGGAGCTCGGGCACCGGCTCGCGGACCACGACGCCGCAGCGCCAGGGCACCCAGCAGCGCGGCGGTACGCAGGGCACGCAGGGCTTCGGTGGCGCCTCCGGCGGGAGCCAGGGCGGCGGGTTTCCCCGGCCCTTCGAGCCCGGCGGCGCCGTCGGCTCCGAGGGGGGCACGAGCGGCGTCGCGGCCGCCTTCGACAGCGGCGCGGTCCGCATCACGGCCGACGAGAACACCAACTCGCTCGTCCTCCTGGCGTCGCCCGAAGATTTTCGTGTCATCAAGGGCGTCATCGATCGGCTCGACATTCCGCGCCGCCAGGTCTACGTCGAGGCCGTGGTCCTCGAGATCGGCTCCGAAGACGACATGAACCTCGGGGTTGGCTACCACGCGGGCAAGCCGACGGCAGACGGGGGGCTCATGTACGGCACGGGGACCCTCGGCGCCTCGTCGCTGGGCCTCTCGGCGGACGCCCTCTCCGGCCTCGCCATGGGCCTGCTCGGGGCGCCCATCTCGGTGCTCATCGGCGGCATCGAGACGCAGATCCCCGCGTTCGGCATCGCGATCAACGCGTTGGCGTCCAACTCTGCGGTCAACATCCTCTCCAACCCCAACATCCTCGTGTTGGACAACGAAGAGGCGACCATCAGCGTCGGCCGCAACGTGCCGTTCCCGGTCTCCTCGGGCTTCGACAACAACGGCCAGCAGATCGTCAGCTACCAGCGCGAGGACGTAGGCATCGTCCTGCAGGTGACCCCTCAGATCAACGAGAACAACTACGTCACGTTGGAGATGTCGCTCGAGGTGGCCGAGGTCGAGGAGGGCACCGGCGCGGACGACGGTGGCTTCATCACGTCCAAGCGCGAGACCGAGAACGTGGTCGTCGTCCGCGACAACCAGACCATCGTGATCGGCGGCTTGATCGGCACCACCAAGACCGAGGCCGAGACCAAGATCCCCATCCTCGGTGACATCCCACTCCTCGGCGTGCTTTTCCGTGGCAAGCACAACGTCGAGCGCAAGACCAACCTGCTCATCTTCCTCACGCCGCACGTCATCAACGAGCCGGCCGACCTCGAGGAGGTGTACCGCGTGAAGGTGGCCCAGCGGGAGGAGTTCCTCAAGCGCTTCTACGGCAAGAGCCGTGAGGTCCAGGAGGAGGAGCTCCAGGCGCTCCTGCGCGGCAGCATGAACCTCATCGACGAGCCAAGCATGTACCGCAAGAAGGCGCCGCCCAAGCCCATCGACTCGGTGATCGAGAGCGGCGGTGCGCTCCAGCCGGTGGATGGCGCTCCCAGCGGCTCCCCCACCGGCGCCCCCGAGCCCACGCGTGAGCCCGAGCCCGCGCCCGAGCCCACGCCCACCCCCGACATCGAAGGGGGCGAGTAGACCATGGCCGTCCGCCGCGCCGGGATGGAGGAGCTCCTCATCCGCTCCGGGGTCGATCCCGTGAAGATGAAGGAGGCCCGCAAGGAGGCCGATCGCTCGGGCGTCTCCCTCGTCGAGGGCGCCCAGCGCGTGAACGCCGTCTCCCCCGACGTGGCCGCGCGTTCTCTCGCGGAGATGCTCGGGCTGCCGTTCCGGGACCACATCGAGCTCGACAGCATCGATGTCGAGCTGGTGCGTCCGATCTCGCTCGCCATGGCGCGCGAGGAGGGCATCCTGCCGCTCTACCACGAGGGCGGCTTCGTGCGCGTCGCCATCGCCGAAGAGCGGTCGATGGGCCTGCTCCCCGATTTGCGTCTGCTCTACCGGAAGCCCGTGCGGCCGGTGGTCGTCCCGGCCGACGTGCTCCGCGACGCGACGAACAAGACCTACGACCGCGCCGCCCGCAGCGCCTCGGCGGTCATGGAGGAGATCCGCGAGGAGGGCGCGGGGGACGACATCGCGGACGATCTCTCCCTCAACGAGGATCTGCTCGACGATCCCAACCAGGCGCCCATCATCCGGTTCGTCAACACGCTCCTCACCCAAGCGGTGAAGGACCGCGCGAGTGACATCCACGTCGAGCCGTTCGAGCGTGAGTTGGTCGTGCGCTTCCGGATCGACGGCGTGCTCTACGAGATCGTGAAGCCGCCGCCCAAGCTCCAGGCCTCGATCGTGAGCCGTGTCAAGATCATGGCCGGGCTCAACATCGCCGAGAAGCGCATCCCGCAGGACGGCCGCATCCGCACCCGCTTCGCGGGCCGCGAGATCGATCTGCGCGTGAGCACCCTGCCGGTGCGCCACGGCGAGCGCGTCGTCATGCGTATCCTCGAGAAGGGGACGGTCTTCAACCTCGAGCAGATCGGCATGGCCGAGAAGACCGTGGCCGACTTCCGCCGCTTCATCCAGCGCCCCCACGGCATCCTGCTCGTCACCGGCCCGACCGGCTCCGGCAAGACCACCACGCTCTACAGCGCGCTCGCCGAGATCAACGCCCCGGACCTGAACATCCTCACCATCGAGGACCCGATCGAGTACGAGCTGCGCGGCATCGGCCAGACCCAGGTCAACCCGAAGATCGATCTGACCTTCGCCTCCGCCCTGCGCGCCCACTTGCGGCAAGACCCCGACGTGATCATGGTCGGTGAGATCCGCGACAAGGAGACTGCGGACAACGCGGTCCAGGCGTCGCTCACCGGACACCTCGTGTTCTCCACCCTCCACACCAACGACGCGCCGACCGCCTTCTCCCGCCTCATCGACATGGGCGTGGAGCCGTTCCTCGTGTCGAGCTCGCTCATCGCGGTGCTCGCCCAGCGGCTCGTGCGCCGCTTGTGTCCCAAGTGCAAGGAGGCCTTCGAGCCCTCCGACATCGAGCTGAAGGAGGCCGGGGTGGCGCGGTCGCGCCTGGTCGGCCACACCGTGTACCGTGGCAAGGGCTGCTCCGCGTGCCTGTCCACCGGGTACAAGGGCCGAACCGGCATCTACGAGCTGCTCACCGTGAGCGAGGGCGTGCGTCAGCTCGTCATGGCGGGCTCCAGCGCCGGGATCATCCGCAAGCGCGCGATCGAGGACGGCATGGCGTCCTTGCGTGACGATGGCATCCGCGTGGTCCTCGAGGGCCGCACCTCGCTCGACGAGGTGATGCGCGTCACGCAGGAAGACACGGTGGAGCTCGATTAACATGGCCGTCTACGAGTACGTCGGGCTCGATGGCGCGGGCAAGTCCACCAAGGGCATCGTGGACGCCGACTCGGCGAAGACCGCGCGCGGCCGCCTGCGCAAGCAGGGGGTGTTTCCGACCGAGGTCTGGGAGAAGAAGGAGGGTGCCACCCGCGGCAAGGGCAGCAACGTCGAGATCGACTTCGGGAAGTACTTCCAGCGCATCTCGGTTCAGGACCTCGCCACGCTGACCTCCCAGCTCTCGACCCTCATCGGCGCGGGCATCCCCATGGTCGAGGCCCTTACCGCCCTGGTCGACCAGACGGAGAACCCCAAGTTGAAAGGGGTGCTCGTCGAGGTCCGGCAGAAGGTCAACGGCGGCACGTCGCTCGCGCGGGCGTTGCGCGCGCACCCGGAGGTCTTCGGAGAGCTGTTCGTGAACATGGTCGACGCCGGCGAGCAGTCCGGCGCGCTCGATCTCGTGCTCACCCGCCTCACCCAATACACCGAGGGCCAGGTGGCGCTGCGTGGCAAGCTGGTCGCCGCGGTCACCTACCCGATCCTGATGATGGTGGTGTCGGGCGCGCTCGTCCTCGGCCTCTTCACCTTCGTCATCCCCCGGATCAAGCGGATCTTCGACAGCTTCGGCGAGGGCCTCCCGCTCATCACCACCGTGCTGTTCACCGTGTCCAACATCGTCACCGGGTACTGGTGGCTGATCGCCATCGTGATGTCCCTGGGGGCGTGGGGCCTGCGCCGCTACGTGCGTACGCCCAAGGGAAGCCTGTGGTGGGACCGCATGTCCCTCAAGATGCCGGTCTTCGGGAAGATCAACCGTCTCGTGGCTGTGTCACGTTTTTGCCGTACGCTCGCCACCTTGCTCGTCAGCGGGGTACCAATTCTCACCGCGCTCACGATCGTGCGCACGGTCGTCGGCAACGAGGTCATCGCCGCGGCCATCGACGGCGCCGCCCGGAACATCGCAGAAGGCCAGTCCATCGCCGTGCCGCTCAAGGCCTCCGGCCAGTTCCCCCCCATCGTGACCCACATGATCACGATCGGCGAGAAGACGGGGGAGCTCGAAGGGATGCTCGGCAAGGTGGCCGACTCGTACGATTCGCAGGTGGAGAACACGGTCAACACCCTGACCTCGCTGCTCACCCCCATCCTCACCTTGTTCATGGGCGTCGTCGTCGCCACCATCGCGCTCGGCATCCTCCTCCCCATGCTCTCCCTCTCCTCTGTCGTACGGTGAAAACAATGAAGCGTCTCTCCGCTCTCCGCCTCGCCGCCCGCTCGCAGCGCGGCATGTCCCTCGTCGAGATCATGGTGGTCATCGCCATCATCGGCGTGCTCATGACGGTCATCGCGGTGAACGTCCTCGGTTTCCTGGATGACGCCAACGTCTCGGCGACCGAGATCCAGATCAAGAAGATGGAAGAGTCGCTCGTCGTGTACGCGGCGAAGCACAAGGGCAAGTTCCCGAGCACGGGCGAGGGCCTCGCCGCCGTGAAGAAGTACCTTCCGGACGGGGAAGTGCCGCTCGACCAGTGGGACAACGCGTTCCTGTACTTCTCGCCCGGCACCCACGGCGACCACCCCTACGAGATCATCTCGCTCGGCAAGGACGGTCAGGAGGGCGGCACGGACGCCGCGGCCGACATCACGTCCTACTCCACCACGGCCGAGTGACACGGTGAACCTCCGGCCCCCGATCCTTCGAGCACGGCAGGGCATCTCGCTCATCGAGATCATGGTGGTGATCGCCATCATGGCCATCGTGCTCGGCATCGGGGTGCCGAGCCTCGCCGCGATCTTCGACCTGCAACAGCGCAGCGCCGCGCGGGAGCTTGCGATGACCTACAGCTTCCTCGTGAACGAGGCCGCCATGCGGAATGTCACGTTCCGCATCGCGTACAACCTCGACGCCGGCACCTACCGGATCGAAGTGGGAGATCCCGACACGCTGGTGTTCTCGGATCCGGCCAGCCGCGCGGCCTACGAGGCCGATCGCGAGCGGGATCTGAAGAAGTTCTCGAAGAAGGAGGAGGCCGAGGCGGAGGAGCAGCCCGACGCGCTCGATCGCTTCGCCGGACTCACGTCGCCGGGGTTCGAGTCCAACGTCGAGCTGCCGTCCAACTCGATGTTCGCCTATGTGTACACCCCCCAGTACGACGAGCCCCAGACCCCCTCTGAGGAGCCCCCCGAGACCGAGGCCGAGCAGAAGATCGTCTACTCCTACGTGTTCGCCAACGGGGTCTCCGAGCACACGGTCGTCCGCATCGTGAGCATCGATGACCCCGAGGATGGCTACACCGTCGAGGTGGAGCCCCTGTCCGGCAAGGTCTCGATGGAGAGCGAGGCCACCGATATCGGTGCCAACATGGCGTGGCTCCCCACCGAGGCGCCGGACTACCGGTGACACGCGTCCCTTCCCCACGTTCAGGCTTCACTCTCCTCGAGGTGGTCATCGCCCTCGCCATCCTGGCGATCGGCCTCACGGTGCTGGTCGACTCCCAGGCCATGGCCGTGTTCATGACGATCGACGCGGGAAAGACGCTCAACGGCACCTACCTCGCCCAGGAGAAGATGTCCGAGGCGATGCTCCGGCTCGAGTCCGAGGGCTTTCGCGAGGGAGACATCGACGAGGAGGGTGACTTCTCGGAGTTCGGCGCCACCGACGCGATGGGGGACGCCCCCGACTTCGGGGACAGCTTCGAGGGCTACCAATGGGCCTACACCATCCGCGAGGTGGACATCCAGGTGGGTGACATCGCCTCCGCGGCCGATGAATTGGAGGGCATGGGCGGGCTTGGTAGCAAGAGCGAGGAGGATGGCGACGCCGCCCCGGAGTCGCGCGACCTGATGGACGCGGGGCTGCAGCCCGACATGCTCTCGGACATGCTCCGCCCCTACATCCGAGAGGTGCGGGTCCTGGTGTGGTGGAGCGAGGAGGCCCCCGACCTCGAGGAGGGCTGTGACGACTGCGTCGAGCTGGTGTCCCACGTGATCAACCCGTCCGGGAAGATCCAGCTCCCGGTGGGCGGATGAGGGCCGCCTCTTCCATCGGCGCGCCGAACGGGCGCCGCGCCGGGTTTACGCTGCTCGAGGTGATCGTGGCGCTGACGGTGTTCGCCATCATCGCCGGGCTGACGTTCGGCACGATCGCGAGCGCCCTGAACACGCGCGATCTGCTCGAAGAAGACGACGCGGTGAACCAATCCGCGCGCATCGCGATGTCGCGCATCCGCCGTGACCTCTCGCTCGCCTACCTCACGATCAACACGGGCGCGGTCAACACCTACAAGACCCTCTTCGTCGCGCACGACCAGAACCCCGACCGGCTCTGGTTCGCCTCGCTCGCGCACCAGCGCCTCTACCGCGGCGCCCGGGAGAGCGATCAGACCGAGATCACCTACTGGACGGAGGACGATCCCGACACCTCCGGCGCGCTCGTTCTGCTCCGGCGGGAAGCGCCGCGGATCGACAACTATCCCGAGCGGGACGGCACGATCGCGCCGCTCGCGTACGACGTGAAGGCGTTCGAGGTGCGGTTTCTCGACTCGTTGACCAACGAGTGGAAGGAGGAGTGGGACACCACTGGCGCCGAGACCCCCAATCGCCTGCCGCGCGCCGCGCAGGTCACCCTCACGCTGCTCGCGCCCGATCCGGACGACGCGGAGGACACCGTCGAGCGCACCTGGGCCAGCACCGTGATGCTCGAATTCGCGCCGCGCCTCACGCCCAAGAGCGGCGCCGAAGAGGACGCAGGATGAGCGCGCGCTTCGTCCTTCGGGGCCTCCCAAGTCCCGTCCGCGCGGGCGGCGCTGGTCTCCGCGCTGGCGCCCCTGGTCTCCGCGCTGGCGCGAGAGGCCGCCGCCGCGGCGATCGACGCGGCATCGCGCTCATCGTGGTGATCGGCACGATCATGTTCCTCACCGCGCTGGTGACCGACATCAGCTTCGGCGCCCGCATCCGCTTCCTCACCGCCGTGCACGAGCGCGACGAGGCAAAGGCGTATTGGTTGGGTGTCACCGGGGTGAACCTCTACCGGCTCGTGCTCCTCGCCAACAAGCAGCTGGGCGAAAACTCGGTCCTGTCCGAGATGGGTCTCGGCGACTCGTTGTGGCAGACCCTCCCGTTCATCAACACGGGTCTGCTCCGCATGTTCATCGCCTCCGACGGGGATCTCGAGGAGGACGAGGTCACCGAGTTCGAGCAGTCGGGCCAGGTGAGCGACGAGGTCCGCGAGGAGAGCGCGGAGACCACCACCCGCTTCGGCAGCCGGAATTTCCTCGACTTCGACGGTGACTTCATGGCGCAGGTCACGGGCGAGGAGTGTGGGATCAACGTCAACCGCCTCTACACCCGGAGCGCCGACACGCGGCCGGAGGACACCACGACCGGCAAGCAGCTCCTCGGCCTGATGAGCGGCGAGGAGAACGACGCCTGGCTCCGGGAGCGCAACATCGAGCGCCTGGATCTGATCGGCAACCTCGCCGACTGGGTAGACGCGGACACGAACGTCGCGAGCGGGAAGGGCGGGTACGAAGATGACTTCTACAACTCCCAGCCGCAGCCCTACCTCGCCAAGAACGCGCGGTTCGACACCCGGACCGAGCTCCGCCTGGTCGAAGGCTGGCAGGACGAGGTGTACGACCGCTGGGCCGCGCAGCTGACCATCTATGGCAACGGCAAGATCAACATCACTTGCGCGGATGACGTGGTCCTCGCCGGGCTCTTGCAGGCGCACCTCACGCCCCGCCCCACCGACCAGGAGGTGGCGGCGATCATCGCGCTCGTCCGCGACTACATGTCGGGCGCGTCGTTCAAGAGCGGGTCCGACTTCGTGGACTACCTCAAGAACCAGGGGTACTCCCCGGATGACGAGCTCGCCGGCGAGGTGAGCATCAAGACGAACGTTTTCACGGTCACGAGCACGGGCACGGTGGGAGACGCCACCGCCCAGATCACCGCCGTGATTGATTACACCTCCTCCAGCGGCGGAACGGTCCTCTACTGGCGAGTGGATTAGGGGCGCGCCATGGCAATGGTCTACGGAATCGACACGGGATCCTGGCGCGTTCGCGTCGCGGCGATGGAGGGGAGCTTCCGTCGCTTCGAGATCCGCGACGCCGCGCAGGTGGGGGTCCCGCACGCGGAGGACGGTACGCCGTTGATGGCGGACGCCATCGGCGCGCTCCGCGATCAAGAGAAAGGGTGGGACACCGCGGAGAAAGCCGCGGCGTTCCCGCTGGACGCCGGCGTGGTCCGGCTCGTCCGGCTCCCCTTCGTCGACAAGAACGCCATCGCCCGCGCGCTCCCGGCCGAGGTCGAGGGCAGCGTGCCCTACGATCTGGAGGACATGGTGCTCGGCACCCGCCTCATCGACGCGAAGGACGGTCAGAGCCGCACCTCGGTGTTCATCGCCCCGAAGGACGAGCTCCGCGCCCGCATCGACGCCCTCGTGGCGGCCCGCAGCGAGCCGAAGCTGCTCTGCATGGACGTTGACGCGCTCGCCTCCTACGCGGGCCGCGGGGTGCAGGTCGTGGTGGACGTGGGCCACCGGCGCACGCTCCTGGCGCTGTGCCAGAACGGGCAGCTCCTCGGCGCGCGCTTCGTGTCCGGGGGCGGCGCCGACCTCACCGTCGCGATCGAGGATGCGCTCGGTGTTCCCTTCGCGCGGGCCGAGGAGATCAAGCACGGGATGGCCCTGCCCCTCTCCGTGGGAGAGGGCGGCGCGGACGAAGCGCAGGCCGAGTGGGAAGGGGAGGACGCCACGGATGCTGGGTTGGTTCCGCCTGCCTCGTCCATCGGCGGCGCGCCCGGCCTCACGGCCGAGCAGGCGGCCTTGTCCCGCGCGGTCGACCTCTGGTGCGCGGAGGTGCGATCCGAGCTCATCACCCTCGAGGACGAGCTGAAGGTCGGCATCGACGATCTGCTCGTCTGCGGCGGCGGCGCGCACCTCGAGGGGCTCGGCGGGCGGCTCGCGGCCCGCACGGGCGTCCCGGTCCGCCCCGTCATCGTGCCCGGCGGCCATGGCATCGAGTACGCGCTCGCCGTCGCGCTCGCCCGTGTCGCCGCGAGCGAGCTGAAGGTGGTCGACCTCCGCACCGGTGACCTCGCGTTCCACGGCCACGCCGAGACCCTCTGGAACCTCGTGGGCGCCACGGTGCTCGGCGGCACGCTCGCGATGGTCGCGGGGCTGACCCTCTTCGCGGTGCAGCTCTACGACGCGAATCAGCGCCTCGATTCGCTCGACGCCAAGATCGTCGACGTGGTGACCGGCACCTTCCCCGACGTGGGCGCCGACCGTCTCGGCGAGCCCTCCATGGCCCTCGCCATCATGCAGGAGCGCTCCGCGGAGACGACGCGTCGCGTCGAAGCCCTCGGGGCCACCGTGGCCGGCGTCCCGCCGACCCTGGAGATGCTCAAGTCCCTCTCCGAGAAGGTGCCCTCGCCGAACCAGGCCCGCATCGACGTGCGCGAGCTGACGATCTCGGAGGCGTCGATCACGTTCCGCGCCGAGACCGACAGCTACGAAAGCGCCGCGAAGATCGAGGAGTCCCTCCAGAAGGACGAACGCTTCAAGAGCGCCCGCAAGGGCGACGAGAAGAAGGTGGGCGAGGCGCTCACCTTCACGATGACCATCCCGCTGGGCGAGACCGACGCCGCGGCGACCGGCGAGGAGGGCTAGCCCATGGCGGGGATCACGGTAGTGGAGCCGATGCGCGAGCGCTTCGCCGAGCTCGTCGCGACGATGAGCCCGCGCGACCGCACGTTGTTCGTGGGGCTGGTCGTGTTCGTGCTGATGGCGCTGTTCGGCGGCGCATGGTGGATCGGGCGCTCGGTCCTCGCGGACGTGGGCAGCCGAGTCGAGCAGCGCGAGGAGACCCTGGCCCTGCTCAACGGCCTCGCGGACGACCAGTCGACCGCCGCCTCGCTGGTGGGCGAGATCGAGGCGGAGCTCCGGAAGAGCAACGGCCAGGACCTCCCGTCGTTCATCGAGAAGGCGGCGGAGAACACCGGCATCGCGTCCAACCTCCAGGGGGTGCGCGAGAAGCAGGTCATCACCGAGGGCTCGCTGGAGGAGAAGACCTACACGGTCGAGATCACGAAGATCCTGCTGCCCCAGCTGGTCGACTTCCTCCACGCCATCGAGACGGGGGACTACCCGCTCCGCGTGCGCACGATGAAGGCAAAGTCGGTCACGACGGCAGGCACGAAGATGTTGACGGTGTCGATGGAGATCAGCGCGTTCCGGCTCATCGACGATGAAGGCGCCCCTGCCACGG
The DNA here is from genome assembly GCA_030685065.1 of Pseudomonadota bacterium. Lineage (GTDB taxonomy): Bacteria > Myxococcota_A > UBA796 > UBA796 > SXON01 > CAJBVW01. The sequence goes on along the minus strand of JAUXQH010000124.1, from coordinate 85,868 downwards.
CCAAGGGCGAGGAGACCCCATGATCCAGAAGCTGCTCCTCGGGCTCGCCGCCCTGATGTGGGGTGGGATCACGTTCCTCCTCGGCCTCTACGTCACCTTCCCGGCGGAGACCGCCCGGGAACGCGTGGTGTACGAGTTCGGCGAATGGACCCGCGGCGAGTACGCGCTCGGCATCGGGGACCTCGCGTTGTGGCGCCTCTCGGGGGTCGACCTCGACGACGTCACGTTCTACACCGTGAAGAAGGGCCGCAAGACGAAGGACGAGCCCGCGCCGCCGCCGGTCCGCCAGCCGATGCTCCACCTCGACGGCCTCGCCGTGCGCGCCGCGCCGCTCGCGATGCTCATGGGAAAGGACGCATTGGCGTTCGTCGCCGAGATCTACGGGGGCGCCCTCAGCGGCCAGTTCGCCCAGTCGGAGGCCGGGGTGGAGGTGTCCTTCGACGGCGGGGACATCGATCTGGGCCGCCTTCCCGTCGCGACCGACCAGATGACGCTCAACCTCCTCGGCATCGCCTCCGGAGAGGCCGACCTCTCCTTCGACGCGAGTGACGTGAAGAACTCGACCGGCTTCCTCAAGCTCTCGTTCGAGGGCCTCGGCCTCGGCCCCGAGAGCGCCGTCGGCGGCTTCGGGCTCCCCGAGGTCACCTTCGGCAAGGCGGGCGTCTCGTTCGAGGTGAAGGACGGCAAGATGGAGGTGACCGAGGGCACCTTCGAGAGCGACACGCTCAACGCCACCCTCACCGGCGACATCGTCCTCAACAAGAAGCTCGTGCGCAGCCGCAACCGCCTCGAGCTGTTGTTCAGCCTCCCGGAAGACCTCGACAAGCTCGCGCAGATCGCGCCGGAGCTCAAGCGCTCCCGCGACGAGGACGGCAAGTACCACCTCGCCATCGGCGGCACGATCCTCGCGCCCTCGGTCCGCTTCTCGAAGTCGGGGGCGGTGGGCCGGGCCGGACGGAGCGCGATGGACGGGGGGCCGCTCCTCGGGGAGGATGGCCCGGGCATCCAGCCCGACTTCCAGCCCAGCGCCGATCCGGAAGAGCGTCGCAAGGCCCGCGAGGAGCGGATCCGCGAGCGCCGGGCGCGCCTCAAGGAGCGCCGTGAGGCCGCAAACGCGAACGGAGGGTCCTCGCCCGACGACCGTGGCTCCCCCGACCTGGGCGAGAAGAACCCCGACATGGAGGAGTTCGATCCCGGAGTGGGCGAGGACGGCCCCGAGCACCCGCCGCAGCAGTTCCCTCCGGACGGCCCTCTGGACGGCCCGTTCGACCCGCAGATGGACGGCCCGATGGACGACGGCCCGCCGCCCGAGTTCGAGGAGTAGCGGCGCGGCCGTCGTGACGCTCGGGCAACCGGACGGCGACGATGGCGCACCGCACCGCCTCTGAGAGATGCGCACCCAGGCTGCCACGACTATGGTCGCGCCCTTGTCGGGGATCCCCATGCGCACCTCTCTGCTCGCTCTGCTCTCGCTGATGCTCGTCGCCTGCCCGCCCCCGGCGGACGACAAGCCGGCTACCGACGACACGAGCGACGACTCGGGCGGCGATCCCTTCGAGGACGAGGACGGCGACGGCTTCCTGGTCTCGGAGGGAGACTGCGACGACAGCGACGCCGACATCAACCCAGGCGCGGCGGAGCTCTGCGACGACGTCGACAACGACTGTGACGCCGAGGTCGACGAGGGCGGCTCCGCGATCTGGTACGCCGACTCGGACGATGACGGCTACGGCGATCCGTCCGCGAGCACGACCGGCTGCGACGCCCCCGCCGGGTACGTGTCGGACGCGACGGACTGCGACGACAGCTCGGCGCTGTTCCGGCCGGGCGCCGAGGAGTCGAACTGCTCCGATCCCGCCGACTACAACTGTGACGGATCGAGCGGCTACTCGGATCTCGACGGCGACGGATACGCGGCCTGCGCCGAGTGCGACGATGGCGAGCCCACCATCAATCCCGGCGCGCTCGAAGCGTGCAACGAGATCGACGACAACTGCGACGGCGAGGTCGACGACGGCGCGGTGGACGAGGGCACCTTCTACCTCGACCGGGATGGGGACGGCTTCGGCGACGACGGCGACGCGGTGGACGCGTGCGGCGCCCCCGCCGGCTACGTCTCGGCGGGCGGCGACTGTGACGACGACGACGGGTCCTACCACCCGGGCGCGGAGGAGTCCGACTGCGCGGACCCCAACGACTACAATTGCGACGGCTCGGTCGCCTATGAGGACGCCGACGAGGACGGCTGGGCCGCCTGCACGGACTGCGACGACAGCTCCGCCACGGTGAACCCCGACGCACCCGAGGCCTGCAACGACCTCGACGACGACTGCGACGGCTCCGTCGACGACGACGCCGCGGACGCGACCGCCTGGTACACCGACGCCGACCTCGACGGCCACGGAGACCCCGCGACCGCCGTGGTCGCCTGCACCGCGCCCGAGGACGCCGTCGCGGTCGGAGGCGACTGCGACGACAGCTCGCCCCTGTTCCATCCGGGCGCCGACGAGTCGGACTGCGAGGATCCGAGCGACTACAACTGCGACGGATCCGTGGCCTCGGCCGATGCGGACGGCGACGGCTTCGCCGCGTGCGAGGACTGTGACGACGGCGCCGCCGCGGTCAACCCGGCCGGCGTCGAGTCCTGCAACGGCGTGGACGACGACTGCGACGCGGTCGTCGACGAGCTCGACGCGGTCGACCTCTCCACCTGGTTCCGCGACGTGGACGGGGACGGGCACGGCGACATCGGCACCAGCGTGGCCGCGTGTGACGCGCCCATCGGGTACGTCGCGCTGGGTGACGACTGCGACGACGCCTCCGCGAGCTACCACCCGGGCGCGGACGAGTCCGACTGCAGCGATCCGCTCGACTACAACTGTGACGGCTCCGTCGCCTACTCGGATCTCGACGCGGACGGCTTCGCGGCCTGCGACGACTGTGACGACAGCCTCGCCGCGGTGAACCCCGGCGCGACGGAGGCCTGCAACGATCGCGACGACGATTGCGACGGCACCACCGACGAACCCGACGCCACCGGCGTGACCACGTGGTACGCCGACGCGGACGGGGACACGTTTGGCGACGCGCTCTCCTCGACCGTCTCCTGCGACGCGCCCACCGCCTATGTCGCGGACGGCGCGGACTGCGACGATGCGGTCGCCAGCACGTTCCCCGGCGCGGCCGAGCGTTGCGACGAGGTCGACCAGGACTGCGACGGGACGACGGACGAGGACGCCGTGGACGTCGAGGCGTTCTACGCCGATGCCGACGGAGACAGCTACGGCGATGCCGGCGTGTCGGTCTACGCGTGCGACGCCCCGAGCGGGTATCTCTCGGACGGCCAGGACTGCGACGACACGCGCGCGGCCGTGCACCCCGGCGCCACCGAGACCTGCGACGACATCGACCAGGACTGCGACGGCACGGTGGACGACGGCGCCGTCGACGGGACCACGTGGTACGGCGACGCCGATCATGACGGCTACGGGGGCACCACCACCACCATCGCCGCTTGCGACGTGCCCTCCGGCTACTTCGCCACCGCGGCGGACTGCGACGATCTCGCCGCGACGACCCACCCCGGCGCCCCCGAGACGTGCGACGGGGACGATGACGACTGTGATGGCGCGACCGACGAGGACGCGGTGGACGCGGGGGTGTGGTACCTCGACATGGACGGCGACGGCTTCGGGAACGCCGCCGTCACCGTGAGCGCCTGCGGCGCGCCCTCCGGCTACGTCGCGAACGCGACCGACTGCGCCGATGACGACGCGAACACCTTCCCCGGCTCGGACGAGCTGTGCGACGGGGACGACAACGACTGTGACGGCCTGGTGGACGAGGCCGACGCCGAGGACGCCACGTCCTGGTACGCCGACGCCGATTCGGACGGCTACGGCAACCCCGCGGCCGCCGTCACCGCGTGCGACGCCCCGGCCGGCTACGGCGCCGACGCGACCGACTGCGACGACACCTCCGCGGCCGTATCCCCGGCCGCGATCGAGGTCTGCAACGGCTACGACGACGATTGCGACGGCATCGTGGACGAGGACGCCATGCTCCTCGCGAGCTGGTTCGCCGATGGCGACGGCGACGGCTACGGCGCGCTCGAGTCGCCCCGGTCGGCCTGCTTCCAGCCCAGCGGGTACGTCGCCTCGTCGACCGACTGCGACGACGCGGACGCGACGACCTACCCCGATGCCCCGGAGCTCTGCGACAGCCTCGACAACGACTGCGACGGCACGGCGGACGAGGACGCGACCGGGACCACCTGGTACGCCGACGCCGACGAGGACGGCTTCGGAGACCCGGCGGACGCCGTCGCCTCGTGCACCGCGCCCGAGCTGTTCGTCGCGGACGGCACCGATTGTGACGACACCCGGCCCGGCGTCAACCCCGCCGCCGAGGAGGTGTGCGAGAACGGGCTCGACGACGATTGTTCGGGCGCGGACGAGTGCGCCTACGCGAGCGTTCACGACGCCCTGACCACCGCCGCGGCCACCTGGACCGGCATCAACGGCTCCACGTCCACCTCGTCGTTCGGGAACAAGATCGTGGGCGACCACGACTTCGACGGCGATGGGAACGCCGACATCGCGGTTGGTGACCGCTTCTACGACGCGAGCGCGAGCAGCAGCGCCGCCAACATGGGCCGCGTGACGATCTTCACCGGCACCGGCACCGGCACCGGCTTCAGCGACACCGTCGCTGACCCGACCGCGACCCTCACCGGCAGCGACGCCGCCGGCCGCTTCGGCCAGGGGCTGGCCGCTGGGGATCTCGACGGCGACGGCATCGACGATCTGATCGTCGGCGTGCCCGGCATCAACGGCTTCGGCGGCGGCTCCTCGTCGCTCACCGACAACGGCAAGGCCTATGTCTTCCTCGGGCCGTTCGCGCGCACGGGGACGACCACGACCGCGCTCACGCCGACGTCGTCCGGCGCGGTGGACTGCTCGGTGGAGGGCGCGGGCGCGACCAGCTACCTCGGAAACAGCCTCGCCTTCGGCGGGGATCTCGACGGGGACGGCGGCGCCGACTGGGTCTACGGCGCCTACCAGAGCCACACCAGCACGGGTGCCGGCTACGTCGGAATCGTCACCACGCCGACGTGCACCGGCCTCCTGAGCTCCAACACCACGGACATCCACACGATCGCGGGTGGGGCGGGCGACATCTTCGGCCTGTCGGTCCTCGGTGATCTCGATCTCGACGGCGACGGCGAGGACGACCTGCTCGTCGTCGGGTCCGGCACCGACAGCGTCTACGCGTTCCTCGGCCCGATCGATGCGACGACACGCGACGATGCCGACGCGACCCTCACGTCGATGGACTTCGTGCACTCCACCTCGTCCCCGGCCGACCTCTACGGTGACCGCCTCGCCTCCGTGGGCGACACCAATGGAGACGGCTACGACGAGTTCCTCGTAGGCGCGAACTCCTACGACGTGGGCACGAGCACGAGCGCGGGCGCAGCGTTCCTGTTCGCCGGGGACACGGTCCTGGTGGCCGGGTCGGGCGCGGGCGCCGACCTCGCGGACGTGCTCATTTACGGCAACGCGACCACGGCCCAGGTCGGCGCGGGCGTGTCCCGGGCCGGGGACGTCGACGCCGACGGGCGCGAGGACTTCATCGTCGGGATCGGCGCCGATACGGTCGACTTCGTCAGCTACGCGGTCGCGGCGCTGTTCTACGGCGGCGCCACGGGCACCTACTACCCGTCGCTCTCGGCCGCGCCGGACGGCTTCGCCCTGTTCAACGCCGAGGCCACCAACACGAGCAGCGGCTACGGCGGCGGTGCCGCGGCGGCGGCCGGCGATGTCGACGGAGACGGCTTCGACGACATCCTGTTCGCGAACATGAACTACGGCACGACCCGCGTCGGGAAGGTGTACCTCGTGGGTGGCACCGCGGAGTGAGCGTCACTCCCCTCCGGCGCGCCCGATCGATCCGAGCCCCAACGCTTCGATCCGCTGCTGGAGGGTGTTCCGCGCCACCCCGAGCAGGGCCGCGGCGGCCTTGCGGTTGCCCTGGGTGCGCGCGAGGACCAGCTGGAACAAGGCGCGCTCTGCGCTGCGGATGACCAGCGCGTGGAGCGTGTCCTCGCCGCCCGGCGCGTAGGCGCGCACGACCGGGAGCAGGCGCAGGCGGGCCATCTCCTCGAAGCTCTCGGCCTCCCGCTCGGCCTCGGCCTGGGGGAGCAGGAGCGCGCGGAGCTCCTCGGGGAGCGTCGCGCCGCGGATCACCGCCTGGTCGACCCGGCCCAGGGTCTGGACGACGAACATTTCCAGCTCACGATGGTTGCCCGGCCATCGATGCGCGTGGAGGAGCGCCCACATGCCGCGGTCGAACGTGCGCTTCGGGAGGCCCATCCGGCGCGTGTGCTGGTCGAGGTACCACGTGGTGAGGTTGCGCAGGTCGTCCGGGCGCTCCCGGAGGGGCGCGAGCACCAGCCGGTCCCACTTGATGGCGGGGACCGCATCGTCGAGGCGCGTGCCGCCGACCACGCGCCATCCCGCGGCCCGGGCGGCGCCGACCACCGCGCGGAGGTCGTCGTGGCGGTGGGCGGACTCGACGTAGACCGTGCCCGGGGGGCCTTCGGGGGCCCACTTCACCGTGTGCTTCAGCACCACGAACCGCCCGGCGAGCCCGGAGAGCTGGTGCAGCACCCGCGCGACCCGCTCCTTGCCCGACCCGCGTTCGCCGTGGATCAGCGTCGGGAGCGCCGAGCCGGCCAGGAGCACGAGGCGCTCGAGCGGCGCCGCGCCGAGCCCCTGCATGCGGAGGATGCGCCGCTCCACGGCATCGACCCCCCGGGTGCCGAGGTGCTGACGGGCGAGCCGGATCACCGCGCGCTCGGTGTTCGGGACGCGCGTGAGCGGGGGGAGGGCGGCGCCCAGCACGCGCACTGTCGGCGCGTGGCCGAGCGTGGCCGCGAGCGTCGCGAGCAGCTCGCCTCGCAGCCCCGGCAGCTCCGGATCCAGGAGGACGAGCACCGTTGTCGGCTCGCACATGGCGCGGCAGAGGCCGTCCCAGTCCGCCGCGGACGCGACGGCGAGGCCTTCCCGCGCGAGCGGAAGCACCACCGATTCACGGATGGCGTCACGCGAGGTGGCGACGAGGATGGAGGACATGCGGCCGCACTGTTATCCTGGGCCGCCCGCATGCCCCCCCTCCTGCCGCTCGTCCTGCTTCCGATCGTCCTGCAGGGCCTCTTCTCCACGGCTCTCGCTCAAGAACCGGCCCTGGACGCGGAGGCTCCGGCGGTAGAGCCGACCGCGGAGTCCGCCGCCGGCACCGAGCAGTCGATCTGGTCGTTCATCGAGTCGGCGGACGGCACGCCCGCGACAGCCGACGTGCGCGCCGCGACCCAGGAGCTGGTCGAAGAGCGCCTCGCCGAGCTCGGCAGCGTGGCCGCGGTCGGCGCGTACCCGCCCATCGAGTTCTACCTCGACCCCATCGGCGCCACGAGCCTCGACCCCCTCCACCTCGACAAGGTGGACCCGCGCGAGTTCGACATCCCGATCATCGTCAATGCGGACGTGAAAAAGTGGATGGAGTACTTCCTGGGCCGGGGCCGGAAGTACTACTCGCGCTACCTCGAGCGCTCGACGCAGTGGCTCCCGATGATGCACCGGGAGATGGAGGCGCGCGGGTTGCCGAAGGACCTCGCGTACCTCTCGATGATCGAGAGCGGGTTCACCACGGGCGCCACCAGCTACGCGTCCGCGGCCGGCCTCTGGCAGTTCATGACCTACACGGGCAAGGACTACGGCCTCCGGATCGACTGGTGGGTGGACGATCGTCGCGACCCGGAGAAGGCGACCGACGCCGCGCTCCGCTACCTGTCCGACCTGAACAAGATGTTCAAGGGGGACTGGTGGTTGTCCTGGGCGTCCTACAACGGCGGCCAGGGGCGCGTGATGAAGGCCACCCGCTACGCGGGCACGACCGATTTCTGGGCGATCGCGGCGGGGGACTACCTCCACACCGAGACCGACAACTACGTCCCCAAGCTCATCGCCGCCGCCATCATCGGGAAGCACCCCGAGCGCTACGGGTTCGTCGGGCTCCGGTACCTCCCGGAGTGGAAGTTCGAGAGCGTCGAGGTGCCCGCCTCGACCAGCGTCGCCGTGATGGCGAAGTGCGCGGGCATGACCGAGGATGCCTTCCTCGCGCTCAACCCCGCGCTTCGTCGGTACGCGCTCCCGCCCGATCCCGCGATGCAGAAGGTGCGCATCGCGCCGAACCGAAGCGTCGCCTTCAAGGAGAACCTCGCGAAGGTGCCTCCCGACGAGCGGCTCACGCTCCAGCGCCACGTGGTGAAGCGCGGCGAGAGCCTCGGCAGCATCGCGCGCCAGTACGGGCTCTCGGTCGACGAGATAGCGCGGGTCAACCGCATCGGGAACATCAACCACATCAGCGTGGGGATGGAGCTGGTGGTGCCGTCGGACGGCAAGGCGATCGCGTCCACCGAGGTCGGCAAGTCCGCCGAGAAGCCCCCGGCGTCGGGCAGCACGTCCGCCTCCTCGGCCTCCAAGGCCCCCGTCGCGTCGACCTCGGGCGCCGCGACCTCGGGCACGCCGGCGGCGGCCGCCAAGACGACCACCAAGACCACCGCCGCCCTCACCCACACGGTGAAGAGCGGGGACACGCTGTCCGGCCTCGCGTCGAAGTACGGCGTGACCGCCCAGCAGATCCAGGGCTGGAACAAGGTCTCGGGCTCGAACATCCAGATCGGACAGAAGCTGGTGGTGAAGCCCGCGTCCACGACCAAGGTGTCGGCCACGCCCGCCGCGGCCGCCACCGCTGCCTCCACCGCCAGCTCCACCGCCAAGAAGGCGGCGGCGACCTCCTCCTACACCGTGCGCCGCGGCGACACGTTGAGCAGCATCGCCGACCGCTACAACTGCTCGGTGACCGATCTGAAGGCGTGGAACGGCCTGAAGGGCTCCACGATCTACCCGGGGCAGAAGCTCAAGATCAAGAGCTGACAGGCGGCTTCCGGATAGTCCCTCCGGATGTTGACCATCGAACAAGCCCTCGCCCGCGTGCTCGCCCACATCCCGCCCAACGGAGCCGAGCGCGCCTCGCTCGCCGAGGCCCACGGGCGGGTGCTCGCGGAGGATGTGGTGTCCCCCGGCGAGCTCCCGCCATGGCCCGCCTCGGCGATGGACGGCTTCGCGGTGAGAGCGGCCGACGTGCCGGGGGAGCTCGTGATCCTCGAGACCGTCGCCGCCGGCGGCGTGCCACGGCACCGGGTGACCCCCGGCCACGCCACGCGCATCATGACCGGGGCGCCCGTGCCCGACGGGGCCGACGCTGTCCTCATGGTCGAGGACAGCGAGCCCGCGGGGCCCGATCGGGTGCGGCTCGGCGGGGGCGCCACGTCGGGGCAGCACATCCGCCCGCAGGGGAGCGAGGTGCCACGGGGGGCGCCCGTCCTGTCACGCGGGCGCACCCTGGGCGCCGGGGCCATCGGTGTGCTCGCGGCCGTCGGCATCCCGGCGGTGCAGGTGGCGGTGCGGCCGAAGGTCGGCATCCTCTCCACCGGTGACGAGCTGGTGGAGCCCGGCTCCCCGCTCGGGCCGGGCCAGATCCACTCCAGCAACGGTCACGCGCTGGCGGCCCTGGTGCGCGAAGCGGGTGCGCATCCGGTCGACCTGGGGAGCATCCGGGACGATCCGGCGGCCCTGGCGGCCGCCTTTCGCGCGGCGCTCCGCTGTGATGTGGTGGTCTCGACGGGCGGGGTGAGCGTCGGGGACTACGATCACGTGAAGGACGTGTTGGGAGAGCTGGGGATCACCATGGACTTCTGGCGGGTGGCGATGAAGCCCGGCAAGCCGCTGGCCTACGGCGTGCTCGGCGGGACCCCGATCTTCGGTCTCCCGGGCAACCCGGTGAGCTGCATGGTGAACTTCTACCAGTTCGTGCGCCCGGTGCTCCGGTCGATGCTCGGCGATCCGACCCCCTTCCTGCCCGTCATCCAGGCCGAGCTCGTCGGCCGCACGCGCCGCCGGCCGGGGCGGCCCGAGTTCATCCGCGTGCGCCTGTTCCGCGAGGGAGACGTCGTTCGCGCCGAGGTCGCCGGGCACCAGGGCAGCGCCGGGGTCCTCTCCATGGCGGACGCCCACGGTTTTGCGCTCCTCCCCGAAGGCGCCACCGAGATCGCGGGCACCGTGGCGGTGCAGGTCTTCGATCCGAATTTCCAGTCCGGGAAGGACGCGGGCTACCGTTGGTCGGCGCCATGACGCGAGGGCGGCGGCTGTGAGGGGGTGCATCCTCGCCGGTGGGCTCTCCCGACGCTTCGGGGCCGACAAGGCCATCCATCCGGTCGGGGGCGAGCTCCTGGCGCTGCGCCTCGCCCGCGTGCTGCGCGCCGCTGGCCTCGAGCCCTGGCTCGTGGCCCGGGAGTCCCGCGGGATCGGTCTCCCCGAGCTGCTCGAGCCCGAGGGGCCGCGTCATCCGCTCTGGGGCATCGCGGCGGCGCTCGGGGAGGGCGAGGACACCTTCGTCACCCCGTGTGACCTCGCCGAGCTCCACCTCGAGCAGGTCGAGGCGCTCCTGGCCGCGGGCGCGATCGCGGTCGGGCAGCCGCTGCTCGGCGTGTTTCCGGCGCGCCTGCGGGACCGCGCGCTGCTCCACGCGGCGGCGGGAGGGTCGGTCCGCGCCTTCGTCGCCGGGCTCCCCGTGCTCGACGTGGGCCCGATCCTGAACCTCAACCGGCCGCCTGGCCCTTGACACCCTCGTCGGCGCCGATCGCCGGCTCCGACGGGCTGCGGAGAGGGATGCGCACGGTGAACGTGGTGCCCTTCCCGACGGTGCTGGACACGTCGAGCTCGCCCCCGTGGGCCTGCACGATGCGACGCGAGATCGCCAGGCCCAGCCCGGTGCCGTCGTGGCGCGTGGTGAAGAAGGGCACGAACAGCTTGTCGAGGTCCTCGGGGGCGATGCCGCTGCCCGTGTCCTCCACCGCGACCTCGATCGCCGGCGCGTACCGCGCTTTGGGGTCCCGGAGCCTCCCCACGCGGGTGTGGAGCGTGAGCGTGCCCCCGTGCTTCATCGCCTGGAGCCCGTTCTGGCAGAGGTTGAGGAGCACCTGCTTGAGCTTGGGGGCATCCACGGGGAGGGGAGGGCGGTCCAGCGCGTGCTCTTCCGCGAGGCGCACGTTCGGCGGCAAACCCTGCGCGTTGATCACGCCCATCACGGTGCCGACGAGCGAGGCGACGTCGGTCTCCTCGAGGTGCAGCTGCATCGGGCGGGCGTAGTCGAGGAACTGGCTCACGACCTGGTTGAGGCGGTCCACCTCGTCGACGATGATCTTCACCATCTCGGCGTCCGGGCCCTCGCGCCCGGCCTGGAGGTACTGCGCGGCGCCCTTGATGCCGGCGAGGGGGTTGCGGATCTCGTGGGCGAGCCCGGCCGCCATGGTGCCGAGCGCGGCGAGCCGGTGCTCCTCCTTGAGCTTCTCGAAGCCGTGGAGGTTCTCCAGGATCACGCTCGCCCGCGCCGCGGTGTGCACCAGGCGCGCCACGTCCTCCGCGGTGAACGATTCGAGCTCCTCCTCGTCGCGAAGCGTGAGCCAGCCGATCACTACGTCGCCGGACATGAACGGCACCGCCACGTCGGCGTTCATCGCCTCCAACAGGCGCAGCCGCACCTCGGTGTCCTCCGCGCGCCCGGTGTGGCGTGCCTGCTGCCGCGCGAGCACGGCGCGGATGTACGAGCGCTGCCCCGACGCGAACCCGTCCGTGAACGGCTGCCGCGCGACCTGCATGATGGGCGGCTGCTCCCGCGTGCCGCGCTCCGCGACGAGCCGGTAGGTGCGCCGCTCCTCGTCCCACAGGAAGATCGAAGCGACGGGGATGCGCCCGGAAGCCACGAAGCGGGTGAGCATCTCGTGGGTGAGGCCGTCGATGGAAAGGGCGCGCACCATCGCGACGTCAAGCTCCTGGAGGGTCTCCTGGAGGCGCTGACCGCGGCGGTTGAAGATGCGCCCGGCCCAGGTCTCAAGCTGCTTGCGGAGCGGATCGTAGGCGAGGAGGAACAGGCAGCTCGCGAGGAAGACCTGGAAGGTGCCGTGGATCGGGTATTCGCCGAGCAGCGAGGCGGCGGACAACGCGTCGATCCCGACGAGCAGGCTCCCGGAGACCGCCACGGCGGCCATGCGGCTGAAGATCTCCGCGAGGTCGAGGAGCCGGTACACCGTGATGATCTGGTAGAGAAAGTAGACGAAGATGCTGGCGAAAATGGCACCGAGGGGCGGGAAGGCGCCCTGCACCATCGCCGGGAACGCCCAGAAGGACACCTGGTCCGGCAGGCCGCCGATCGATCGTGCCAGCGCCTCGACGCCCGAAAATCCGATGGCGAGCCCCGCGAGGGCGGCGAGGTAGCGGATCCGGGCGCGCTCGACGCGGTGCTCCGTCGACTCGTGGAACTGCCACAGCCGGTGGAGCGGGACGAGGAAGGCGCCGAAGACGTACACGGCGAACACGACCTCGGGGATCGAGGCGCGCGGCGTGTCCCGGTAGAACACCGCGTCGATCGCCGCGAAGGCGAGGGTCACCAGGGGGGTCGCGACGCTGAGGGTGCGCACGCGGGGATCGTGGGGGGCGCCCGGCTGCCAGAAGAAGCGGTCGACGAAGACCAGGAGCGCGAGCGGCAGGAACGCGCCGGCGCCCGCGTGCAGGTACTTGAACGCGCCGAGCCCGGGCAGCAGGTAGAGCGTGAACCCGAAGTAGGACACGCACAGCACGGAGGTGAACACCGCGAAGGCGCGGCGCACCGGATCCTCGCGATCTCCGAGGGGCACCCGGACGGCGAGCGCGCCCGCGGCGATCGTCGCGAGGGCGTAGAGGAGGATGTTCACGTCCGGATGCTATCTTGCCGGCCATGGATCCGCGCCGCGCCTTGCCTTCGGTGGACCGCCTCGTCCGCGAGGCCCCCGATCTCCCCCGCGTCGCGGCCACGCGCGCCGCGCGCGCCCTGGTGGGGGATGTGCGCGCGGGTGGTGCGCCCCCCGCTGACTGGACGCACGCGCTCCGGGCGCGCGTCGCGGAGGAGGAGCGGATGCGCCTCCGGCCCGTCATCAACGCCACGGGGATCGTGTTGCACACGAACCTGGGGCGGGCGCCCCTGTCTCCGCGCGCGGCGGCGGCGGTGGCTGCGCTCAGCCGGGGCTACGCGAATGTGGAGCTCGACCTCTCGAGCGGGCGGCGGGGCGAGCGCCTGGATGGAGTCCGCGGGCCGCTCGCGTCGCTCACGGGGGCGGAGGACGCCGTGGTGGTGAACAATTGCGCCGCCGCCGTGCTGTTGATGCTCACGACCTTGGCCGCCGGGCGCGAGGTCGTCGTCTCCCGGGGGGAGCTCGTCGAGATCGGGGGCTCGTTCCGCGTTCCCGACGTGATCACGGCCGGTGGGGCGCGCCTCGTCGAGGTGGGGACCACGAACCGCACGCGGGTGGGGGACTACGCGGCGGCTGTCGGCCCGAACACCGCGGCCATCCTGAGGGTGCACCCCTCGAACTTCCGGATCACCGGCTTCACCGAGGCGGCCACCCGCGCCGAGCTCGCGGCGCTCGCCCGGGAGCGGGGAGTCCTGCTGCTGGAGGATCTCGGCGCGGGCGCCCTGGTGCCGGGGCTCGGCGAGCCCACCGTCGGAGAGGTCATCGCCGACGGCGTGGACGTCGCCTGCTTCTCCGGCGACAAGCTCCTCGGGGGCCCACAGGCGGGCCTGATCGTCGGCGCCCGCGCCCCGATCGAGGCGATGCGCAAGCACCCGCTCTACCGCGCGCTCCGGCTCGATCGGCTCGTCCTGGCCGCCCTGGAGGCGACGCTCCGCGGCTACCTCGTGGGGGAGCTTCCGCCGGCCGTGGCGATGCTCTCGCTCCGCGCGGTGGATCTGAAGCCGCGCGCGGAGGCCTGGGCCACACATCTGCGTGCGCACGGCATCGCCGCCGAAGTGCTCCGCGATCAAGGCTTCTCGGGTGGAGGGAGCTTGCCGGGGGAGGGGCTCCCCACCTGGGTCGCCGCCCTCGACGTTCCCGAGCCGGACCACGTCGCCGCCCGCCTGAGAGGGGGAACCCCCGCGGTCCTCGGGCGCGTGTCCGAGGGCCGCGTCCGCCTCGATCCTCGCACCGTGGCGCCCGAGGAAGAAGCGGCGCTGCTCGGCGCCGTGGTCGCGGCCTGCCGCCGGGCCGGTTAGGGGCCGCGGATCATGTCGATCGGTTTCTACGAGCTCCTCCAGGTGTCCTACGACGCCCCGCCCGACGCGGTGCGGGCCGCGTACCAGGAGCAGGTGGCCCAGGTGGTCCGCAAGCTGCGCGCGGCCGAAGCCCGCCAGCAGGACGTGGCCGCGATCGAGGCCCGCCGCGCGGGGCTCGCCGAGGCATGGGCGGTGTTGTCCGATCCCCTGCGGCGCCGTCGGTACGATCGGTATCGGGAGCTCTCGCGGGGCGCGCTCCCCGCCGACCCCGAGGAGCTCTGGGCCCAGGCGGGCCCGTCGATGATCGACCCGGCCGCGGCTGCCGCGCTCCACGTGGTCCGCACGCTGACGGACCTCCGCGTGGGGGAGCCCGTGTCCGAACTGTCGGTGGCCGAGCCGGAGATCTCCGCCGTCCACGTCCGCGCCGATCGTCGGCCCGAGGCGGGGCGTGCCCCCGAGCCCCGCAACCCGGAAGCCACGGACCCGCGGCCGGACCTCCGCACGGCGGACCGCGCCGCGGATCGCCTTCACGGCCGCCTCCCCGAGGCTCCCCGCCCGGGCGAACCGCGGTTCGCCGAGACCCGCGCGGGCGACGCCCGCCCCAGCGAGAGCCACGGTGTGGTCCCGCCGGCCCTGGTGCTGCCGCCCCCCTCCATGGGGCCCGGCGGCCGCAAACCGGAGCCCCCGCGCCCCCCGCCGGTCAGCAGCCTCGCGATCGATCGGAACGTCGCGGCGGAAGATCTCGCCCGGCTGCTCGATCAGTACGGTCCCACCGGAGCGTTTCTGCGCGCGACCCGTGAGCTCCGTCGCAGCACGCTCCCGCAGCTCTCCGCGACCACGCGCATCTCCCTGCGTTTTCTCGACGCGATGGAGCGGGATGCCTACACCGACCTTCCCGGGGCCACGTTCGTACGTGGGTACCTCAAGATGGTCGTACGGGCGCTCGAGGCCATCCCGGCCGGCCCCGAGGTCGACGAATTCATCGAGGGTTACATGTCCCGCTTCTTCCGCGCCCGTGGCTGAGCGCCTCTGCTGGGTCGCCACGTCCGGCACCGGCCGGCTCGACCGCACGCTCGCCGACGTGTTCCCCACCGTCTCCCGTGCCCGTTTCCAGGCCCTCATCGCCGAGGGACGCGTCACGATTGACGGTGCCCCCGCCAAGGGCTCCATGCACCCCACCTTCGGCCAGGTCGTCGTGGTGGACGTGCCGGATGCCGTCGCGTCATCGATCGTGGGGGAGGACATCCCGCTCGACGTGCTCCACGAAGACGAGGACCTGATCGTCCTCGTCAAGCCCGCGGGGATGGTCGTCCACCCCTCGGCCGGGCACGGCCACGGCACCCTCGTCAACGCGCTCCTCGGCCGCGCCGGGTCGCTCTCGACCATCGGCGGCGTCGAGCGGCCCGGCATCGTCCACCGCCTCGACGGGGGCACGAGCGGCGTCATGGTCGTCGCGCGAAACGACGTGACCCACCGCGCGTTGTCCACACTCTTCGCCGCGCACGATCTCGAGCGGCGGTACCTCGCGGTCGTGCACCGCGTACCGCTCTTCGACGGCGGCACGATCCGCAGCGTGATCGGGCGTGACCCGAAGGACCGCCTGCGGATGTCGTCGGTCCCGGACGACGTGCCCGTGCCGGTCGACCTCGAGCCGGAGGTCATCGGCTACGTGTACGATGACGACGATCTGGAGGAGCCCGTGGCGCCCGAGCGCCGCCGCGGCCGCCTCGCGATCACGCAGTGGCGCACCCGCGCCAAGGCCGACCGTGTCGCGCTCGTCGAGTGTCGCCTGGAGACCGGGCGCACCCACCAGGTGCGCGTGCACCTCACGGAGTCGGGCCACCCCGTGCTCGGGGACATGCTCTACAGCCGCCGCGACTGCGTGGCCCCTGCGGGCATCCGCGCCATGGTGGACCAGCTGAGCCACCCGCTCCTGCACGCGTGGCACCTCGGGTTCCGCCACCCGCGGGACGGCCGGCCGATGGCCTTCTCCGCGCCGCCGCCCGCCGACTTCGTGGCGCTCTGCGCGGCCGCCGAGCTCACCATCCCGCCGCTCGAGCTCAGCCCGATGGCGCCGCCGCCCCGCAAGCATCACTGACGAGCGGGCGGCGGCGCTGTCGCCGTCGCCACGGGGTGCCGCCTACTCGGTGCAGAACCGATCGGTCGTCGGATCCTGGTCCACGTCGATCCACAGGCCCTCGCGCCAGGGGGCGCGCTCGTCGTGGATCTCGACGGCGAGGCAGCCGGTCTCGCCGTCCGGGCAGTCCACGCAGGTGTCCCCGAAGCTCGTCGCCAGCTCGCACACATCCAGCCCCAGCCCCTCGGCGAGGGGCCGGGTGTCGAGCAGCCCGGTGAGCACGATGTCTTCGGCCGTCGCGCCGTCTTCCGCGAAGGTGCCGGTGACGGCGAGGTCGTAGATCTCGAACTTGATGCCGTTGGCCTGCATCTCCGTATCGAGCGGTCCGACCGCGTAGGCGGGGTGGCTCGTGAACGGCGCGGGATCGAAGTCGATGGCGTAGGTGCACGGATACTGCGCGGTGGCGCCGCGAAATTCGTAGCCGGCCGCCCCGACCATGTCGATCTGGGCGGTGTCCGCCGACTCCACCATGAACAGGATGCTCGTCGTCGCGAGGCTTCCCGCCAGGAAGGTGCCGACGCTCGGGGCGACCCAGGTGAGATCGCTGTCGTCGTCCAGCTCGATGTCGTAGGTGCGCTCGGTCAGGTCGACCGAGAGCTCCTCGCCCGACGTGGTGAAGGTGGCGACCGCCGTGTCCTCGCACACGGTGGCCGAGGCGCTGTAGCTGGTCCCGTGGTCCAGGCCGCCGTCGGGGATGAAGGTGGCAAACGTGCCGCCGTCGCCCAAGGTCACGGTGCCGGTCACGCCACCGTCGAGCGTGATGTCGGCGGCCGTCACCGGCTCGGAGAAAGTGGCGACCACCGGCGCGTCCAGCGCGACGTCCAGCTCACCGTTCGCGGGTGACATCGCGACGATCGTGGCCGTGCACGCGGGCTCGGTGTCGGTGTCCGCGTCGGTATCGGCGTCCGTGTCGGTATCGGTGTCCGCGTCGGTGTCGGTGTCCGCGTCACCGTCCGTGCCGATGGGGCCCGTGTCGTCCACGGGCTTGCCGTCCGTCGCGCAGGCGAGGAGGAGGAGGAGGCTCGTGAGCATCGGGCCTAGCCGTCGCACACGGCGTCGGCGGCCGGCAGGCCGTCTTCGCAGGCTTCGCAGTTGTTGCCCGGGACGAAACCGATCGTCACGCCCTCCAGCTCGGTCCCGGTGATGTCCTCGGCCACGAGCGTGAGGCAGGCCTCCTCCCCGTCGGAGGGGCAAGAGACGCAGCTCGCGCCGAAGAATCCGGCGTACTCGCAGATGGCGCCGGCGTCGCCGACCAGCGGGTCGAGCGGGCGGGTGTCGATGGTGCCCGAGAGCGTGCCGTCCTCGAAGGAGCTGCCGTCGTCCGAGAAGGTGCCAGTGACCATGAGCGACGAGAGCTCGACGGTGACGCCGCCCACGTCGAGCACCAGGTCGCTCGGCCCGATCTGGAAGTCGGGGTTCCGGCTGAAGTCAGCGGTGGGGAAGTCGATCGTGGCGAGGCAGTAGTCCTGCTCGGCCGGGCTCGAACCCTCGACCGCGATGGTGCCGATCATCTCGATCTCGGTGTCGTTCGACGAGACGACGCCGAGGAGGATGTCCTGGGTGATGTAGCCGCCGAGGAGACTGCCGAGCCCGGCGGGCTCGACGATCGTCGCGTCCGCCAGCGTGACCACGTAGGTGCGACCGGAGAGGTCCTCGGTCACGTCATCCCCGGTGTCGACGTCCGTGTCCGCGTCCGTGTCCGCATCGGTGTCGGTGTCGGTGTCGGTGTCGGTATCCGTGTCGGTGTCGGTATCCGTGTCCGTGTCGCTGTCACCCCCGCCGCTGTCGCTGCCGATGGGACCGGTGTCGGTCTCGATCTTGTGGTCTTCGGTGCAGGCGACGGAGAGGAGGAAGGCGAGGGAGAGGAGGCGCATGGTTCGCTCGGGTGCGGGGTAGGTTGGAGGAAGGAGGCGGGCACCCGCCAGCGGGGCCTTCAGATCTTGGCGGTGAACGCAATCATCCACGTTTCGGGGCTCGCCGCCAAGGACTTCCTCAAAACGGGAGAGAGCCAGGGACGCCCCTGGCTCTCATCGCCTGTCAGCCGCCGACTACTCGGGGCAGACCGCGTCCACGGCGGGGGGGGTGGTCTCGCAGTCCGGGCAGTCGCCGTTCGCGACGACGACGAGGGACTCGCCTTCGACCTGGAGGGCCTCGATCTGGTCGGCCACGAGGGTCAAGCAGTAGGGCTCGCCGTCCTCGGGGCAGGCCCCGCACACCGCGCCGAAGCTGGCGGCGAGGTCACAGATGGAGCCGGGCTCGCCTTCTTCGTCGAGGAGGGGGACGAGCGGGCGGGTGTCGATGGTGCCGCCGAGCGTTCCACCGGTGAAGTACGAGCCGTCGGACGCGAAGGTGCCAGTGATCTCGAGGTCACCGATGACGATCTCCAGGCCGGCCACCGCGAGGGTGGTGGTCTGGGGCCCAATCTGGAAGTAGGGCTGGGCGCTGAAGTTGGCCACGGGGAACGGGATGCTGGACGTGCAGTAGTCCTGCTCGGGGGGGCTGGAGCCTTCCACGCCGATCGCGCCGATCATCTGGATCTCGGTCGCGTCCACCGTCTGGACGCCGACGAGGATGTCCTGGGTGAGGTAGGTGCCGAGGATCGAGCCGACGCCCGCGGGCTCGACGATGCGGGCCTCGCCGAGGTTGAGCGCGTAGGTGCGGCCGAGGAGGATGTTCACGTCGGTGAGCGGGGTGCCGTCCGCCGAGGTCGTGAACGTGAGGTCGGAGGCGCCGCGGCAGTAGTTGAGCGTGACCGTGTAGGCGGTCGAGGGCTCGAGGGGCGCGTTGGGCGTGAAGATGATGGTCTCGCCGTCATCAACCAGCGTCGTGGTGCCCGCGATCGTGGAGGTGACCGTGGCGGTCGCGTCGGCGTCCGACAGCTTGAACTCGATGGACGCGCGGTAATCGGCGTCGAGGGCGCCCGAGGACGGGATGGTGCTCTCGATGCTGATCTCGCACGCGGCGGTGCCGGTGTCGCTACCGGTGTCATCGACCTTGCCGTCAGGGGCGGGACAAGCGGTCAGCAAGAAGGGGAGAAGCAAGATGGAACGGGACATGGTGTGGTCTCCTGGGTGCTCTCGTAAACGAGACGGCGGCGAACTCTACACGTTCCCGTCACAGCATGTCAACCAAGCTTTGCAGCGGCGTCCGCAAGGCGTTGATCGAGATCGTGGCGGACCGCATCGAGCAGCCGCGCCTCGTCTTCATCGAGGTTTCCCTTGGTCTTCTCAGCGAGGATCCCGAGGAGCTCGAGCGTTTGTCGCGCGAGATTCACGTCCACCGGGCGCTGGGGACCGCCCGGATCACGCACGCCGAGGTGCATCAGCCCGGAGCTGGCCAAGGAAATCACGAAAGTACTGAAGGAGATCGGGGCTTCGGCCTGGCTCGACATGGTTCCTCCTCTGGGCGGCTCGCCCTATCACGGCGGACGAGATAGTCCCGGCGCCGTGAAGCGCCTTCTCCTTGCTTTTCTCTGCGTCTTCGTGCTCTCCGCCTCCGAGGCGCGTGCGGAGCGACCGCGCATGAGCGCGCAGGAGGCCTATGAGCTGGGCCTCCGCTACCTCAAGAGCGGCTCCTACACCAAGGCGCTCGAGCAGCTGAACCGGGTGCGCACCTACTATCGGGACGATCCGTACGCGCTGAAAGCCGAGCTCGCGATCGCGGACGTGCACTTCAAGAAGAACGAGTGGGACGCCGCTCGGGTCGCCTACGACGAATTCCAGCGGGCGCACCCACGCTATCGGGATCTCGACTTCGTGGTGTATCGGCTGGGGCTCACCCTCTACCGCAAGGCCCCCACGGTGGCGGCCCGCGACCAGACGTGGACCCGACAGGCCGTCGACACGTGGACGCGCTTCGGCGCGCGGTTTCCCGAGAGCGACTGGCGGGACGAGGTGGATGCCGACCTCGGCAAGGCCCGTGCGCGCCTCGCGCGCAAGGAGCTGATCATCGCCCGCTTCTACACGCGCCGCGCCGCGTGGCAGAGCGTCGTCGGGCGCGTCGAGCCGCTCCTCCGCAACTATCCGGACAGCCCCGACAAGGTCGAGGCCATGGGCCTCCTGGGCGAGGCCTACGCGGGGCTCGAGCAGCCCGATCTCGCCCGCGCCGCGGCCGACCGTCTTCGCGCCGAGGCGCCCGGCAGCCGCGCCCTCCGCCGCGTCGAGAAGGCGCTCGCGTCGCCGCCGAAGAAGCCGTAGGCTCCTCGGCCGGGATCGAGAGGGATGCGGAGGCCCCGAATAGTCTCCGTAGGGGCTTCCTGGGTCAGGATGGCGAAGCGCCAGCGCGCTCGCGAGAGAGGGCCCCGCCGAAGCGGGGCCCCGCGCGTTCGAAGCTTAGAGGGTGAGCCCGCCGTCCACGTCGACGCAACGACCGGTGAAGTAGTCACAGTCGATGATGAACTTCACCGCGGAGAAGATCTCCCCGGGGGTCCCGACGCGGCGGAGAGGCACGGGCTTGAGCATGCCCTCGAGCACGTCGGGGCGCATGCCCTGGAGGATCGGCGTGTCGATGAAGCCCGGGGCGATGGCCGCCGTGCGGATCCCGTAGCGCGCGAGCTCGACCGCCCACAGCTTCGTGTCCGCGATGAGGCCGGCCTTGGCGGCGGAGTAGTTGGTCTGCCCGGGGTTGCCGTGGCGCGCGATCGACGAGATGTTGATCACGACGGAGGCCGGCGTCTTCGTCTGGATGACGTGCGCCGCGAACTCGCGGGTGAGGAGGAACGGCCCGGTGAGATCGACGTCGATCACCATCTGCCAGTTCTTCAGGGACATCTTCTTGATCTCGCCCGTCTCCTTGTCTGGCTTGACGAGGAGCCCGTCACGGAAGATGCCCGCGTTGTTGATGAGGCCGTTCAGGCCTCCGAGCGCGGCCGCCGACTTGGTGACCAGATCGATGACCTGGGCCTCATCCGCCACGTTGGCGACGAACCCGACGACCTTGCCGGGCAGGCCCTTGCCTTCCGCTTCGGTGGCGGCCACGCCGTCGGCCGAGATGTCGCAGAACGCGACGTTGGCGCCCGCGCCGGCGAGCGCGAGGACGAAGTACTTGCCCATGCCGCTCGCACCGCCGGTGACGAGGACGTTCATACCCTGGATGTTCATGAGGCTCTCCGAAAGGGGGGCTGGACTAACATGTCGAGGCTGAGGTGCCGATGCTGACCGAGTCCCGGGTCCCACCACCTGGCGCGAGCCACGGGGCGCTCGCCGCGGACTCGGCGGCCCCCGGCCCTTCTTCCCCCCGCGGGCCGGTCGCTACGCCGAGAGCACCCGTCGCTACGCCGAGAGCACCTGCGGAACCGCCGCCAACATCTCGGCGATCCGCGCCGGCTCCTTCCCCCCCGCCTGGGCGAGATCCGGACGTCCGCCGCCCTTCCCGCCGACCATGGAAGCGAGGGCGGCGATGATCTTGCCCGCGTTGTAGCGGGTTCCGGCGAGGTCCTTGCTGACCGCGACGAGCACCTTCACGTCGTCCACGTCGCGCGATGCGAGCACGATCACGCAGGTCCCGAGCACGTCCCGGAGGCGGTCGGCCTCTTCGCGCAGCACCTTGCCGTCCCCCTGGATCTCGGCGGCGAGCACCTTGACCCCGTCGATCTCGACGGCGCGCTCGCTCAGGTCCCCCGCGGCGGCGCGGGCGGCTTCACGGCGGATCGTCTCGATCTCCTTGCCCAGGCGCGCCTTGTCGTCGAGCAGGCGTCGGATCGCCTCGACCAGCTTGTCCGGAGAGGTCTTGAGCTCCCTCGCGGCCGAGCGTGTGGTGGTCTCCAAGTCGCGCACGTAGGCCTGAGCCCCCGGGCCGGTCTGCCCCTCGATGCGGCGAACGCCCGCGGCGATGCCCGCCTCGGACAAGATCTTGAACAGCCCGATGTCGCCGCTGCGGCGCGCGTGGGTACCGCCACAGAGCTCCTTGCTGAAGGCGTCGACCTGCACGACGCGCACGTGCTCGCCGTACTTCTCCCCGAACAGCGCCATCGCGCCGCCACGGCGGGCGGACTCCACGTCCTGCACGGCGGTGTCGACCGGGTGGTTCGCGAGGATCTGCTGATTGACCAGATCCTCCACGGCCTGGATCTCCTCCGTCGTCACCGCCTTGTGGTGCGAGAAGTCGAACCGGAGGCGGTCGGGGCCCACGAGCGAGCCCTTCTGCATCACGTGGCCGCCGATCACCTGCTTGAGCGCCGCGTGGAGCAGGTGAGTCGCGGTGTGGTTGAGGCGCGTCCGGTTACGACGCTCCGCATCGACCTCGAGCGTGACGAGGTCCCCCACGCGGAGGGTGCCCGAGCGCACCTCGACCTGGTGCGCGTGGAGATCGCCCGTGGGCTTCGAGGTGTCGAGCACCACGGCCTCGCCCCCCGGCCAGCGCATGACGCCGGTGTCCCCCACCTGGCCGCCGCTCTCGGCGTAGAAGGGGGTCACGTCGGTCAGCACGTCGGCACGCTGGCCCTGCACGAGCGCGCTCACGCGGGCGCCTTCGGACACAACGGCGCGGACGGTCCCGGCATCGGCGTCGCGATCGTAGCCGCTGAAGCGCACGCCCACGTCCTCCGCGAGCGCGTGCCACACGGCGGAGATCGACTCTTCTCCCGAGCCCTTCCATGCCGCGCGCCCCTTCGCGCGTTGCTCGCCGCGCAGGCGCTCGTAGTCGACGGTGTCGACCGTGAGGCCGCGCTCCGCCGCGATGAGCTGCGTCAGATCGAGCGGGAAGCCGTAGGTGTCGGCGAGCGCGAAGGCGGTCTCTCCGGCGACCCGATCGGGGCTCTCCACGAACGCCTTCTCGAGCAGCGCCATCCCCCGGTGGAGGGTGGACGCGAAGCGCTCGTCTTCGATCCGCACGACGTCCAGGATGAAGCCCGCGCGCTCGCGGAGCTCCGGATAGGCGTCCCCGAACTGTTCGATCACGGTCGCGACGGTCTGGTGGAGGAACGGCTGCTTGAGCCCCAACTTCACCCCGTAGCGGATCCCGCGGCGCATGATGCGCCGGAGCACGTAGCCGCGCTCCTCGTTGCTGGGCATCACGCCGTCCGCGATGAGAAACGCGGTGGCGCGGCTGTGGTCGGCGATGACCTGGAGTGCGATGTCGGTCGCGCGGTCGGCGCCCTGTTCCACGCCGGCCATCGCCGCGGCCGCCTTGAGCAGGGGCTGAAAGAGGTCGGTCTCGTAGTTGGCGTACACGCCCTGGACCACCGCGGCGACGCGCTCGAGGCCGGCCCCGGTGTCGATCGAGGGGCGGGGGAGGGGAGTCAAGGTCCCGTCCGCCGCGCGGTCGTATTGCATGAACACGAGGTTCCAGATCTCGACGTAGCGGTTGTCGCCACCGGCGGGCCCCCGCGTGTCGTCGCTGATCGCCGGGCCGTGATCGTAGTGGATCTCCGTGCACGGGCCACACGGACCGGTGTCCCCCATCGACCAGAAGTTCTCGGCCTCGCCCAGCTGCTGGATGCGCGCCTCGGGAAAACCGATCTGGTCGCGCCAGATGGCCAGCGCCTCGGGGTCCTTGTCGTAGACGGTCACCCACAGCCGCTCGGGATCGATGCCGAGCTCGACGGTGAGGAAGTCCCACGCGAAGCGGATGGCCTCGGGCTTGAAATAGTCGCCGAAGCTGAAGTTTCCCAGCATCTCGAAGAAGGTGTGGTGGCGGGGGGTGTGCCCCACGTTCTCCAGATCGTTGTGCTTGCCGCTGACGCGAAGCACTTTCTGCACGGAGGTGGCGCGGCTGTAGGGGCGGCGCTCCTTGCCGGTGAAGACATCCTTGAACTGCACCATTCCGGCGTTGGTGAAAAACAACGTCGGATCGTTCTGCGGGACGAGCGGGCTCGACGGCACCACGGCGTGCGCGTGGCGGCGGAAGAACTCGAGGAAGCGGGCGCGCAGATCTGCGGAGGTCATCGTCGTACCTTGCTGTGGCAAAAGCCCCCTCCTCTATGCCCGGATGCGCACTCCTTCAAGCCCCGAAGGAGCTGGGCCGATGCGCGGGCTCGCGGGCGGGAGGTTCAGTCGGCGTCGTCCGTGAGCCCGGAGAGGCGCAGCGCCACCTCGTCCGGGTTGTTGGCGAAGCGCAGCCCGTGATCCTGGCGGACCTTCCCCGCCGTGATGTGGTCGAACAGCGCCTGATCGAAGGTCTGCATCCCGTACTGCGCGCGGCCCTTGCGGATGTGGTCCCGCGCCTCGCGCGTGCGAGAGGCATCCACGATGCACTCGTAGATGGTGCCGGTGTTGAGCATGATCTCCAGCGCCGCGACGCGCCCGCCCGCGCTCGCCGGAACCAGGCGTTGGGACACGACGGCGCGCAGGACCGACCCGAGCTGGAGGCGGATCTGCTGCTGCTGGTGGGGCTCGAAGAAGCCGACGAGGCGGTTGATGGTCTCGTGCGCGTCGATCGTGTGGAGCGTCGCGAACACGAGGTGACCGGTCTCGGCGGCGTGCAGGGCGATCTCTACCGTTTCCTGGTCGCGGAGCTCTCCGATCAGGATGACGTCGGGGTCCTGGCGCAGCGCGGACCGGAGCGCCTGATGGAAGTTGGGCGCGTCGAGCCCCACCTCCCGCTGGTTGACCACGGAGCGACTGTCCTCGAACAGGAACTCGATCGGATCCTCGATGGTGAGGATGTGGTGGGGCAGGGTGCGGTTGATCTCCTCGATCATCGCGGCCAGCGTGGTGCTCTTGCCCGATCCCGTAGCCCCGGTGACGAGCACCAGGCCGCGGGGCTCCTGCACCACCTTCTTGAGGATGGCGGGGAGCTCCAGCTCGTCGATGGTCTTCACCTGCGTCGGGATCGCTCGGAGCACCGCACCGATCCGCTGCTGGCTGCGGAACACGTTGCACCGGAACCGCGCCACGCCCGGCACGGAGTGCGCGAGGTCGCAGTCATTCGTGCTCTTGAAGCGCTCCCGCTGGAGCGGCGACATGATGTCCCACATCGCCTTGGAGAGCTCTTCGTTGCTCAATGGGCCGTGATCCGGGACCGCGTGGATGTCCCCATGGATGCGGAGCATGGGCGGCACGCCGACCTTGAGGTGGATGTCGCTCGCCCCGGTTTTGAGGGCAAGGCGGCAGAGCGAGGCGAGGTCCATCCGGAGGCTCCTGGGCGCCGATCGCCCTGCGTCCACACTCTACCAAGCGCGAGCGTCGGCGAGGGATGGCAAGCGCGAGCCGCCGCGCGAGCCGCGAGGAGGGGGCGCCTCCGGGGGCGCCTCCTCGACGCGCTCAGGCCTCGGCCGCGGCCCCGCTCACGACGGTCACCGCGGCCTCACCCTTTCCCATGATCTCGCCACGCAAGCGCTCGCGGAGCTCGGGGTGGTCGATGAGGTACTGGGCGGCCTTGTCGCGGCCCTGGCCGATGCGCTCGTCACCCACCGAGAACCACGAGCCGGACTTGCGGACGGCGCCGACCTCGACGCCGATGTCGATGAGCTCACCCTCGCAGTTGATGCCCTTGCCGTAGATGATGTCGAACTCGACCTGCCGGAAAGGGGGCGCGAGCTTGTTCTTCACCACCTTGACGCGGGTGCGGTTTCCGATCGCCTCTTCTCCCGCCTTGAGCGATCCGATGCGGCGGATGTCGAGCCGCACGGACGCGTAGAACTTCAGCGCGTTGCCGCCGCTCGTCGTCTCCGGCGAGCCGAACATGACGCCGATCTTCATCCGGACCTGGTTGATGAAGATCATGGACGTGTTGGACTTGTGGATGCTGGCCGTCAGCTTGCGCAGCGCCTGGCTCATCAGGCGGGCCTGTGCGCCGGGCTGCACGTCCCCCATTTCTCCCTCGAGCTCGGCCTTGGGCACGAGCGCCGCCACGGAGTCGACCACCACCACGTCGATCGCGCCGGAGCGAACGAGGGTGTCGGCGATCTCGAGCGCCTGCTCGCCGGTGTCGGGCTGGGAGATGAGCAGCTCGTCGACGTTTACTCCCAGGGCACGGGCGTAGTTCACATCGAGGGCGTGCTCCGCGTCGATGAAGGCGGCGACGCCGCCCTTCCTCTGCGCCTCGGCGATGATGTGGAGGGTGAGGGTGGTCTTGCCGCTGGACTCCGGCCCGTAGATCTCGGCGACGCGGCCCCGCGGGATGCCGCCGACGCCCAGGGCGATGTCGAGCCCGATGCTGCCGGTGGAGATGGCGCTGATCTGCACGTGCTCATGGGCGCCCATCCGCATGATGGATCCCTTGCCGTACTGCCGCTCGATGGCGGTGATGGCGGCTTCGAGGGCTTTGGAGCGTTCGGGATCGATGGGCATGGGAGACTCCAGCAGGCGACGGGCGGTTCGGAAGAGGCGGTTCTGGGAGGGGGCGGGTGAAGGGGTTCGAAGGATTGGCGTCTGACGACGGCGCTCCGAACCCCCCAACCGTACCACGGGACTGTACGGGCGCAAGCTCTACGCGACCAAAAAATGTCCGAGTGTGCGTTATTCGTTCAGGTGGGGGTATCGACTGCGCGACGGAGCAGGTCGAGCGCCGCCCCGACGGTGAAGAGGAGCACGCGTTCGCGCTCGAACGGGAGCTGGATCCGCTTGTGGGTCGTGCCCGAGGGCCCGGCGAGGGCAAGATGCACGGTCCCGACCGGCTTCTCCGGGGAACCTCCGCCCGGCCCCGCGATGCCGGTCACCGCCAGGCCCCACGTCGCCCCGACGCGGGTGCGAATCCCCTCGGCGAGGGCGCGCGCGACGGGCTCGGAGACCGCCCCGAACGCGGCGAGCACGTCCGGATCGACGCCGCACTGGCGCACCTTCTCGGCGTTGGAGTACACCACCGCCCCTCCGAGCAGGTAGTCGGACGCTCCCGCGATGGCCCCGAGCGCCGCGGCGATCCGGCCCGCGGTGCAGCTCTCGGCCGTGGCGATGGTCTCGCCGCGGGCCCGGAGGTGCTGGCCCACGACCTCGGCCAGGGGACCGGTGTCGACGCCGAAGATCACCCCTCCCAGGCGCTCCCGCACCTCCGCGATGAGCGGCGCGGGATCGAGCTCCGGGCTCAGGTGCAGCTTCACGTGCACCTCGGGCATGTTCGCGCGGAAGCCGACGAGCACGCCGGGCCGCTCGAAGCCCTCCATCTTCTGCCCCGCGACCGACTCGGCGATGCCCATGCAGCGCAGCACCACGGTTCGGCGGGGTGGCAGCGCGAACCGCGCGCGGAGCTCGGGGATGACGTGCTCGGCCACCATCGCCTTCATCTCGAACGGGACTCCCGGGAGGAAGTAGAGCACCGTGCCGCCCTCCTCCATCCGGAAGCCGGGCGCGGTCCCGAGGCGGTTCACGAGCACGGTGGACCGCACCGGGAGCATGGCCTGCTTGCGATTGGCGGGAGGCATCTCGCGCTTGCGGGAGCGGTAGCGCTCCTCGACCTGCGCGAGCGCCTCCGGGTTCGACGCGACCGCTTGACCGAAGGCGGCCGCCGCGGCGTCGCTCGTGAGGTCGTCCGACGTGGGCCCGAGCCCGCCGGTACAGATCACCACGGAAGAACGGCCGGCGGCCTCGACGAACACGGCGCGGATGTCGTCCAGCACGTCCCCGACGACGGTGATGCGCCCTGGTTCGAGGCCGATCTGGGCCAGCTCGTGGCAGATCCACCCGGCGTTGGTGTCGACCGTGGAGCCCGAGAGGAGCTCCTCTCCCTGCGAGATCACGTCGAAGCGCGGCATGCCGTCCGTTAACCGAGCCCATGAACGATAGCGGCCGCGTACTCGCGCTCGACGTGGGGACCAAGACGATCGGCCTCGCGATCTCCGATCCGGCGCGTCGGATGGTGTTTCCGCTGCGCACGGTGGCGCGGCGCTCGGTCGTGAAGGACACGGAGGAGATTGCCCGCGTCTGCCTCTCCCAGGGCATCACCCAGCTGGTGGTCGGCCTCCCCCTCACGCTCGACGGAGGAGAGGCGCGATCGGCCCACCTCGCGCGCCAGGTGGGAGAGGCGCTCGCGGCGCGCACGGGGCTCCCGCACGCGTTCGTCGACGAGCGCTTCAGTACGGTCGAGGCGGAGCGCCGCCTGCGGGAGGCGGGGGCGCCGGCCGATCGCAGGAAGGCGGTCATCGACCAGTACGCCGCCGTCGTCATCCTGGAGGATTGGATCACGGCCCGGGGCCCATCCGCCGCCGGGTGATAAGCTCGGGGGATGCACCGTCACCCCCACGAATCCAAGGCCGGCGCCCGCAGCATTCGGGTCCACGTCGTCACCGTCTCCACCACGCGCACGGAGGCCACCGACACGGCCGGGCCGCTCCTCCGGGAGCTCGTGTCGCAGCATGGTCATGCCGTCGCCGGGCACACGCTCGTCGTGGACGATCCGGCCGCCATCGGCGCGGCGCTCGACGCGCTCCTGGGCGACGCGTCGGTCGAGGCCGTCGTGCTGACCGGGGGCACGGGCGTGAGCGCGCGCGACTGTACGCCGCGGGTCGTGCGCGAGCGTCTGGACCGGGAGCTTCCCGGCTTCGGGGAGCTGTTCCGGATGTTGTCCTGGCAGGAGGTCGGCGCCGCCGCCATGCTCTCCACCGCGCTCGGCGGGATCGCCCGCGGCCGGCCCGTCTTCGCGCTCCCTGGCTCGCCGAACGCCTGTCGCCTCGCGATGGAGAAGCTCATCCTTCCCGAGCTCGGCCACCTCGTCTCGGAGGTCGCGAAGGAGACCCCACTCCCGGTCAAGGGCGCCGCGAAGCCCGTGAAGCCCCCCGCGTCGAAGTCCGCCGCGGCCGAGGCCCCGGCCGAGCCCACCTCCGGGCCCCCGGCGGTGCCCGCCCGCCGTGTCGGGGTAGGCGCGGCCGAGCCCGACCCCGTCAACGTCCCCAGGGAGGGGATGGTCGAGCAGATCCTGAAGGGCGCCGAGCGCCCGCCCGAGGAGGACATCGCGACGGGGTGGCGGGCCGGCCTGCGTGCCCTCGGAGGCGAGCTTCGCCGCGGCTCCTTCGGGGTGATCCCGGAGTCCGTGGAGCGCATCGCCGCCGCGATGGACGTGCTGAACGCCGCGACCGACCGCGCCACAATCGTGTTCCCGGACGGGCGGTCCTACGCCGCGTTCGGATACCCCGACCTCGTGCGCAACGCGTCGAAGGTGATCCTGGTCCGCGACGCGGAGCCGTTCGCCGAGATCGTCGCCCTGCACCGCTGGCCCCTCCGGGTCGGCACCTGTGTCGAGGGGAACGACGGCATCAATCCCTCGTCCGAGCTCGATCCGGGGCCGGTCTCCGAGGAGCGCACCGGCGCGCCCTTCCCAGGCGTCGGAACGCTGTTCGCGGTCGAGGCCGCCTCCGTGTACGTGCTCCAGGGGCGCAAGGTGGCTCAATTCGACGGGCGCAACGTCGCGGACGGCTGGCCGCTCGCCTCCGCCGTCGGCACGCTCCTCCTCCATTGGAGCCAGCGGTAGGGGCGCCCACACGCCCCGGTGAACCGGACGACGTTAAGAGGGCCGGATGGACCCTCTCACTCTGCTCGAGCCCGCCGCCACGCGGGTTCGGGATCCCCTCACGGGCCGCTCCGCCTGGCTCGCCGGCCTCATCCAGGACGCTCGCATCGAGGGCGACATCCTGCGGTTCACCCTCGCGTGCAAGAAAGAGCACAGCGCGGATGATCGCGCCCGCATCCGCGAGGCCGTGCTCCGCAACCTCGCCGACGCCTGGAAGGGGGAGGTCGCCTGTACCGTGCGGGTCGAGGGCATCGCCAAGCCGCCGATGGCCGCTACGGCCGCCGCTGCCGCCGGGGGGCATGGGCACGACCACGGGCACGATCACGGCGGCGGCTCGACCCCGGGCCCCAAGAAGGATGCCGTGCGCGGCATGTCCGGCCCGGGCATCCAGCCGCACGGCGGCCCCATCGCCAAGGCGCCCCTCCCGGGCGTCAAGCACATCGTGGCGGTGGCCTCGGGCAAGGGCGGCGTCGGAAAGAGCACGGTGGCCACCAACCTCGCGGTGGGGCTCGCCGAGGCCGGCTACTCCGTCGGCCTGCTCGACGCCGACATCTACGGGCCGTCGCTTCCGCTGATGATGCACGTAACGGGAAAACCGTTGGCGAACGCGGACAAGAAGATCATCCCGCTCGTCGCGCACGGCGTGAAGTGTATGTCGATCGGGTTCCTGGTGGACGACAAGGAGCCCATCATCTGGCGCGGGCCGATGGTCATGGGCGTCATCAACCAGTTCTTCAAGGACGTCGATTGGGGCGCCACGGACTACCTGATCATCGATCTGCCGCCCGGCACGGGTGACGCCCAGCTCACGATGGTCCAGGCCGTGCCCCTGTCCGGCGGCATCATCGTGACCACGCCCCAGCCCGTGGCCCTGCTCGACGCCGTTCGGGGGCTCGAGATGTTCCGCAAGCTCGACGTTCCGCTGCTCGGCGTGGTCGAGAACATGTCCTACTACGACGTGGGCGGCGCGCGGCTCCACCCCTTCGGGGAGGGCGGCGGGAAGCGCCTCGCGGAGGAATACAAGGTCGAGCTGCTCGGCCAGGTGCCGCTGCGGGACGGCATCCGCGCCGCGGGCGACGCCGGCCGGCCGGCCGTCCTCGACGGGGATCCCGTCTTCAACGCGCTCGCGCGTCGCATCTCCGAGATGTTGCCCGCATGAACGGGGCGGGGCGGCCCACCCGGCTCGGGCTGCTCGACCGCTTCGGCCGGCAGCACACCTACCTCCGCGTGAGCGTGACCGATCGGTGCAACTACCGGTGCGTCTACTGCATGCCGGAGGAGGGCCTGGACTGGCTTCCCCGCGCCGAGCTGTTGTCCTACGAGGAGATCGCCCGGATCGTGGGGATCTTCGCGGGGATGGGGGTCCGCCGCGTCCGTCTCACCGGCGGCGAGCCCACCATCCGGCGCGACATCGGCGCGCTCGTCGGCGCGGTCGCGGCGGTGCCCGGCATCGAGGACGTGGCGATGACCACGAACGGGCACACCCTCGCGAAGCAGGCCTCCATGCTCGCTCGAAAGGGGCTCCGGCGCGTGAACGTGTCGCTCGATTCGCTCGACCCCGACCGGTTCGCGAAGCTCACCCGAGGCGGACGCCTCGACCTCGTGCTCGCGGGAATCCGGGCCGCGCGCGCGGCGGGGCTCACTCCCATCAAGATCAACATGGTCGTGATGAAGGGAGAGAACGACGACGAGGTCGTCTCGATGGCGCGCCACTTCCTCCCCGACGCGGCGGACACCGTCCTCCGCTACATCGAGTACATGCCGTTCGAGGCCCGGTGGCACGCGAGCACCACGGCCGCCGAGATGCGCGAGCGCCTCGCGGAGATCGCGCCTGTCGAGCCGTGTGACGAGGCGCTCGGCGGCGGTCCGGCTCGCTATTGGCGGGTCGGCGCGCTCCGCGTCGGCTTCATCGCGCCCCTCACCGAGCACTTCTGCGCGTCGTGCAATCGCCTGCGCCTCCTCGCGGACGGGCACCTGCGCACCTGCCTGGCGCACGAGGACACTCCGAGCCTGCGCGACCTCGTGCGCAGCGGCGCTTCTGACGCTTCCATCGCTGAAACCATCCGTACGATCGTCCGCGGCAAGCCGGCTGGACACGAGGCGGAGACCGACGGCGGGCGGCTGTTCGAGGGCGTGATGACCGGGATCGGCGGCTAGCGGCGGCGCCCGGGACGACGGCTGTTCTCGATCGTGGGGCAGGCCCCTCGACGGGTGGGCCGCGGTTGCGCTACGCTGCGCCCGATGCTGCTCCTCGTCGCCGCGGCCTGGGCCGCCTTTCCGGAAGACGTGTCCATCACCGAGATGGACGAGTTCGCCGGCGCCTCCACCTACCTGCCCGACACGACCCAGGCTGGGAACGACTTCGTCGTGACCGGCTACCAGACCATGGTGAAGGAGCTCGGGACCGCCATCGCGAACAAGCCGATGGCGCCGGGCGAGTCCCTTGGGCTCAACGGCTTCCAGATCGGCATCGCGAACACGTTCGCGTTCGTGCGCACGGGCAGCTCGGACGGCACGCATCCGACCGGGTGGGATCTCGCCGACAAGGACGAAGATCCGCAGACCTACCTCTTCATCCCGTGGCTCCAGGTCCGGAAGGGCCTGCCCGCCTCGCTCGAGATCGGCGCGAACGCCGGCTGGATCGGCCTGACGCGCACCGGCGTGTTCGGGGTGTACGGGCGCTGGTCGATCGTCGAGGGCTACCGTCGCATCCCCGACCTCGCCGTGCAGGTCGGCTACGCCGGCTACGTCGGTAACGACGAGCTCGAGCTGGGCGTCATGGACATGTCCGCTACCCTCGGGTACTCGCTCCCGTTCGGCGTCACGCAGGGCATCAACCAGGCCGTGTTCAGCCCCTACGTCGGCATCGGGTTGAACCGCATCCACGCGGCGCCGCGTGCCGACCTGTCGCGCACGGACCTCGAGGGGCGCATCACCGAGGTCTCGGGCTTCAAGGCGGACACCGATCACTTCGTCGAGGGCTTCGTGCCCATGCAGATCGACGGCGGGTTCCGCATCGTCAACGGGGACTTCTCGGCGACCCTCGCCGCGACCTACTCGCCCGGCCTGATCGCGACCGTGAACCTGGGGTTCGGCTTCGTCTACTGAGGCGGACGGGTGACCGGGGGCCGCCGGTTAGGTCCCTGATCACGTGATCCCCCTCCTCCTCGCCGCGCCGCACGCGCTCGCTCTCCAGATCGAGCTGCGCGCCGAGGTCTCCGCCGATCTGCGCACCATCCGGGGCACGCTCCGCGCGGACGAGCCCGTGGTGCTGGTCGATCCGCTGGCCGCCCTCCCGGACCCAACGGACGACCGCACGCTGTTCCGCACGTTTCCGGGCGCGAGGGACGCCGGCGCGCTCACCTGGGCCGAGGACCCCGCCGCCCCGGGAACCTGGCAGTTCGAGACGCGCCTCCCCGTGCGCTACGGCGATCTCGGGGTGCTCCCCGGAGATGGCGCCTGGGCCAACGGCGGCTGGTATCCCCAGCCGGTCGGGGAGGGTGGAGCGGCGCTGATCGCCGCATGGCGCGTGGACGTTGCGCTCCCCACGGGGGTGGTGGGCGTGCTCAACGGGACCGTCGGCGACCGCGCCCTCGCGTGGGAGGGCATCGCCGATCGTGCCGCGCTGGCCGTGATCGTGGGGGGGCGCGTCACCGAGCTCCCGGCGCGGGGCGGGGTGGTGCGGTTCATCGAGCGGAACGCGAGAGAGCGCTCCGTCGCGAAGCTCCTGGCGCAAGTGGTCGAGGACGCGTGGCCGCTCGGTACCGCGCCGGACCTCACGATCGTCGAAGACCTCGATCTGACGCGTCTCGCCCGCGCCGCGCCCGGGATGGTGTTTCTCTCCGACCGGACCTTCCGCCTCTCGCCCGGCTTCTTGCGGCCCTACCATGTCGGCGCAGTACGACGCGAAGTCGCGGCGGGGGCGCTGCAGGGGCAGGGTGTGGAGGGCGACGCGGTCTTCGCGGACGGCTGGATGCGAGACTTCGGCGCCGCCGCGCTCACCGCGGAGCTGCCATCTCCTTCGGTGCGCAAGCTGCTGGGCTGGTTTTCGTGGAACCCGCTGATCGACGCCCTGCTCTACGACGGCACCTTGCCCTACTTCGCCGACGTGTTCGACGAGCCGTTCGGGGGCCCCCCGGGCGTCCTCGACCTGCTCGGCGGGCGCATCCCCGGGCGCGCGGCGGCGGTCCAGCTCGACGATCTGCGCGGGGAGGGGACGGCGGCCGCGCTCACCCGTCGGCTGCTGGCCGGGGAGACGCTGAGCGCGGCGACGGAGGCGCTCGCTGTGCCTCCCGAGCTCGTGCGCGCCTGGAGCGCGCCGTACCCCCACACCCAGGACTTCGTGGTGCGCGTAGACGCCGCCGGAGCGCGTGTCGAACGCCATGCCCCTGACGACGCGCCGCCCGAGGTGGTCGTGATCCAGGTGGACGGCGAGCGCCAGGCCCCGTGGCTCGCCGGTCCAGGGCCGGACGAGCGGGTCCTGACCACCGGGTACCGGCCGGCGGCCGTGCGGGTCGATCCGGACGGGCACGTCCGCGAGTCCGATCTCGCCAACGACCGTTGGCCCGTGAAATGGACCCTCGTGATCAACGGCGGGGTCTACAACCTCAGCCCCTCGCAGGGCTCCTTCGACCTCGCGGCCGACCTCCTGTTCCGTCGCCGAAACGACAGCCGGAACCTGTACCTGTTGAGCTTCGATCACGACGCCCAGGATGTCGCTTCCCTCAGCGTCGGCTGGGTGCGGTGGCTCGGCCCCCTCGTCGATCGGCGCACGCGCACCCACCGGATCGCCGTCTACGTCGGGCCCTCCTTGCTCGACCCCGCCTTCCGTCCCACCGACCGGGGCGCCATCGCGCTCGGCGCGTCCGCCGGCTACGCGTGGGACACCCGCACGGACGAATATTTCCCCCTGTCCGGTCATCGGCTCGCGATCTCGTTCGGCGGCGGGATGGTGCCGCAGAGCGACGACCGCTGGGCGAGCGCCTCCGTGCTGGGTGTGAAGCTGCTCTCGCCTCATCCGCGGCACGTCTTCGCCGTGAAGGCGAAGGCGGGCGTCGCGACGGGGGACGTGGAGCACCGCCTCCTCCCACTCGGCGGAGGGGGAGACGTGCGCGCGATCGGGGAGTCCGCGGTCGTCGGAAACCAGCGCCTCTCCGGCTCGGCCGAGTACCGGTGGGCACCGCTGAGAAACGCATCGATCCCGCTCCCGCTCCTCTGGCTCTCGGACCTGCACCTCAGCCCCGGCATCGACGCGGGGGTCGCCTGGAGGGACGGGGAGCGCCACGCCGCCGTCGGGGCCTCGTTCGGTGTGCATGCCATCACGGATCTGCTCGGCGCGAAGGGCTCTCTCGTCGGGGTCACCGCCGCCGTCCCCCTCTGGACCGACGGCGTGGACGCCGACGGGCTACAGCTCTACATCGACTTCACGCACGCCTTCTGACGGGCGCAAGACCACGGAGGATCCACGATGCTTCTTCTCTCCCTCGTACTCGCGGGCTGTGATCTGACGAAGCTCGGCGCCTACTCGTGCGACGAGTACTGCGACCAGGTGCTCTCGAAGACCTCGGAGTGCGCCGAGCAGGCCGCGCAGGACGAGTGCGAAGCCGCGGGCGGCACCGATTGTGACGCGTTCTCGGAGGAGCAGCTGGCGGAGTACGCGTCGACCGCGCGCGAGGACTGGGCGGAGTCCAGCCGCGCGGAGATGGTCGCCTCGTGCCAGTCCGACATCACCGAGGCGGGGAAGACGGACACGGCCTGCCAGGCCGAGACCGCCACGATCAACAACCTCACGTGCGATCAGATCCTCGACACGTTGTCGGCGATCGCGACCGCGGCCCAGTAGGGCACCGCCTCGGTGTTGTTGATCCTCCTCCTGGCCTGCGCGCCGTCGTTCCATCGGATCCCGGGACCGCTCGCCGGGCTCGGACGGGATCCGGGGTCCGAGTGGGTGCTTCCGCCGGCCGAGAAGCCCGCGCGGACGCGCCCCGGGCCGATCGCCAACCGTCCGTCCCCGACCGCGATCGCCCAGGCGGCGACCGCGTTCGTCGGCGCGAAGGCGCTGCTGGTGGAGGGCGAGCGCTACCGGTGGGACTGCTCCGGGCTGGTCGAGGCCTCGTTGGCGTCGGCGGGGTGCGCGTTCAAGGGCAGCTCCGCGATGTTGTTCGACCAGGCGAAGGCCGCGGGCGTGCTCCATCGGCGCCGCATGCCGTCGCCCGGGGACGTCGCGTTCTTTGACGACACCTACGATCGCAACGGCAACGGCCGCCTCGACGATCCGCTCTCGCACGTGGCGGTGGTGGAGTCGGTCGACAAGAGCGGCACCGTCACGATGGTCCACATCGGCAGCAAGGGCGTGGTGCGGCTCAGGATGAACCTCCGCCACCCGGAGGACCGCACGGACGCCGCCGGCGCGGTGCTCAACGACAACCTGCGGGCGCACGGGCGCTCCGATTCGCCGCGCACGCGCTACCTCGCCGGGGAGCTCTGGGTGGCGTTCGCGTCCTATTCGGAGGCCGGCGCTCAGGTGTCGAGCGAGGACCGCTCGACGAGGTAGGGCC
Organism: Pseudomonadota bacterium; assembly: GCA_030685065.1. Classification (GTDB taxonomy): domain Bacteria; phylum Myxococcota_A; class UBA796; order UBA796; family SXON01; genus CAJBVW01. The sequence goes on along the minus strand of JAUXQH010000124.1, from coordinate 49,592 downwards.
CGAGCAAGAGCGCGTCGATGTCCGAGGCCCGCCAGGACCGGATCGCGTCCCCCGGGCTGCACACGATGGGCTCGTCTCCGAGGGCGAAGTCGAGCTGCGCGACCGCGTGCCTACCGGTCAGGCGGCGAACCTCGCGAAGCAGGGTGGCCATCCCCGGGGCGTCCTCCGGGTCGACCACGTAGGGGAGCGCGGTGCCGTCTCGCTGGATCGCGCCGGGATGCGCCGCGGCGAAGGCGGGGAGCGCGCGCGGCGCGAGGGTGCGGAAGCGGGCGGACGCCTCGGAGCGGTCGAGATCGGCGAACGCGCCGCCGGCATCGGCGACGAGCAGGGCGCAGCCGACGGAGGCCCAGTCCCGACGCTTCAGCGCCGCGAGCGCGCGCGAGCGGATCGCGGCATCGTCCGCGCGGAAGAGCACGGTGCGGTTGCCGAGCGCGCGCGGGCCGACCTCGAGCCCCCCATCGAAGCGGGCGACGGTGCGCCCCGCGGCGATCAGCCTGGCGGCGGCGTGCTCGGGATCGTCCACCTTGTCGCGGGGGAGGGAGGCCACCGAGAGCGCCTTGTAGCAGTGGGTCTCGGTGTAGCGGGGGCCGAGCCCCGATGTGGCGAGCCGGCGCATCGGGGTGCCGGCCACGCCGAGCGCGGCGCCGATCGCGAGGCCCTCGTCCCCCATGGCGGGGAACACCGAGAGCGACTCGACCGTCGGCTCCGCGAGGAGTCGGGCGGCCAGCCGGGGGTTGGCGAAGAGCGCCCCCGCGACCACGACGTGGCCGATGCGCATGCGGGCCACGTGATGGCGGACGAAGGCGGCGACGGCCTCCTCGATGGCGTGCTGCGCGGCGGCGGCGACGTCGGCCGGCGCGTGGCGTCGAACCAGGGCGAGGAGCGGGTCGGTGTTGCCGCCGAGCCCCTTGGCCGAAAACCCGTCCCCCTGGGTGCCGACCTGGCGGGTGAAGGCGTCCCGGAGCACGTCGGGGACGGTGCCGCCGGCGGCGAGCGAGGCGAGGTGGATGGCGTCGATCTGGAGCACCTGCGCGATCCGCTCCGGGAACGTGGAGATCGACGCGAGCGAGGTCTGGAGGAAGACGCGGTCGAGCTGGAGGTGCCTGCCCACGCTCACCGTCACCGCCGCGCCGTCCCCCGGGGTGTCGAGGGTGATGACGAGCGCGTCGCTCCGGTCCTGACAGCGGTACGCGGCGGTGGCGTGGGCGCGGTCGTGCTCGTGCAGATCGATCGACGCCTTCTCGAAGCCCAGGAGCCGCATCTTCGGCTCGAGCAGCTTCCGGGCGATGTCCTGTTCCACCATGTACAGGCCGGAGGCGCGGAGCGCGGCCTGGTAGCCGCGGTAGGCCTCGCGCCAACGCGGCGTGACGCGATCGCGCAGGTGCGGGCGGGCCCGCAGGATCGAAGCGTGTGACGACGTGCCGCCGAACACGACGCGATCGACGTCTCGCGCCCGGAGGCCGGCGACGTCGAGCACGGCGTCGATGGCGCCGGAGGGGAACGCGCGGGAGTGCCGCTCGCGGTCGATTCGCTCCTGGGCCACCGCGGCCACGAGCGCGCCGTTTACGACAAGCGCGGCGCTCGCATCGGGACCGTCAGCGACACCGAGGATGATCATCGGGCCGGGCTAACACTCCTGGACGTCGATCTCTACCGCGATCTCCTCGCCCTCGAGCTCGAACGGCGCCCCCGTCATCGCGCGGCGGTACACCTCGACCATCCGCCCGCCCATGGCGTGGGTGCGGCGGTGGGCGCCCCAGCCGGCGAGCCCGGCGCCGAGCCCCGGGATGAGCCGCGTGATCCGGCTCATGATGGTCGCCGTCGCCCGCAGCACGACCTGCCGCGCGAGCCAGGCGCTCGCCTGCCGCGTGGCGGGGACCTGGGAGCGCAACAGGTCCGGGAGCTCGCGGACCTTGAGCCCGACGGGGCCCTGCGTCGGCAGTTCGAGCTCGTACGCCGCCGCGAGCGCACGCCACATGACGAGGCGCCCGACGTCCGTCTCGGGGTCGAACCCGTGCAGCACCGCGAGACGTTGGGCGAGGCGGAGGGTCGCGACGATGGAGGCGAGCACCTCCGGCGGGATGGCGACCGCGCCCAGAAAACCGCTCGCGACGCCGAAGGCGGTGGCGCGGTCCCGGGTGTGGGCGATGATCCGCGCGGAGGCATCGTCCAGATCCGGGGTCGACGGGCAGGTCCCCGCATCGGGGTCGTGGAACGGGATGCCGGTGTCCCGCATCCACGCCCGCACGTCCGCCGTCGGCACCGAGGCGGCCGTGTAGATGGCGGGGAGCATGTCCTCGTCGAGCCGCTCGCCGAGCGCTTGGAGGAGGACGGAGAAGGGCGAGGCCATGGGAACCCTCAGAAATGGATGCTCACGTCGAGCGCGGGCTGGAAACGCCACTCGGCGGCTACCCGGGTGGCGCCGCCGACCGACTCGGCGGAGTCTTCGAACACCTGGACCTGCGTCTTCAGCTGCGGCAGGAGGCTGATCCAGCGACGGATTCGCACATCCGCGCCCGCGGAGAGGCTCGGCGTGGGCCAGACGGTGTTGCTGCGCAAGGCGACGCGGCCGTCGAAGCCGGGCGCGTCGAGCAGGGTGCTGGTGACGGCGACGCCGAGGCCGAGGCGGAAGAAGGGCACCGCGTAGACCCGGGTGGCCTCACGCGCGCGCGGATCGCCGACGGGCAGGCCGACGCGGAAGCCCATGTCGACCCCGAGGTAGTCGCGGAAGCCGGTGAGCGCGCCCTTCGGGATGGGGGCCTCCGGAAAATAGGCGGCCGCGTCGGACAAGCGGTGCCGCGCGTGGTCGAGCTCGACCGTGAACGCCACCAGGTCCCCCGTGGGGAGATCGACGGTGACGCGCTCGGAGAGGGCGCCGCCGTACCCCTCCGCGTTGGCGCCGAGGACCCAGGATCCGCCGAGGCCCGCCCCGACCGACACCACGAGCGGCGGCCGGTCGCTCACGAACCGCGGGCCCGACCCTTCGGCGGCGGCGGCGAGCGCGATGACGTAGAGCGGAAGCATGCGAAAAGATAGCGCGCGGTCAGCGGGCGCGTCGGATCATGGGGCGGCGGATCAGGCGACCACGCCGTCGACCCTCGCCTTTCCGCCGGTCGATCCGTAGCGACCGGACTCGTCCTTCGTCACGTAGGCGAGGGCGCACTCCGCGTCGTGGGTGAAGAACAAGCGCCCGCGGCGCGCCACCAGCCCATCGAGCAGGGCCCGCTTCTCGTCGAGGAGCAGCTCGGGAAACCGGTCGTACCCCATCGAGATGCTCGTGTGGACCCAGGGGCGGCCCGGCACGAGATCGGAGCCGAAGACGATGGGGCCCTTGGAACCCTTGATCTCGGTGAGCATCAGGCCGGGCGTGTGGCCGTCCGAGTAGTGGAGGCGGTAGTCGGGGCCGAGGGTTGGGGAGGATTCGCCGTCGACCAGCTCGAGTCGACCCGACGCCTCGAGCGCCGCGTTGAGCTCGGGGATGAAGCTGGCTCGGTCCCGCGGGTGGGGATGTTGGGCGCGCGCCCAGCCCGCGCGGCTCACGAGGAACCGCGCCTTCGGGAACAGGAGCTCGGGCGGCGAGGTCCTGCCGGCCTCCCAGGCCGAGAGGAGGCCGCCCGCGTGGTCGAAGTGGAGGTGGGAGAGCACGACGATGTCGATGTCCTCGTGGGTCACGCCCGCAGCGGCCAGGGAGTCGAGCAGCACGTGGTGCTCCTCGAGGATCCCGTACCGATCGCGCAGCGCCGGCGCGAAGAACGCGCCGATCCCGGCCTCGAACAGGATGATCCGGTTCGGCTCGCGGACGAGGAGGCATCGGCACGCGAGATCGATGCGATTCCGCTCGTCCGGCGGCGTCCACCGCTCCCAGAGCGCCCGGGGAGCGTTCCCGAACATGGCTCCGCCGTCCAGCTTCTGATGATTTCCCTCGATCGACCAGATGCGACGTTCCATCTGTGGAGGGTATCACCCGTACGGCGGCGTCAAGCCTCGGGCGGCCCCGGGGGACGCGGCGGGACCGGGTCGTCGGCGCGCGTCAGGTCGTGCAGGTACGCCATCTCGTGCATCGCCCAGGCGAGGGTCACCAGGGTGCCCAGGAACCGGAAGAGGGTACGCTCGACGGTCGCCATGTCCTCTAGGGTGCGCGCGGGCGGCGCGTTCTGCAAGCTATTTCGACCCATCGGTCGGACTCGAACCGGTCCGGACCACGAGGTGCGGTTGAACCCAGCCCTCGATGGGCGGCTTGCAGCTGGCGCAGAAAACGCGTGTCCGCACCTCCTCTTCGTCCCGCACCTCCAGCGCGACCCCGACGAGGCCGAGCACGGCGAGCGTCTTGCCGTAGTCGTCGACCACGGTGACAGGCGCCTGAAGGGTGCGCGCGGGGTACGCCGGGAAGGCCGGCTCCTCGGGATCCTCCTGGCCAGGCTCCGGTGCGCTCTCCACGGGGTCCCCCTCCGCCCCGGGGGGGGACCCCTCCGCCCCGGGGGAATCGGCCTCGGCCGCGCCGGGCTCGGCGCCGTCGGGGGGCGCGGCGGCTTCCTCGGGTACGCCCGCGACCAGCTCCGCGGGCGCCTCGGGCGCGGCCGGAGGCTCGTAGGCGTCGGGACGCCAGCAACCGAGCACGAGGAGGAGGGCCGGGACCATTGCGAGAGTATAGAAGCTCGGCATGCTCCCTGTCGGCGCGCGCATCGCGGTGGTTTCCCCTTCCGGCGTCTTCGACCCGATCCGGCTCGAAGCGGGGCTCGACGTAATCCGCGGGTGGGGCTACCGACCCGAGCTATTGCCCGGCGTGGGGCGGCGCCACCGCTATCTCGCGGGGACCGACGCGGTGCGCCTGGGCGATCTCGAGCGCGCGTTGCGCGGCGGGTGGGACGCCGTGTGGGTGGCGCGAGGCGGCTATGGCCTCTCGCGGCTCCTCGGGCGCCTCCCGTGGGGCGAGCTCGGGGACACGCCGTTCATCGGCTTCTCGGATGCGAGCGGCCTGCTCAACGCGCTCGCGGCGAGGGGGCGGCCCGCGGTGCACGGCCCCGTCCTGAACAGCCTCGCGGACCTCTGCGATGCCCCCTCCCGCGAGCACCTCCGGGCGCTTCTCGCGGGTGAACCGCTCGCGCCCCTGCACGGGCAGGTGCTGCGGAAAGGGAGCGTCGAGGGCCCGATGGTGGGCGGCAACCTGTGCGTGCTCGCCTCGCTCTGCGGCACGCCGTGGCAGCTCCGCGCGCGCGCCTGCGTGCTGATGCTGGAGGAGACCAACGAGGCGCCCTACAAGATCGACCGGCTCCTCACCCAGCTCCTCGATTCGGGGTGCCTGGACGGGGTGGCGGGCGTCGTGTTCGGGACGATGTTGGGGGCCGACCCGCCAGAGGGCGCCGACTGGACCGTGAACGACGTGATCGAGGAGCTGCTCGCGCCGCTGGGCGTGCCGGTGCTCACGGGGCTCCCCATCGGCCATGGGCCGGAGAACCGGGCGTTCCGCGTCGGCGGGCACGTCCGCATCTCGGGCGATCGGGTGGAGTTCTGCGGATGACCACCGCCTCACGCACGGAGCTGCTCCGGACCGCGCTCGACCACGCGCTCGACGGCGCCGCGGACGTCGCGCCGGCCGTCTCCGCCGTGGTCTGGAAGGCCGGGGTGGAGCTCTACGCCCGCGCGCCCGACCAGGTGTTCGATCTGGCCTCGCTCACCAAGCCGCTCTGCACCGCCGAGGTAGCGATGACCGCGGTCGACGCGGGGGCGCTCAGCCTCGACGCCGGGCACGCGCTCCTGCCGCGCGGCGTCACGATCGCCCAGCTCCTGCAGCATGCCGCGGGCTACCCCGCGTGGCGATCGCTGTGGGAGGAGGGGAGCCGCGCTGACATCCTGCGCTCCGCGATCGCGACGCCGCGCCCGTCAGCGCCCGGATCGCTGCCGGGATCCGGGGCCCACCTCTACTCCGACCTCGGCTTCCTCGCGCTCGGCGCCGTGCTCGAAGAGGTGGGGGGCGCGCGCTTGGACGAGCTCTGGGAGGGGCCCCTGCGCTGGGGCGATCCGGCGGCCGCGCCGACGTTCTGCGAGGAGCGTGGCCGCGAGATCGTGGGTACCGTGCACGATCGCAACGCGGCGGCGATGGGCGGCGTTGCCCCGCACGCCGGGCTCTTCGGGAGCGCGCGCGAGGTCGCCTCGACCGCGAGCAGGTGGATGATGGGCGACGTGCCGATGTCCTACGTCGCGTTCGCCCGCCGTGGGCCCGGCACCCATGTCCTCGGCTGGGACACCCCCAACGACGACGGCACGTCCTCGGCCGGCCCCCGACCGCCCGCCGGCGCGTTCGGGCACCTCGGGTTCACCGGCACGGCCCTCTGGATGGTACCGGCGCGTGGGATCGTCGCGGTTTTGCTCACGAACCGGGTGCACGCCCGCGGGGGCCCCGCGCCGATCCGGGCGCTGCGGAGGAGCTTCTTCCAGGCTGCCTGGGATGGGCTCGATCCGGCGGCCCGGGAGCCGACGCCAGGACCCGCGGGGACGCGATAGACTGCGCGTTCCCAGAGATCACGCCGTGAGCAACGAACCCGGTCCGCGCTGGTACGAGCAGGTGCCGAGCAACCCCGTCCAGTCGGAGCCCCGGCCGGGGCCCGCCGTGAAGGACCTGTGGGTGCGTTGTCCGGGCTGCTCGCAGATCCTCTATCGTCCCGCTCTCGTCGAGCAGATGGCGGTCTGTCCCCACTGCGGCCACCACCACCGGTGGGACGCCCAGGCGCGCCTCCACGCGCTCATCGATCCCGAATCGTTCGTGCGGCACGACCAGCACGTCGCTCCGTTGGATCCCCTCAAGTTCGTGGACGCGAGGCCCTATGGCGCTCGTCTCGTCGCGACCCAACGCGCGCAGGGCGAGCTCGACGCGTACATCGCCGGGTCCGCCACGATCCTCGGGATCCCGGTCGAGATCGGTACGTTCAACTTCCGCTTCATGGGCGGATCGATGGGCTCGGTCGTGGGCGAGCTCATCACCCGCCAGTTCGAGCGCGCGGCCACGCTCAAGCGCCCCGCGATCGTGATCTCCCAGTCCGGCGGTGCTCGCATGCAGGAGGGGATCCTCTCCCTGATGCAGATGGCGAAGACCTGCGCCGCGCTCGGCCGGCTGCGCGACGACGCGGGCATGCCCTACATCAGCCTCCTGACCGACCCGACCACGGGGGGCGTCGCGGCCAGCTTCGCGATGCTGGGGGACGTGATCCTGGCCGAGCCCCACGCCCTCATCGGGTTCGCCGGTCCGCGCGTGATCGCCCAGACGATCGGCCAGGAGCTCCCCGAGGGCTTCCAGACGAGCGAATACCTCCTCGCCCACGGCATGGTCGACCAGATCGTGCCCCGCGGCGAGATGCGGGAGACCCTCGCCCGCATCCTCCGGCTGCTCGGGCCCTCGACGCCGAGCACGTCCGGAGAAGCGGGCGGCGTCGCCTCCCGATGATCCAACACCCGATCCTCGCGGGCCTGTCACAGGCGGGCATGCGGATGGGGCTGCCGCGGATGCGGTCGTTCATGGCGTGGCTCGGCAACCCCCATGTCGCGTACCCCACGATCCACGTCGGCGGCACGAACGGGAAGGGGAGCGTGTGCCGGATGGTCGGCGCCATGCTCGAGGCGCAGGGGTTCAAGGTCGGCATCACGACGTCCCCGCACATCCAGGCCGTCAACGAGCGCATCCGCATCGGGTCGACCCCGATCTCGGACGAGCGCTTCGACGACCTCATGCAGCGGGTGGACGCCGCGCGTCGCGAGTGGGCCGCGAAGGAGCTCCCGCCCGAAGAGGCCTTTCCGCTCACCTATTTCGAGTTCCTCATCGCCGCGGCGTTCCTGCACTTCGCGGAAGAGCGCGTGGACGTCGCGATCATCGAGGTCGGCATGGGCGGCCGCCTCGACGCGACGAACGTGGTGTCGCCGATCGTCTCCGCCATCGTGACCGTGGGGCTCGACCATACCCAGCACCTCGGGCCCGACCACGCGTCGATCGCAGGGGAGAAGGCGGGGATCCTCAAGCCGGGCGTCCCCGCCGTGCTCGGGCCGCTCCCGCACGACGCGATGGCGGTCATCCGCTCCGTCGCGGTGGAGCGCGGGGCGCCCCTCTCGATCTTCGGGGAAGACTACCGGGCGAGCGGGGATCCCGGGAGCTTCGACTACCGGGGGGGCGGCCACGTGCGGGAGGGCCTTCGGCTCGGCATCGTGGGAGACCACCAGGTCGTCAACGCCGCGGTGGCCCTGCGCATCGTCGACCTGCTTCCGCCCGCCCTCGCCGTGGGCGAGCCCGCCGTGCGGGCCGGCCTCCTCGCGGCGCGCAACCGCGGCCGCCTCGAGTGGTTGGCGCCGGACCTGCTCGTGGATGGCGCCCACAACCCCGACGGGGCCACGGTCCTCGCCAACTACCTCTCCCGCTTGCCGCGTGATCGCAAGCGGACGCTCCTGCTCGGCGCCGGCACCGACAAGGACGTTCGTGGGGTGGCCTGGGCGCTCGCCCCGCAGGTCGACCGCGTCTACACCACGGCCTGTGCCCACCCGATGGCGCGCTCCCCCGGGGACGTTGCGGCCCAGCTCGAGGGGCTCCCGGTTCCGGTGAGCCCCGCCGGCCCGCTCGAGGAGGCCCTCCCCCTCGCGCAGGCCGATGGGGGGCTCGTGATCGTGGCGGGATCGCTCTACCTGGTGGGCGCGGTGCGCGACCTGGCGGGGATCCGGTAGCGCGCGTGGACGGCGCCCTCCAGGTCGACGCGGAGCGGGTCGAGTGGGCCGGTGGCGTGGCGGTCGCCGAGGGGGCGGTCGAGGTGCGCTTCGGGGAGCAGACCCTCAGCGGGGCGCGCGCCACGTGGGACGGCACCACGCTCGTGGTCGAGCACGGCGTGTATCGCCGGCCGGACGGAGAGCTGGCGTTCGACCGCGCCGAGGTCCTGCCCATGCCGGGGACGGCCGTGCTCGTGGAGGCGCACGCCGAGACCGCCGGCGCGCGGATCACGGCGGATCGGGTCGAGATCGGGGAGTCCCGCTGGAGCGCCACGGGGGCCACGGTCCTGCCGTGCCAGTGCGCGGACGGCGCCCCGCCCGCGCTGAGCTTCCGCGCGAAGCGCGTGACCGTCATCCCGGATCGCGTGATCATCGTTCGCGGGGGCGTCGTGCGGATCTTCGAGGTGCCGATCCTCCCGGTCCCCTATTGGCGCGTGGCGCTCGACCCCCGCCGGTTCCGACTCCTGATCCCCGAGGTCGGATGGGGCGAATACGGCCCGAGCGTGCTCGCCGAGGGGCGGGTGGGTGTCGGCGAGTGGATGTTCCAAGGGGGGCCGGCGTGGCGGTTGGACCGGGGCGGGCGCGGCGAGCTCGGGATCACCGGCCCGGGGGTGACCGGGCGCGGAGCGCTCGGGTGGGACGCCCTCACCGAGACGGTGCGCGGCGCCGGGGCGACACGTGGGGGCGTCGACGAGACGGTCCGCGCGGCCTGGGACGTGGCCTGGGTATCGGACGCGGAGTACCTCGCCGACTACGCCGTCGACTACGTCTCCCGCGGCGCGCGGTGGCGCGAGAGCCGAGCCGTCCTGGGGCTCGGCCCCTCCACGTTGGATGTCTGGCTCCCGGACGACGGCAGCGCGGGCACGTTGGCGAGGGAGCGGCTCGCCTGGGAGCTCGGTCGCGGCCGATCCGCGTCGGTGACACCCCGGATCGGGCTCGCCGCCGTGGGCACGATCGACGAGGTGGCGCCGCTCGGCGAGCTGGGCGTGGGGGCGCGGGCCGCCGGTGCGCTCGCCGGTCCGGGCGGGATCGACTGGCTCGCGGCCGAGGGGCGGGCCGACGTGGCGGGCCGGGCCCTCTTCGCGGACGAGGGGTTCCCCGCGGGCCAGGAGGCGCCCGCCTCGTGGGGGGCCGACGGCTGGGGGGGCGTGCTGGCGTCCGGGCCGCTGGCGCGCTGGGGGACCGGCGGTACGGGGCTGGCAGCGGTCGCGTCGGCGGACGTGGCGGTGCCGCTGTGGTCGACGCTCGGCGCGTCCCGGACCCAGTGGTGGCCGGGGGTGCGTGCGGAGGCGCGCGCGGGGTGGGCGCCCGGCGCGGGGAGCGACGCGGCGGTGCGCGCCGGGCCGGCGTTGCGGACGAGCACCGCGCTCCCGAGCGGCACCGTCGGGGTCGACGCGTCGCTTGCGTATGACGGGCGGGTCTGGGGCCCCGCCGGGGCGGTGGACGTGTCCGTCGAGGCCCTCTCCGTGCGGGTCCAGGCCGAGCCGAGCGTGCAAGCGGGTGAGGTGCGGTGGATGCCGGGCCCGGTGACGCTCGCGGTGGGGAGCACCCACGCGGGGGCCCTGTGGCTCGGGTGGGGAGACGCCGCGCTCGCCGTCGGGCGTCTCCGCGCCGGGGGAGGGCTCGCCTGGGACCTCGCGGGGGGCGCCTATTCCGGCGCGGACGCCCGCCTGGGGTACGACGACGGCTGCGCCTCCGCGATGGTCACCGCCCGCTTCGCCCCCGACCGCGACACCCCCGACTTCGGCTTCGCGGCCACGTTACGACGGTGACCCCGCCGGAGGGTTCGTTGGAGAGTCTGCTCGGGAACGAAGAGGTGCGGGTCCGCCTCTGGCGCGCGGCTGATGAGGCCCGCATGCACCATTGTTACCTCTTCGAGGGGCCCGAAGGTGTCGGCAAGGCGATGACCGCCCTGCGGCTCGCGCTCTCGGTGAATTGCCTCGGGGAGGGCGCTCCGTGCGGGGCGTGCTCCAGCTGCCGGCAGATCCTCGCGGGGACGCATCCCGACATCGTCGTGGTGGTGCCCGACCCGGATCGCGCCACCCGCGTCATCACGGCGGACCAGGCGCGCGGCATCATCGCCTCGCTCCAGCTCCAGCGGCACTCGGCCCGCCGCCGCTTCGTGATCATCGACCCGGCGGACGCCCTCACGGAGGAGGCCGCGAACGCGCTGCTCAAGACCTTCGAGGAGCCCCCCGCGGGAACCCAGTTCATCCTCATCACCGCCCGGGCGGCCTCGCTGCTCCCGACGGTCCGGAGCCGGAGCCAGCGCGTCCGCTTCGGGCCGGTGCCCCGGGCGGAGCTCGAGCAGTGGCTCCAGGGTCGGGGCCTCGATCCGGCGCTGGCGGTGCTCTCCGCGGGGAGCCCGGGGTACGCGCTCCGGCTCGCGGACGGCGAGGCGCAGGAGCGGCGCGAGGTCGTGGGGCAGCTCCTCGCCACCGTCGGGCAGCCGCTGCACCAGCTGTTCTCCTTCACCGAGGCCGCGGGAAAGAAGTCGGACGGCTCCGTCGAGCGCACCACCCTCGCGGTGGACGCCCTCGAGGAGCTCCTCCGCGACACCGTGTTCGTCGCCTCCGGACGCGAGGAGGATGCCCTTCACCAGGCCCACCTCGGCGCGCTCTCCGTGTGGGCGAGCGCGCTCTTCCCGGGCGGCGTCGCGCGGATGGAGAAGGCGATCGCGGCCGCGCGCGATCGGCTCCGGCTCAACGTGAACGGGCGCGTGGTGCTCGAAGCGCTGCTGACCGCCCTGAACCTGGAGCTCTCGCAGGCGCGGCGGGGATAGACGCGCACGACTGTTCGCCCGGAGGCCCCGTCATGTTGATCGACTCGCATTGCCACCTCGACCCCACCGTCTTCGGCGGCGACGCCGGGGTGGACGAGGCCATCGCCCGCGCCCGCGCCGCCGGGGTGGACCGCATGATCACCATCGGGTCGGGCTACGGCTTCGAGAGCGCCGGGCGCGCGCTCGCGGTGGCGCGTCGCCACCCGGACGTGCTCCGCGCCACCGTCGGCCTGCACCCGCACGACGCGAAGCTCGCCACCGACGACACCCTCGCCGAGCTCTACGCCATGGCGGATGCGCCCGAGGTCGTCGCGCTCGGCGAGATGGGCCTCGACTTTCACTACGACAGCTCCCCGCGCGACGAGCAGCGGCGGGTGTTCCGCGCACAGTTGGCCGCGGCCCGCGAGCGCCAGCTTCCCGTGATCATCCACGACCGCGACAGCGCCGGAGAGACCCTCGCCGTCCTCGATGACGAGGGCGCCTGGGAGGGCGGGGTGCTGTACCACTGCTACACCGGCGACGTGGCCGCGATGGAGGCGATCGTCTCCCGCGGCGGCTACATCTCGATTCCGGGCATCGTGACCTTCAAGAACGGGGATGTCATGCGGGAGGTGGCCGCGCGCGTGCCCGCCGATCGGCTCCTGCTCGAGACCGACAGCCCGTTCCTCACGCCCATCCCGTTCCGCGGCCGCCGCAACGAGCCCGCCTACGTGGCCTATGTGGCGCAGAAGGTGGCGGAGGTTCGCGGCGCCGACGTGGCCGAGCTCTCCGAGCAGGCGGCGGCGAACACCCGGCGGTTCTTCCGCTGGGAGTAGTGGGATCCTCGTCGGATCCTCGTGCGAACCGTGCGCGGAGCAAAAACACGACGAGGGAGCCCTGGGGCTCCCTCGGTCGTTGCGACGGTCAGCGGGCGCGGCCGAGGCCGCGCGGGCGCTTAGTCCTGGGACTTGGCCGCTGCGTTCGCGTCCGCTTCGGGGGTGTGGATCGGGAACACGGGCGTGGTGCCCTTGTTCTCACGCGCGCGGCGCGCCTTGACGCCCGCGTTCTTCCTGCGGAGCTTGCGGCGGTACTCGGTCTGTGCGGTGGAGGAGGCCATGGTTTCACCAGGAGAGAGGGTGGCGCCCGTTAAGGCGCGGCGCGGGTGGCGTCAATGGATCCCCGCCACCGATTGCGTTGCGGGGCGAGGAGGTGTAGAAGTTGGCCGTGCGCTGTCGTCTGGCCTTGATCCTGCTTCTGTCCCCCGGTTGCGGCCGGCTGGACGCGGTGAGCAACCTCGCCGATCCCGTGGTCGCCCAGGGGTTGTTCCTCGGCCTCGACGTGCCCGAGGCGTACGTCGATGACCTCGCGAGCACCGAGGAGTTCCAGTACGCGGCCCTCTGCAACGTGTTCCTGGCCTACGTGGCGGACCCGTCCGAGCTCGCGAACGCGCCGGTGGGCGGGGCGGTGCTCACGTTCCGCTCTCCCGCGAACGGCGCGTTGACCTTCCGTGAGGCGCTCGGCGACGAGGGGGAGGTCACGGGCAAGTACACGCTCGACTCGTCGGACGGCCTGGTCTACGAGGTGGGGGACACACCGGCGATCTCGTTCACCATCGACGGGGCGGAGGCGCGCCTCGAGGTGCTCGCGCCCGAATCGCCCGACGTAGAGCTCCCCGGCAGCTTCGAGCGCGAGAGTCCGCTCGAGGTCGACCTGTCCGACTACGCCTACCAGAACGCCGTGGCCGCGGCCTACGACATCGATCGTGGCCGCATGACCTGGGACAACCTCCCCACCGCGGTGGACGAGGTGTACGAGTTCACCCACACCGAGGAGCCCATCGAGTTCCTCGAGATCCCCGCCGAGGCCTTCCTGCGGAAGAGCACCTACGTGGTCGGCGTGGCCGGCATGGAAGTGGCCGACCCGCTCTCGTTCGAAGGCGTGAACACGTCGGTCTCCGCGTTCCTGGCAGGCCAGCTCGCGGTGGGGCTCGTGGTCGTCACGGAGTGAACAGCCGGATCGAGCCGCGCGCCGCCCGCGCCTCGACTACTCGATCGTGATCGACCCCGGCAGCATCGTGACCGCGCCGTCATCGAGCACGCGCGCCAGCGAGAAGAGCTGCCCGTAGGCCTCCGCGACGCCGGGCACCAGCAGCTCGACGGGCACCGACACCTCGGGAGCCGAGGCCTTCTGCAGGTCCTCGACGATCTGCTCCACGAACGTGCGCCGCTTCGGGAGGCGGAGCAGGCTGATGTCCTCCCCCTCGGTGATGTTCGCGAGCACCCGGGCCTTGGCGATGGCGACGTCGAGCCCCCCGAGCTCGTCGACGAGCCCGCGCTCCTTCGCCTGCACGCCGGTCCATACACGCCCCTGGGCGACCTCGTGAACCTGGTCGCGGGTCATCCCGCGCCCGTCCGCGACGCGCGTGAGGAACACCTGGTAGAACCCCTCGAGGAACTCGCGGAACTTGGCGCGCTCGGGCTCGGAGAAGTCGCTCGTGGGCGAGAGCAGGCTCGCGAGCTGGCCGCGCTGGTAGGTGTGCATCGTGATGCCGAGCTTCTCGTACAGCCCCGCGAGGTTCATCTTGCCGCCGAACACGCCGATGCTGCCCGTGAGGGTGCCCGGCTCCGCGACGATGAAGTCGGCCGCCGCGGCGATGTAGTACCCGCCGCTCGCGGCGTAGTCGCCCATCGACACGACGACCGGCTTGCCCGCGTCGCGCACGCGCTTGATGTCGTGCCACATCGCGTCGGAGGCGAGCCCGCTCCCGCCCGGCGAATTCACGCGCAGGACCACGGCCACCACGTCGTCGTCTTCCCGCACCGCTTCGAGCATCTCGGCGACCGTACGGTCGCCCACCATGCTGCCGCCGAACACCGGGCTCCCGGAGTCGCCGCTGATGATCTGACCCTCGGCGTGCACGATCGCGATGGTCTTCCCCACCGCGAGGGGGGAGCTCGGCTCGTGGTAGTCCCCGATCTCGGTGCGCTCCTCCCCCGCGATGACCTCGCGCACCTCGTCTCGGTACTTCAGGCCGTCCACCAGCCCCACGGCCAACGCCGCCTCGGGGGTGATGGGTGGGTTGTCGATGATGGCGCGCACCTGCTCGGAGGTCATGCCGCGCCCCGCGGCGATGCCGTCCGCGAGCTGGGCGAACAGGCTGTCCAACATCGAGTCGGTCGCGATGGATGCCGCCTCGGAAGGGCCGGTGCGCTGAAAGGGCTCGATGGCGCTCTTGAAGTCGCCCACGTGCTCGAAGTTGGAGCGCACGCCGATCTTCTCGAGCGTTCCGGCGAAGTACTCCGTCGTGACGGAGAACCCATTCAGCAGGATGAGCCCGGCCGGCGCGATGTACACGTTGTCGCAGGCGCTCGCGACGTAGTAGGACTTGTTGTCGAAGGTCTCGCCATACGCGTGGCAGGGCTTTCCCGACGCGGTGAACGCCGCGATCGCGTCGTGCAGCTCCTGGGCGGCGGCCCAGCCGGTCCCGACCGAGCTCACCTCGAGGTAGAGCCCCTTGATGCGGGGATCCGTCGCGGCGCGCCGGATGTCCGCGGCCACCTCGGTGACGAGCGGCGGGAAGTCCGCGGGGTCCATCACGAAGCCGCCCTCGCCGGGGGCGTCGGCGAGGCCGCCGTCCAGCTCCACTTCGAGGTAGCTGTCGTCGGTCACGCCGCCGCCGCTGAAGCCGTCCCTCGCGAAGAACACGATCCCCGCGGTCGCGGCCGCCAGCGTCACCAGCCCCATCACGCTGATGCCGATGAGGAGGCGTGCGCCTCGGCCCGAGCGACGGGGGCGCGCCGCCGGAGGAGCAGGATCGGAGCCGCGCGTGCCGCGGGCGCTCACGCCGGGGTCGGTCGCGTCGCTTCCGGACTTGTCGCTTCCGGTGGGGTCGCTCATGGGATCTGCTCCAGTGGATTGGGGTCGGGGGCGCCTATCACGGGGCGACCACGGCCATCCGGCGGGTTCCCGTCAATCAGCCCCAGCATCGGCGACGATGCTCGTCGAGGAAGGGGAGCATCCGCGCGAACACCTTTGCCGGGGCCCGCGCGCCGAGCAGCGGATCGAGGTGCCCCCACCCGCCGGTCAGCGCGACGAAGGCGGCGCCGAGGGCGTCGGCGGCGGGCATCGCGGCGGTGGGCGGGCAGGCCGGATCGTCGTCGCCGGCGAAGACGAGGGAAGGGAAGGGGCGGAGCGCGCTGGTCACGTCGAGGCGGCCCGAGGCGTCGGTGAGGTGCCCGCTGGACACCCACCGCGCGATCTGGCGGATCACCCCGCCGTGCAGATCTCCCGCCGCGTAACGAAGGCGCGCGCGCGCCACCGGCCCCGAGGTATCGGGCGAGGCGATCTGCTCCCCGGTCGTGATGAAGGGGGAGGCGAGCTGCTGGAGCCGCCGCCCGGGCAACACCCACCCGGCGGGGAGCAGCGTCGCAACGAGCCCGGCGTTCCTCGCCGCCGATACCCCGGCGGAGAACCGCACCGCGCCGCAGAGCGTGACCAGGGCGGCGATGCCGTCGGTGCCCGCGAGCGCCATGCGCAAGTACAGGGCCTGCGCGCCGAGCCCGTGGCCGACGCACAACACCTGGTCGAAGCCGCTGTGCGCGCGCACCGCGTCGAGCGCGGCGCTCAGATCGTGGGTCGCGACGTCGTCGAGGGAGAACGGGCGGGCCCCCTCGGGGGGAAGCGCGCTCCGGTCGCCGCGGTGCTCGAGCAGGTAGACCGAGTAGCCGGCGGCCGCGAGGGTCACCGCGAGGCAACGGCCGGGCTCGAGCGAGAAGTCGCGATGGGTGCCGCCCAGCCCGTGCGCGAGGAGCACCGGCTCTCCGGTGCTCCCGGTCGCGGCGGCGACGTAGAAGAGCGGCGCGCGCCAGCCATCGTCCGCGGTGTAGTACACGCGGGGGAGGGCCTCTCCGGGCCTCGCCGCGGTGTAGGGGTCGCGCGTGCGCGCTTGGACCACGCGGAACGTCAGGCCGAGCGCCGCATCGCCTACCCAACGGGCCAGGGCGGGCGCGGGCGACGGGGCCCATGCGGCCGGCCGGGGCGCGGGGAGGGCAGGGGGCCCTTCCTCTGCGCGGGGGTCAGCCATGGAGGCACCTCGGCGGATGGAACGACGGCCGAGAGGGAGGGAGAGGAGGACGGGCAGGGGCGCGCAGGGGCAAACAACAGGAGCTGCGGCGGGCGGACGTTTGCCCCGTCGTCAACGACCTCGCCGCGTGCAAATGCGACACGGACACAACTTCAACGTTGGAAACAGCAATCGCGCGAACCTGCCCGTCCTCCAGGTAAACCGGCGCGACTCCCTTCAACATCAGCTTCAGGGGCGGTCTTGCCATGTCAAGGGGACGTATAACACGTGTCCCTTCTCGAAGGAAGCGGGAGAGCTTCGGGAGAAGCCGAACGAGCCCGGATCCGGCTACTTGGCGCCGAAGGTCTCGTTCCGCTCGATCGTGGCGGTGGCGACCACGTCGCTGCGCCACTGTTCCAGGAACTCCGAGCGGCGCTGGGCGAGCAGACGCCCCTCGAGCATGGTGCGGGCCTCCTCGAAGCGCGCGGGATCCGCCTCGGTGCGCGAGGCCACGGACACGACGAACACGGTGTCCTTGAGCTTGAGCGGGACGGGGACGACGTAGCCGGCGGGGGCCTTCTCGATCTGCTGGCGGAGGGTGGCGTCGTTTCCGAGGCGCGGCACTTCGGGGTCGGCGAGGCTGAAGGTGCCCGTGGTGTCGGCCGCGAGGTGCTTCTCCGCGAGAAGCTCGGTGGGCGCGGCGCCGTTGGCCTGCCACGCCTCGATGAGCCGCGCCGCGAACGCCTCCGCGAGGGCGGGGGCGCGTTCTTCCTTCAGCATGGCGACGGCAATCTCGGGCTTCGCCTCGTCGAGGGTGGTGATCTTGGCGTCCTCGATCTTCTCGACGAACAGGATCTGCAGGCCACGGCTGGTCTGCGTGACCTGGGAGACGTTGCCCACTCCCGCGGCGTCCGCGGCGGCGACGAGGGCGGCGTCGATCTGGTCGAGCGCCTGGAGGCCGAGGAGGCCGCCGGTCGACGCGGAGAGATCCTCGCTCCAGCGCTTGGCGAGCTCGGCGAAGTCGGCGCCCGCGCGGGCCTCGGCGCGAACGGCCTCGGCGCGCGCTTGCACCGCGGCCGGCTCCGTGCCCGGAAGGTCGGTGCGGAGGAGGATCGTGCGGAGCTGATAGCGCTTGGGGAGGTTGTAGAACCGGTCGTACGACTCGTCGTACCGGGCCTTTACACGATCGGCGTTCTGGGTCAGGAAGGCGTCGCGATCCGCGTCGCTCACCACCACGTCGTCGAGGAACGCCGAGGTCGGGAGGCGGACGAAGGCGAGCTCGAGCGTGGTCTCCTGCTTCAGGTACTCGGCCTGCAGCTCGGCGGCGCTCAAGGCGACGGAGCGGCTCGCGAAGTCGGCGAGCTTCTGCACCAGGAGACCGCGGCGGACGCTGAGCTCGAACTGCCCGCGGCTCATGCCGTTCGACTTGAGGAGGCGGAGGTAGGTCTTCTCGTCGAACTTCCCGTCGGAGCCGGCGAAGCTCGGGATCTTGACCACCTCGCGCGCGACTTCCTCCTCCGACACGGAGATGCCGAGACGATCGGCCTCCTGCACCAGGGCCTCCTCCTCGACGAGGCTCGTGAGCACCCGGTTGCCCAGGTCCTTCTCCTCGTCCTCCGTCAGGTTGCGCCCGGCCTGGCGCGCCTGCTGCGAGTAAGCCCGCCGGAAGTCGCTGTCGGTGATCGTCTGGCCGTTGACGGAGGCGTAGATGTACGTCTTGTCATTGCCGTTCTGGCCGACACCCCAGAAGATGAAGACCGCGACCACTACGCCGATGAGCAGGCGGGTGCCGGTACTGTCGGTGCCTTTGCGCAGGTTCTCGAGGACGGACATGAGTCGAAACCGGGAAGCGGGCGCATCTATGCGCTGGCGCGCGACTTTTCAAGCGGCTCTGTTTCGAGCACGAGTGTTGTCAGGTCAAGGGGGCCTGTGCTACAAGCGGGGTCCCTCCTGTGTGTCTCTCTGACGCACGTCCGCCGCGGTATCTCCAGCCCGGCCTCCCGAACCCTCGCCCGGACTCGTCATGTTCAATTCCGTGCTCGGCATGTTCTCCCAGGACATGGCCATCGATCTCGGCACAGCGAACACCCTGGTGTACGTGAAGGGGCGGGGCGTCGTGTGCAACGAGCCGTCCGTGGTGGCCATCCATCACGACCGCAAGGGCAACAAGAACGTGGTGGCGGTCGGGACGCGGGCCAAGGCGATGCTCGGGCGGTGTCCGGCGGACATCCAGGCCATCCGTCCGCTGAAGGACGGCGTCATCGCCGACTTCGAGGTCACCGAGGCGATGCTCCGCTACTTCATCGAGCGGGTGAACGGGCGCCGCAGCTTCGTCGCCCCGCGCATGGTGGTGTGCATCCCCTACGGCACGACCGAAGTGGAGAAGCGCGCGGTGCGGGAGTCCGCGGAGTCCGCGGGCGCACGGCAGGTGCACCTCATCGACGAGCCCATCGCGGCCGCCATCGGCGCCGACCTGCCGATCACGGAGCCCATCGGCAACATGATCATCGACATCGGGGGCGGCACCACCGAGGTGGCCGTGATCTCGATGGGCGGCATCGTGTACAGCCGCTCGATCAAGGTCGGTGGCGATCACATGGACGACGCGATCAGCAACCACATCCGGCGCCGCCACGACCTGTTGATCGGGCCGCGCACGGCCGAACAGATCAAGATCGTCCTCGGCAACGCCTCGTGTGACGGGCAGCTCCGCGAGATGCAGGTCAAGGGCCGTGATCTCGTGCGTGGCTTCCCTCGCACGGTGACCGTGCACTCGGATGAGGTGCGGGACGCGCTCGAGGAGCCCATCCAGCTCATCGTCGACGCCGTGGTCGCGTCGCTCGAGCGCACGCCCCCCGAGCTGCTCGGCGACATCGTCGACCGCGGCATCGTCATGACCGGCGGCGGCGCGCTCTTGTCCCGGCTCGACTACGTGATCAGCCAGGCCACGGGCCTCCCGGTCATCGTGGACGACGATCCGCTCTCGGCGGTCGTGAAGGGCTCGGGCCGCGCGCTCGAGGAGATGGATCTGCTGGGGCTGTTCAGCTAGCGCCGGCCGCGCGAGCGTGGGAGGCGCGAGTGCCCCTCACCACGCCGATTGCTGACCCGCTGGGATTCAGAGCACCTTGGCCACGAAGCTGTCCAACGCGGTCTTGCTCATCGAACCGACCTTGCGCTCGAACATCTGGCCGTTCTTGAACAGGATCAGGGTCGGGATCGACTGCACGCCGAACTGGTTGGGCGTGGCGGTGTTCTGGTCGATGTCGATCTTGCATACCTTGAGCTTGCCCTTCTGGGCGTCGGCCACCTGGTCGAGGAGCGGCGCGATCGCCTTGCAGGGGCCGCACCACACGGCAGTGAAGTCGAGGAGGACGGGCACGTCGCTCTCGAGGACCTGGTGCTTGAAGTCGGCGTCGGTGATGTTCAGAACGTTGGCGCTGGCCATGATACTCCCAAGGGGTCCGGGCTCATTATGATCGGGCCCACGCGAGGGCAACGGCTCGGCTGAGGTTGTGCATGGGGCGGATACTGGCCGTCGACGATGACGTACTTTCACGAGCCATCCTGGTCGACGCGCTCCGGTCTCTCGGGCACGAGGTGGGGACCGCGCCCGGCGGTGTAGAGGCGCTCGAGCGCCTGCTCCAGGAGCCCTACGACGTGGTCGTCACCCAGGTCGCCTTGCGAGGGATGGACGGCCTGGAATTGGCCCGTCGCGTCGCGTCGCGTGCCACGCCGATCCCCTTGGTGCTGGTGGGCGCTTCGTCCCCGACGGACCTGCTCGCGGTTCCCCACATCGGCCTCGTGCCGAGGCCCATCGACGTCGATCGGCTCGGGCGCATCCTCGACACGGTGTTCGCTCCGGCACGCATCCCCGCGCCTGCCCCCGGTCGGTCCTCCCCCTCAGGCGGAGGGAGCGGCGTCGAGTCGCTGGCCGCGATCGCCGGTCCGCTCGACCGGTTCCCGCCCATCCGCGTCCTGTTCCTCGCCCACCGCCTCGGGGCCACCGGAGCGATGCGGGTCGAGCGCGAGGGCAAGGTCACCGTCGTGGGCGTGCGCTCGGGAAACGTCGTCCATCTCTCCGGCGTGCCGGGCCTGTTCGCGGGCCTCGTCCTGCCCGTGACGCAAGAGGACCTCGCCGCGGGCCTCGGCGTCGCGGTCGCCGCCGGCCATGCGCCGAGCGACGCGCTCGCCGCGGCGGCCGAGGGCCTCGGGGTGTGGCTCGCCACCCTGGTCGACGCGCGCGGGGGCGGCGTGACGTTCGATCAATCGTGGAGCCCTCCGGCGGGCTCCTTCGCGCTGCCCGACGCGATCCCACGGATGCTCGCCCGAGGCCTCGCGCTCGGTCGCAGCGATGCGTCGATCGCCCGCACCTGGCGTGCGCTCGATGTCGCCGGGCTCTCGCCGAGGCTGCCGCGAGACTCGGCGGAGTCGCGATGGGGCATCGACTCGACCTCGATGCGGGTCCTCCGCCTGGCCAAGCCGTCCCGCACGGTCGAGGTGCTCCTCCGCGAGGCCGCCGGAACGGACGCCGCGCGCCGAACCGAGGTCCTCCGGGCGCTCGACACGCTGACGGTGCTCGGGCTCCTCGTGGTCGACGGGGGAGGGATTCAGCGCGCGGAGCGGGTGACAGCGAAGGGCCCGCCGGTCGAGCCGACGCAGGAAGATACGCGCGCGCAGCGCCTCGCCGAGGCCGCCGCCGCGATGGAGCGGGGCCATCCCATCGAGATTCTTCAGCTGACCGGCCGGAGCAGCCTCAGCGAGGAGGACGTTGCCAACGCCTACCGCGAGATCTCGCGCCAATTCCATCCGGACACCTACTTCAACGCGCCGCCCGCCGTCCGGGTGCTCGCCGAGGTCTGCTTCGGCCGGGTCAACGCGGCCTACGACGCGCTCCGCGCGCCCGAGGGCCTGGCCGAGGCACGCCGGCACCTGCGTGCCATCGCGACCGGCGCTCCGTACGTCTCGATGAAGGACCGCCTCGCGGCGCGGCTGGCGTTTCGCCGGGGCGAGGTTGCCTGGCGGGCGCGGGACTGGGCCGGGGCTGATCCGCTGTTCCAGGAGGCCGCCCGGCTCGATCCGCAGGCGTGGCCCCACGCGCTCCACGCGGCGTACTGTGGATACCTGGCGCGGCGGGCCTCCGCCATCGAGACCCTGGTCGCGTTGACCGCGGTCGAGGGCGCGTTCGCGCAGGAGCCGATCCGCGCGGCCGAGGTGCTCGTGTACGCGGGCAAGCTTCTCAAGCAGGAGGGGCGCGAGGCGGAGGCGCTCGCCCGCTACCGCGCGGCGGTCCAGAAGGATCCGAACAACCGCGACGCCTTGCGGGAGGTACGGCTCTTCGAGGTCCGGAATCCGGCCCCTTCCCGGCCGGGCCCCGCCGGTGCGGGCGGCGTGTTCGGGGGGATGTTCGGGCCGAAAAAGGACTGAGGCTAGCCGAGGCAGACCGCGTCACAGCTCGCGAGGTCGGGCGGCTCGTCACACGGCGCCGCGGCGTACGTCGTGAGGCAGGTCTCCGCGGCCGCGGCGTCGAAGGTCTCGCAGGAGAGCGCACCGTGGTCGGCGAGCGCGCCGGTGCTCGCGTCGAGCGCCGCGAGGCAGGCGGCTTCGTCGGTGTAGCCGGCGTCCGCGAGGGAGTCGCAGGCCGTGTGGCGAGCGCAGATGGCGTCGCGACGGTCGTCGAGGAACGCGTTCACCTCGGGGCTCCGGCACCCGAGCGCGAGCATCAGCCACATACGAGGCAGGCCGCCGTGAAGTCGGCCGTACAGTCCTCGGCCGCGATGGCGTCCCGGTAGGTCTCCAGGCACGTGGCCATCGCGCCCGCGTCGTAGGTGGGGCAATCGTCGTCTTCGTACGGTTGCGAAGCCGCCGCGGCCTTGCAGCTCCCGACGCTGTCGAAGCCCACGGTGCCGAGCTCTCCGCACGTGTCCAGCCACTCGCAATTGAGCTCACCGCGGCTCACCTGCCCGCTCGAGTAGCCCATGCAGGCGAGCAGCCACAGGAGCATCAACCGCACACCTGCTTGGTGAGGTCCTTCGTGATGTTCTTCTGGTGGCTCTCGATCGTGCCGCCGCCGATCTCGAGGAGCTTCGCGTCCCGGTAGAGCCGCTCGACCGGATATTCGTCGCAATAGCCGGCGCCGCCGAGCACCTGCATGGCGTGGTCGGCCACCTGCTTGCCGACCGGCGCGGCGAACAGCTTCGCCGCGTCGCTCCCGAGGCGGTTGCGCTGATCGGGACCGACCGACCGGGCGACGGTGTACACGAGCGCGCGCGTTGCCTCCGTGGCGGCGTAGCTGTCTCCGATGTACCGCTGGATCTGGCCGAACCGGTTGATCGGCTGGCCGAAGGCGATGCGCCCCTCAGCGTGCCGCACCATGATGTCGAGGCAGCGATCCGCGATTCCCAGGCTCATCGCCGCGAGCGTCAGGCGCTCGATCTCGAGGTTGCGCATCATGTGCGTGAGCCCCGTGCCCTCGCGGCCCAGCAGGTTCTCCTTCGGGACCTCGCAGCTTTCCAGGATGAGCTCCGACATGGTCGAGGCCCGCATCCCCATCTTGTGGATGGGCTGGGAGGTGCGGAAGCCGGGGCAGCTGCGATCGACCAGGAACGAGCTCAGCTTCCCTTCGGTCTTGGCGTAGACGAGGAAGCAGTGCCCATCGGGACCGTTGGTGATGTAGGTCTTCGTGCCGTTCAGCACGTAGTGGGAGCCGTGGTCCACCGCGGTGGTGGTCATCCCGAGCACATCCGTGCCATAGCCGGGCTCGGTCATCCCCATGCCGCCGATCCACTCGCCCGAGATGACCTTCTCGAGGTAACGGCCGCGTTGCTCCGTGTTGCTGCAGTGGTAGAAGTTGTTGACGAACAACATCGCGTGCGCGAGGTAGGCAAGGCAGAAACCAGGGTCCGACTTGGAGATCTCGTGGTGGGCGATGACGGCCGCCGTCGTGTCCATGCCGGCCCCGCCGTCCTCCGCGGGGACGGTGATGCCGAGGAGCCCGAGCTCTCCGAGCCGGGAGAACAGGGGGCGGTTCAGGGTCTGCAGGCGGTCCTGCTTCTCGGCCTGGGGCTCGACCTCCGCTGTCACGAACCCCGCCACCATCTCGCGGAGCATGCGGTGCTCGGGCGTCGGGTCGGTGAGATCTTCGATGCCGCGCATGGGTATCCTCCGGGGCCGGCACCCTAATCCGCGCCGACCTCGTGTCGAAACAGTCGGGTCGAAACAGCGTGCCCGTGCCGCGTTAAATGGCCGGATGCCGAAGAAGCTGCTCCTCGTCGATGCGCCCAACCATGCCTTTCGGGCCTACCACGCCATCCAATCGGACATGCGTGCGCCCGATGGCTTCCCGACGCGCTGCTTGTACGGCTTCAGTCGCATGCTGCTGGCGTTGGTGCGGGAGCACAAGCCCGACTACGTCGCGTTCGTCTTCGACGTTGGCAAGAGCTTCCGCAACGCGCTCTACCCGGACTACAAGGGCCAGCGCCCCGACATGCCGGACGATCTGCGTCAGCAATGGGGCGAGCTCCGGCCGCTGATCGAGGCCTTCGGATTCCACGTCCTCGCGGAGCCCAACACGGAGGCGGACGATGTGATCGGCACCCTCGCGTGCCGATGGGCCTCGGACGATCTGCATGTCGGGATCGTCAGCAGCGACAAGGACTTCGGCCAGATCGTCGATGACCGGATCCACCTCCTCGATCTGATGAAGGGGGTCGACTACGGCCCCAAGGAGATCCTGGAGAAGTGGGGCGTGGGCCCCGATCGCATCATCGATCTGCTCTCGCTCATGGGGGACACCTCCGACAACGTGCCCGGCGTGCCGGGCGTCGGGGAGAAGAAGGCCTCCCAGTTCATCCAGAAGTACGGAGATCTCGAGGGCGTGCTCGCCAACACCGCCGCGATCGGCGGCAAGACCGGGCAGTGCATCGCCGACAACGCCGATGTCGTGCGCCTCGCGCGCGCCCTGGTCACCATCGAGCGAAACCTGCCGGTCGACGTGTCGCTCGAGGACCTGGCCCCGCGTCCCCGAGACGAGAACGCCCTCCGCGAGAAGCTCGGCCGGTGGAACTTCAAGACCCTCCTGACCGATCTCGGGCTCGGGGCCCCGCCCCCGGTGCGGGTCGGCTCGACCGACGGTTGGTTCAAGGTCGAGTGCCCCGCGGTCTGGGGCCCGGGGCCGCTCGCCGAGCTGGATCGGCGCCTGCGCGCCGCCGGGCGCTTCTCGATCGCCGTCGAGACCAGCGGCCCGGACTTCCTCGTCGACGTCCCGACCCGCATCACGTTCGGCTTCACGGAGGGGGGCCACCCCACCCTCGCGCGCGTCCCCATCGACGATGCCTCGCTCGCCGCCCTCCGCCCGATCCTCGGCGATCCGGGCCTCGGGAAGACCGGCTACGACCTGAAGCAGGCGGCGAAGTTCCTGGCCACCGCGGGGGCGCCCCTGCTCGGGCTCGACGGCGACGTGATGCTCGCCGACTACCTGCTCGTCCCCGAGCAGAAGCACACCCTCGACGATCTCGGCAGGCGCTACCTCGACCACGCCCTCGCGGGCTCCACCGGCGAGGAGGCGCAGCTCGGCTGGGCGCTCGACAAGCTGCTCCGCGACCGGCTCGAAGAGAACGGTGTGACCGGCGTGTACCGCGACATCGAGCTGCCGTTGGTGCCCGTGCTCGCGGACATGGAGCGCGCCGGCATCGGCGTCGACCTCGAGGCGCTGGCCGCGCTCTCCGTCGAGCTCGGCGCCCGTCTGCTGGAGGAGGAGAAGAACTGCCACGCGTTGGCGGGCTTCGAGTTCAACGTGGCCTCGACCCAGCAGCTCGCGGAGGTCTTGTTCGAGAAGCTCGGCTTGAAGGGGGGTAAGCGCACGAAGACCGGTTGGAGCACGGACGCCGACACGCTCGACAAGCTCCGCGAGGAGCACCCGCTGCCCGGCGCGATCCTTGCGTGGCGCGAGCTGTCGAAGCTCAAGGGCACGTACGTCGACGCCCTGCCGCCCGCGGTCCACAAGCTCACGGGGCGGATCCACACCAACTTCCGGCAGGCGGTGGCGGCCACCGGGCGCCTCTCCTCGAACGAGCCGAACCTCCAGAACATCCCGGTTCGCTCGGACGAGGGGCGTCGTATCCGCCGCTGCTTCGTCGCGGCGCCGGGGCACGTGTTCCTCTCGGCGGACTACTCCCAGGTCGAGCTGCGCGTCCTCGCGCACTACTGCCAGGAGGGCCCCCTGGTCGAGAGCTTCCGCAACGACGAGGACATCCACCGCCGGACCGCCTCCGAGATCTTCGGGGTGACGCCCTCGCTGGTGAGCTCGGAGATGCGGCGCGCCGCCAAGGCGATCAACTTCGGCATCGTCTACGGAATGGGCGCCTTCCGCCTCGCCAATGACCTGCGGATCCCCCGCCACGAGGCGCAGAGCTACATCGACGGGTACTTCAAGCGCTATCCGCAGGTGCGCGCCTACATGGACGGCGCGATCGCCCGCGCCCGGGAGAAGGGCTTCGCGGAGACCCTCTACGGCCGCCGTCGCCCCAACCAGGGCCTCGACGCCAAGAACCCGATGGACCGCTCCGCCGCCGAGCGGATCTCCATCAACACGCCCATCCAGGGCACCGCCGCGGACCTCATCAAGCTCGCCATGGTGCGGGTCCACGCCGATCTGGAGGGCAGCGGCGCCCGGCTGCTCCTCCAGGTGCACGACGAGCTGGTCATCGAGGTGCCCGAGGCGGACGTGGCCGGGGTGGCCGCGCGGGTGAAGGCGACGATGGAGGGCGCGGCGTCCCTGTGCGTGCCGCTCAAGGTCGACACGGGGTGGGCGCGGACGTGGGACGCGGCGCACTGACCCGCGCCCCCGCGCCGAGCCGGAGTAAGTAGACCGCGCCCTCCTGCGTTTCGGAGGGCGTGGGGGATGGATGCGGCGCTGGACACGATGGATGGTCGGTCTCGGGCTCGTGGTGGCGTGCAAGAAGCCCCCGGCCGAGGCCCCCATGCTCGACGCGCCCGCGGCCGGGCCGGAGGTGGCGGTGGAGTTCCAGGAAGATCCCGAGGCTCTGGGCCTGGGCATGCGCTTGTACGAGGCGCGCCCGACAGATGGGGAGGCCGACGCCGTGCCGCTGGCCGCCGCGCTGCCGCTCGATCCCGCCGCGATCACCGCGCTCCTCGCACGCCTGCCGCCCCTGGAGATCGATCCGGGCGACGCCGTCGACTTCGCCCTCCGCGAGGGCCCGCAGCCGCCGCCCCGCACCGGCGCGACCGTCTCCCTCCCGTTCCCGGGCGACACCGCCGCTCCGATACCCGTCATCGAGAGCGGCCCGCTCACCGTCCTCCGGCGCGCGCCCGAGGGCGACGTTCCGATGGCGCCTCATCTCTCGGTGACGTTCTCGCGGCCGATGGTCGCGGTCACGACGCAGTCCGAGGCCCGGAAGACCGTCCCGGTGAAGCTCACGCCCACGCCCAAGGGCGAGTGGCGCTGGCTCGGCACCAAGACCGTCGTGTTCGAGCCGGACCCGCGCTTCCCGATGGCGACGACCTACACCGTCGAGATCCCGGCGGGGACGCGGGGGACCGACGGTGACGCCCTCGCCGCCCCCGTGACCTGGACCTTCTCCACTCCACCCCTCACGCTCCAAGCCCACCTGCCGGTCGAGGAGGGGCGCCGCCGCGGCGTTTCGGGGAATCCCCAGCCGCTCGACCCGGTGATCTTCCTCGGCTTCGACCAGGCCGTCGAGCCGGCCGTGCTCGTCGAGAAGCTGAAGCTCCGGAACGGAAGTGTCCGTAGTGACGGCGAGATCGCGCTCCGCATCGCGACCGCCGAGGAGATCGCGCGCTCCCCCGAGGTCGAGGCCGCGATCGGCCAGGCCGAGCCGGGGCGTGCGCTCGTGGTCACCCCCACCGTCCCGCTCGCCCGCTCGACGACGTACGCGGTGGTCGTGCCCGCCGGCTCTCCCTCGGCCGAGGGGCCCCGCCTCACGACGGCGGACCAGTCCTTCGCGTTTCAGACCTACGGCCCGATGCTGGTCAGCGCGCCCACCTGCTGGAACCAGCGCCCCTGCCCGCCGTCGGCGCCGTGGTCCCTCGAGTTCACGAACCCGCTCGACCTCGATCGCTTCGACCCCAGCGCCATCACGGTCACCCCCGCGGTGCCGGGGCTGCAGGTGAACGCCGACGGCCGTACCGTCTCCGTCTACGGCATGTTCACCGGCCGCACGACCTACACCGTCACCGTGGCGGCCGGCATCCCCGACGTGTTCGGCCAGACCCTCGCGGAGGCGCGCACCTTCACCGTAGACGTCGGCCCCGCGGAGCAGAGCCTCACCGGCCCGGGCGACGCCTTCGTCACTCTCGACCCGGCCGGCCCGCCCGCGCTCTCCTTCTTCAGCACCAACCACAAGGCGCTCGAGGTCTCGGTGCAGCGCGTCGAGACGGGGGACTGGGCGAAGTGGACCCACTGGCTCCAGAACTACCGGTGGGAGGACGTCCGGAAGGGCGCGCTCCCGGGGAAGCGCGTGTTCGGTGGCAGGATCGCGGTCGCGAGCACCCCGGATCGGCAGGTCGAAACCACCTTCGATCTCACGCCTTATCTTACCGGAAAGACAGGGCAGTTCATCGTTCAGGTAGAACCCACCGTCCAGCCCAAGGAGCGCTGGCAGCGCCAGGAGTGGCTGGCCTGGGTTCAGGTGACGAAGCTCGGGCTCACGGTGTTCCAGGATGGCAGCACGCTGACGGTGTGGGCCACGGATCTCGCGGACGGGAAGCCTCGCCCCGACGTGTCGGTGGCGCCGCTCGGTGAGGCGGACCCCGCGGTGCCCAGCGAGTCCGCGCGTACCGGTACGGACGGCCTGGCGCGCGTCCTGCTCACCAGCCCGGTGACGGGCGTGGTGGCGCGTACCGGCGACGACACGGTGATCCTCCCCGCGAACCCGCAGGGGTACGGCGGGGAGTGGCACCCGGTGGAGCAGCTCGACCAGCTCCGCTGGTTCGTGTTCGACGACAAGAACCTCTACAAGCCGGGCGAAACCGTTCACGTCCGGGGCTGGCTCCGGGTCAAGACGCCCGGCGCGGACGGTGTCCTCGCGCGGTCGCGCACGTCGGCGGTGCGCTGGTCCGCGTTCTCGAGCCAGGGCAACCCGATGGGCGAGGGGAGCGTGAAGGTGTCCGGCCTGGGCGGGTTCACCTTCGACCTGCCGATCCCGACGACCCCGAACCTCGGCACCGCGCGCATCGAGCTGACCGCGGAGAACGGCGAGGGGGACTACGCCCAGACCTCCCTGTCGTTCGAGATCCAGGAGTACCGGACGCCAGAGTTCGAGGTGACCGCGAGCGGCGCCGACGGCGTCTACGCGCTCGGCGAGGACGCGATCGTGGACGTGTCCGCCGCCTACTACGCAGGCGGGGGGCTGCCCTCCGCGCCCGTGAGCTGGGAGGTGAGCGCGGCGCCGGCCTCGTTCGTGCCGCCCGGCCGGAGGGAGTGGAGCTTCGGCGTGTGGTCGCCGTGGTGGCGCCAGTGGGGTGGAGACGACGTCCCGTACGTCGAGCCCGAGCGCCTCGCGGGCATCACCGACGCCACGGGCCAGCACCACCTCGGCATCCACTTCGCGTCCCTCCGCCCGACGCGGCCCATGACCGTGACCGCGCAGGCCACCGTCCAGGACGTGAACCGCCAGGCCTGGACCGCGTCGAAGAGCTTCCTGGTCCACCCGGCCGACGTGTACGTCGGGCTCAAGACGGCCAAGAGCTACGTCGAGGCGGGAAAGCCGATCGAGGTCGAGGCGATCCTGGTCGATCGCGAGGGGCGCACGGTCGTGGCGGGTGCCGCGGGGGAGGGGAGCATCGCCGTCGCCCTGCGCCGCCTCGTGTGGAAGCGCACGGCGAAGGGGTGGGGCGAGGTGGCCGAGGAGATCGGCACCACGACGATCGCGGGCGCCGGAAAGGCCCAATTCGTGCCCGATGCGGGCGGGAGCTACGCGATCGTGGCCTCGGCACGCGACAGCCACGGCCGCAGGAACGAGACGGAGCTCCGCGTGTGGGTCTCGGGGGAGCAGGTCGTCCCGGATCGCGGCGTCGCGCAGGACCAGGTGACGCTCGTGCCCGAGAAGCAGGCCTACGCGGTCGGAGAGACCGCCACGGTGCTGGTGCAGGCCCCGTTCTGGCCGGCCGAGGGGGTGCTCACGGTGCGCGCGGGCGGCCTCCTCGAGACGCGGGTGTTCCACATGGACGGCGCCTCGACCACGCTCGCGATCGCGGTCGCCGAGCGCCACGTCCCCGACTTCACGGTCGCGGTCGATCTCGTGGGGGCCAGGGCGCGCGCGGGAGACGACGGCAAGCCACGGACGGACCTGCCGAAGCGCGTGGCGTATGCGGGCGGCTCGCTCACCTTCGACGTGCCCCCGGTCTCGCGGACGTTGACCGTGACGGTGACGCCGGTGCTCGCCCGGCTCGAGCCCGGCGGCAAGACCTCGGTCGACCTGCTCGTGACCGATCCGGGCGGAAAGCCCGTCGCGAACGCCGAGCTCGCCGTGGTCGCCGTGGACGAGGCCGTCCTGGCGCTCACTGGCTACGCGCTGCCCGATCCGCTCACTGTCTTCTACGCGGCGCGCGGGGACACCGTCGGCGCCTACCACCTCCGCCAATGGGTTCGGCTGGTCGATCCCACGTCGCTCCCCACCACGCCCACCGAGGGAGCCACGGGGCTCGGCATGCGCGGCTTCGGGGGCGGCGGTGGCGGGATGGCGGAGAGCGCCGGCGCGCTCGGGGGGATGGACGAGGGGAGGATGTTGAGGTCCTCGACCGTGGCGCGCCCCGCGGCGGCTCCCCCGAGCGAGCCGATGTCGATGATGGACAAGGACTTCGCCCCCGACGCCGCAAACAGCGGCTCGTCGGCCCCCGCGATCCAGGTGCGCTCCGACTTCTCGGCGGTGGCGCTGTGGTCGCCGAGCGTCGTCACCGACGCCAAGGGCGTCGCGCGGGTGCCGCTCCAGGTGCCCGACTCGCTCACCCGCTACCGCGTGATGGTGGTGGCGGTCTCCGGCGAGACCTCGTTCGGCTCGGGCGAGGCCGACGTGACCGCGCGCCTCCCGCTCATGGTCCGCCCCTCGGCCCCGCGCTTCCTCAACTTCGGCGACCGGGTCGAGCTCCCGATCGTGATCCAGAACCAGACGGACACCGCGCTCACGGTCGATCTCGCGGTGCGCTCCACCAACCTCTCGCTCCTGTCCTCGATGGCGGACCCGCTGCCGATGGGGAGCGCGGCGCGCGGGGGGCAGGCCGGCCGCCGGGTGACCGTGCCCGCGAACGATCGCGTGGAGGTGCGGTTCCCCGCCGCCGCCGCGCGAGCGGGGACCGCGCGGCTCCAGATCGCCGCGGTGTCCGGCACCTACGCCGATGCCGCGGACGTGGAGCTGCCCGTGTGGACGCCCGCGACGACGGAGGCCTTCGCCACCTACGGCACGTCCGACGCTGCCAGCTTCGACGCCGGCGCCGAGCGCCTCACGGTCGCGGCGCCTCCGGACGTGTGGCCGCAATTCGGCGGGCTGGAGGTGACCGTGTCCTCCACGCAGCTCCAGGCGTTGACCGACGCGTTCGTGTACCTCGTGAAGTATCCCTACGACTGCAACGAGCAGATCGCGTCCCGTCTCCTCGGCGTGGCCGCGCTCCGCGACGTGCTCGGGGCCTTCGAGTCCAAGGAGCTGCCGCCCGCCGACGTGCTTCAGGCCACGGTCGCCGCGGACATCGAGCGGCTCGCGCGGCGCCAGAACCCCGACGGCGGCTGGGCCTTCTGGCGGCGCGGTGACGACGGCTGGCCCTACCTCGGCGTGCACGTCACCCACGCGCTCGTGCGCGCCAAGGCAAAGGGGTACACGGTCGAGCCCACCAGCTACGACCGCGCGCTCGGCTACACGCGCACCATCGAGTCGCATCTGCCGCGGTGGTACTCGCGCGAGGCGAAGTGGGCGATCCGCGCGTATGCACTGAACGTGTTGTCGCTCGCCGGGCAGCCGAGCGTCGCGAAGGCGAAGGCGCTGGTAGCCGAGGCGGGAGTGGATCAGCTGGGAGTGGAGTCGCTCGGGTGGCTCCTCCCCACGCTCGTGGAAGGGAAGGCCACCAAGGAGGTCGCCGCGATCCGCGGCTGGCTCGGGAACCACGTGACGGAGAGCGCCGCCGGCGCCCACTTCGTGACCTCCTACAGCGACGGCGCCCAGGTGCTCCTGCACTCCGATCGCGTCGCGGACGGCGTGCTGCTCGAGGCCCTGTTGCGCACCGAGCCGAAGAGCGATCTGGTCCCCAAGCTGGTCAACGGCCTCCTGGCGCACCGCACCGCCGGGCGCTGGTCGAACACCACCGAGAACGCGCACATCCTGCTCGCGCTCGACCGCTACTTCCACGTCTACGAGGGCGTCACGCCCGCCTTCCTCGCGAGGGTCTGGCTCGGAAGCGGGGTCGCGGGGGAGCGCCCGTTCGAGGGCCGGAGCACCGAGCGGGCACAGGTCGACGTGCCGATGGCCTGGCTCCAGGACAACGGCGCGCAGGACCTCGTGGTCGGCAAGGAGGGCAAGGGGAGGCTCTACTACCGGGTCGGGCTGCGCTACGCGCCGCTCGATCTCGACGCCGACGCCGCCGACTACGGCTTCGCGGTCGAGCGCCGCTACGAGGCGATCGACGATCCGGCCGATGTGACCCGCGCCGCCGACGGCACCTGGACCTTCCGCGCGGGGGCCCGCGTGCGTGTGCGCCTCACGATGGCAACGCCGATGCGGCGCTACCACGTGGCGCTCGTCGATCCACTGCCCGCGGGGCTCGAGGTGCTCAACCCCGACCTCGCGGTGACCGGGGCCTTGCCCCAGGATCCGTCCGCGGAGAAGAGCCCCTACTGGTGGTGGGCCCGCACCTGGTACGACCACGAGAACCTCCGCGACGAGCGGGTCGAGGCGTTCGCGTCCCTCCTCTGGGACGGCGTGCACACCTACACCTACGTGGCGCGCGCCACGACGCCGGGCGAGTTCGTCGTGCCGCCGACCAAGGCCGAAGAGATGTACAGCCCGGAGACCTTCGGGCGCGGCAGCGGCGACCGCGTGATCGTTCGATAGCGGCGCTCCGGGGGCCGGGGCGTCGTGTGCACGAGCATGCCTGCACGCGACCGTGCGATTGGATAGGGTGCCCCGGCGATGCTCCCCCACGATCTGCCCGACTCCGACCTGGTGCTCCGCGTTCGCGAGGGCGACAGCAGCGCCTACCGGCCGCTCGTCGAGCGCTACCAGTCCCGCATCCACGCGATGGTCTACGGGATGATCCGGGACGCGGAGGAGGCGCGGGACATCACCCAGAACGCCTTCATCAAGGCCTACCAGAACCTCTCGTCTTTCCGCATCGAGTCGAGCTTCTACACCTGGCTCTACCGCATCGCGATGAACCTCGCGATCGACCACTGCCGGAAAAACCGCCGCCGGAAGACCACCGCCTTCGACGAGGCGGTGGCCAGCCGCGATGAGGATGGCACCATCCTCGACATGCACCAGAGCGAGTCCCCCCAGCGGGCGCTCCAGCGCAAGGAGCTGCACGAGCGCATCTTCGCGGCGCTCGACGAGCTCTCCGAGGATCAGCGCGAGGTCATCCTCCTCCGCGAGGTCGAGGGGATGTCCTACAAGGAGATCGCCGAGGCCATGGGGATCCCCGAGGGCACCGTCATGAGCCGGCTCTTCTACGCCCGAAAGCGGCTCCAAGGGCTCCTCCAACATTCGCCCGGCGAGATGTAGATGCCGGTGAATGGACCCATCGGACGGACGTTCCAACGGTGATGGACCCTCGCCTACCCGAACGCCTCGAGGCGCTCCTCACCCGGGCCTCCGAGGGTGACGCCACCGACGCCGAGCGCGCCGAGCTCGCGTTGGTCCTCGACGCGGACGCGGCGTGGGCGCCCCTGCGCGCCGACCTCGCCTCGACGTTGGGTTCCTCGACCCTACGCTCCCCCGCCGCCCCGACGGTCGACCTCGCGGGGGATGTGATGGCCGCGATCGCGGCCGAAGCGGCCTGGGCCGGCACCGCGCCCTCGTTCGCGGCGGCCCTGCGCGCCCCGGCGATCGACATCGCGGACCTCGTGATGTCCGGCATCTCCCAGGAAGCGGAGTGGGCGCCCATCGCGGCCTCCGTCCGTGACGCGGTGCGCGCGCCCCCGATCGACATCGCCGATCCGGTCATGTGCGGCATCGACCCCGACGCCGAGCTCTCCGCGTACTTCGACGGGGAGCTGCCCTCCGACCGCACCGCGGGCGTCGCCGCCCGGCTGCTGCGCGAGTCCGGCGCGCGTGACCAGCTCGCGACGTTCGCTCGCCTGGGAGAGGGTCTCCGTGGCGCGACCCACCGGGGCGCGGACGTCTGGCCCGGCGTGGCCGATGCCATCGGCGCCGAGCGCGACGCGGTCCATGGATGGGACGCCATCGCGGCGCCCCTTCGGGAGGCGTTCGCCGCCATCCCCCCCATCGACGTGGCCGGCGCCGTGATGGGCGCCGTCGGGCCCGTGGGCGTGCGGATGCCGCGCTGGGCTTCGCTCGGCGGCCCGCTCCTCGGCTTCGCGATGGCGGCGGCGCTGCTGTTCGCGGTGCTGCCGATGTCGCCGCAGATGTCTCCGAGCCTCGCGCCCTCCGACGGGCGGCCGGCGGCGGCCACCCCGAGCTCGCCCGACCTGCGCGTTGCGACAATCAACGACGCTCGTGTGGAAGAGATCACCGCGCCGCCGGACGTGGTGGTACAGGTGATGCAGTTCGAGGCGGGCGGCCCCACCTTCATCCTCGTCGACGACCCATCCCATGGCCCCGGGGAGGGCTCCGGAATGGGCTCCGGAGTACCGCTCTGATGTTTCGCGTGCTGCTCCCGGCGGTGATCTCGCTGATCGTGGCGTTCGTCGTGGACACGGCCACGGCTCAGGGACGGCCCGCGCCCTCGGGCACCGCCGCCCCCGCCGCCCCCGCAGCGCCCAAGCCGTCCGGCACCGCCGCGGCCAGCCGCGTCGACGTCCAGATCTCCGTCGTCCACGCCACGGACTCCGAGAGCGGCATCGACCCCCGGCTCTCGGCGCTCGCGTCTTCCTTCCGCTACTTCAAGTACAAGGGGTACCGGCTCCTCTCCACGCAGGACGCCGACGTGTCCGTGGGCGAGGACCACAGCTTTCCGATCGAGGGGAACCGACGCTTGAAGGTCACGTTGATCTCGCGGGACGACACGCGCGCGCGCGTTCGCGTCGAGATGACGAGCGACGACGGCAAGCTGCTCGACACGACCGTCAGCATCAACCGCGGGGGCACGTTCATCGTGGCGGGGCCCCGGTTCAAGGACGGCATCCTCATGCTCCCGGTGCGGGCTGATTATTAGGGCTCCGCGTCGAGGAAACGGATGACCGTGCGGGATGACCTCGTCCTCGTGGGATGGTTCGCAGCGCTCGCGCCGGGCGGCGCGACAACCCCGGGGGGCGGTGCTCGCGCCACGTCGGTGCTGCGCGGGGCCTTTCGCGAGGCCGCGCAGCTCGACATCGCCCTCGCCAACGGCCTTCGCCGGGCCGCGGCGACCGCGGTGCTCCAGATGCCCGAGCGGGTCGATCCCATCGACGCGCAGCGCGCGGTGCTCGCCGACCGCGCGGGCTTCGCGGCCTTGCTCGACCGCGAGGAGCCCGCGATCGTCGCGGTCGCCGCGCGGCTCGATGCCCTCGCGCCCACTCGCGGCTGCGGCGCTCGGCTCGCGCCGCTCGTGCTCGACGCGTTCCGGCTGCAGTCCCGCGACTTGTTCCCGCGCGAGGACATGGGCGGCATCGGGCTCGCGGTGCAGGTGCTCGAAGCCCTCGTGCGCGACGCCGATCCCCATCGGCGCCTCTCGCTGGAGCGAGAGCTCGCCGCGCTCCACACGAGGGGAGGGGCGCCGGACGCCGCCGCGGCGCTCACCGGCCCGGGAGAGGGCACCACGGCCCTGGTCGAGGCCGACGTGTTGGCGGGGCGCGGGGATGTCGGCGCCGCGCGAGCCCGCCTCTCGGAGGCGCGCCGCCGGTTCGAGGCCGCCGGTGACCTCGGCGGGGTGGGCGCGGTCCTGCGGCGAGAGGCCGCGCTGCTGCCCCCGCTCGAGCGGCCGGACACGCTGCGCCACGCGATCGTGCTCGCTCGCCAGGGGGCCGACATCGGGGGCGAGGCCGAAGGGCTCGAGGACCTGTCTCGTGCGTTCGCCGAGTCGGGCCGGATGGGCGCGGCCGTCGCGGCGCTCGGTGAGGTGGCCCGCCTTGCCCGGATCGCGGTCGACGCCGCCGGAGAAGCGCGGGCGCTCCAGCTCGCTGGCCGGCTGCTCTGCGAGGCGCCGGCCGGCGCGGATGAGCCCGGCCACGGGCTGGTCCTGCTGCTGCACGCCGGAGACATCGCCGCCAGCGTGGATCCCGTGGTGGCCGACCTCGTGCGCCGATACGTCACCGGATTCCAGTACACGCTCGACGATCGGCGGTTCGCGGAGATCGAGCCCTTGCTCGAACAGGATCGGGAGGAGGTCGTACGAATGACGTTCGCGCGGTACCGGAAGGCGCACCCAGAAGCGTTACCCTAAGACCACACGACCCGGTGCCCTCTGGTTTTCGAGGGCGAGGGAGCGTGTAGTGGAGGTCCTGGTTGGTCGAACTCTTGCTGCTTCGTGCGGGTGAAACGGTCCACGCCGTCAACGTGGGCGAGGTCGCCATCCATGTCGGGCGCGCCCCGGGAAACGAGCTCGTCGTGTCGGACACCACCGTCTCCGGCCATCACTTGATGGCCTGGAAGGAGGGGTCGACGGTCTGGATCAAGGATCTCGCGTCCACAAACGGGACGTTCGTCAACGAGCGCCGCATCCGCAGCGTCTCGGCCGTCCAGAACGGGGACCGCATCCGGCTCGGCACCACGTGCGTGCTGCAGGTGCGGGCGGACGCGGGCGACGTTTCTCCGCGGCTCCGGGGGCGCGTCCTCGAGGATCTGCGCGCGGGAACACGGTTTCCGCTCTCTCATGACCGCTTCTCGATCGGCTCCGGCGCCGACGCGGACCTGCGGCTTCCCGACGGCCCGGAGCGCGCCGCGACGCTGATCATCCACTCCGACGGCGAGGTCCGTCTCGGCACGGACGAAGACGAGGGCCCCCTCGCGCTCGGGGTCGAGTTCTCCGTGGGCGACCGCGCGTTTCGCGTCTCCGAGGTCGAGGACGCCCAGTCCGCCACCGAGGTGCCCGCGGGGGAGCGGTATCCGTACCGCATGACGGCCACGCTGGAGGGCCAATTCGGCGCCGAGGCCACCCTCGAGGACATCCCTTCGCGTCGCATGCACAAGATCGACAGCGGCAACCGCGCGGTGATCCTGTTCCTGCTCGGGCGCCGCTTCGAGGAGGATCGCCTGCGGGGCGTACCGCCCGAGGAGCGCGGGTGGTGCCCGGACGACGAGGTGATGACCGGCGTGTGGGGCCGGCACGGAGACGAGAACAAGCTGAACGTCCTGCTTCACCGGCTGCGCGCCGAGCTGCGGGTAGCGGGCTTCGATCCCTGGTTCATCGAGAAGAAGCAGCGCTTCGTCCGGATCCGGGTGACCGAGGTCGCGATTCGGTGATGCCCGCACCCCGGCGCGCCGGAGGCGTTCCCGGGGGCCCTGCGCTTGCGCCGGCGAGATAGTGGAGCAGCGTGCCTGAGCTCGCGGGTCGTTATCTCCTGGGCGACGTGCTCGGGACCGGTGGGACGTCGACCGTGTATCGCGCGATGGACGCCACGCTTGGCGTCGAGCGCGCCGTCAAGGTGCTCCGTGGCGAGGGGGAGGGCATCGACGCGCAGCGCGCGCGGCTCCGGGCCGAGGCGCGCGCGATGGCGCGCGTCACGCATCCGAACATCCTCCGCGTCTACGACGTGGGGACGGACGAGGGCCACGACTTCTTCGTGATGGAGCTCGCCGACGGCGGGACGCTCCAGGATCGCGTGGATGCCGAGGGCCCACTCTGCCCGCTGGTTGTGTGCCGCTACGCGTTGCAGGTGCTCGGGGCGCTCGCGGCGGCGCACGACGCCGGGGTCATCCACCGCGACGTGAAGCCCCAGAACGTGCTCCTCGATCGCGACGGCGTGGCGCTGCTCGCGGACTTCGGCATCGCGCTGCTCGCCGACGGCCGGGAGTCCCGCCACACCCGCGTGGGGGTCGCGATGGGCTCCATGACCTACATGCCCCCGGAGCAGCGCATCGACGCGCGCACGGTCGGCGTGGGCGCCGACGTGTACGCGACCGGAGCCACCCTCTACTCGGTCCTCACGGGGGCCACCCCGGTCGACCTTTTCCTCGCCTCGGCCGCGTCGGCGCGGTGGGACGACGTGCCCGCGGCGCTCCGCCCCATCTTGCAGCGCGCCACGCGCCTCGCCCCCTCGGAGCGGTACACCACCGCGCGGGACATGGCGGCCGCGGTGCTCGCGGTGATGCCGCGGCTGACCCCCCTCCCGGCCCCCAGCCCGAAGGACGAGGCGGCGTGGGCGGGCATCCGCGACCGCGTCCTCGCGTCTCTCGCGGGTCCGGTGGCGCCGCCGGACCCCCTGGAGCCCACCGGCCCGATCATGCCGCACCCCGGCGGCAAGGATCGTCGAAAGGGCCCCAAGGCCGCCCCGACGATGCAGTCCGCCGGCCTCGGGCCCGCCGCGCTCTCCGGACGTCGGGTGTGGCCCGATCTCGTGATCCTGACGGGGCTGTTCCTGGCGATCGCCGGCGTCGGCGCGGGGGCGATGTGGTACGTCATCGCCCCCCGCGCCGCCGAGAGGGCCTCGCTCGCGTCCGCGACCAGCGGCGCATCGTTGGAGCCCGCTGCGGCGGTGGGCGGCGAGACCGGGGTCCCCCTGGGAGGGCTCGACACCGACGCGACGGCCCCGCCGACACCCGGAGGCGAGGGCCTCGCCGACCCCGAGACCAGCGCTCTCCTCGCGGCACCTACCTCCGCGGAGGGCGCCCGTCCCACCTCGAAGCGGCGCGCGGCGCCGGCGTCGGCCGCCGTACCGGGGGGCGCGGTCGCGAGCCCGACAGGCTCCTGGAAGGGCTCGTTCAACGGCAAGGAAGTGCGCTTCGAGATCGAGGGAGAGAACGACTCGCTCAGCGGCACCGTGACCGTCACGTTCCAGGGGAACGCCATCCCCAGCGACGTCCGGGGCCGGTACGACCCCGACACCCACATCGTCGAGCTGACCGATGTGGCGCAGCGGCCGGACAGCGGCCGTTACACCGCGCGGCTGACCGACGAGCCAGCCATGGAGGGACGCTTCGAGGCGGGGGAGAACGGTCGGGTGGTCCCGTTCCGCGTGGTGCCCGTCAAGTGATCCACACGGCGAAGCGGCTGCACGGAGCGCCGAGGTGCAGCGGGCTATTACGTGTCGCTTGGCGACCCCTTGACCTCCACCCTCATGCCCCTCTTAGCAGCCGCCCTCCTGTCCGCTCCGGCGCGGGCGGAAGAGGCCGCGCTTGACGGGAGCTCGGTAGCCGCACGCGTCGAGGGGAGCGCGGGCCTCGGCGTCGGGTCGGGCGCGCCCGCGGCGGGGTTCGGGTTGACGGCCGGGATCCCGCTGGGCCGCGCCGTCGTCGAGGCCGATCTCGGGATCGGGGCGGACGCCGCGCTCACGCCCGTGGTGACGGGGCTCGTCGGGGTGCGGCTGCGCCTCGGGAGCGAGCCGCTGCGTGGCGGGCTCGCCCTCACGGGGCTGGCGGGCGGTGGATGGTGGAGCGACGCCCCGCATCCCCTGGCTCGCGTGGGCATCGCGTACGATGTGCCGCTGCGGAAAACCACCGCCCTTCGGGTGGCCCTCGCCTGGCAGGGCGGCGGCGGCGGCGCGGGCGCGGTCGTGGCGGGGCTGGGGCTGGCCTGGCGCGGAGGCGCCCGCGAGGCGAGGGTGGCCCCCGTACCCGTGCCCGTGCCGGTACCCGTACCCGTTTCGGCGCTCGAGCCAACGCCCTCGACCGTGCCCCTGGCGCCGTCGCTCACGGTGGATCCCCCGAACGCGCTGATCTGGGTGCCGCATCCGGTGTGCGAGTGGATCCCGGCGGATCGGCTCGACGAGCTGCTCGCGCCGGGCGCCGCGCCCATGGTGCTGCAGGTGCGCGCGCCGGGCTTCCTGCCCATGGAGGTCACCTTGGACCGCGACGGACCGCCCCAGTCCGTCGCCCTCCGCGCGGCGCCCGCGTCGGGATCGGTGGTGGTGGTCGCCTCGCCGGGTGACCAGCTCTTCATCGACGCGAAGGCCTTCCCGATCGCGCCGGACGGCACCGCCGTGTTCGGGGCGGCGGAGGGGCACGTCGAGGTCGAGGTGGTGGGTGGGGGGCGCCGGGTGGTCCTCGATGGTGTCGTCGCGGGCGGCTACGCCTTGTGGCTCCGCGCGCCCGAGCCCACGCCGCTCGTCGTCCGCTTCGCGCCCGGCTCGAGCGCCCTCCCGGCCGAGGCCGAGGCGGTCATCCAGGCGTACGCGGCTTCGGTCGGCGGCCACCAGCTGCGGGTCGTCGGGTACTACGCGACAGACGAAGCCGGCGAGAACCGTCGCCTCGGGAGCGGGCGCGCCGAGGCCCTCGCCGCCGCGTTGCTCGCGGCGGGTGTCTCCCTCGAAAACGTGAAGGTGCTGGCCTCCTCGCGGACCCCGGCGGACCTTTCGCCCGAAGAGCAGCGCTCCGCCCGCGTCGAGACCCTCCCCTCGGAGCGTCGCTGATGATGCTGCTCCTGGCTGGGCTCGCGCACGCGCTCGACCATCACGTGCTCCAGGAAGGAGAGACGCTCGCTGACGTCGCGGAGGCCGAGGGAGTTTCGGTGGCGGCGCTCCGGTCGCTCAACCAGATCGAGCCCCGCCAGACCCCCGCGATCGGCACCGTGCTGCTCATCCCGGGGGACGACGTGGACACGCCCGCGGCGGTGGTGCTCACCGTCTCGGGGCCCGCGACGGCCACGCTCCCGGGTGCGGCCGCGGTGCGCCTCGTGCAGACGCGCGTGCTCCCGTCCGGAACGCTGGTGTGTACGGAGCCGGACGGCTACGCGACCCTGCGGCTCGCGACCGCCACGAGCTCCCGCGATCACGACGAGGTGACGCTGCTCGGCGGGACCTGCCTCACGCTGGACGCGAGCTGGTCCCACGCGACGGATCACGCCTCGGTCGTCTCGGTGCGTCGAGGAAGCGTGGCGGTGCGCGCCGGCGCGGGAGGCAAGGGTGCGGTCACCGTGCGCACGGACGCCGGCGTGACCACGAGCGATGCGGGCGGATTTCGCGTCACGGTCGAGGAGGGCGCCGCCCGAACCGAGGCGCTCGACGGTCCGGTCGCGGTGTTGGGGGCTGGCAAACGGGTTGACCTCGCGACTGGATTCGGCACGCGCGTTCGGAAGGGAGAGGCTCCGGCGGCCGCGTCCACCCTGCTGGCTCCCGGCGTCCCGGAGTACCCCTCCGAAAAGTCACCGATGCGCCGTCCGGACTTCGCGTGGTCCCCTGTCGACCGCGCGCTGGGCTACCGACTCGAGATCGCCACCACGGCGGACTTCTCCGAGATCGTCCTCGCGGAGGATGTCGGCGCTCCGCCTTGGGAGCCGGATTCCTTGTTCCTGCCTTTTCGCGGCGTCGGCCTGTGGTGGCGCATCGCGTCGTTCGACCGCACCGGGTTTCTCGGCCCGCCTTCGTCTCCGCAGCGGATCGTGCTCCCGGCGGGCGTGGGGCTGTAGGTTAAGGCGCGGCCACCCGGAGCTCCCCGTGACCCTGTTCGAGAAGATCATCGCCCGCAAGATCCCCGCCGACATCGTCTACGAGGACGACAGGACGATCGCTTTCCGCGACGTCAACCCGCAGGCGCCGACGCACGTGCTGGTGGTGCCGAAGCAGGTCATCCCGCGCCTCGACACGGCCGGTGAAGGGGATGTCGCGGTGCTCGGCCACTGCATGCTCGTCGCGGGCAAGGTCGCGACGCAGCTCGGCCTCGGCAGCTACCGGGTGGTGATCAACAACGGCGAGGACGCGGGCCAGACGGTGTTCCATCTGCACCTGCACATCCTGGGGGGGCGCAAGCTCGGGTGGCCGCCCGGCTGAGCTCACCCGAGCGTGTGCATCGACCCGGCGGCCGAGGCCAGGAGCTCGGAGACGTCGAACCCCGCGTCCCCATACGCGAGCGCCTGGGTGCCCATCTCGGCGCGGTCCAGCTCCTTGAGCAGCCGCGCCTCCGGCGAGACACCCGCCTCGGCCTCGTCCCAGATCGCGCGGAGGTCGGGCCGGTGCGCGAGGAGAGCGTCCATCGCCGTCCGCTCGCGGTGGTGCTTCTCCTCCTTCGAGACACCATCGTGCGGCGTCAGGTCGCCGACCCGCACCTCGGCGAGGTCGTGGAGGATCGCCATGGCGAGGAGCTTGTGGCGGTCGAGCCCCTCGGGGCAGCGCAGGAGCGCGAGGAGGGCGACGCCCCAGGAGTGGGCCGCCACGCTCTCCGGATGTGGGACGCCCGCCCGCTTCCAACCCGCGCGATCCAGCGCCTTCAGGTCCATCGCCTCGCGGGCGAGCTCGCGATCGGTCATGTGACGAGCGCGCGCTGCTCGGGACGCGCCATGGAGACCACCAGCGGCGCCCCATCCGCGGGAGAGGGGTCCTGCGCGCGCACGAACGCCGCGCGGGAATCGAGCCCACGCCACCCCTCCGCGATGAGCACCTGCGCCACCGCACCGCCGAGGTTTCCACCGGGCCCGAGCAGCACGAGCGCGTCCGGAGCGTACTCACGCATCGCGACGCGCACGCTCGCTCCGAAGTCGTAGGGCTCCGTCACCTGCGCGCCGAGCGTGTAGTCGCGGATCGAGGCGGGATCGGCGTGGCGGGGCCGGAACACGACGCCGCGCCCGTCGATGAGCGGCACGGTGGGGGCGCGCCAGGCGAGGCCCCCGAGGTCCGCGAACGCCCGCTCGGAGGCGCCCGACATCAGGGGCGTGTGGAACGCCGAGTGCAGCGGGAGCTGGAACGGAGCGTCACGCTCCCCGATCTTCCGTACGGGGAGCCGCTTCATCAGCGCGTCGAGCGCTACCTGCGTCCCGCCGATCACCGCCTGTCCGCCGAGGCGGATGCTCCAGTGGAGGTCGGGGATCTCCGCCAGCGCGGCGTCGAGCTCGGGGGAAGGGAGCGCGCGCCAGGCGTCGTCGACGAGGGGGTACAGCACCTGCCCACCCACGACGTTGCCGGCCTGGTATTGCCCCATGGTCTCCACCAGGGTGAAGGCATCGGGCTGCGGCAGGGCACCGGCCGCGGCGAGCGCCGTGTACCAGCCCATCGAGTTGCCGATGACGCAGGCA
The DNA here is from genome assembly GCA_030685065.1 of Pseudomonadota bacterium. GTDB lineage: Bacteria > Myxococcota_A > UBA796 > UBA796 > SXON01 > CAJBVW01. Next base: position 6,756 of record JAUXQH010000124.1, on the reverse strand, counting down.
ATCTCTACGTTCGCGAGGGCATCCAGGTCGGAGAGGGAGGCCGCCATCGTGAGGATGGACGCGTTTTCGCCCGCGACGTGGAGGCGCGAAGAGTAGGCCTCCTCCGCGTCCATCTGGCTGGGCGTGGGCCGGCCGAGGGCTGCGCGGAAGGCATCGGCGGCGCGGAGGGAGGGGCTGGCCGATGCCGACAGGCGGAGCGAGCCCTTGAGGTCGCGGGTGTAGCTGCCCCGGCCGGGACAGACGACGGCGATGCGCTTCATGACACGGTCCTCGCTTCGACGACGGCGGGAGAGGCGACGGGGCCTACCAACGCGAGGGCGGCTGCGACGATCTCGGCCTCCTGCACGAGCACGAGGTTGGCGGCGGCGGCGAGGGGTACGTACACGTCCGCGCCCGCGACACGGGCCATCTCGGCGTCGACGCCGGCGTCGATCAGGGCGGTGAAGATGCCCTCGGACAGGCCGCCGGTCGCGCGGCATTCGTCCACCACGAGCACCCGGCCGGTGGCGCGCACCTCGCGCACCAGGTCGTCGACGGGGAGGGGAAGGATCCACCGCAGATCGAGCACGCGGCACCGGATGCCGTGCTGCGCCTCGAGGACCCGGGCGGCCCGGAGGCTCATCCAGAGGCCGTTGGCCCAGCTCACGATCGTGAGGTCCGCGCCGTCGCCGTAGGTGCGGCCGGAGCCGAGGGGAACATGGTGGGAGGCGGGAGGGTAGGAGGCGGCCCAGGCGCCGTCGCCGTCCTCGTACAGATCGCGCGTCATGTAGAGCGCGATGGGCTCGAGGTAGATGCACACCGTGCCATCCACCTTCGCGGCGGCGGCGCAGGTGCGTAGCATCGCGGCGGCGTCGTCCCCACGCGCGGGCGACGCGATGACGAGGCCCGGGATGTCACGCAACGCGGCGATGGAATTGTCGTTGTGGAAGTGGCCGCCGAACCCCTTCTGGTAGGCGTACCCGGCGATGCGGCAGACCATCGGGTTCTTGAACTGTCCGTTGGAGAAGTACTGGAGCGAGCCGGCTTCGCCGCGGATCTGGTCACACGCGTTGTGGAAGTAGGCGAGGTACTGGATCTCGGGGAACGGGAGCTGCCCCGCCTGCCCGGCCCCGAGCGCGAGGCCGAGGATCGTCTGCTCGTCGAGCAACGTGTCCATCACGCGGTCCGCGCCGAAGCGCTTCTGGAGGTCGGCGGTGACGTGGTAGACGCCGCCCTTCTTGCCGACGTCCTCCCCGAAGAGCAGGGCCTCCGGGTACCTGGCGAACAGGTCCGCGAGCGCACGGTTGATCTGCACCGCGAGGTGGCGCGGCTTGTCGTCCTCGGGGAGCCCCCCCGGATGGATGCGCTTTCGTTCGGCCTCGGGCGCGAGCCGCATGGCCTCTTCACCGACGCGGTCGGGGTGGCGGGGCGACAGCGGCGCGACGATCTCGGCGCGGGTGGTGAGCTTCGGGCGGCGGATCGCCTCCTCGCCCAGCGCGGTGATGCGGGTCCGGGCGTCCTCGTAGATGGCGACGATCTCGTCGGGAGTCAGCCAGCCCTCGGTCACGAGGAGCCTGGCCGTGCGGAGCACCGGGTCGAGCGCCTCGGAAGCCGCGATCTCGTCGGGGCTCCGGTAGGTGGCCTCGACGTCGGAGCCCGCGTGCCCGAGCAGCCGCACGGTGCGGACGTGCAGGAAGCAGGGCCGCCGGTAGGTGCGCACCCAGCGCGCCGCGGCCTCCGCCGCATCGGCCACGTCGGGCAGATCGAGGCCGTCCCCCGCGACATAGGCGAGGTTCGCGCGGTGGGCGTATTGGGTCGCGATCCAGCCCTCGGGCGTGGGCGTGGAGATGCCGATGCCGTTGTCCTCGCACACGAACAACACCGGGCAGTCACGACCCTGGTGCGCGTGCCACTCCGCCGCGTTGAGGGTGCCGACGGCGGTCGAGTGGTTGGCCGAGGCGTCCCCGAACGTGCACACCGCGATGCGATCGTCGGCGGCGTCGGTGAGGCCGAGTCGCTTGCCCCGCTCGATCGCCAGTGCCATGCCGAGGGTCTTCGGCAGGTGCGAGGCGATGGTGGAGGTCTGCGGGGGAATGGCCAGCGGGAGGCTGCCGAACACCTTGTGGCGGCCCCCGGCGATGGGCTCGTCCTTCGAGGCGGCGAGGCCGAGCAGCATGTCCATCAGCGGCGTGGAGCCCGGGACCTGCCGTGCGCGCTCGATGAAGAAGGCGCCCGAGCGGTAGTGGAGGAAGGCCGGATCGTCCGGACGCAGGGCGGCTGCCACCGCGGCGTTTCCCTCGTGTCCACTCGATCCGATCGTGTAGAAGCACTCGTTCCGCGCCTTGAGCGCGCGCGCGGTGAGGTCGAGGTGGCGGCTCTCGACCTGGGTCTCGAACAGGGCGATGGCGCGCCGCGCGGAGAGGGCCGTGCCTTCGCGCACCGGACCGCCGAGGTCCACGGCGGGCCCACGTGCGGGCCCCCGCGGGAGCGCCCGCAGCTGGGCCACGAAGTTGTTGTCGACGATGCCAGCGCGATTGACGGCCATGGCGGGATCCTGCGGGCGAGGGGACGCGGTTCTAACCCGATCCCACCCGCGGCCAGCCCCATCACGCTCGCAGCCCACCTACCCCCGCCCCTCCGTCCACTCGGGCGGGAGGAACGCGAGGAGCCGCGCGGGTCGGGTCGTCGGGAGGCGGTCGACCTCGAGGTACGCGAAGCCCGCGCGCTCGAAGCGGATGGCGCCGGTGGGCGCCCCGAGCAGCCGCCCGCACAGGTTGCCCATCGTGGGCTCGTGGCCGACCAGCAAGGGGTTCGGGTGCCGCGACGCGGCCATGAGGATCGGGTCGATGCTGCCGAGCGCCAGCGCGTCCAACGCGATGCAGGGGATGTGAGGGAACCGCGCGTGCACCGACGCCGCCGTCTGTGTGGTGCGGATCAGCGGGCTGTGCAGGATGGTCCCGGGGGACCAGCCGCCGCCGACCAGTGTGTCCAGCACGCGTTCGAGCTGGAGCCAACCCTCCGGGGTGAGCTCCCGATCGAAGTCGGTGGCGGCGTTGTCCTCGGCGATGCCGTGGCGAAGGAGCGAGATGCGCACGGGCTATCCGAAGCCGGGCGGCGCGAGGACCACCCCCGCCGCGCGGGCGGCACGCGCCACGGCGGTGACGAGGTTCATGTCGCTCGACGCATCCGCCGCGGCGTGCGCGGCCGAGATGGGGACCGAGGGGTCGGCCGCGACGCGCGCGGCGCAGAGCAGGGCCAGCACCTCCTCCCGTGGCGAGGCGAACGCGCGGGCCTCGGCCACGGCGCGCGCCGTGACCGCGAGGCACCCGGCGACATCCCCCACGTCCGCGAGCGCGCCGGCCTTCCGCACGAGCGCCGCTGCGCGCTCGGTCCCGGTGAGCCCCGCGATCAAGGTGTCGTCGGCCACGTTGGCGAGCGCGGCATCCTGGGCGCGCTCCTTCGCCGCGACCCGGGTCGCCGCCACCCCCGCCAGGATCGAGGCGTGGAGCGCGCGCAGCTGTGTCACGCCCTCCACGTCCCCCGCGCGCTTGGCGAGCTGCACCGCGGCGGCGGCGGCGCGCTCGGCCTCGTCGAGGCGGCCGAGCTCTCGCAGGGCGGCGGCGCGGTAGGCGGCCCCCCGTGCCTCGAGCGCGGGGCGATCCGGCGCGCGCAGCGCTTCGGCGGCCTCGATGGCGGCGGACCAGTCCCTACGGCGCAACGCGGCGAACGCGGCGAGGGCGGCTTCATCGGGGGTCATGCGCACCCTCGTATTCCGCCGAGCGACCGGAGGGAGCCGCGCTACCCCAGCACCGCCAACGCCACCTCGGCCGCGATGGCCTCCAATTCGGGCGGAAGCGCCACCTCGCCGGGCGCGCAATGGTGCCGGGTGAGCCACTCCAGGGCGAGGCCCATCACCGCGAAGTGAAGCAGCACGGGCTCCTGCGAGCCGCTGTTCATCACGATGTTGAGCGGGTTGCCACCCGCGAGGACCATCAGCTGGGGCCCGCCCGGGAGCCGGTATCCGACCACCCGGGGGCCCACCTGGTCGACACAGTCGGCCTCGGCCTCGAGGCCCTCGATGTCGATCTCGTCGGCGCCGTGGCCCGCGTTGATGAGCACGGTGCCGTCGTTCGCCTCGCGCAGGAGCGCGAGCGGCAGGCTGTGCTTCACGCCGCCCGCGGTGACCATCACCTTGGCGCGGCGCACGGCATCCAGCGGCGGGGGCGTCGGGAACCCGTCGTAATGCGCGATGAGCCGGCGGACCGGATCCACGTCCATCACCTCGACGCTGGCGCCGCCCGCGCGGGCATAGGCCGCCACGCCCGCGCCCACCGCCCCGTATCCGATCACCAACACCCGCCGACCGGCGAGGTGACAGCCCGTGAGCGCGGTGTAGGACTGCCACAGCCCCTCGCCCACGCCGTGGCGGTTCTCGATGCCGGGCTTCAGACGGCCGTCGTTGATGTTGAGCACGGGGAAGGGGAGGGGCGGGCCCGCGCGGAGGCGGGTGATGCCCGAACGGGTGATCTCGACGCCCGCGCGCGGACGACGGCCGGCCGCGACGAGGCGGGAGCCGAGCGCGAACCCAACGTCGGCGAAGAAGGTGGGGTCGGCGTCGACCGTCGCCTCCAGCCCGTCCTCGATCCCTCCGCCCGAGTAGACCTCCACGCCGAGATCCCGAAGAAACGCGACCACGCTCGGGTCCGTGGTCGCCGGGTTCGCCGCCGAGCAGATCCAACGCCCCCCACCCAGGGTGAGCTCCCGCACGACGGTCGCGGTCAGCGTCGTGAGGTGCAGGTGCAACCCGATCGTGAGCCCCTCGAAGGGGCGCGCGGCTGCCCAGCGGTTTCCCAACGAGGAGAGCACGGGGAAGAACGTGTCGATCCGACCGAGCTCGAGGAGGACGCGGGCGGTATCGGGCATCGTCGGCATCTATCCCGTCTTCCCTTCCCGGGACGCCTCCGCTCCCCCCGCGCCTACCTTGGTTCGGGGGGTGGGACGATGCTGACGTGGTGGATCCTGGCATGGACGATGCTCGGCTGCGCGCTGCGCGGCGGCACCCCTCACGAGGTCGATCTCGCGGACCTCGCCGCGCTGTCGCCCGAAGGTCTGGAGACGTTGCGGGACGAGGAGCACGGGCTCGCCGTGGCGCGAACGCTCCTGGCCGGGGCGCGCGCGGAGGAGGTCCGGGCGGCGGCACGGGTGGACGCCGCGCAGGCGCGCGTGCGACAGCTGGAGCTGGAGCTCGAGGTCGCCGAGGCGAGCCTCGACGCCGCGAGGGCGAGCGGGGACGCGTCGCGACAGGGGCTTGCCTTGGGACGGCAGGAAGCGGCGCGGCGGGCCGCGAGCGCGGCCGAGGCTGCCGAGCAGTGGCAGATCGCGGCGAGGGAGGCGACGAAGGAGGAGACCCGGCTCGCGGACGCCCGTGTCGGTCTACGGACCGCCGAGCTGGAGATGGCGCGGCTCGAGCTCCTCGAGCGGCACGACCAGGCCCGCGGCTACATGCGCAGCGACTTCACCGAGCAGCTCCGCGACGCCCAGCGCCGGTACGACGAGGCGGCGCGCCGGTACGACAAGGCGGCCGAGGGGGCGACCCGCGCCTACGAGCGATGGCGCGCGCTCGAGCGGGGGACGCTGGGTTAATCCCGAGCTCCTCCGGAGAATTGGATGAAGTACCGTCAGATGGGCCGAACTGGCCTGCGAGTGTCCACGATCTGCCTCGGCGCGATGACCTTCGGCGAGGCCCCCGGCTTCATGGCGGGCGTCGGCGCGGACGAGGACACCTCGCGCGCGATCCTCGACCGCTCGTTCGACGCGGGGGTCAACTTCATCGACACGGCGGACGTGTACGGGAACGGCCTCTCCGAGGAGATCGTCGGCCGCTGGATGAAGCCGCGTCGTGACCGGATCGTGCTCGCGACCAAGGGGCGCTTCACCATGGGGTCCGGCCCCAACGACATGGGCCTGTCGAAGCTGCACATCAAGCAGGCGGTCGAGGCGAGCCTGCGGCGGCTCGGGACGGACTACATCGACCTGTACCAGGTGCACATGCAGGACGCGCGGACTCCCATCGAAGAGACGCTGGACGCCCTGGATCGGCTCGTGAAGGAGGGCAAGATCCTCTACACCGGCTGCTCGAACTACACCGGCTACCGGCTCGTCGAGAGCCTCTGGGCCGCCGAGCGGAACCACGCGACCCGGTACGATTGTCTGCAGGCCCAGCACAGCCTCGTGTCACGGGACGCCGAGAGGGAGCTGCTCCCCGCGTGCAAGGCGTTCGGGGTCGGGTTCATCGCCTGGAGCCCGCTCGCCTCGGGGCTCCTCTCGGGCAAGTACCGTCGGGACATGCCGGCCCCCGACGGCAGCCGTCTCGCGGCGTGGAAGGACACGATGAAGCGCCTGGATCGCGAGGGCAAGTGGAAGGTGGTCGAGGCCCTCGCCGCCTGCGCGGCCGAGCTCGGCACGTCCTCCGCCACGCTCGCCCTCGCGTGGTCGCTCGCCAGGCCCGGCCTGACGTCGGTGATCATCGGCGCACGCACGCTCGAGCAGCTCGACGCGAACCTCGCGGCGGACGCCCTGGTCGTGCCGCCCGAGATCCTGGCGCGGCTGGACGAGGCGAGCAAGCCGGACGAGTGGGGCTATCCCTACGACTTCATCGCCCAGGTCGACGGGCGCTGGTAGCCCATCAAGGGGGGGCGGGTCAGAGCTTGACCCGCCCGTCCCACACCTCGGGCCCCATGTAGGTCACGATCAGGTCGGCGCCGGCGCGGCGGATGG
>JAUXQH010000103.1 GCA_030685065.1 Pseudomonadota bacterium | reverse complement strand
GCTCGTGCGCGCGGCGCGCGGGGGCACCCTTCGGCTCCGGCTGCGTGGCGCCCGCGGCCAGGCGGACGTGCGGGTCCGCGTCCCCGCGGCCTGCGGTCGCATCGGGCTGGCGCGGCTGATCGAGGGGGTGGTGCGCCGCGAGGGCGCTGGCGTCGGCGCGATCGAAGCCCTGTCGATCCGCACGGTGCCCATGGCCGTCGAGCGGCAAGGGGCCGTCCCCGCCGCGGCCCCGCGCGCGGTCGCGCCGGTCGCGCCCGTCACCCGCTGGCCGGCGCAGCTCGCGCTCCTGCCAAGGGTGCGGTAATGCCGGGGGATGCGCTCCCTCCTCTCGCGGCCCTTCGCCTTCGTCGGTGTGATCCACCTCCTCCCGCTTCCCGGGGGGCCGCGCGCATCCGAGGGCTTCGCGTGGGTACGGGAGCGCGCCCTGGCCGACGCCGCGGTGCTGGCCGGGGGCGGCGCGCACGCGGCCATCCTCGAGAACTTCGGGGATGCCCCGTTCCCCGCCGGCCCGGTGGAGCCCCACGTGGTGGCGTTCGTGGCCATCCTCGCCGCCGAGCTCCGCGCGCGCCATCCGGAGCTCCTCCTCGGCATCAACCTGCTGCGGAACGACGCGCGGAGCGCCCTGGGCGTGGCCGCCGCGGCGGGCGGCGCCTTCGTGCGGGTCAACGTGCACGTCGGCGCGATGGTGACCGACCAGGGCCTCCTGCAGGGGGATGCGCACCACACGCTGCGCTACCGCCGCGAGCTCGGCGGCGCTTCGATCGGCATCGCGGCCGATGTGCTGGTGAAGCATGCCGTGCCGCTCGGGGCCACCGAGGCCGGGAGCGTCGCGGCGGACACGTACCGGCGCGGCGGGGCGGACGTTCTGATCGTCACCGGCGCGGGCACCGGCCGCCCGGCGGACCCGACGCGGGCCGAAGAGGTGCGGCGCGCCGTGCCCGAGGCGCCCCTGTGGATCGGCAGCGGGGTGGACCTCGCGTCGCTCCCGTCGTGGCGCACGCTCGCCCAGGGCGCGATCGTGGGGACCGCCCTGCATCGGGACAGCCGCGTGACCGAGCCCCTGGAGCTCGACCGCGTGCGCGCGTTCGCGGCGCGCGTCTAGCTCAGCGCTCTGTCGGCGCCCGTCCGTCCCACGCCCAGCGCGGGGGGTCCGCGCCGAAGGGCGCGGAGCACGGCGGCGTGGCGTCGGGCGCGGCCGGCGGCGCCGCGGGTTCGCCCACGCCGCGGGCCACGGCGCCGCGCAACACACGCGCCAAGGCAGACGGCGCCTCCTTCACCAGCGCCTCGTTCACCAGCGCCTCGTGCAGGGGCGCCTCCAGGAGGCGCCGCGCGAGCTCGGGGTCTCCCGCGTGCGCCGCCCACCACGCGGCGCGCACGAGCTCCTCCGGGTCGGTCGTGAGCCCCCGGATCTGCTCGAGCCGCGCGACCAGCGCGGCGCGCGCCGCCGGCCGTGGGTCGGCAGGGGGGGCAACGAGCCGGCGCCCACGCCTGGGCGGCGGCCAGGCCGGCCGGGACACGAAGGTGACGCCCGGGGCCGGGGCGCCCGCGAGGCCCGCCGGTGCCACGGCGCTCTCCGTCAAGCCGGCGCCCGCCGGCGGAGCGGCGCCCGCGCCACCGGTGTCCGGCAGCCCCGAGGCGATCACGGCGGCGGCCACCCCGCGCAGCCCCGGCGCGTCCGCCCAGGCACGCCGCGCCGCCTCCAGCTGGCCGGATGCGGCTTCCGGATCCCCTTCCCGCAGCGCGCGCGCGGCGCCCTCCACCAGCGCCAGCGCCTCGATGCCCGTGGCGGGCACGGGGCGCCAGCTGTCGTCCGGTGCGCCCAGCGGCGTCGCGGCGGCGCAGGCATCCACGCGGTGCAGCCCGCCTCCGACCAGCAGCGCCACCCCCGTGTCGGTCACCCAGGCCGCGAGCGGCACGCCCGTCGCGAGGGCCAGGTCGGCGGCCACCAGCGCCGTGGCTCCGGGCGTGCCTCCCCCGCGCACCAGCACGGCGTGCGGGTCTCCGGCCTCGGCCAGCGATTCCGCGGCGTCCTGCGCGAGGGCGGCGGGGTGGAGCACGGCGGCGACCAGCCGGGCGGCACGGCGGGCCTCGCCCCCGCGCCCGATCCACCCCGCCACCGCCGCGAGCTCCTCGCGGACATGGTCGGCCCGCTCGCCGTCCGCGTACAACGCGTCGATGGCGGCGTCGGCACCTGGAACCGCCGGGGCGGACAGGGCCGCCTCCTCGCTCCCGCGGTCGGCCTCCGCCGCCAACAGGTCGAGCAGGAGCGGCACGCACGCCTCCTCGCAACCGTGCCGCCAGAAGGCGTCGGCCCACTCGGGGGGCAGGCCAAGGGGCATCTGGCCGGCCGCGTGGCGCCGCACCCCCTCGGCGAGCTGCTCGTGCGTGATCCCCAGGCCCCGGTACACGTCCCGCAGGACCGCGGGGTCGGGCGCGCCGCGTGGGCTCGCCGCGAGCGCTCGCGCCGCATCCAGCGCGGTGCCAGGTTCGCCGGCCGCGTACCGGGCGGCGGCGGCGCGGTCGTACAGCCCGTGCACCGCCACCGCCTTCCCACGCTCCACCCACCCGGGCTCATCCAAGCCTGCCTGGTCCAACCCTGGCTCGTCCCGCCCTCGCAGCGCGACATCCCAGGCGGCGCGGCGCAGGGCCGGCGGCGGGTTCGGCGCGAAGACGAAGGACTCCAGCAGCCCCCGCGGCCCGGTCCCGCTGGCGGTGAGCGCGGCCAGGGCGGACGACCGCACGGGCATGGGCTGCCGGGAGTCCTTCGCGAGCCGCACCAGCAGCGGGCGGGCCAGCCGGTTGGTCGCGAGCTCCCCGAGGCACCCCTCATCCGGGAGCCCGTCCCCCCGCGCGAGCGTGGCGAGCTGCCCCACCGGGTGGCCGCACCGGGGATCGGCCGGGGCCCACGCCAGCAGCTTCAGGGTGGCCGCGCCGAGGCGCGGCGCCCCGTCCGTACCGGCGAGCACCAGCCCCGCCGCGAGGGCGGCGCCGAGCACGAGCCATGCGGTGCGCCGCCGCACGCTCCAGGGTGGGCCGATACGGCGGTTCAGGAACACGGCGCCCTTCTATGCCGCTTCTGACGACGGGGCGGTGCCCCGCGTCACCGCGCCGTCGCCCACGCCGCGGCGCTCTGTCCCCGGGGGTTGGGACAGAGCGCACGGACGGTACGTCTCGACAGGGCGTCGAGCCCCGAGCCAGGGGGGATCCGGCTCGAGGGGCATCCGGAGGGGGGACTCCGGAGACGTTGGTGGGGGGGACAGATCCGAGGGGGAACCAGGTGCGGACCCACGCGAGGGCGACCGGTTTAGGTCGAACAGGACACGTAGGAACAGGCATGGTGCCGCGCGACGTGCGGGTCCGCGCCTGGCGGAGTCGGAGAAGACGAAAGAGGGGGGAGGAGAGGCGGGAGGGGTGCGCGGGGGGGACAACGTGCGCGGTGTGCTGGGGAGGCCCGCTCGGCGGGAGACCGCTGGTCTCGCGCCCTTGGGCCGACCCTCAGGAAGTACCGCGAGCGGATCCGCGCCGCAATGGCCGATCACACAAAAAGCCAGGTAAGCCAACGATCTATCATCGATCCTGATTGACTTGTCAACAGCTATGGACAACTCGATGGACAAGCCGAAGAATCGTCGTTTGTGCGGCGGAATAGGCGCATCGGTCGCTGTTGACAGGTGGTGCGGAGATGCGCCGCCCCTGTCGGGTCCGCGGCCCACGGGCCTCTCGCTGTGGAAAACCTTCGGAGAACCCGACGGCGGCCGAATCCCGCGAGGGAGCGCCGCCGGGCCGCGATAACGAGGGCCATGGCGCTGCTGGACCATCTGCTCGGAGACCCTGACCAGCTCTCCCCCGTGGGGCTGGAGCGGGGGCTCCGGCGCGGTTCGGAGGCGTTCTCGATCCGGTGCGCGCGCGTGATCGGGGAGCACGGGAGCGGCCCGGGGCCTGGCCCTGCCGCCGCGCTCCTGCCGCTGCTTCGGGACGAGCACGCGGCGCTCCGCCGGACGGCCGCGCGCGCCCTCGGCAACCTCGGGGGGTCGGAGGCCCTCGATCCGCTCGCCCGGGCCGCGGAGGTCGAGCGCACCGAAGAGGGCCGGCTCGCGATCGCCGTGGCCCGAGTCCGCTGCGGGGCCGACGCCGCCGTGTTGTGCGCGGGCCTCGAGCGCGACG
>JAUXQH010000099.1 GCA_030685065.1 Pseudomonadota bacterium | reverse complement strand
GCTCGTGTCGTTGCAATCCGTGGAGACTGGGGCGCCCGTGCCCGTAGAACAATCGAGCGTGGATCCGTCGACCACGACGGTGGTGCCGTAGTTGTCCCCATCGGCGTCGGTGTAGCAGGAATCGACGGTGTCGCAGTCCTGGTCGATCCCGTCCGCGGTGATCTCGGGGTCGGCGGGGCTGATCGCGGCGCTCGTGTCGTCGCAATCGGTGGAGACCGGGGCGCCGGTGCCCGTCGTACAGTTGAGCGTGGAACCATCCACGACCACGGATGTGCCGTAGTTGTCTCCATCGGCGTCGGTGTAGCAGGAATCGACGGTGTCGCAGTCCTGGTCGATGCTATCGGCGGCGAGCTCGGTTGCGCCGGGGTTGATCGTCGCGCTCGCGTCGTTGCAATCGGTGGAGACCGGGGCGCCGACGCCCGTCACACAGCTGAGCGTGGATCCGTCGACCACGACGGTGGTGCCGTAGTTGTCCCCATCGGCGTCCCTGTAGCAGGAATCGACGCCGTCGCAGTCCTGGTCGATGCTATCGGCGGTGAGCTCGGTTGCGCCGGGGTTGATCGTCGCGCTCGTGTCGTTGCAATCCGTGGAGACTGGGGCGCCCGTGCCCGTAGAACAATCGAGCGTGGATCCGTCGACCACGACGGTGGTGCCGTAGTTGTCCCCGTCGGCGTCCGTGTAGCAGGAGTCGACGCCGTCGCAGTCCTCGTCGTCGCTGTTCGCCACGGTCTCGGTGGCGCCGGGGTAGTCGGTGCTCGATGCGTCGTCGCAATCGGTGGCGTTCGCCACCGAGCTGGCCGGGGCGTCACACGCGCTGGTCCCAACTCCCGCGCCGTATCCGTCGGCGTCGGCGTCGGCGTACCAGGAGGTGTGTCCGGTCGCAGAGGCATCGTCGGCCAGGCCGTCGCAATTCTCGTCGGCGTCGGCCGCGTCGCAACGCTCCGTCGCGTCGGGGTTCACCGCGCCGGTGGTGTCGTCGCAGTCGCCGTCGAGCGCGACATGGCTCGGAGGGGCGTCGCACGCGGTAGCCACCACCGCGGAGCCGTACCCGTCGCCGTCGCTGTCCTCGTACCAGTCGATCCCATCCACCGCGCCGCTGTCGGCGTCTCCGTCGCAATCGTTGTCCACGCCGTCGCACACCTCGATCGCGTCCGGGTTCACATCGGCGTCGCCGTCGTTGCAATCCTCGCAGGAGACGTAGCCGTCGCCGTCGAGATCGACCGCGCCCGTGAACCCGTCACAATTGTAGTCGCTCGGATCCGTGCAGTCCTCCTCGGAGGCGCCCGGGTTGTAGGCGGCGTCCCCGTCGTCACAGTCATCCGCGTTGGTCACGTGTCCAGCGGGCTGTTCACACGCTTCGGTCGCGCGGGTGGACCCGTAGCCGTCGCCGTCGGCGTCCGGGTACCAGCTCGCCTCTCCGGCGGCTCCCGCCTCGTCGGCCGCGCCGTCGCAGTCCTCGTCGGTGTCGTCCGCATCGCACACCTCCACCCCGCCGGGATGGATGCTGGAGTCGGCATCGTCACAGTCGGTGGACGTGGCGAGGGTGCCCGTGGGCCGGTCACACGCGGCGGTGGGGGTCGCCCCGCCATATCCATCCGCGTCCGCGTCGCCGTACCAGGTGGAGGCATCGACGGCGTCGTCCTCGTCGACCGTGCCGTCACAGTCGTTGTCCGCGGCGTCGCAGCGCTCGGTCGCGCCCGGATGGATTTCGGAGTCGCCGTCGTCGCACTCCACGCAGGCGGCGTAGCCATCGCCGTCGTCGTCGATGAGTCCGGTCGATCCGTCACAGTTGTAGTCGTTCGCGTCCGTGCAATCAGACTCGGCGGCGCCGGGGTTGTAGCGGGCGTCGGTGTCGTCGCAATCGTCGCTGAGGGATGAATAGCCGGCGAGCGCGTCGCACGAGGCCACCGCCGCGCCTTCGGTGCCGTAGCCATCGCCGTCGGCGTCGAGGTACCAGAGCGCGGCGTCGATGGCGTCCGCGTCGATCTCCCCATCGCAGTCGTCGTCGAGGGTGTTGCAGCGCTCCTCGGCCCCGGGGTTGATTTCGCTGCTGTCGTCCTCACAATCGGTGGCGTCCTCGACGTAGAGCCCGGGCTGCGCGCACGCGACGATCGCGATCGCGGGGTCTCCGAAACCGTCGCCGTCGGCGTCCTGGTACCAGGTGGGCGCGTCCGGGACGCCGAGGTCGACGCCGCCATCACAGTCGTCGTCGAGATCGTTACAGATCTCGTTCGCGGCGGGGTTTACGTCGCCGTCGGCGTCGTCGCAATCCTGGCAGGCGACATAGCCGTCGGCGTCCGCATCGGCGCCGCCGACCGAGCCGTCGCAATTGTAGTCGTGACTGTCGGCGCAGTCCGTCTCGTCGGCGCCGGGGTGAAAGGCGGCGTTCGCGTCGTCGCAGTCGGTGGCGTCCACCACGGTGCCGGCCGGCGCGGCGCAGGCGGAGGTCGGCGAGGCGAGATCGCCGTATCCGTCCGCGTCCGCGTCCGCGTAGAAGGTGGACGGGCCGCCGACGGCACCATCGGCGTCGTCGCAGTCGCTCCCGACGATCACCCCGTCCCCGTCGGGATCCTCGCGCCACTTCGCGTGCTCGTCACCGATGAAGGCGCAGGCGGAAAGGAGCAAGAGGAGGGGCACGAGATGCATCCGCGCGAGGCTACCATGGCAGCCGCCGATCGGAGCAAGGCAGCCTTGGAACGCTCCTAGAAGCCCCACCCCACCCGCATCGACGCGTTCGCCGATAGGAAGTTCGTGTGCCCGGACACCTCGACCGTGAGCGGACCGTTGCGGTACCGCCACGAGTAGCTCGTCGCGAGCGCGATGTACCCGAGTCGGAACGTCGTGCGCGGCCCGATCGTCCAGGTGAACCCCGCCTCGCCCAGCAGGAACAGGGGCGCGAACGGCCCGACGGCGAGCGGAATCGTGCCGGGCAGCTCCCCCGTCACCACCAGCCCGCCGAGCGGCAACGCCAGGTCGAACACGACGTCGTAGAACGGCACCTCCACGGCGACGCCCCCGCCCACGATGCCGATGGGAGCGACCTCCCCGGCGGGTCCCGCCCCGACGGCCCCGAGCCCGCCCGCGAGGAACGGCGCCACGCGGGCGCCGGGCGCGTCGAGCGCGAGGTAGCGGGCGCTCGCGAACGTTGCCCACCCGGCCGCGGGCGTCAGCGTGAAGAAGTTCGCGAGCCCCTCGGCCGCGAGGTCCGCCGCCGGTACGCCCGCCGGCCGTACGCCCCCGGCCCCGACCCCGGCCGTGAGCGTCACCGCGAACCGCCGCGTCGGCGCCCAGGAGGCGTCCACCTCGGCGCCCCCGCCGGCCACTTGCAGGCCCTTCCATGTCGCGAACCAGGCGCCGGCCACCCCGCCGCCGATCCGCCCGGTCCCGGGCTCCATCGGGGCGGCGCCCGCCCACAAGAGGCCCCGCCGCGGATCCGCCACGGAGGCGGAGAAGCCGCCCGCGATCGCGGTATCGATCTCCGGGATGTCGGCGGGCGCCTCGGTCACCGCCTCGACTTCACCGGTCACCCGTCCGCGCGGCGCCGCCCGGCTACCGCGGCCGCCAGCGCCAACCCCGCGAGGAGCAGGCCCGGCGCGGAGGTGCCGGCCCCGGAGCCCCCAGCGGCGCAGCCGCAGCCGCCGCCACCGTGGAACGTCCCGACCAGCATGCACACGTCGCCCTCGTCGACCTCGCCGTCGCAGTCGTTGTCGGCCTCGTCGCAGACCTCCTCGCCGTCGGGGTTCGCCGTGGGGTCGGCGTCGTCGCACTCGTCACAGGCGAGGAAGCCGTCGGCGTCGTCGTCCGCCTCGTCGGAGAGGGCGCCGTCGCAGTCGGCGTCGATGCCGTCACAGGCCTCCTCGGCGCCGGGGTAGCGCGCGGCGTCGCCGTCGTCACAGTCCAGGTCGCACTCGGTCACGCCGTCGCCGTCGGCGTCGTCGTACCAGGTGACGGTCACCGAATCGCTCGCGACGAGCGTGTCGTCGACCACGGCCCACACCTCCACGCGGAAGGTGCCCTCGCTCGGCCACGGGTAGCTGACCGACCACGTGCCGTCCGCCGCCACCGGCTCGAGCCCCTGGGAGAGGCCCTGGAGGAAGACCTCGATCGCGTCCGCGTCCTGGGCGGTGCCGGACAGGGTGAGCTCCTCGTCCGTGGAGCAGGCGCCTTCCTCGGGGAGGAGGATGTCCACGAAGGTCTCGCCGCCGTCGATCAGGCGCGCCGTGCCGTCGTTCGCGAGCACCATGACCTCGAGCGTGCCGTCCCCGTCGGCGTCCATGGGGCGCACGGTGTAGACCGGGCTGCCGAGGTAGAGCGACCAGGCGAGGCCCGGGGCGCCCTCGGCGGGCGCGAGGTTGACCGCGTAGAGGTAGCCCTCGTCGTGGGCCACGAGGGCCTCGACGTGGCCGTCACCGTCGATGTCCGCGAGCGCGAGCTGGAGCACGCGGCGCATCGGCCCGGGGCGCTCCGTGAAGGCGGCGCCGGCGGACAGGTAGACCGGGAAGCCCGGGATCGTGGCGCCGTCCGCGCCCGCGTACGCGTCGACCTCGCCGTAGCCGCCGCCGATGACCACATCGAGTCCGCCGTCCTCGTCCACGTCCGCCGCGGCGTGCATCGTGTAGGGCAGCCCCGACGCGCTGCCCGGGGTCGCCTCCCAGCGCACCGTGCCGTCCAGCTCGACCACTTGCACGCGGAAGAGGGTGGTCGAGGTGAAGCCGGCGCCCAACGCCAGCTCGGGCTCGCCGTCGCGGTCGAAGTCGCCCCACACGGCCTCGGACGTGAGGTCCGACGACCAGCCGAGGATGTACCCGGTCGAGGCGCTGTACCAGCTCACGCTCGTGGCGCCGATGAACACGACCTCGTCGATGCCGTCCGTCCCGGGGCAGATCGTGCCGGCGCAGAGATCGGCCGCCTGGAGGGGCGCGGCGAAGCTCGTGGAGGTGCCGAGCTCGGGGGCGACGTAGCTGGACAGGAGCGTCCCATCGCCGCCGTCGAGGAAGAACATGCTCCCGCGCAGCGGATACGAGGTGGCGCCGCGGATGTAGTCCGACGTGTAGAAGGCCACGTCGCTGCCGCCGTCCCCGTCGAAGTCGCCCACCGCGAACTGGTACGGGGCCCAGGTGGCGCTGATGTTCCGATCGGCGCCGCCGATCTCGGCCGACGTGACGCGCCAGAGCTCGGAGAACGCCGCGCCGGTCCAGCGGTAGACCACCACGCGCCAGTCGCCGTTGGCGCCCTGGCGGTAGGTGATGAGCTCGTCGCGGCCGTCGGCGTCGAGGTCGTCGAAGCGGACGGGCACGTCGGAGAGGCTCTGGAGCGGCGCGGCCATGCCGCCGGCCGACGAGGGATCCGCGTAGATGCGGCTGCCGATGGAGACCACGGGGACGCCCCGGCCCACGTCGCCCACGAGCGCGAGCCCGACGCCCTGGGTGTCGTCGGACAGGATCGGGGCCGAGAGGACCTCGAGCGTGGCGTCGAGCACCACGTGGCAGCCGGTCCCTTCGAGCAGGATCCAGGTGTCGGGGCCGTCACCGGTGGTGCCGCCCACGGTGCCGCAGCTCCCCTGCGTATGCCGTCCCACCTCGGTGGCCGTGCCGTCCGAGGAGATGTGCCACGCGACGAGATCGCTCCCCTCGTCGACCAGCAGCTCGGGAAATCCGTCCCCGTCGAGGTCGGCCGTGATGGGGATCACGTCCGGGTCGAGGTGGGCGGCATCCGCCGCGATCTGCTGCGGCAGCACCAGCGGGAGCGTGCCGCTCACCGCCCACGCCTGTTCGAGGGTGCAGCCCGTGTCGTCGCAGCCGGTCGCGCTCGCGCCGAGATCGGCGGAGTCGCACACCAGCTCCCACCCGGACACCTCGCCGAGCACGTCGTCGACCGCGAGCACCTCGGGGATGCCGTCCCCGTCGGCGTCCACGATGCCGCGCGCACGCGCCCCCACGAGGCTCGCGAGCGGGACACCGGTGACGGCGTTGAACGCGATCACCGCGAAGTCGTCCGGCGTGTCGACACAGTCGTCCGCGGGCTGGCCGAGGTGGTCCGTCTCGTCCGTGCCGCTGCCGTACACGGTGGCGTAGACCGCGCGCCCGCCGGCGCTGCTGGCGAAGCCTTGTCCCTCGGCGGCGTAGACGAAACGATCGAGGGGGCCGGCGTTGCCGACGCCGTAGCGGTACTGCCAGAGCAGCGCCTCGTCGGTGGTGAGGCCGGCGGAGGGGTCCATCACCGTGAGATCGACGGCGCCGAGGTCGTTGGCGGACGCGGAGAGGTACTCGGCGTCCCCGTCGCCCTGGGCGTCGAAGGACACGCGGTCCCCCGTGGTGCCCGACGCGTGGACGCCGGTGAACTGCGACACCAGGCGCATGCACCGGCTCTCGTCCGCGCTGCACACCGCGCCGCTGGCGGTGCGATCGGTCGCCTCGAGCCACGTCACCGCGGTGCCCTGCTCCACGAGGAAGCCGCCCGGCGCGCCGACGTAGGCCCCCGCGACGATGGGGAGCAGGCCGGACGCGGTGGTCGGGAGGGCGAACGTGACCTCGATGGGCGCCCCGAACCCGAACTGGAAGGACAGGAGGCGGTAGTCCGCGTAGCCCGTGAACGACGTGGTCCAGAGCAGCTCGGGGATGCCGTCCCCGTCGGTGTCGACGATGGCGGTCTCGGCGATGGCGCCGCCGCCGTTCAGCCCGGGGTCTCCGCTGCGCCAGAGGAGCGCCAGGGAGGCCGCGTTGTAGACGAACACGCCGCCGCCGACGCCCGACCCCACGACGACCAGCTCCTGTTCCACACCGTCGCCGTCGAGGTCGTAGAGCCCGTGGATGTAGGGGGTGGCGAGGCCGTCGGACACGGCGAGCAGCGAGCCGTCTTCATCCCACAGGTGCACGCGGGCGCGGGTGATCCCGAGGGTCTCTGGGCGGCCGTCGCCGTCGGCGTCGAGGACCGCCGAGTAGCCGGTGGTGTAGCTGGTGGTGCTGTAGTCCGTGCGCCACGCGTAGATCGGGTAGCCCCCGTCGGTGCCGGTGATGTCGCCGCGCCCGGCGGAAAACTGGGTGCCGTCCGCCGGGCCTCGAGCGGTGGGCCAGTCGGACGCGAGCGCGAGGGAGGCGAGGACGTACAGCATGATGCTGGGCATAGCCGAGATCGGTCTTACCGCGCTATTGCACCGGGCCAGGCCGGCGGCGGCGGCCGTACGGAGCGCCTTGGTGCACGGTCACGGGCCGTGGTCCGCGACCGGCGCGACCGACGCCTCGGAGAGGGGCATTGACGGGATGCCAGTGTACGTATACTATTTCTTCGTGGAGCACGTATGCGCGCCGCCAAGCTCACGCTAAGTGTCGACCCCAAGGTCATCGAGGCTGCCAAAGAGTACGCCGCGGAAACGGGTACGTCCGTTTCCCAACTGGTAGAGGATTTCCTGGCCGCCGTCGCGTCGCGAAACGCGGCGTCGATCGCTACGCCGGTGTTGAGCCGCTTGCGTGGCTCGCTCCGGGGAGCGGAGGTCCAGGACTATCGTGACCACCTGGCGGAGAAGTACCAATGCGCCGAGCCCTCATCGACCTGAACGTCGTCCTGGACGTGCTGCTGGACCGGGAACCGCATGCTGAAGCATCGGCCGCGCTCTGGGCACACATCGAGTCGGGGCAGGCCGAGGGGCTTCTCGCTGCGCACAGTGTGCCGACGCTCTACTACCTCGCGTCCAAGGCTCGCGGCCGCCCGTTCGCAGAGCGCTGCGTCGCGGACGTGTTGGGGGTGTTCGGCGTGGCTCCAGTGGGCCGAGAGGTCCTGCGCGAAGCCCTCGCGCTCGGTTGGGCCGACTTCGAGGATGCCGTTTGTGCTGCGGCTGGAGCTGCGGCCGGGTGTCAGGTGATCGCGACCCGGGATCCGAAGGGGTTCCATCGGGCCCCGCTCCCCGCGCTCACACCTACCGCCGCGCTCGTGGCGCTCAAAGTCCCGGCACGGTAGGCGAAGCACATCGGTGTTTCGCCCCCCTCCGAGCGCGAGGCGTGCGGAGGGCGCGCCGCCGCGCGAGCGGCGACGCGGTTCGGCCGCCCCGGCGCCCCCGCGCCGGGGGAGGCCAACGGAGGAGCGCAGCGACGACCCCGCAGCCCGCCGACCCCGGTGTCCGCACCGGGGTCGCGCCCGCACCCGCCGGCAGCTCGTGCAGCCCCGGAGGGGGCGGTCGCCCTGCGGGCCGTTCCGGTTAGGCGGGCGCATGGTCGTGTTCATCGCGGGGGCCACCGGGGCCACGGGTCAAGTGCTGGTGCCGCTCGCGGCGGCGGCGGGCATGGAGCTGCGGCTGCACGTGCGTCCGGCCACGGCGGCAAAGAGCCCGCTGGGCGCCGACCCGCGGGCGCGCGTCCTCGATCTGGGAGACGCCGACGCGCTCCGCGAGGCCCTCCGAGGGTGCGACGCCGTGATCTCCCTCATCGGCACGATGCGCAGTCGCTTCGCGACGGGTGACACCTACGCCTCGAGTGACGTCGGGACCACGCGGTTCCTGGTCGACGCGGCGCGGGCGGCGGGGGTGCCCCGGTTCCTGCTGCTCTCCTCGGTGGGCGCGGGCGGCTCGGGTCCGTACCTCCAGATGAAGGGGGAGTGCGAGGCGATCGTGCGGTCGAGCGCCCCCGCGTGGACGATCTTCCGGCCTTCGGCGCTGGCGAGCCCGCGGGCGGGGACCGTCGGCACGCATGGGAAGCGGTGGGTGCCGCCCGGAGCAACGGCGTTGACCGCGGCGCTGCGCGGCGTGCCGGGGATCGGCGGGCTGGTGGCGAGGTACGGTCCCATCCCGATCGAGGTGCTGGCGCGCGCGATGGTGCGCGTGCTCGAGGCGCCGCGGGACGGCGAGGTCATCGAGGGCACCGCCCTCTGGGAGCTGGGGGCGTGATGTTGGTGTGGCTCCTGGGTTGCGATCTGGAGGCGCCGGCGGACCCCGCGGCGACCGCCGAGGTGATGTTCGAGGTGCCCGCCGGATCCACCGCGCGCGGGCTCGGGGACGACCTGGTGGGCGCCGGGCTCATCCCCGTCGAGTGGAAGTGGGAGTGGTTCCTTCGCATGGGCGCGGACGGCTCGTGCATCAAGGCGGGGCGCCATCGCCTGCGCGCCAGCATGGACGCCCCCACGCTGCTCGCGGCGTTGTGCGGGGCACCCGTGCCGAAGGACGAGCCGTTCACCATCCCCGAGGGGTGGCGGGCGCGGGACATCGACGCCGCGCTCACCGCGAAGGGCTGGATCGCGGCGGGCGCCTACCTCGAGGCCACGCGGGACGTCGCCGCCTACACCGCGTCCTTTCCGCTCCCGACGAACGGCACGCTCGAGGGCTACCTCTACCCGGAGACCTACAAGGTCGAGCCGGACAACTTCCAGCCGAAGCTGCTCGTCCAGCGGCAGCTCGACACCTTCGCGGCGCGCTTCTGGGAGGGCCGCGCGCTCGGTGCCCGCTCGCTCCACGCCGTGGTGACGATGGCGAGCCTGCTCGAGCGCGAGGAGCCCACGCCCACGAACCGCCCCCTGGTGGCGGGGATCCTGTGGCGGCGCATCGACGCGGGATGGAACCTCGGGGTCGACGCGACCTCGCGCTACAGTCTCGAAGACTGGAACGATCGCAAGGCGTTCCTCAAGCAGCTGCGGGACCCCGCCGACCCGTGGAACACCCGGCTCCGCCCCGGCCTGCCGCCGACGCCCATCGGCAATCCGGGGGTGGTGGCCCTGGAGGCCGCGGCCACGCCCGTCGCCAGCGACTTCTGGTACTACCTCCACGACGCCGACCAGACCCTGCACGCCTCCCGTTCCGAGGCCGAGCACGAAGGATTCCGGCGCCGGTACAACGTGTACTGAAGGTGCGGCCCCGAAGGGGCCCGGATGGACCGCACGGATCGAGGCCCGCGCTGGACGCCGCCGATCGGCCTCTGGCCGGGATCGTCACGGATCCGATGCGCGCGCGCGCCCAGTCCCGGCGAAAAATCTCGCGGATTCTCGCGCCGCGTCTTGATCTTCCGGCAGAGCCGGAGCATTCTGGTCCGGCCGGGCGCGTGGAAGCTTCGCATCTCGCGTGCGCTCCCGGTAAACCTCCCCCGTCCACACGCTTTCGTGCCGTGGGAACACCCAGGAGTCTGCAATGCCCACTGAAGAACTGTTCGGCGCCTACAACTTCCTCCTCGAAGTCCAGGGCATCGTCAGCGACAACAAGATCATCGTCGGCGGCTTCAAGAGCATGTCCGGCATGGACTCCGAGACCGAAATCGTCGAGTTCAAGCAGGGCAATGACACGGTCGTCCGCAAGAAGCCGGGCCGCACCACCTACGCGAACATCGTCCTCGAGCGCGGCTACACCGCGACCGACGACCTCTGGCAGTGGCGCCAGAACATCGAGAATGGCAAGATCGACCGCCGCTCCGGCTCGATCATCATCCTCGACCAGGACGGCCAGACCGAAGTCGCCCGCTACAACTTCTACGAAGGCTGGCC
>JAUXQH010000098.1 GCA_030685065.1 Pseudomonadota bacterium | reverse complement strand
GCCTTCGCCGCGTCGCCTTGAGCGAACACGAGAACCCGTACCGTCTTGCCGGTGCCGTGCGGGAGCGCAACCGCGCCACGCACCATCTGATCGGCGTGCTTGGGATCAACTCCCAGGCGCACCGCCATGTCCACGCTCTCGTCGAACTTGGCCGTGGCGGTCTGCTGGAGCAGCTCCACTGCCTGTTCGAGCGCGTATCGGGTGTCGGGATCGACCGCCTTTCGGCTGGCCTCCCAACGTTTTCCACGCTTTGCCACTGATTCTCCTGTGGTTTCGCTCAACCCGGTGCCTCTCTCGAGGTCGCCTCCGGGGTGCGCGGGTTCCTGCGGCGTCGGGTCACCGGAGCGGCGCGCTCCTCCCCATACGACGCGAACATGTTGACTACGGAACGACTGGACTACGGGAGGACGTCAACGCCCATGGAACGCGCCGTCCCCTCGACCGTCCGCATGGCGGCTTCGAGGTTCGCGGTGTTCATGTCGGCGATCTTCGTCTTGGCGATCTCGGCCACCTGCGCACGGGTGACCGATCCCACCTTCTTCTTGTTCGGCTCGCCAGAGCCCTTCTCCGCACGGGCCGCCTTCACGAGGAGGACGGACGTGGGGGGCGGCTTGACGACGAACGTGAAAGTCTTGTCCGAGTAGACCGTGATGATCGTGGGAACGATCACGTTCTCGGCCGCCATGTGCGCCGTCTGGGCGTTGAACGCCTTGACGAACATGGGAATGTTCACGCCAGCCTGACCAAGCGCCGGACCGACCGGGGGAGAAGGGGTTGCCTTCCCGCCGATGATCTGGAGCTTGATGGTGTTGATTACTTTCTTTGCCATTGGGGACTCCGCGTTCCGGGGGGAAGGTCAGCCGACCTTCTCGACCTGGGAGAAATCGAGCTCCACCGAAGTGGGGCGCCCGAAGATCGTGACCGTGACCCGCACGCGACCGCGTGCGGAGTTGACCTCTTCCACCTTACCGACCACGGGCGCCAGGGGGCCATCGACCACCCGGACCTCCTCGCCGCGCTCGAAGGTCAGCGCCAGCTTGGGCCGCTGCTCTTCGCCACCAATCTGGTTGGTGATGCGGAGCACCTCGGCTTCAGGCATCGGTGGCGGATTGCGCCCTGCCCCTACGAAGCCGGTGACCTTGGGTGTCTCCTTGACGACATGCCAGGTCTGGTTGTCCATCTCCATTTCGACCAGGATGTAGCCGGGGAAGAACTTGCGGGTGGTGGTTCGCTTCTGGCCGTTCTTGACCTCGACGACCTCCTCGGTCGGGACGAGGACGCGGCCGAAACGTTCCTGGAGCCCAAAGAGCTTCAGCCGCTCCTCGAGCGCCAGCTTCGCCTTGTTCTCGAAGCCGGAGTAGGTGTGTACGACGTACCAGGCCATGGCCATGGGAAGGGAACCTCCTGGAAGTGACCGGCTTGCCGGCTATCCGGTGGTGTAGAGGAAGATGCCGGTGAGCTTGGCCCACAGGAAGTCGTAGGCCGACAGAAGGGTGGCGAAGAAGATTGTCGCGCCGACCACGATGCCGGTGTTGCCGAGGGTCTCCTCGCGCGTGGGCCACGTCACCCGTTGGAGCTCGGTCACCACCGAGTCGGTGAAGGACCGGGCCCGCTCGGTGCGCAGGAGCACCGCCAGCGCTGTGATCGCGACGACGATTCCGATCAGCGTGGAGACCGGAACCAGGCCGCCGAGCAGCGTGTCCTGGAGCGCCGCGTAGCCCATCACTGCGAGCACCAACGAGCGTGCGAACACGCCGGCCAGGATGCCGCCAATGATGAAGAGCACTACTACTGCGCGCTGATTTTCCACGTGGACCTACACCTTTCCTGACGAACCGACGAAAAGCCGTGGGGATCTAATCCCACGGCACGAAACGTGCAAGGGAAAAGCACAGCCGGGCCGTCCGAGCGGCCCGGTTCACCCGAAGGAGGCGATGCCTACTTGATGATCTCGGAGACGACGCCGGCGCCGACGGTACGGCCACCTTCGCGAATCGCGAAACGGAGGGTCTTCTCGATGGCGATCGGGGTGATGAGCTCGATCTCCATCTCCACCCGGTCACCCGGCATCACCATCTCCACGCCTTCCTTCAGCTTGATGACGCCCGTGACGTCCGTCGTGCGGAAGTAGAACTGCGGGCGGTAGCCA
>JAUXQH010000086.1 GCA_030685065.1 Pseudomonadota bacterium | reverse complement strand
CGCTGCTCTTCCCCGGCATCAACGTGAACGACTCCGTCACCAAGTCGAAGTTCGACAACGTGTACGGCTGCCGCCACAGCCTGGTCGACGCGATCATGCGCGCCACCGACGTGCTGCTCTCCGGCAAGCGCGTCCTCATCTGCGGCTACGGCGATGTGGGCAAGGGCTCCGTCGAGAGCCTCCGCGGCCAGTACGCCCGCGTGGCGGTGACCGAAGTCGACCCGATCTGCGCGCTCCAGGCCTGCATGATGGGCCTCGACGTGGTCACCATCGACGACGTGGTCGCCACCACCAACCTGTTCTGCACCGCCACGGGCAACAAGGCGATCATCAGCGCCGCCCACATGCTCAAGATGAAGCACAACGCCATCGTGTGCAACATCGGCCACTTCGACAACGAGATCGACATGGCCGGCCTCGAGGAGATGGCCAAGGCGGGCACGGTCGAGAAGATCGAGATCAAGCCCCAGGTCCACGAGTGGAAGTTCAAGGCCACCACCCACGGCCCCGGCGGCGGCGGGCACAGCATCATCATCCTCGCGGAGGGCCGCCTGGTGAACCTCGGCTGCGCCACCGGGCACCCGAGCTTCGTGATGAGCGCCAGCTTCACCAACCAGACGATCGCCCAGATCGAGCTGCACGCGAACGCGGAGTCCTACGGCGTGAACCAGGTCGCCGATCCCGCCGGCAAGAAGCCCACGGTCATCACGCTGCCGAAGCACCTCGACGAGAAGGTGGCCCGCCTCCACCTCGCCAAGTTCGGCGCCAAGCTCACCGAGCTCTCGCCCGAGCAGGCCGCGTACATCGGCGTCACGGTCGAGGGGCCCTACAAGGCCGATCACTACCGCTACTAAGGGCCCTCGGGTTTCGTGGGGCGGGGCGCCGCCCTCACGGCCGCCTTGCCGGCGGCCTCCGGGGGCGGGCTGCGCCAACTCCGGCGCTTGCCGCGCCGGCCCCTCGCAGTGCTCGGGTCGTTGGCTTCGCGAGGCCTGCGGCCTCCCCCGCAACGCCCGGAGCCACGCGGCTGCTCATCCTGACCTCGACCAACGGCCCTGTCGGACCTCTCCGACGGGGCCGCTTCGTGTTTCGACGGGGCCGTACGGCCAGCCTCGAGGCACCTGCCCGACAGGGGGTGCCTCGACGGCCGCCACGCGGCCAGGGTCGAGGCACCTGCGCGACAGGGGGTGCCTCGCCGGCCGATCGATCCGACGGGATGGATCGCCATCGACGGTATCGGCTGCGACGGGGCCGCTTCGCGTCGACGGGGGGCCGTACGGCCAGCCTCGGGGAACCCGCGCGACACGGGGTGCCTCGACGGCCGCCACCGCGGTGAGCGCCCCCCCTACACCCCGTCGAAAACCAGCGCCGCGAGCAACAGCTCCTCGGGCGTGAGCCCGGGCCCGCGCACGACCACCTCGCGGCCGTTCGCGCGGGTCAGGCCGTCCCCCACCACACGGTAGAGCAGGTCGTAGCTGCTGCCCTTCATCACCTGGTCCTGCACGAAGCGGCAGAACGGCTCGGCGGTCCCGCCGCGTTGGAAGACGTTGCCGGCCTGGCGCCAGGCCGGGGCCGACACCCGACCCATCGCCCAGGTCTTGCCCTTGCGCGTCAGCAGCGGGGTGACACCGTCGCGATCGAAGAGCGTCCCGTCGTTCCACGTCGCCGAAACTTCCGCCGATGTTCCACGGAATACCTGTCCTGGCATGCGCACCTCGGCCGTGGGGTAACGCGCCCGCCCCCTCCGGGTGGAGCTACCAAGCCAGCCCGACCGCCGCGAACCGGGGCCGATACCACCGGTGCGTCGTGGTCCGGAGCGCCTCGTCGTACGCGCCCGGCGGCAGCAGGCCCCATGCGCGCGCCTCCGCCACGATCGTGTCCCCCACGCCATCTCCGTAGGCCGCCTCCACGCGCCGCCGCATCCCGGGGAGCGCCCCGGCGAGCATGTCGCGCAGCTCGGGGCCGTCCGGACGCTCGAGCGCGGCCTCGAGCAGCGTCCACCCGAAGCGCCGGTGGCGCGCCTCGTCCGCGAGGATGCGGGTGAGCGTGCGCCGGACGAGCGGCACCGTCGCGCCGTCGAGCATGCGGCGAAACAGCGGCACCGCCACGGTCTCCCCCACGCAGAACAGCTCGACGCCGACGCGGAGCAGGTCGTGCTCGAGCGGCGCGGCCGTGCGCCCGAGGGAGAGGGAGGCCCGGTCGATCGGCCCCACCGCGCCGCCGGTCGCGGCGAGCACGTCCATCGAGCGCTCCGCGTGGTCGAGCTCCTCCCCGGCGATGCGCTGGGCCTCGCGCACCAGATCGACCGAATCCCCGACCTGGAGCAACCAGAGCGCCAGCTCCTGGGAAAAGGCCGCGGAGCGGTACTCGGCAACCACGCGCCGCGCCCACTCCTCCTGCACCTCCGCCGGCGCGCTCACCGCAGGCGCCCCTCGACCTCCCGCGGGCAGACGCTCTCCTTCGAGGGCGGCGGCGGGTTGCCGAAGAAGTTGCACACGCACGCGAGCGGCTCCACCGACGCCACCTGGAGCGTGCCGCCGAGGCACCCGCCCCACGCGGGATCCTCCATCATCTGGGTGGGACACGCCACGAGCTCGGTCGGCGGGGGCATCACCGAGGTCGGCGGCTCCGGAAAGGGCAGCTCGACGTAGCAGTGGCCGTCGGCGCTGCCCCGGCGGATCATGCCGTGCTCGGGATCTCGCGGGTTGAGCGCCTGGTACTTCTCCACCGGGCCCGTCGGGAACGTCGCGTCGACCTCTCTCGGCAAGGCGGGCGGGTTGCGGCTGGGCCCCTCGGTGTCGCCGCCGAAGGGGTTCGCGCAGGCCGCCGTGGCGGAGGCGGTGACCGTCAGGAGCAGGCCGGGCCGAAGGGTGCGTCGCATCCCGGGGACGTAGCGTCGGGGGGCGCCGTTGTCGCACGAGAAGCCCGCCGTGCTCCTGGATGCCGGTAGACTCCACCCGGCGGTCGCGCTTCCGCACCGCTCAGGGCATAGGGCTCCCACATGATGCGTCTTCCCCTTCTCGTCCTCCTCGCCGCCTGCTCCGGCCCCGCCGCGAAGCCGGACGACACGTCCGACTCCGACACGCCCGACACCGCCGTCGGCTGCGAGCTGCTGACCTGGTACGCCGACGCCGACGGGGACGGATTCGGCGATGCGTCCGCGAGCCTCGAGGCCTGCGAGCCGCCTGGGCGGCAGGTCCTGGACGCCACGGACTGCGACGACACCAACGCGGCCGCCTTTCCCAGCGCGCCCGAGGACTGCGCCACGGGGTTCGACGCCAACTGTGATGGAAGCAGCGGGTTTGCGGACGCGGACGCGGACGGCACCGCCGCCTGTGAGGACTGTGACGACGCGAACCCGTCCGCCTGGCCGGGCGCCCCCGAATTCTGCGACGGCGTGGACAACAATTGTGACGGTGTGGCCGACGACACCCCGGTCAACGGCCGCATGTACTACCCGGACGCGGACGCCGACGGCTACGGGGACGTAGGCGGTGGCGCGCTCGCGTGCGAGGCGCCGGCGGGTTGGGACACCACGGTGGGGGACTGCGACGATGCGAACGCCGCCGCCCACCCCGACGCCGACGAACTCTGCAACGGTACGGACGACGATTGCGACGGCGCGATCGACGAGGAGGACGCCCTCGACGCCGGCACCTACTACGACGATGTCGACGGCGACGGCTACGGCCACGACTGGACCCGACGCCGGGCCTGCGAGGAGCCCGGAGGCGCCGTCACCCTCGGGGGGGACTGCGAGGACGCAGACCCCGCCGTGAGCCCCGCCGCGATCGAGGTGTGCAACGGGCTCGACGACGACTGCTCCGGCGTGATCGACGGCGACGACGCGACCGATCAGTCGCCCTGGTACCGCGATCTCGACGAGGACGGCTGGGGCGCCACGAGCGCGCTCCTCGTGAGCTGCGAGGCGCCCACCGGCTACGTCGCGACCGACGGCGACTGTGACGACGGCGACCCCGACGCCGCTCCGGACGCCGACGAGACGTGTGACGGCACGGATGACGACTGCGACGGCACCGTCGACGAGGATGACGCCATCGATGCCCCCGCCTGGTACGTCGATGCCGACGCGGACGGGTACGGCGATCCCACGGCGTTCGTGCGCGCGTGCGCCGTGCCGGACCCGGAGGGTTGGTCGTTCTACGGCACCGACTGTGACGACGCCGGCGTCGCCTCGCCCGCTACGGCGGAGACCTGCAACGGCACGGACGACAACTGCGACGGCATCATCGACGAGGACGCCGCGGTGGACGCCCCCACCTGGTTCCAGGACGCGGACGCCGACGGCCACGGCGACGCGGCGGCCAGCCACGCGGCCTGCAGCGTGCCCGCCGGGTACGACGAGGACGCCACGGACTGCGACGACGCCGACGCCGCCGTTTCCCCCGACGGGATCGAGGTGTGCAACGGCACGGACGACGACTGCGACTCCGAGCTCGACGAGGACAGCGCGGTCGACGCCCCCACCTGGTACGCGGATCGCGACGAGGACGGCTACGGTGAGGACGCCACCGCGGCCAACGCCTGCGCGGCCCCCGTCGGGAGCGTGAGCGCGCACGGCGACTGCGACGACACGGATCCGGCCTTCCACCCCGGCGCGGCCGAGGCGGAGTGTGACGACCCGTCCGACTACAATTGCGACGGCTCGGTCGGGCTCGCCGACCTCGACGGGGACGGCTGGGTCGCGTGCGAGGAGTGCGACGATGGCGCCGCCGACGTGTCGCCGAGCGGGGCCGAGTCCTGCAACGACGTGGACGACGACTGCGATGGCGTGATCGACAACGCTGGCGCCATCGGCTCGGGCACCTGGTACGCGGACACCGACGGGGACGGCTACGGCGACGCGGCCGCGCTCGACCGCTCCTGCGAGGTCCCCGCCGGCTTCGTCCCCGACGCGACGGACTGCGAGGACGCGGACGCGGCGGTCAGCCCCATCGGCGTCGAGGTCTGCGCGACCGCCTATGACGACGATTGTGACGGGGACGCCGCGGAGCTCCTCGCCCCCGATTGCACCACCTGGTACCTCGACGCCGACGGCGACGGGTTCGGCGCGGCGTCCAGCATCTGCGGCTGCGCGAGCGACGGCCTCTACGTCGCCGACAACGCGAACGACTGCGACGACGCCTCCGCCGCCACCAACCCGGACGCGACCGAGCTGGCCGGCAACGGGATCGACGACGACTGTGACGGCCGGACCGACGCGCTCCGGCTCGCCGGCGCGGACGCGATCCTCGCGGGGGACGGCGAGGGAGACGCCGCCGGCTTCGCGCTCGCGGGCGGCGCGGACGTCGACGGTGACGGCTTCGACGACCTCCTCATCGGCGCCCGAGAAGACGATGGAGCCGACACGGACGCCGGCAGCGCCTTCCTCGTCCGCGGCCCCGTCACCGGGACGGTCCTCGCCGCGGATGCCGACGCCCTGCTGCTCGGCGAGGCCCTCGAGGACTTCGCCGGCTTCTCGGTGTCGCTGGGAGACGCGAACGGCGACAGCTACGCCGACGCGCTCATCGGCGCGCCCGGAAATGGCGCCGGCGGTCGCGAGTCCGGCGCCGCCTACCTGCTCTACGGCCCGTTCTCCGGCCCGCTCGACCTCGCCGTGTCCGACGCAGTCCTGGTCGGCGACTCGGCGGGAGACCAGGCGGGCTACGCCGTTCTCCTGGCCGGCGACATCGACGGCGACGGTGTCGGCGACCTGCTCGTCAGCGCGCCCGAGGCCGGCGATCGCACGTCCACCATCGGATCGGTGTACGTGGTGCTCGGCGCGCCCGCCGCCTCGGTCCCGCTCGGGACCGCCGAGGCCGAGCTCTTCGGCACCACCCGCGCCGACAGCATCGGCGCCGCGCTCGCCGCCGTCGGAGACACCAACGGAGACGGCTTCGCGGACTTCCTCGTCGGCGCGCCGGAGGTAGACGACGCCGGCACCTCCGCGGGCGCGGTGTACCTGGTCGAGGGCCCGGTGTCGGGCAGCAGCGAGCTCGCGACGACCGCGGCCGCGCGGCTCCTGGGCGAGGCCGCCAGCGACGGCGCCGGCACCGCGGTGGCCGGCCCCGGGGATCTCGATCGCGACGGCTACGACGACCTGATGGTCGGCGCACCGAGCGCCGGTGTCGGCGGCCGCGGCTACGTGGTCCTCTCGCCGGTGACCGGAGACTTTTCCCTGGCCGGCGCGAACGCCATCTTCGAGTCCGAAGACGCGAGCAGCAACCTGGGCTGCGCGGTCGCCGCGCCCGGCGACATGGACGGGGACGGCACGCCGGAGCTGGTCTTCGGCGCCGACGCCGACGTGCTCGGAGGCACGGGCGCGGGCATCGTCTACATCGTGGCGGCGTGGACCAGCGGCACGCTCACCTCCGCGGACGCCGCCTCGCAGTGGTTCGGCGCCGAGGGCGACCAGGCGGGCGGCGCGCTCGCGACCGCCGGGGACACCGACGGAGACGGCCTGCGCGACCTGTTCGTCGGCGCCATCGACGCGGACACGGGCGCTACCGACGGCGGCGCCGGCTACCTGCTCCTCGGCCGGTAGTCCGCCCCGCCGTGCAGATCGGCTACCGGCCGGAGGCGCCGCCTACGGGCAGGTCGCGTCGGTGCTCGCCGTGCACGTCCCCGCCGCGCACGACACCGTGTCGGTCAGCGCGGCGGCGTTCGGGTAGCAATACCGGTTCGTGGCCGCCGGCGCCTGCTGGAGGTCGTAGACCGCGTTGTCGTCCCCCGCGGTGTCGTCCCCCCAGTCGCAGCCCACGGCGTCGACGATGCCGCTGGCGCTGTTCGAGAGGTACACCCCGCCCGCGATCGGAGAGGAGTTGTCGGAGAACCCGGCGGCGCCCAGGCTGCTCGCGCTGCAGTCAAGCGTGCCGTAGTCCTGCATCCAGAGCCCGCCGCCCACGACCTCGCCGGCGTTCGACTCCACGCGCGTGTCGAGCAGCGAGAGCCACCCGTAGCTGCGCAGCGCGATGCCGCCGCCGTAGCTGGCCTCGTTGTCGGTCACGACGCAGTCGGTGAGCGTCAGGTTCGGCTCGGCCGGCGTCGCGTTCCCGTTCGTGTGCGTCACGGCCACGCCGCCGCCCTGGGTGGAGGTGAACACGCTCCCCGTGCCGCCCGTGATGGTGAAGCCCTCGAGCGCGATCGTGCTGTTGGTGACGGCCACGATCGAGCCGGTCGCGCCGCCCGTCGTTCCACCCGTCGTGAGCGTCGTCTGATTCGCACCCGAGCGGCCGACGACCACCACGTCCGTGAACTCGTCCGCGAAGACGAGCTTCGTGTACCAGGTGCCGCCGCACACGTAGACCGTCCCTTCGGTCACGTACACGTCCGCGTCCGACGTGTCCCCGAGGATGGAGGGGGTCTCCATCGTGCCCGACCCGAGCGCCTCGGTCACGTCGGTCCACACGCCGTCGGTGTCGACCGTCGCGGCCAGGCCGTCCTCGGAGGTGGCGCCGTCGCAGTCGTCATCGCGGCCGTTGCAGAGCTCGGCGACGCCGGGATGCACGTCGGCGTTGCCGTCGTCACAGTCGGCGTCGTTGGGGACGTAGCCGTCCCCGACCTCGCACAGGCTGACCGCGGCGCCCGGATCGCCGTAGCCGTCCCCATCCGCGTCCCCGTAGAGCGCGAGGCTGACCCCGTTGTCCGCCTCGCCGTCACAGTCCTGATCGACGCCGTCGCACACCTCGGTGGCGCCGGGGTTCACGGTGGCATCGGCGTCGTCACAGTCCCCGGTGGCGGGCGAGAAGCCGTCCGCATCCGCGTCGCCGGTGTCCGTGTCGGTGTCCGTGTCCGTGTCCGTGTCCGTGTCGGTGTCCGTGTCGGTATCGGTGTCGGTGTCGGTGTCGGTGTCCGCATCGGCGTCGGTGTCCGCCGTGTCCTTGTCGACGGCCGGGCAGCCGAGGGCAAGCGGGAGGGGGAGGAGAAGAAGGAAAAGGAGAGAACGCGACATGCCGCCAGCGTATCCGTCACTCACGCCCGCTGTCACTCCTCCCGGCGGGCCCTCCCCGTCAAAGGATCTGCACGAGCGCAAACAACCAGGAGACATGCTGCGCCATGGTCTGGCGGGAGGTCAGCTCCTTCTCGCTCTCGGGCGCGAAGTAGCCGGTGCCGAGGTTGGCCACGGGCACCCCCGCGTCCAGGAAGGGGTCGACCCCCGTGCCGCCGCGGATGGGGGCAACGACCGCGGGTGCGCCGACGGCGGCCGCGGCGGCCCGGGCGTGCGCGACGAGCTCGGGGTGCGCGGCGAGGCGCGGGCCCATGTTCACGTACTGGTGCTGCACCTCGACGCCCAGGTCTCCGGCGAGCTCGATGACATGCGCGATCCGACGGAGCAGCCCGTCCGCGTCGAAGTCGCGGAGGCGCAGGTCGAGGCGGAGCCCCTCGTCCACCGGGCGCGCGCGGAAGGGATGCGAGTACCCGTCACGACCGGCCGAGTCCTCGCACGGGAGGGTGAAGCCCGGCGTCGAAGCGTAGAAGCCGTTGATCCAGGCCAACATGTCCTCGGCGGCGCCGTCGTCGGGAGCCTCCCCGGTGGTGAGCGACCACGAGGCCCCGCGCGGAAGGTGCGGTGCCATCACCGCCTCGAGCGCGGCGCGGACGCGCTCACCGGCCCCCGGGGCCACGCGCAGGTGCACCAGCGCGTCGCAATCGCGCAGGGCGTTGGAGACAAAACCGGTGAACGCCGCGTCCGCCGGGTCGACCGCGGCCAGCCACTCCGCGGCGAGGCGCGGGGCGGCGCGGTGCCCCTCCGCCTTCGCGGTGGCGCCATGGGTGTTGACCCCGCCGATCCGCGCGATGACCGCCACGCCGGGCATGTCCCGATACGGCCGGCTGGGGAACGTCACGCTCACCATCGCGGCGTTGAAGTTCTCGACGTTCACCTCGAACGGGAGGATGCCGTCCACCGTGTAGCCGAAGCGGACGCCGCGCTTCGCGAAGGTCTCCGCGAGGGCGACGACGGCCTCGTGGCGCCCCACCTCTTCGTCGGGGCGCGCCACGAACACGAGCGGAGGATGGTCGACCTCGGGCTGCTCCGCGAGCAGCTCCGCGGTGGCGAGGCACTCGGCCAGCCCCAGCTTGTCGTCCAGCCCGAACGGCGCGTCCCCCGGGCCGTGCACGAGGTCCTGCCCGAGAAACACCGCGGCCTCGGGGTAGGTCGCGATGTCGACCTGGATCGCCTTGTTCTTCGGGAAGGCCACGCGCGACCCGTCCCACCTCGGGACGACGTGGAGCGACGGCACGGCGCGGGTGCCGCGGGCGGTGTCGAGGTGCACGAGAAACGCGACGGGCGCCCGGTCCGCCAGCGCTCCCCGCCCCGGAAACCACGCGAGCACGTTGGCGAACGTATCCCGCTCGACCGTGGCGCCAAGCCGCTCGTAGAGCCCCGCGAGGTAGTCCGCGAGCCGACGCTGCCCCTCCGTTGTCGGGAGGGTGGTGGAGGCTTCGTCGCTCTGGCTGTCGATCGCGACCACGCGTTCGAGGTGCGCGAGGGTGAGCGTGGCGATGGCATCCGGCGTGCGGGCGGGGGGGATTGGCATCCCGCGCCCTTAATCCGGAGCGGATCCAGTGGGCGCCGCCGCGCCCCGCATCTTCAATGCCACCGCCCCGTAAACCAACAGGAACGTCGCCCAGAAGCTCGCCGCCATCAGCGGGAGCGCCTCGGTCGCATGGCTCACGCGCCCCGGGCTCCCGCTCGCGCGCCGCGTGCCGACGAGCGCGCCGTCCGCGCCGGAGGTCACCTCGAAGGCGAGCTGCACGGTCGGCTCGAGCCCCACGCGCACCACGCCGGTCCACACGTCCCGCTTCACGCCGTCCGCCGAGACGGAGAGCGAGAGCGGCAGATATTGCGCGGGCGTGCCGTCGACGGTGCCGGTGTAGACGCGGTCTCCGGCGGAGTCGTTGCGATCGGATCCATCGTCCACGAGCTGCACGACATGGGACGTGCCGGCCTGTTGGATGGTGGCGTCCACCCGGTTCGGCAGCACCGCCACGAAGGACACGTGCACCACGATCGCCTGCACGTCCTCGGCGCGGGCCGACGCGCTGCAGACGCCGGCCAGCAGCACGCCCAGGAGGGCGGCGCGCGGAACGAATGTGTAGACGCCACGGGACATGCGCCCCTCCTATAGGCTACGCCCCGCCACGCCAGCCGGGTCACGCCCCCCGTGCCCTCCACCGCGCCGCCGGAGCCTGCATGTCGACCGAAAAAGCGAAGGCATCGGAGATCTTCGGGTGGTCGATGTTCGACTTCGCGAACTCGTCCTACACGACCGTGATCATCACCGTCGTGTACGCAACCGTGTTCCCGAAGCTCATCGTGGGCGACGAGCGGCTCGGCAACCTGTTGTGGAGCGCCACGCTCTCCGCGAGCTACGCCCTGGTGGTCCTGACCGCGCCGCTGTTCGGCGCGATCATGGACTTCTCGGGCGCCAAGAAGCGCTTCTTGATGGCGAGCTGGCTCCTCACCGTCGTCGCGACCGCCGCGCTCGGCCTCGCCGGGCCGGGCCAGATCGTCCTGGCGATGGCCCTGCTCCTCGTCTCCAACTTCGGGTTCGCCAGCGGCGAGTCGTTCGCCTCGTCGTTCCTGCCGGATCTCGGCCCCCCCGACGCCCTCGGCCGCATCTCCGGGATGGCGTGGGGCCTCGGGTACTTCGGCGGCCTCCTCTCCACCGCCGCCGTGCTGTTCGGCCTCGGGCCCGCGTCCGCCGACAACCTCGGCGCCGTGCGGCTCATCGGGCCGGTCACCGCGGCGTTCTTCTTCCTCGGCGCCCTCCCCACCTTCGCCCTGCTCCGCGAGCGCGGCGTGGCCCAGGTCCTGCCGCCCGGCGAGTCCTACGTCTCCGTCGGCCTCGCGCGCATCCGCCAGTCGATCCGCGACGTGGGCGCCTTCCGCGACCTGCTCGTGTTCCTCGGCTCCTTGTTCTTCTCCCAGGCCGGCCTCTCCATCGTGATCGCTTTTGCGTTCATCTACGGGGACCAGATCATCCGCTGGCAGCCGAACACGATGATGATGATGTTCGTCATCACCCAGCTCACCGCGGCGGGGGGGGCGTTCCTCTTCGGGTTCATCCAGGATCGCATCGGCGCGCGCAACGCCTACGCGCTCACGATGGTCCTCTGGATCGTCGCGGCGACGCTCATCTACGCGACCCCCCAGCTCACGACGTTCCTCAACGGTGCCCTCGGGACGGCCTTCCTCCAGGAGCGCGTGTTCCTCGCGGTCGGCGCGTTGGCCGGCACCGGCCTCGGAGCGGCCCAATCCTCGGGCCGCGCCCTGGTGGGCCTGTTCGCCCCGCCGCAGAAAGCCGGGGAGATCTTCGGCTTGTGGGGCGTCATCGGCAAGCTGGCCGCCATCTTCGGGCTCCTCGGCCTCGGGGTCCTCCAGGCGGTGCTGGGCCTGCAGACCGCGATCCTGTTCTGCGCGGTCCTCTTCGCCGCGGCGCTCGTCGTCGTCTGGTTCGTGGACGAAGCACGGGGCCGCGCGATCGCGCGCACCTGGGTTGACGCGCCGCCGAGCGACGTGGTCGCGGCAGGCCCCGCGTCGAACCGGTGATCTCCGGCCCGGCGAGCGGCCGCCGGTAGCGCACGTCGGCTCTGGCTCGACTACGATAGGGCAGGCCCGCGGCCCCGGAGGACCCATGCCCCGTCTGTTCGCGTTGCTCACGCTCACCGGCTGCACCACGCTCGTGGTCGAGTTCGGCGAGAAGCCGGGCGAAACCGGCCCCGACGAGGTGGTCTCCGGCGCGCTGGGCGTGTCTCCCACCTCGGCCGACCTGGGCGTGGTGTTCGTGGGCGATTCGACCTCGGCGGTGTTCAACGTCGAGAACGTCGGGGACTCCCCGCTGGCCCTCACCACCGCGGTCGACAGCGCGTTCGGGGGCGCCTGGGCGCTCACCCTCCTCGACGCCGCGCCCGGCCCCGGCGTCACCACCACCCTCACGATGACGCTCACGCCGACCGCCCCGGGCGACCACGCCGCTTCCGTCACGCTCACGGACACCTCCGGATCCGACGGCCTGGTGGTGTTGGCGCTCGCGGCCATCGTGCAAGAGGACTTCGACGGGGACGGCGTGGGGAGCGTGGCGAGCGGCGGGGCCGATTGCGACGATGACAACCCGGGGGCCTGGCCGGGCGCCGAGGAGATCTGGTACGACGGGATCGATCAGGACTGCGCGGGCGGGGACGATTTCGACCAGGATGGGGACGGCGCCACCGTCGATACCGACTGCGACGACACCGATGCCACCGTGCTTCCCGGGGCAACCGACCCCTGGTACGACGGGATCGATCAGGACTGCCTGAGCAACGACGACTTCGATCAGGACGCGGACGGCATCCAGTACGGCGCCGACTGTGACGACGCGAACGGCGCGGTCTACCCGGGAAACGCGGAGACCTGGTACGACGGCATCGACCAGGACTGTGACGGCGGCTCCGACTACGACCAGGACCACGATGGTCAGGACCACCCGGCGGACTGCGACGACACGGACCCGAGCGTTCACGCCGGCGCGAGCGACGCCTGGTACGACGGCGTCGACAGCGACTGCCTCGGGAACGACGACGACGATCAGGACGCCGACGGCGTGCGGGTCGCCTCCGATTGCGACGACACCGACGCGGGCGTCGGCGCCCCGACGGCCGAACGCTGGAACGGCCTCGACGACGACTGTGACGGAGCCGTCGACAACCTCGCCGTGGCCTCGGCCCATGGCGGCGTGCTCTACGGCTCCTCCACCGACTGCGCGCTGGGCGCGAGCCACACGATCGCGCTCGGCGGCGACATCGACGGCGACGGTGGCGACGATCTCGTCGCGGTGAGCCCGCAGCCGACCTCGGGCGCGGCGTGGGTCGTCTCCGGCCCGGACGCCCTCCTCGCGGCGGGCCCCATCGAGGACTCCGCCACGGCCTACCTGTACGTCTCCTCCGGCTACCCGCCGGCCTACGTCTCGGGCCCCATGTCCGACCTCACCGGAGATGGCCGGGACGACGTGCTGCTGAACGGCGTGAGCACCTATTTCGGCGCCTCGATCCTCCTCGACGGGGCGAGCGCGTCCGGCACCCTCGACCTGGTCGACGCCAACACCGCCTATGTCGTCGGGGACTCCGACTACGACGTGGTGCGGTGGTCGGTGGGCGGCGACATCGACGGGGACGGCTCCGCCGAGTGGGTCACCGGCGCCATCTACGAGAGCTACAGCACGGGCACGTGGAGCGCGGACTACTACGTCGGGAACATCGCGGTGTTCGGCGGAGGGGGCTTCTCCGGCGCGTACGACCTGGACGACGCCGACGATCAGATCTGGGGCGCGGACGACTACGACTACCTCGGCACCAGCCTCGCCATCGGCGACGTGACGGGGGATGGCTACGCGGACATCCTCGCGGGGGCCTCCGGCAACGACGACGGCGAGGCCAACGCGGGCGCCGTCTACGTCTTCCTGGGCGGCGCGCTGGGCTGGCTGAACGATCGCGCCGACGTGGCCGCCTACACCACGGTCCTCGGCACCTCGAGCTCCCAGGGCCTCGGCGGGGACCCGCTCCCCACCCCGGGTGACCTCGACGGCGACGGCGCGCTCGACCTCGCGTTGTCCGCGACCACCAGCGGCAAGGCCTGGGTGTTCTTCGACCTGTTGGACACCTCCGGCAGCGTGGACGTGACCGCCGCGGACGCCATCTGGACCGGCACCGCGAACAGCTTCCCCTCCTCGCTCGCGGCCGCCTCGGACCTGGACGATGACGGCATCGACGACCTCGCCATCGGCGCGAGCAGCGACGACACCGTCGCGACCAACGCGGGCGCCGTGTTCCTCTTCCGCGGCGGCGGCGCGTGGCACACCGCCATGACGACGGCGGACGCCGACGTGTCGATCGTCGGCGCCGCGGCCTACGACGGCCTCGGGACCGGCCTCGCGGCGGGCGGGGACCTCGACTCGGACGGCGCGGACGACCTGCTGATGGGCGCCTCCGGGGTCGACTCCGGCGCGACCGGGGGCGGCGCGATCTACGTGCTCCTGGGCATCCACTGAAGCGGGAAGGGGAGCCTCAGAACGGGGAGTAGCCCCCGCGGTACCCCGGCCCGGCCCAGATCAGCCCCAACGCGAGCACCACTCCCATCACGACGGGTAGGAGCAGCCAGCCCCATCGCCGCAGCCAGCCGGTCAGAGGCACGCCGCGCTCCCCTGCCAGGGCGTGCACGCGCCCGATGCGCACGGGTGGGCGTCGTCGCAGAGGGCGAAACAGTGGCCGGCGGATCCCGCGTTGGCCTCGCCCAGCGCGCACACCGGGAGCACGGTTCGGCGGCCGTCCGCGCAGCCGAGGGCCTCCTCGCACGTGCCCTCGCAGCCGGCGTCGAGGTTCCCCACCCAGCTCCACCCGGGCGTGGGACAGCGGGGGTCGAGCCCGGCGAAGGTGACCTCCTGGGGCGCGAGCGCCGCGGGCGGTGCGGCCGTCGCGACGGCGGTGAGCGTACCCGCGCCGTCGGCGAAGCGCAGGCGATGCCCCTTGTTCTGGCCGAGCAGATCGATCACGACGGCGCGGCCGGGGAGATCGGGGAATTGGAGCGTGGTCGGGCCGGGGGGATCGAGGCGGGTCCACGTCTCGGCGGGCGCTTCCACCACGTCGAGCGCGTAGATCGACGTGGTGCACCGCACCCGCACCCACTCGCGCACGCGCGCCGCGCTGC
Organism: Pseudomonadota bacterium; assembly: GCA_030685065.1. Lineage (GTDB taxonomy): Bacteria > Myxococcota_A > UBA796 > UBA796 > SXON01 > CAJBVW01. The sequence continues at coordinate 34,613 of JAUXQH010000086.1, read as the reverse complement.
ACCCGCCCCGCGCGCCCCCGGCGAGCGCCACGGTCTCGCCCGCCTTGTCCCACTCCTCCTCGAGCGGCACGCGGCTGCGGCCCGCGGGGAGCCCGCTCCCGGGCCACCTCACCGGCGCGGGGGCGACGATCGCTCTTGCGATCTCGGCGCCGAGCACCGCCTGCCCCTTCGCGGAGAGGTGGAGATCCCCGTCGAGGAACGCGCCGGGCTCCGCCGCGCGGAGCGCCGCGATGGGATCGACCACGCGGACGCCGAGCGCGGCGGCGTCGCGAGCGACCTCGCGGTTCAGCGCGATGCTCTCGTCCATCGGCGCCGGGGGTGCCCCGTACTTCGCCCACTCCGTCTCGGAGACCTGGACGTCGAGGGGCAGGATCACGACGGTGAGCGCGGCGCCGTGCTCGGCGCAGAGGGCGGCGGCGTCGACCAGGACGCCGTGGAAGGGAGACTCGGGCGCGCCGACGGGGCCGACGGAATCCCCGCGAACCGGCGGACCGCGGGTAGCCGCGAGCGCGGCGAGGGCCTCCTCCACCATCTTCCGGTCGTAGGCGTCCGCCGCGGCGCCCTCGAGCCACGCCTCGAGGCGGGGGACGAGGGTGCGCCGGAGGGCGGCGCCCTGCTCCAGCACCGCCGCGGTCACGGTGATCCGGCGGCCGCCCTCCGCGTAGTGGTCGGACACGATGTCGCCGGGGTGGGCCTCGTCGATGAGCGCCTGGAGCCCGAGCGTGTCTTCCGCGCCGCTCTCCTGCTCCCCGATGTAGACGAGCGCCTGCAGGAGCTTCCGCTGCACGTCCAGCGGATCGCGCGCCAGCGCCGCGGCCTGTAGGGCCTGCGTCTGCTCCACATCGGGCTTGCGACGCTCGAGCTCCGCCGCTCCGAGCGTGGCCGCCTGCTGCCGCGCGATCGGCGCAAGGTCCGACGGTGTGCCCTCGGACGGGAGGCCGGCGCCGGGCAGGGCCTCGCCGGGGTTCGTCGCGGCGTGGCGCCATCGTCGCCACGCGAAGAACGCATGCGACTGCTGGTAGAGCCAACGGCGCCCCGGAAAATCCGTGACCGCCGCGGGCGCCGTCTCGATGCGCACCGCCCAGCCGTCCCACACGGCGTGTCGCTCGCGGTTGGGTCGATCGCGCTCGAAGAAGTCGTTCGAGGCGTTGAACACGAGCACCACGTCCTGGATGGGGCGCGCCGCGAGCACCTCCTTCACGACGGCGAGGTACTCCGCCGGGCCGTAGGTGGGAACCCCGCCGTTCCGCGCGGGCCGGCCGAGGAGCCGCCCGACCTCCGCGGTGCCGGTGGCGTCTTCCTCGACGCCGAGCCCGAACACCTGGGAGTCCCCGACCACCAGCACCTCGCCGCGGCCGCTCTCGAGCTCCGGTGCCGCGCCCCACTCTTCGCCGCGGTAGCCAAGGGAGTTCGTGCGGATGGTCGTCACCGGGTTGCCGGAGAAGGAGATGCGCTCGGTGGCGAGGGGGGCGAGGCGCACGCCGAGCGTGGCGTCGGGCACGTAGAAGTTCACGTGGGGGAAGGCGCGCTGCTGCGCAACCGCACACACCCCCTCGGCGATGACGGCGGTGGCGAGCACGAGGCCGACGAGGCCCAGGGAAAGCCGGGCGGCGCGGCGGAGAAGCGGGGTGGCCATCGGACGGACCTACCCCGGAAACCGGCTTCGAGCGAAGGTCGCCGCGGCGCACGAGCCGCCGCGGCGACGCACTCACCGGGTCAGTTCTTGATGTAGCCCTTCGCCTTGTCCAGGTTGGCCTGCGCGCGGGCGATCAGCACGTTGCGCGTCTGGTAGCTGGTCACGCGGCTCGCCGTCTTCAAGTACACGATCGCCTTCTGGAGCTCGGGGTACGCGTCGTACCGGTGGATCCGGCTCTCGGCCAGCACGGTGAGGCCGTCGTCCAGGTCCGCGAGGGCCGCCAGGATCTTCGGCTTCGCATAGGCGAGCCGGCGCTCGGTGTACGCGTCGTCGAGGTAGGTGTCCGACGCGCGGATGTTCTCGAGCGCGTTGAGCGCGCGCAAGAACGCCGTGAGCTGATCGACCTCGCCCGGCGCGAAGACGAGCCCGCCGGGGATGACCAGGCCGATGAGGCTGCCCGCCGGGGAGCAGTTGAAGTTGGACGTACCGTAGAAGGCGACCGACTCCTCGAGCGTCTCGACCGCGTTGTTGTGGAAGAACGGCGGGGTGTCCGCCGCCTCGATGAGCGGCGGGATGTTGAACGTGCCGTCCCCGAAGCCACCGCTCGTGATCACCTCGTCCGCGCAGTTGAAGGAGGCATCCGGCGGGAAGTCGGTCTTGCCGTCGCCGTTCTGGTCGAGGAACGCGAGGAGCGGCGTGGCGCCGTCGGGGGCGCCTCCGAACCCGCCGTCGGTCGGCCGCATCCCCAGGGTCTCGTCGAGCTCGAGCGTCTCGACGCCCGTGTTCAGGTTGACGTTGAGGTCGTGGATGATCGCCGCATCGCCGCGCGGGTGGGCGGCGATGTCGTTGGCGCCCGCGTTCGCGTGACAGAGCCCGCACGCCTTGGCGTTGAACACCGCGAGGCCGGCCGTGACCTTGGCGTCCTTGAACGTCATGGTGGTCAGATCGATGTCCTCCTGGCGCCCCAGGGACATCTGGAAGGCCTCCATGGCGATGAGCTCGTCCTCGGTGGCGAAGCGGAAGTCGTACCCCTCCTCTCGCTCGAGCGTCTGAGGAAAGTGCTGCCGGATCGCCCCGAGGGTGAAGTCACGCAGGGCCCGCATCGAGAGCTCGGTCCCGTTCGTCGAGCCGTCGCCGCTCCACCCGATCTGCTGGAACTCCTCCCCGCGCGACCCGTCCGGGTTGAGGATGAACGACTGGAGCGACATCGTCATCGCGAGCGTGTGCGGGACCGACCGCATGTTGAACCGCTTGGGATCATGCCGGTCTTCCAGCGCGTCGAACCCGTCCTGGTTCTCGCGGATGAGCGCGAACTCGCGCATGAGCTCCGGGTCCTCCAGGTCGGACAGCTCCGGGTCGAACTCCGCCACGAACAGCGGGTCGTAGTCGCTCAGGTCGGCGATCCAATCCTGGTCGATGGTGAAGTTGTTCAGCGGGGGGTGACACGAGGCGCAGGTGCGACCGTTCCCCTCGAAGGTCTCCTTGGTGAAGAGCTCTTCGCCCTGCGCGATCATCTCCTCCATCGAGGGGACGTACGGATTGCTCGGCACCACCGCCGCTTCAGCCGAGTTGGGTCCGAGGGCGCCCGCGAGCGTGGGGTCCTGGGTGCGCGGCGCGAGAACCGCGATCTGCGCGGTTTGGGCGCGATCGTGGAGGCGATGGAACAAGGTGGTGTAGCCAACCAGCAGCGCGCCGTCCTCGGGGCGGGTGCCGGCCCGGGTCACGACCACCAGGTCGATGGGGAAGTCGGCCGGCAGCGTAGCCTCGAGGTGCGCCTGCCCGTTCACGGGGGTGAGCGTCCCGACGAGCTCGATCTGGTCGCCGTCCTCGGGGCGCACGCTGCGGCGCTCGCCCGGCACGTTCTTCACCACCCAGAGGTCGACCGGGCCGTCGGCGCCCACGACCCCGGCCTCCACGCGGCCCTCCACCAGGTCCAGCTTGACCTGGCCCCATGCTTCGGTGGGCTCCGACGAGAGGGCGTCGGAGTAGTACATGGACAACACACGCGCCCGATCCCCACCGGCCGCCTGGTACTCCGTCTCCCAACGTTGGAAGGCGGCGGCCAGGGCCTTCGCCCGGCTTGGACCCGATACGACAGTTGGCTCGTCCCCGCGCGGGGCAGGCACGGCAAGCGCGGACAATGCGACCGCGCCTCCCACCAGCGCCGTGAGGCAGGACAAACCAACCAGATTCCGGTGTCTCATTTGTTTCTCCGGTGACAGGTGCCACCACCAAAAGCCTGCCAACCGGGAGCCCCTGCGTCAAACGCGAACGCCTAAATCCAAAAATTCAAGAAGCCCGCCCCCTTCCGGCGTATACCGTGGGTCGCGGGCAGCGGGGTTCGGACAAAAACGGGAGACACGGGCCCCATGGGGGCCCGTGTCAGTCGCCAGGACCGGTCTAGTAGTCGACCACCAGGTCGATCCAGACGTTCATCTGCGCGGTGCTACAGCCGTACTTCTTCGAGGCCAACGGCAGGTACAGCTCGTCGATGATCTGGGTGCAGCTGCAGCCCTTGGTGTCCTCGAGCGTGTACGAGCCCTCCGCGTACCCACCGTAGCGCTTGCGGGTCTCGAACTTGCCGTCGCCGTCGATGTCCGCCCAGCGCCCGATGGTCAGGCCGACCGTGGGGTAGTCGGGCAGCTCGGTGTACAGGCAGAAGTCCACGTCGTCGCACACACCGTCGTAGTCGGTGTCGTCGTACGGCGAGTACGGGCACGGGTCGCAGGCGTCGCCCTTGCCGTCGTAGTCCGCGTCCTCCTGGTAGGGGTTCGCGTCGTACGGGCAGTTGTCTTCCTCGTCGCACACCCCGTCGTAGTCGTAGTCGGAGCAGACCTCGCAGGCATCGCCGACGCCGTCGTAGTCGCGGTCCTCCTGGTACGGGTTCGCGGTGTACGGGCAGTTGTCGCACACATCCCCGATCCCGTCGTAGTCGGCGTCCTCCTGGTACGGGTTGGAATCGTACACACAGTTGTCACAGGCGTCCCCGACGCCGTCGTAGTCGCTGTCCTCCTGGTACGGATCCGACACGTAGACGCACACGTCGCAGGCGTCCCCGATCCCGTCGTAGTCGCTGTCTTCCTGATACGGATCCGAATCGTAGGGACAGTCGTCGCACACGTCCCCGACCCCGTCGTAGTCGCTGTCGGCCTGGCGGCGGTTGGAGTCGTCCGGACAGTTGTCGTACGCGTCGGGGACGCCGTCGTAGTCGCGGTCGCCGCGGCTGGCCTCCGCGGTTGCGGGAACGAAGGCCACGAGCGCCAGAAGTCCGAGGGTTCGTACAATACTCAAATGTCCCTTCCTTTCCATGGTGTCCTCTTGCGACCCGGCACGGGTCCGGTGGCCGACTCTCCAGGCGGGAGCCCAGGAGTCGACCAGAACCTTGTCACTGGAGGTCTCTCTCCAAGCTCCCCCGAGGCACAAAGTGATGATTGCTACGCAGCTTCAGCCTCGGGGACGGGGGCCGCCTCACGCGGAATTCGGTGCCTATGTCAGCCCCGCGCTGCGCGCCCGCGAGGGGATCGGGGATAGGGGGCTCGGCCCGTGGACACACCCGTTTCTCCGTCCTCCTCCGATCCGCAGCGGTCCGCCACCATAGGGGTCGCCTACGCGGCGAGCGCCTATCTCGCGTGGGGCCTTTTCCCGCTCTACTTCCGTGCCGTCCGCCACGTCCCCGCCACGGAGATCCTCGCCCACCGCGTGGCCTGGTCGGTGGTCTTTCTCGCTTGTGTGCTCACCTTCCGCCGCGGCTGGGGCTCGCTGCACCCCGCGCGGCTCCGTGGCAACTGGGGCGTGTTCGCGGCGACCGCCTCGCTCCTCTCCCTCAATTGGCTGCTCTACATCTGGGCGATCAACAACGGGCAGGTACTACAGGCGAGCCTGGGCTACTTCATCACGCCGCTGGTCAACGTGGTGCTCGGCGTGCTGGTCCTCGGCGAGTCGCTCTCCCGGGCTCAACGCGCGGCCGTGGCCCTGGCCGCCCTGGCCGTGGCGTACCAGGTCGTCGGCGCCGGCACGGTCCCTTGGATCTCCCTCGCGCTCGCGGTGACCTTCGGGTTGTACGGCCTCCTCCGCAAGCGCCTCCTGGTGGACGCGGTGCCCGCCCTCCTCCTCGAAACCCTCCTCATGCTCCCGTTCGCGGCCGCCTGGATGGGGTGGACGGCCTGGTCGGGAGGCGTCGCCTTTGCCCAGGGCGATCCGCGCGCCGACCTGTTCCTGGTGGGCACGGGCGTCGTGACCACCATCCCGCTCCTCTGCTTCGCCCAGGGTGCCAGGCGGCTCCGCCTGACCACGATCGGCCTCCTCCAATTCATCGCCCCGACGTGCCAATTCTTCCTCGCCGTGCTCGTGTTCGGCGAGGCCTTCACGTCTACACACGCCGTCATGTTCACGCTCATTTGGGTGGCGGTGGGGGTGTACGTGGTGGACACGGTGCGGCGGGTGATGGGGGCTGCCACGAGTCCGCAGCAACGGGTGTGAATTCTGTAAATGACCTCGTTCGCGTGGGCGCTAAGCACGCAACCCGCGGCGCCGGGCGTTACCCTCCCTCCGATGCCGGCACGCGCCATCCATGCCTCCGTGGCGCCCCTGGCCGCGCTCCGCGTGGCGCTCCTCGCTGCCCTGCTCGGTGCCTGCACCGGCACCTCGGCGGACTCCGTCCCCACCGCCGACGTGACGCGGGGCACCCTCGCCGTCGTCCTCGGCGTGCCCGGGGAGCTCGAGGCCGTCAAGTCCGAGAACGTCTCCGCCCCGAACATCCGCGGCGGGCTCAAGATCACCACCCTCGCGGAAGAGGGCACCCGCGTGAAAGCCGGTGACCTCCTCGTGGAGTTCGACCCCAGCGATCTGATGAAGGAGATGGAGCAGGCCGTCTCCCGCCTCCGCATCGCCCAGACCAAGATCGCCCAGAAGCAGGCCCAGCAGACCGTCAAGTTCGCTTCCGCCCGCAACGACATCGTGACCGCGGGGCTCGACAAGGAGCGCGCGGAGCTGCGCGTGACCGAGTCGGAAACGGTGCCCCGCGTCGAGAGGGAGAGCGCCCGGCTCGACGTCGAGGAGTCCCGCCTCGCCGTCGGCCGGAGCGAGGCCGCCCTCCAATCGACCGAGCTCGAGGCCGCAGCCGAGCTGGAGCTGCTCCGGCTGGAGGAAGCCGAGGCCCAGGCCAAGGTCGACCAGATCGAGCGCCAGCTCGACAAGCTCGTGATCCGCGCCACCGGGGACGGCATCGTGCTGCTCACGGAGGATTGGCGCGGCGGCACTCTCAGCAAGTCGAGCGTGGGGGACAGCGTGTGGCCGGGGAACGCGATCATGGAGCTGCCCGACCTCGCCGCGATGCGGGTCGAGGCCTGGGTTCACGAGGTCGACGCGACCCAGGTCGCCGTGGGCCAGCGGGTGAACGTCGTGGTCGACGCCCGGCCCGAAACCCCGCTCCAGGGCACCGTCGAGCGCGTGAGCGACCTGGCCGTCAAGCGCAACGAGGCGAGCGAGGTCAAGCACCTCGAGCTCACCATCGCCCTGCCGCCGACCGACGCCGCGCTCAAGCCCGGCATGACCGTGCGCGCCGAGATCCAGGTGGCGGACGTGCCGGACGTGCTGCTCGTCCCCCGCGAGTCCGTGTTCTACGACGGCGCCGAGGCCGTCGTGTACCGCAGCGGCCTCTCCGGCTGGAAGCGCGTGCCCGTGAAGCTCGGCCGCACGAACGACAGCCACGTGGTCGTGACCGAGGGCCTCGAAGCGGGGGACCGCGTCGCCCTGGTCGATCCCGCCTCGCTCGACGGCGGCACGCGGGCCGGAGGCGCCGCCCCGATGCCGACCCAAGCGTCCGCGCCGCCCGCGGCCGCCGCCGTCAGCCCGGCGCCGTAGGCATGTGGGACGTGCTGGTGGAGGGCTGGCAGGGGGTGACCACGCACCGGGTCCGGTCCTTGCTGTCCGGGCTCGGCATCCTGTTCGGGGTGGCCGCGATCATCGCCATCCTCGGCATCGGAGAGGGCGCGCGCCAGGAGCAGGAGCGCCTGATCGGGCAGCTCGGCATCCAGAACTTCCTCGTGCGCGACGTGGCCTTTCCCGACGACCAGGCGGAGGCCGAGCAGAAGGCGCGCCGGGTGTCCCAAGGGCTCTCGCTTCGCGACGTGAGCGCGCTCCGCGCGACGCTCGCCCACGCCGAGCACGTAGGCGGCATGCGCGTCCTGCCCACGCTGGAGACCGTGCCGCGCCTCCCCGAGGGCGAGACCGTGCGGGTCATCGGCGCGGATCCCCACTGGCTCGCCGCGAAGGGGTTCGTGCGCGTGGAGGGCCGCGGGCTCTCCCTGGATGACGAGCACGCCGACGCCGCGGTGTGCCTGCTCGGCGGCACCGCGCGCGACCTCCTGTTCGGGGGAGAAGAGGCCGTCGGGAGCTGGGTGCGCGCGGGCAACGTCTGGTTGCACGTGGTGGGCGTGATCGAGGAGGCCGGCATCTCGCGCAGCAAGCGCTCCGTGCCCGGCGACACGGATCGCTACGATCGCGCCGTCATCGTGCCGCTCGGCACCGCCCTCACCCGGTGGGACCGCCCCGACGGCGAGCCCGAGCTCTCCGAGCTGATCGTGGCCCTCGGCGACACCGCGCAGGTCGAGGGCTACGCGGCCGTCGCCTCCCGCGCCATCGCACGCCTGCATCGCGACGCCGCCGACACCACCGTGCTCGTGCCCCTCCGGCTCCTCGAGCAGTCGCGCGCCCAGCAGCGCGTGTTCAACCTCGTCATGGGGATGATCGCCGGCATCTCGCTCCTGGTCGGCGGCATCGGCATCATGAACATCCTGTTCGCCAGCGTCATGGAGCGCACCCGCGAGATCGGCATCCGCCTCGCGGTCGGGGCCACCCCGCGCGACATCCAGGGCCTGTTCCTCGCGGAGAGCGCGCTGGTCAGCGGCCTGGGCGGCGCCATCGGCATCGCGGCGGGGCTGGTGCTCACGGCGGGGGTCGGGCAGTTCACGGGGTGGGCCACGGCCACGAGCTGGGAGGGCGTGGTCCTCGCGGCGGGCCTCTCGATGGCGGAGGGGCTGGTGTTCGGCTGGATCCCGGCGCGGATGGCCTCGCGGATGTCACCCGCCATCGCCGTGCGGCACGCCGGATGATGCTAAAGCCTCGCAACTACCCACCCCCTACCGGCTTCGCCAACCCATGGGAGCACGTGCGCCTCTATTCGGACGCCCCCCGGAACGAGGCGATGATCGCCCTCCTCACCCGCCGCGCGCCCGGCGCCCGCGTGGTCGAGGTCGGCTGCGGCACGGGCCTCCTCTCGTGCGTGGCCGCCCGCCTCGGCGCCCGCCACGTCGTCGCCATCGAGCCCACGCCCCTCGCTCACGTGGCGGCCGCCCTCGTCGCCGCCAACGGCCTCTCCGCGATCGTCGAGGTCGTACACGCCCGCGTCGAAGACGTGGCGCCCCGCCCGGTCGACCTCGCCTTCTCCGAGCTCCTCAACGCCGACCCCTTCGCCGAGGGCGTGTTGTCCGCGATGGACGCGGTCGCCCCCTGGGTCGCCCCCGGGCCCGGCGGGCTGGCCGGCCGCCTCGCTCCGCGCCGCCTCCGCGTCTGGGCGGCGCTCGCCCGCGCGTCCAGCTCGGCCCGCGAGGCCCGCCTCGCCCGCGCCCAGGTACGGAGCATCGGCGCCCGGTACCGGCTCGCCACCGGCGCGCTCGAAGCGTGCCTGGACACGCCGCTGGCCTACGTCTCCGTGACCGCCACGGAGGTGCCCGCCGGGCTCCCGGTCCTCGCCTGGGACATCGCGCTCGGCACCGGCGCGCGCCCCGCGCCCCTCACGCTCACCCTGACCGCGGATGACCCCGGCCCCATCGCCGGCGTGCTCCTCTGGTTCGAGGCCGAGCTCGACGACCACCTCGTCCTCGCCAACCCCCCGGGCAACGGTGGCCACTGGGGCCAGTTGTTGTGCGCCTTCGCGGAGGAGCGTGGCCTGCGCGCGGGGGGCTCGCTGAGCGTGTCCTTGTCGGTTGACGGCGACCACGTCACGGCGCGGATCGGCTGACCGGCTCCGGCGGCACGCGCGACGGCAACCCCGGCTCCTTCGGCAGCCACGGCTTCTCCGCCCACCCCGCCGCGCACAGCCCCTGGATCACCCGCCACGACGGGTCGAACCCTCCGTCCAGCCCGTGACGCGCGCTGCGCGGGTGGCGGTGATGGGCGTTGTGCCACGACTCGCCGAGCGTGAAGAGCGCCATCCACGGCACGTCGCGGGAGTCGTCACCCGTCGCGCGCGGCTGCCGGCCGAACGCCGGCCAGTGGCACACCGAGTTCACCGCCCAGCTGCTGTTCGTCAGGTACACGTGCACGCCCCACAGCCAGAGCACGCCCCACCCGCCGCCCACGGCCCAGGCGAGCGCCACCTGCGCCACGAACAGCGCGGGCATCACCCCGGGGGTGTCGAGCGCGCGCATCAGGGGCTCGCGCATCAGGTCCCCGCACAGCTCGCGCCAGGTGGGCGGGTTGCGGCCCAGCACCCGCCGCAGATCGTGCAGGGCGATCATCCCCTGCTGTCCGAACCCCGACAGCGCGAAGATCGCCACCACCACGGGGCTCCGCACCCCGATGAGCCAGCCCGCGTGGGCCCAGGCGAAGCCGTCCTCGCGGGGCGAGTGCGGGTCCCCTTCGCCGTCGCTCCGCGCGTGGTGGAGCCGGTGCAGGCCCACCCAGAGCACCGGCGAGCCCCCGGTCACCGCGCCCAGGAGCGTGAAGGCCCCCCGCACCACGGGCTTCGCCACGAACGCCCGATGCGTGAGCAGCCGGTGGTAGCCGACGGTGTTGCCGAGCCCGAGCAGCGCCACGAGCGCCAGCCAGGCGAGGATCGCCACCCCCATCGCGTCGTTGTCCGAGCCGATCATCGCGCCCGCCTATCGCGGGTCAGCCGAGCTCGGCCCCACTCTCGACCAGGAGCTGCACGAGCGCGGGCGGTTCGGCCCGACGGACGCCGACGCCGCGCTCCACGATCACCCGCGCGTGGCCCGGCGGCCCCTGATCCCGGATCGGACGCCGGAGCTGGGGCCGCGCCGAGGCATTCGGAGGGAGCCACACGCCCGGCGTGCGCGTCCGGTAGGCCTGCCGCTGGTACTCAGACCAGCTCGGCCCCACTCTCGACCAGGAGCTGCACGACGGCGTCCTGCTCGGCCTCCGCGGCCACCTGAACCGGGGTGGGCGTGCCGTCCTCGCGCCCCGCGTGCAGGTCCGCCCCCAGATCGAGCAGCCGGATCACCACGTCCAGGTGCCCCTCGCGCGCGGCGAGGTGGAGCGGCGTGACCCACGCGGATCGCTCCCCCACGAGGCTCTGGATGCGGGCCCGCGGATCGCCGCCGTGCCCGATCAGGAGCCCGATGGCGCCTGCGTTCCCGGTGCCCGCGGCCACGCCGAGCAGGCGCGTCGGGAGGTCGGCGGGCAGGCCCGGGGCGGACAGCGCGGCGGCGAGCGCGCCCTCGTCGCGCGTCACGACCGCCACCGACGCATCGCCCACATCGCTGGTCCCCCGCAGCGCGCGCACGGCATTGGCGTTCCCCACGGCGCGGGCCACGGCGAGCGGGGTGAGCCCGGTGGTGGTGCGCGCGCCCACGTCCGCGCCGAGGCTGATCAGCAGCGAGACGATCATCGCGCCGGCGCGATCGGCCGCGAGGTGCAGGGGCGTCCACCCGTCCGCCACGAACCCCAGGCGGCGGTCGAGCGCCTCGGGGGTCGCCAGGGCGGTGACCTCGGCGTAGTCGCCCTCGGCCACCGCCGTGAACAGGTCGGATCGGGCGCCGGCGCGGCGCAGGGCCGCGATCGTGCCCGGGCGATCGGCGCGAAACGGCGGCGCCCAGTCCACGACCGTGCCCCAGCCGAGCGGCGAGAGGCCGTACCACGCGTCGACCGCCTCGAGGTCGGCGCCCGCCTCGAGCAGGAGCCCGGCCACCTCTACGTGCCCCGCCTCGGCGGCCCAGTGCAGCGGCGTGGTGCCGCTCGCCTCCTCGCGCGCGTTCACGTCCGCGCCCGCGCCGAGCAGCGCGCGCACGGTCTCCAGCAGGCCCCGGTGCGAGGCGAAGTGGAGCGGCGTGCTCCCGAGGTACGGGTCACGCGCGGCGGCGAGCGCCGGATCGGCCCGGACCATGGCCGCGGCGCGCGCATCGTCCAGGGAGACGATCACGTCGAAGACGGGCTCGCACACAGCATCGAAGGCGGCTTCAGACTCCACGAGTCCTCCAGGGCCCCCCTCCTTAACCGCCGTAGCCGTTCTTCACGGCACCCCGAGGTCAAGGAGGACCCGCCCCCGGAGCCGCGCGATGTCCAGCAGCGAGGCCTGGAGATCGATCTGCGCGGCGAGGCCGGCGACCTGGGCTTCTTCGAGCAATTCGAGCGAGCGCACCACGTCCCGCGTGGAGCCGCGGCCCTCGCGGTACAGCTCCTGATCCGCGGCGAGGCCCGCCTGCGCCGCGAGGCGCGTCTGCTCGGCGAGCGCCACGCGCACGCGATCGCGGCCCACCGCATCCAGCGCGGCCTGCACCTGCGCCACCAGATCCTGCCACGCGGCCTCTGCGCCGAGCTCGGCCCGGGAGAGCCCGATGCGCCCCTGCTCCAGCGCCGCGCGCGGCCCCGCCCACGCGAGCGGCACCGTGAGGCTCGCCCCCACCGCCCACGCCCGGTCCGGGTTCGTCGTGAGCGTAGAGAGCGCGTCCGTGCCGCCGGTGGTGGCGGAGAGGCCCACCGCGGCGGATACCGACAGGTCCGGGAGCGCGGCGCTGCGGGCCTCGGCGAGGCCCCGGCGGGCATCGTCCACGTCGAGCGTCGCGAGGCGGTACACCGCGTTCGCCTCGCGCGCCTCGGCGAGCGCCGCGACCGGATCGGGGTCCGCGGCCGGCGGGTCCGGGCGGTCCACGAGGTCCAGCACGGCGGCGTCTTCGAGGGGGAGCCCCATCAACCGCGCGAGTCGACGCGCGGCCCCGCGCTCGGCGGCCTCGGCGACCACCCGGCTCTGCCGCGCCACGCCCAGCGCGCGCTCGAGCTGGAGCACGTCCCCCGAGCCCGCGAAGCCCTCGTCGAAGCGCTCGCGCGTGTCCCCGAGCTGCGCCTCCGCGATCTCGACCGAGCGGACGGCGAGGCGCGTCCCCTCCCGCGCGGCGATGAGCTGCCAGTAGGCCGTGGCGACCTCGACCACGAGGCGCTCCTTCGCGTCCCGCACCCGGAGCTCGACCGCCCGCAGGCCGAGCCGCGCGTCGTCGACGGCGTACCGCGCCGAGCGCCACGCCCCGTCGAGCAGCGGCTGGTCGATCGTCAGGCCCGTGAACGTGTACGCGGACGCATCGGGGGTGAGCCGCCCCGCGAAGTGCTCGACGGAGCTGTGGGACTGCGAGCCGCCGAGCCAGACCGTGCCGCCGGTCGGGAGCGGCTGGGACACCCCGAGGCTCCACGCCGCGCCGTCATCCGTCGCGTCCGGCGCCGCCGCGTCGAAGTAGCCCGACACGCTCGTGTCCGCTGAGAGCGTGGGCCCGCGGTCGGCGCGGGCGATGACCACCGAGGCCTGCGAGGTACGCAGGTCGAGGTCGTCCTGGCGGAGCTCGATGTTGTGCGCCAACGCGTGGTCGAGCGTGGCGCGGAGCGTCCACTCCGCCGCCGTGGCGGGCGCGACCATGAGCCAGGCGAGCATCGGCATGGGGTCCGTCCTGAAATGACCTGCAGCACCGAGGGCGACCCTGGGCCGCGGGCGCAAGGAGCGCGAAGGGAGCAGGCCCGTAGGCATGTGACCGCCGAGCGACGCCGCGCACGCGAGCCCAGGGGCGGCCGAATGCGCAGGTGATTGATGGACGGGCCCATAGCTCTACCGCCCCACCGCGCGGTTATCCAGCGACATGCCGCTCCTCTCCGTTCGCGGGCTCGTCCGCGCCTACCACACCGGCGGCACCACGCTCCGCGCGCTCGACGGCGTGGATCTCGACGTAGAGCGCGGCGAATTCGTGGCGCTCGTGGGGCCGAGCGGCTCGGGCAAGTCCACGCTGCTCACGGTGCTCGGCGGCCTCGAGCGCCCGGACGCCGGCAGCTACCTGTTCGACGGCGCCGCGGTCGAGGATCTCGACGACACCGGCCTCGCCCACCTGCGCAACCGTCGCATCGGCTTTGTGTTCCAGTCCTTCCACCTCCTCCCGCTCCTCCGCGCGGACGAGAACGTGGCGCTCCCCCTCCGCTACGCCGGGTGGCCGCTGGAGAAGCGCCTCGCCCGCGCCCGCGAGCTGCTGGATTCGGTCGGCCTCGGCGACCGCGCCGGCCACCGCCCCACCGAGCTCTCCGGCGGCCAGTGCCAGCGCGTCGCGGTGGCGCGCGCGCTCGCGACAGACCCCGATCTGCTCTGCGCGGACGAGCCCACGGGCAACCTCGACTCGCGCTCGGGCGCCGAGATCCTCCACCTGTTCCACGAGCTGCACGGCCGCGGCCGCACCATCGTCATGGTCACGCACGATGCGAACGTCGCCGCAGGGGCCACGCGCCGCGTCCGCATCGAGGATGGGCGGATCGTGGCGGACGACCGCGCGGAAGAGAGCGCCGGTTAATCGAACAGCGCCAGCAGCTCGTCACGCGTGATCCCGCGCGCCAGGGCCTCCTCGTCGAGCGCCGCCCGCGCGAGGCTCCGCTTCTGCTCCTGGAGCACCAGGATCCGCTCCTCCACCGTGTCCTCGGCGATGAGCCGGCAGGACACCACGGGCCGATCCTGCCCGATGCGGTGGGCGCGATCGGTGGCCTGGTCCTCGACGGCGGGGTTCCACCACGGGTCGAGGTGGAACACGTAGTCGGCGGCCGTCAGGTTGAGCCCGGTGCCGCCGGCCTTCAGGGAGAGCAGGAACACGGGCGGGCCGTCCTCCGCGGAGAAGCGGGCGACCACCCCCGCGCGATCCACGGTCGATCCGTCGAGCCGCGCCCACTTGATCCCGCGCGCCCGCAGCGCCGGCTCCACGAGATCCAGCATCGAGGTCCACTGCGAGAAAACGAGCGCCTTGTGGCCCTCCGCGAGCACCTCGTCGAGCGTCTCGAGCAGCAGATCGAGCTTGGCCGAGCTCGGCGCGGTCCGGCCCGGCAGGAGCCCGGTGTGGCACGCGGCCTGCCGCATCCGCAGCAGCACCTCGAGCACCTGGATCATCCCGTTCTTCTCGAGCAGCTTCTGCACGTCCGCCCGCGCGAGCGCCCGTACGCCCTCGTAGATCACGCGCTCCTCGTCGGAGAGCGTGCAGCGGAGCACCACGTCGGTGCGCGGGGGGAGATCCTTCGCGACCTCTCCCTTCAGCCGCCGCAGCACGAAGGGGCGGATGCGTCGGCGCAGGTTCTGCTGCGCGCGGCGGTCCCCGTTGTCGATGGGGTTGGAGAACCGATCCCGGAACTCGCGCCGCCCGCCGAGCAGCCCCGGCGACACGAAATGGAAGGCGCTCCACAATTCTTCGAGTCGGTTCTCGACCGGGGTGCCGGTCACGGCGAGCCGCTGGACGGCCGGGAGCGCGCGCGCCGCGAGGGCCACCTGCGAGTCCGGGTTCTTGATCGCCTGCGCCTCGTCGAGGATGAGGGTCGACCACTCGACCGAGCGGAGACGCTCAAGGTCCAACCGCAACAGCGCGTAGGTGGTCACCACGATGTCGGCTGAGGTGTCGAGCACCCGCTTCGGCCCGTGGTACACGGCCACCCGCAGCGTCGGCACGAACTTCTCCGCTTCGGACGCCCAGTTACGCAGCACGCTCGTCGGCGCGACCACCAGGGTCTTCCCGCCCATGATGCGGACCGCCACCAGCGCCTGCACGGTCTTTCCGAGCCCCATGTCGTCGGCCAACACTCCGCCCATCCCGATGGAGCGGAGCCACACGATCCAGTCCACCCCGAGGTGCTGGTAGGGCCGCAGCGTCACGTTGATGTCCGCCGGCAGCTCCACCCGGGGGATCGCGTCGAAGTCACCCGCGAGCGCCCGGAGCGAGTTGAGGCCCGCGGGCGGCGTGATGCCGAGGTCTTCGGCGGCGTCGAGCAGCAGCGGCGCTGCGTGGCGCGGCACCACCCCCTTCGGATCGCGGGCGGAGAGCAGCTCCGCGAGCATGGCACCGTGCTTCTCCATCCAGCCGCGCGGCAGCGGGCGCCACCCGCCGCCCATCAAGGGCACCAGCCCCTCGCCGGCCTGCCACGCCGCTACGAGCGCGCGGCCGTCGGCCCCCGAGGCATCCACCTCCACGCGGAAGCCCGTGCCTTCCTCGACGAGGCGCACCTCCGGCGGCCCCGCCGCGTCGTAGACCCGGAGCGACGGCAGCGCTTCGAGCACGGCCTCGCGCACCGGGCCGCGCAGCCCGCCCGCCCACACCGCGGCCGAGGCGCCCTCCCGCTCGATCGGCACCCCGGGCGCCAGCCCCGCCTCCGACAGGTCGTTCACCAGCTTGCGCTCGGCCACCTCATCCCGCACCGGCACCTCGCCGCCGAGCAGCACCAGCTCGCCGCGCTCCACCCGCGCGAACGCGGGGGTTCCGTACACGATGCGCGGCACCACGCGGATCCGCGCGCCGTCCTGCTTCACCTCGTACATCAGCCGCGGCGGCACCGCGCGCACCTTCGGCAGGCGCGACGTGCGGACCTCGACCTCGAGCAGCTTCTCGAGCTGCGGGAGGAACTGGGTGACGAGCTTCCGCGCCTCGGCAAAAGGAAACTCGATGCCGATGATCAAGCGCTGGCGCAGCTCGGCGGCGAGGTCGGGCTCGCCGATGGGCCGCAGCACGTCCCCCAGGCGCAGCGCGCCGTTGACGAAGGCCTCGTCGATGCCGGGCGCGCGCACGAGCCGCACGACGAAGCCCGCGCCCTTGTCCTGCACGAGGCCCCGCGGCAGCACCGGCGCGCCCTGGGTGCGGATCGGCGCGCCGTCGAGCGTGCACGTCGCGCCGTCCAGCACGCCGAGCGCGGCCTGCACCAGGCCCTTCGGCAGGTTCTCGCGGCCCCACCACCCCGCCAGCAGGCGGTTCATCTCGGCGTCCGCGTCCCGCTTCACCGCGTCCGGCGGCACGTCGCGCTGGAGCACGAGCCCGCTCTTTTTGCGTTCGAACTTGTAGGTGATCGGCGCGACCCGCACCTCGATCACCGCGCCCCGCGCTGTCGCGATGGCGACGGCGGCCGCGTGCGCGCAGGCCTCCAGGCCGCAGCCGCAGCTCCAGTCCTCGTCACCCGGCCACACGAGCACCTCGATCGGCTCGGCCCGGCCGGGCACGCGCACCACCCACGCCTCTTCGCGAGGGCCGCGACGCGTGCGCGCCACACCCCCCTGGCGCACATATTCTTCGGCTCGCTGCCACAACGCCGGCGGAATGGCGGTTCGCAGCTTGTCCGCGAGCGACAAGGATCCCCCAGGGGGCGGGCGTCTATCGGGCTTGTGCGATGGGGGCCACCCCCTGTACACTCCGCCTGTACGATGCACGGGACTTCGGATCGGCGAAGCCCCTGTTTTGGCACCCCCTGCTGCGGCCCCCGCCCCAGCAGGGGGCGCACCCAGTTGTCAGGACGGTTGGTCAGGAGGCTTCTCGCATGGCTGTCTTCAAATACGAGGGGCGCACAGCCACCGGCGAAGCGAAGAAGGGCGTGGTCGAAGCCGCCGATCTGAACGGGGCCAAGCAGCGCCTGCGCGAGATGCGCGTCCAGACCACGACGCTCGCCGAGAGCAAGTCGATGATGGACATCCAGCTCAAGCTGCCCTCCCCAGCCTTCCTCAAGCCGAAGGTCAAGATCCGCGACCTGGTCATCTTCACCCGCCAGTTCGCCACCATGATCGACTCGGGCCTGCCGCTGGTGCAGTGCATCGACATCCAGGCGACCCAGGCCGAAAATCCCACCCTGCGGGAGCAGCTCAAGGTCGTCAAGGAGAAGGTCGAGTCCGGCAGCACGTTCGGAGATGCGCTCCGCACCTTCCCCGCCACCTTCGATGACCTGTACGTCAACCTCGTCGCCGCTGGCGAGGTCGGCGGCATGCTCGACACGATCATGACCCGCCTCGCGGCCTACCTGGAGAAGAACCAGAAGCTGATCCGCAAGGTCAAGGGCGCGATGTCCTACCCGGTCATCGTGCTCATCGTGGCCTTCGCGGTCGTCGCGCTGCTGCTGCTCAAGGTCGTCCCCACGTTCGAGGACATGTTCGCGGACTTCGGGGCGGCGCTCCCCGCGCCCACGCTCATCGTCATGGGCCTCTCCAAGTGGCTCCAGGCCAACTTTTTCTACGTCGTCGCCGGCCTCGCGTTCGGGTTCTGGGCGATCAAGCGGTTCTACGCCACGCCCCGGGGCAAGGTGATGCTCGACGGCGTGTTGCTCAAGCTCCCCATCTTCGGTGACCTCCTCACCAAGGTGGCCGTCGCCCGGTTCTGCCGCACCCTCGGCACCATGATCTCGTCCGGCGTGCCGATCCTCGAGGCCCTCGGCATCTGCGGGCGCACCGCCGGCAACAAGGTCATCGAGAACGCGATCGAGCGCGTGGCCGTCAGCATCAGCGAGGGCCGCACCATCTCCGAGCCGCTGACAGAGGCCAAGGTGTTCCCCCAGATGGTGTGCCAGATGATCAGCGTCGGCGAGGCCACGGGCGCGCTCGACACCATGCTCACCAAGGTGGCGGACTTCTACGATGATGAAGTCGACACCGCGGTCGACGGTCTGACCGCCATGCTCGAGCCCATGATCATGGCCTTCCTCGGCGTCGTCATCGGCGGCCTGGTCATCGCGATGTACATGCCCATCTTCGAGATGGCGGGGAACGTCGGGTAGGCAGGCGGCGGCAAGGCCGGCACCGTGTCCGCGAACTTCCAGCGCTACAACGTCTACCGTCTCGGGGTGTCGCTCGCGACGCTCGGCTGGGCCAGCTGGCTCGTGGTCGAGGGGGACGCCGTGCGGCCCCTCCCGCTGTTCCGCGTCGTGGCCGTCGCGCTCGGCCTGCTCCTGGTCAGCCTCTTCGCGATGCGCGGCCGCGTGGTGTCGAGCCGCTTCCTGCTGCTCCAGCTCGCCCTCGACGTCGTGGTGGTCTCGATCCTGTCCGAGATGTCGGGCGGATTGCACTCCTTTTTTACGCTGCTCTATTTTCCGACCATCGGGGCGGGCGCCTACCTGTTGCGCCGCCCAGGCGCGCTCTGGGCCGCCAGCTTCGCCACGGTCGGCTTTCTCGCGATGTTGTTCGTGCACCACGAGCTCCGCCCCACGACCAGCGAGGGCCTGATCCTCGCCTGGTCCGAGGCGATGTTCCGGATCTTCGCCTTCTTCCTCATGGCGCTGCTCACCGGGCACCTCGGCGAGCTCCTGGCCCGCACGGGAGAAGCCCTGGAGCAGGAGCAGGAGTCCTCCCGCATCCTCGCCACCGAGCGCGACACGGTGCTCGATCGCGTCCACGCCGGGGTGGTCTCGACGAACGGCGCCGGCATCGTCGTGTCGCTCAACCCGTTCGCGATCGATCTGCTCGGAGACGTGCTGGGCAGGCCCCTGACGGACGTGCTGCCGGGGGTCGGCGCCGCTGGCGAGACCACGTGGGAGGAGCGGCGCCCCAACGGCCAGCGCTGGGTGTGCACCGTCGCCCTCCTCCCGCGCGGCGGAAGGGTGGTGGTGGTCGAGGACGTGACGGAGCTCGCCCGCATGCGCGAGGCCAAGCGCCAGGACGAACGGATGGTCGAGGCCGGCCGGCTCGCCGCGAGCCTCGCGCACGAGATCCGCAACCCGCTCGCGAGCATGTCGGGCTCCCTCCAGCTCATCCGCGAGGAGCACCCCTCGCGCGTGGTCGACCTCGCGCTGCTCGAGGCCGAGCGGCTCAACCGCCTCGTCGAGGACTTTCTGGACATGTCCCGCCGCCCGGTGTTGGTGCCCCGCCCGGTCGACGTGCACGCCATCGCCACCGAGGTGTGCGAGGCCTTCACCCGCGACGTCCGCTACGCCGCCCGGGTCACCGTGCTCTGCGAGGGCGCGCCCACCGTGGCGCACGCCGACCCCGATCGGGTGCGCCAGGCCCTCTGGAACCTCGTCCTCAACGGCGCGCAGGCGATGCCGCGCGGAGGCCAGGTGACCGTCTCCGTACAGGCGGCGCCGAACGCGTCAAAACGCGTCGCCGGCGTCGAGATCGTCGTCTCCGACGAGGGCATCGGCATCCCCCCCGAGGAGCGCACCCGCGTGTTCGACCCGTTCTACACCACCCGCAACGGCGGCACGGGGCTCGGCCTCCTGCTGGTCGAGCGGATCGTGCACTTCCACGGCGGCTACGTGCACGTGAGCGCGGGGGATCCCCACGGCACCCGCTTCAACTTGTGGCTCCCCAGCGAGGCCCCGCTTGTCACGTGAACACATCCTCGTCATCGATGACGAACCCTCCCTCGGCGAGCTGCTCACCCTGGTCCTCGAGCGCGAGGGCTACGTCGCGACGCGCGCCGAGAGCGGAGAAGAGGGGCTGGAGCTGTTCGACTCCCTCGCGCCCGACCTGGTCCTGACCGATCTGAACATGCCCGGCATCGACGGCATCGAGATCCTCCGCCAGATCAAGACCCGCTCCGCCCAGCGCGGGCGCGACGTGCCGGTGATCCTCCTCACCGCCTACGGCAGCGTGGCCACCGCCGTGCTGGCCATGCGCGAGGGCGCGTTCGACTACGTCGCCAAGCCGTTCCACAACGACGAGCTCCGCCTCATCGTCAAGAAGGCGCTGGCGATGCGGGCGCTGGAGGCCGACAACGCCCGCATGCGCGTGGCCCTGGGCGAGCGCTACCAGCTCGGCCAGTTCGTCGGCACCTCCCCGCGCATGCAGGAGGTGTACAGCCTGGTGCGCCGCATCATGGGGACGCGCATCAGCTGCCTCATCGGGGGTGAGAGCGGCACCGGCAAGGAGCTGCTCGCCCGCGCAGTGCACTACGGGAGCGAGCGCGCGCGCCACGCGTTCGTCCCGGTCAACTGCGGGGCCATCGCGGAGAACCTCTTCGAGAGCGAGCTGTTCGGCTACAAGAAGGGGGCGTTCACCGGCGCCGCCCGCGACAAGGTCGGCTTCTTCGAGGCGGCGGACGGCGGCACGTTGTTCCTGGACGAGGTCGGCGAGATGCCGCTCGCGTCACAGGTCAAGGTGCTGCGCGCCCTGTCGGAGAAGAAGGTGACCCCCGTGGGATCGACGGTCGAGGTGGCGGTCGACGTCCGCATCGTCGCCGCGACCAACCGCGATCTCACCGCAGAGGTCGCCGCGGGCCGTTTTCGGGAGGACCTCTACTATCGGCTCAACGTCGTGCAGATCGACATGCCCCCCCTGCGCGAGCGCGCGGAGGACGTGCCGATGTTGGTGCAGCACTTCGTGGAGCGCTTCGCCGAGGAGTACAAGAAGCGCGTGGGCGGGGTGACCCCCGAGGCGCTGCGGATGCTGCGCGCCTACCCTTTCCCCGGCAACGTGCGCGAGCTCCAGAACATCGTCGAGCGGGCGGTGGCCCTCGAGGCCGGCGCGCTCCTGACGCCCTCGTCGCTCCCGGAGCGGGTGCAGGGCGTGCTCTCGACGCCGCAGACGGAGCCGGCCGGTACGGGGGGAGAGGGGGACGCGGAGGCGGCGCCGGAGGGGCTGGATCTCGAGGCGCGGCTGGCCGAGGTGGAGCGCAGCTACCTCGTGCGCGCGCTGGCGGCCTCGGGGGGCAACCGCACGCAGGCGGCGCGGCTGCTCGGCGTCACGTTCCGCTCGCTGCGCTACCGCCTGGTGAAGTTCGGCATGGACGAGGGCGAGGAGTGAGCGACGCAAGCGGCGACATCCGCACGTAAGTGCCCCGGGACGTCAGGTGACGAAACGCGACACCGCCGGAGTGACGAAAATTGTCACCTTCCGCCCCGAAACCGGCCCGATTCGGCCCAAACGAGCCCCGAAGTGGCCCCCGTATGGTTGGCACGGAGCTTGCTTTACAAGAATACGAACCCGGTGAACAGGCACCGGGGTCGAACCTCCCGGAGACTACATGCGCCGCATTCAACAGGGCTTCTCTCTCGTCGAACTCATGATCGTCGTCGCCATCATCGGCATCCTCGCCGCCATCGCGATCCCGAACTTCATCACGATGCAGCTCAAGGCCAAGCGCGCCGAAGTCCCCGGCAACGTCGACGGCATCAAGACCGCCGAGATCGCGTACGACGCGGCGTTCGACGGCTTCATCCCCGCCACCGTCTACCCGGGCGCGATCGGCAAGGCGCAGACCCCCTGGGTCGTCGCCGACTCCGGCGGCTTCGGCACCATCGGCTGGGCGCCGGACGGCGCGGTTCGCGGCCAGTACCTGGTCGCTCTGCAGGACAACTCCGTGGGTGTTCCCGGCTTCCTCGTCACCGGCAACTGCGACGTGGACGGCGACACCGACCCCGCCACCTACACCGCCACCGACGAACTCAACGCGCTGCTGACCACGGCCAACACGATCTACTAGCCTCTGCGGCTCCAAGCAGGCGCGGGCACGTCGGTGTCCGCGCCTTCTTCGTTTTTGGCAGGTTCCCCTTCCTTCCGCGTGCCGGCTCCGCAGGGAGCCCGAGGAGGCGACATGGTTCGTATTCAGCAGGGGTTCTCCCTGGTCGAGCTCATGATCGTCGTCGCCATCATCGGCATCCTCGCGGCGATCGCGATCCCCAACTTCATCAGCATGTCGGCCAAGGCCCGGCGGGCCGAGCTCCCCGCCAACGTGGACGGCATCAAGAACGCCCTGCTCGGCCACGGCGCCTCGTATGACACCTACCTCGCTCTTGGCGCATCTCCCGCCGGCAACCCCTCCCGGGTCCCGGCTCCGTGGGTCGCCTCAGACGCCAACTGGGCCCTCGTCGGCTGGAGTCCGGACGGCAACGTCCGCGGGCTCTACAGCGCCGACATCACCGGAAAATGTGCCCAGGACCCGGCCATCTACACTGCATCCACCTTCTGCGTGACTGCCCGATGCGATGTGGACGGAGATGGGGAAGCGGTCGAGTACTACGCGGGCCCCTCGCTCAACCCGATCATCCAGACCGGTCGCGAGGACGTCTACTGACGACCCGCCCGGCCAGCGCCGCTCGCGCGTTAGTTCGTCTGCGCGGGCTCCGCGAACGAGATTGCCCGAAGGAGACCGTATGCAACGAACGCAAGAGGGCTTCTCGCTCGTCGAGCTCCTGATCGTCGTGGCCATCATCGGCATCCTCGCGGCGATCGCGGTGCCGAACTTCATCGCGATGCAGCACCGGGCCAAGCGCGCGGAGCTCCCGGGCAACGTCGAGGGGATCAAGTCCGCACAGCAGGCGTACTTCACGGCGTTCGACGAGTACCTCGACCTCGGCGCCTCTCCCGCCGGCAACCCGAGCAAGGTCCTCACCGCCTGGCTCGCCTCGGACGCCAACTGGGCCACCCTCGGCTGGCGCCCGGCGGGCGACGTGCGCGGGCTCTACAGCGCCATTACCACCGCGCAGTGCGCGCAGGACCCCACCGTCTA
The DNA here is from genome assembly GCA_030685065.1 of Pseudomonadota bacterium. Lineage (GTDB taxonomy): Bacteria > Myxococcota_A > UBA796 > UBA796 > SXON01 > CAJBVW01. The sequence goes on along the minus strand of JAUXQH010000086.1, from coordinate 11,549 downwards.
CGTCGGGCCCACCTTCTGCGTGACCGCCGCGTCCGACATCGACGGGAATGGGGACGCGGTCGAGTACTACGCGGGCCCCGCCTACAATGCGACGATCCAGTCCGGCTACGAGAACGTCTACTAGCCGCTCCGCCGCACAGAAGGTGAATGATTGATTCGTCGGGTTGCCCTCCCCTTCTCCCTCCGGGACCCGCGGCTCGCAGGCCCGGCTTTGCGGGCCGTGAGAGTAAGGTGGCGCCGCCTCGGCGCCGGATGAGGGCTTCCAACGGCGGGTTCAGTTCGGATACACTCGACGCGATGCTCCGCCAGCAGGCCGCCCTCCTCGCCCTCCTCGCCCTCCTCCTCTCCGGCGCCACCGCCGCGTCGCAGGCCCAGCCGCGCGCCGACGCGACCCGCCTCCGCCGCGCCGCCGACCAGGTGGTCGCCTTCGCGCCCGACGGTGCCCAGGTCCGCATCGTGGCCTCCGGATTCGAAGAGCCGCTGGCCGACCTGTTCTGGGTGCGCGCGATCCTCATGTTCGGAGAGAATTTCTCCCATGAGGCGCCCGAGCACTGGCGCGAGTGGTTCCTGCGCACGCTCGAAGCCGTGACCGCCCTCGATCCCACCTGGCGCACCCCCTACTACTACGGCGGCACGCTGCTGCGCGTGCTCGACGACATCGAGGGCTCCGACCTCATCTTCACGCGCGCCACCGAGAGCCGCCCGGACGACTTTTTCTTCCCGTTCAGCCTCGCGATGAACGCGTACCTGTACCGGGAGGACACCGCGACCGCGACGATGTGGATGGACCGCGCCGCCCACCTCCCCGGGGCGCCCACCTGGTACGCCAGCGCCGCCGCCGGCATGCACCGGCGCGGGGGCGACCGCAAGGCCGCGGTGGCCTACCTCCAGGACGTGCTCCGCACGACCGACAACCCGGCGATTGCCGAGGAGGCGCGCGGCCAGATCGCGCGCATGGTGCATGACGAGCTGGTGGATGGCTGGACCGAGGCGTGCCTCGCGCACCTCGCGGCGACCGGCGCGCCGCTCCCCTCTCCGGAGGCAATCGCGACGCTCGGCATCGCCCTCCCGGTGAACCCGATCGGAGATGCCTGGGTGGTCGGCGCGGACGGGGTGGTGCGTTCGGCTGCGTTCGAGCAGAAGCGGATCGAGAAGGCCCGCAGCGCCGAGCTCCAGCTCCTCCGGCCGTGAGTCCGATCCCCGTCCCCGTCGCGATCGCGTTCGGCGCCTCCCTCGGTGACCGCGCCGCCTCCATCCGGCTCGCCCTACACGCCCTCGATGCGACCGAGGGCCTGCGGCTCGTGCGCACCAGCCGCCTCTACGCCACCGCCGCCGTCGGCGGGGCCGCGGGCGCCGTGTTCTTCAACGCGGTCGCCCGCTTCGAGACCACCCGAACACCCTCCGAGCTGCTCCCGATCCTGCGCGCCCTCGAGGTGCGCCTCGGCCGCCGCCCCACCCGGCGCTGGGCGGATCGCGTGATCGATCTCGACCTGCTCCTGTACGGCCGGCAGGTCGTCACCGAGCCCGGCCTCCGGATCCCGCACCCGCGGATGGTCGAGCGCGCGTTCGTGATGACGCCGCTGCGCGAGGCCTGGCCCGACGCGATCAACCCGTACACGGGCCTGCGCTACGCGGACACGCTCCCCGCGCCGCCGCTCCCCGTGGTCGGCGTCCTCCCGCAGCCGGCCCTCGTGCCGGCTTCTCTTGCGAGTCGGCCGACGGCGGCGTAGTTGGCGCGCTCGAAGGGTGTACCCGCATGAAGATCTTCCTCGATACCGCCAACCTCGACGAGATTCGCGACGCCGTGCAGTGGGGCGTCATCGATGGCGTCACGACGAACCCCTCGCTCATCGCGCGGGAAGGCGGCGACTTTATCGAGACCATCCACCAGATCTGCGGCATGGTCGACGGCCCGGTCAGCGCCGAGGTCGTCGCGCAGGACGCGAAGACCATGATCGCCGAGGGCCGCATGCTCGCCCAGGTCCACAAGAACATCGTCGTGAAGGTGCCCCTCACGGTGGATGGTCTCAAGGCCTGCAAGGCGCTCTCGGGTGAGGGTACGCGCGTCAACGTGACGCTCTGCTTCCAGGCCGCCCAGGCGCTGCTCGCCGCCAAGGCCGGCGCCACCTACATCTCCCCGTTCATCGGCCGGCTCGACGACATGGGGCAGGACGGCATGCTGCTCATCCAGCAGATCGTCAGCATCTACATGAACTACCCCGACCTGAAGACGGAGGTGCTCGCCGCCTCCATCCGTGACCCGCTCCACGTGGTGCAGGCCGCCGAGGCCGGCTCGGACGTCGCGACGATCCCCTACAAGGTGCTCAAGGCGATGATCCTCCATCCCTTGACCGACAAGGGCAACGCCGCGTTCCTCAAGGACTGGGCCTCCGTGCCGGACCAGGACATCCAGGGCCAGGTCACCCGCTGGCTCGCCAAGCGCGCCTCTCGATAAACCGACCGTTCGAAGCCGATCGCCGCCCGGGCCCCTCCCTTATTGTTTGCGAGGGGCCCGAGGTTCGGGTAAGCGGCTGAATCGCCATTCAGTCGCCCCCGCAGACCCCGCCCATGCCACCCGTTGATTCCGCCCGTGAGCGGACCGACAAACATGACCTGATCCTCGACGCCGCGATCGAAGTGTTCGCGGAGAAGGGGTTTCACCACGCGCGGATCTCCGACATCGCGCGGCGTGCCGGCGTGGCCGACGGCACCATCTACCTGTACTTCCGCAATAAAGACGATGTGTTGCTCACCATCTTCGAGGAGAAGATGGGGATCCTCATCCGAGGCGTGCGGCAGGCGCTCCAGGGCGTCGCCGATCCGCTGCAGAAGGTGCGGATCTTCGCGCGGTACCACTTCCGCCAGGTCGAGGATCATCGCGCCCTCGCCGAGGTGCTCCAGATCGAGCTGCGCCTCTCGAACAAGTTCCTGAAGGAATACCGTCCGGAGAAGCTCTGGGAGTACCTGGGCGTCTTCGCGGACATCGTGCGGGAGGGCCAGGAGACGGGCGCGGTGCGCCCCGATCTCGATCCGTTCGTGCTGATGTGGGCCTTCTTCGGCTCCCTCGACGAGCTGGCCATGCAGTGGGTGCTGGCGAAACATCGTCGCGACAAGTTTTCGTTGGAGGCCACCGCCGACACGGTGGCCGACGTGTTCATCCGGGGCATGGCCGGTTCGGGCTCCATCGAGCTCCACCCGGTCGTTCCCCGCACGGTAGTCGAATCATGAGTGGAGGAAACATGAAGATCGGTGTGTGCCTCAAACAAGTTCCCGCGACCGACACCCGGATCCGCGTCAACCCAACCGCCACGGGCATCCTCACGGATGACGTGAAGTGGGAGATCAGCCCGTACGACGAGTACGCCCTCGAAGAGGCCATCCGCCTCAAGCAGGCTGGAAAGGGCACCGAGGTGGTGATCTTCACCCTCGGGGAAGCCGCCGCCGACGCCCGCATCCGGGATGCCCTCGCCCGCGGCGCCGATCGCGCCGTGCGCCTGGACGATCCGGCCTTTGCCGGCAGCGACGCCCTGGGCAAGGCCCGCATCCTCGCCGCCGCGATCGAGCAGGAGGGCATCGGCCTGGTGCTCGCCGGCCGCCAGTCGGTCGACACGGACACCGGCGCCGTCCCCGCCATGCTGGCCGAGCTCCTGTCCTGGCGCCAGGCGAGCTGGGTCGACAAGCTCGTCATCGAGGGCGAGGCGTTCACCGCGCACCGCGCCGCGAGCGGCGGCACGCGTGAGGTCGTCACCGGCCGCCTCCCCGCCGTGATCACGTGCGACAAGGGGCTGAACGAGCCCCGCTACGCCACCCTCCCCGGCATCATGGCCGCGAAGAAGAAGGCGATCGTCGTCAAGAACGCCGCGGCGCTCTCGATCGACGCGTCGACCGTCGGCGCCGGCGCCGCCATCGTCGTCGAGGACGCCATGAGCCTCCCCCCCGCGCGCCCGGCCGGCCGCATCCTCCAGGGCGATGCCGCGACCGTCGCGGCCGAGCTCGTCCGCCTCCTGCGCGAAGAAGCCAAGGTCATCTGAGGAGTACGAAATGTCTACCAACATCCTGGTTTTCTGCGAGACCGAGGGCGGTCAGCCCCGCAAGTCCGCGTTCGAGCTCCTCGGCAAGGCCACCCAGCTCGCCTCCGCCACCGGCGGCACCGTCAGCGCCGTTGTCCTCGGTGACACGCAGCTCGCGTCCGATGCTGGCGCCGTTCTCGGCACCTGGGGCGCCTCCAAGGTCTACGTCGCGAGCGGCCCCGCGTTCGGCAAGTACGTGGCGGGCGCGTGGGTCAAGGCCCTCGCGGCCGCGATCACCGCTTCGGGCGCCAACGTGGTGCTCGGCTCGGCCGGCGGCGTGACCCGTGAGGCCTTCCCCCGCCTGTCCGCGCGCCTCGGCGCCGGCCTCGCGGTGGAGTGCACCGACCTGCGCGCCGAAGGCGGCGCGATCGTCGGCCGTCGCCCGGTGTACGCCGGCAAGGCGCTCGTGGACGTGAAGATCAAGTCCGCCGTCGCGCTCTTCACGGTGCGCCCGAACTCCTTCCCGATCGGCGCCGCGCCGGGCGGGTCGGCCACGGTCGTCGCGGTCGATGCCGGCATCACCGAGGCCGACCTCGACGTGACGGTCACCGAAACGCTGAAGCCCGCCACCCAGGCGGTCGATCTGACCGAAGCCGACCGCATCGTCTCGGGCGGCCGCTCGCTCAAGTCGAAGGAGAGCTTCGACGCCATCGTGCGTCCGCTCGCCGCGGCCGCCCACGCCACGCCCGGCGCCTCGCGCGCCGCGGTCGACGCGGGCTACGCTCCCCACGGCGACCAGGTCGGGCAGACCGGCAAGGTGGTCAACCCCTCGCTGTACATCGCGCTCGGCATCTCCGGCGCGATCCAGCACCTCGCCGGCATGCGCACCTCGCGCGTCATCGTCGCGGTCAACAAGGACGCTGAAGCGCCGATTTTCCAGTACGCCACGTACGGATACGTGGGCGACTTGTTCGAGTTCGCCCCGGCGCTCCAGAAGGAATTGGCCAAGGCCCTCGCGTAGTTCGCTCCTCTGACGGGCCGGTGGGATCCCCGACGGATCCCACCGGCCCGTTCCATGTCCGGCCCCCTCGGGCGGGCGGCCCTGCTATCATCCGTGTTCGCCGTGATGCCCCACTCGTCCCCCCTCCCGTCCCCCCATCCCGCCACCCACGCTCCAGGCGCGGCCCAGGGGGGGGGCCAGCACCTCGACGAGTCCGTGGCCACCTTGGCCACCCGCGGTGACTACATCGGCGTGGTGCGGATCGTAGAGGCGTGGGCGGCTCAAGGCACGCCCACTCCGCGCGCGCGCCTCTCCGAAGCCCGGGCGTTCTTCCACCTCCGCCTGATGGACCGCGCGCTCAACCGCACGCGAGAAGTGTTGGAGGCGGACCTCGACCAGACCGACGCCCTGATGCTCCAGGCGGAGATCTACCTCGAGCGCGGCTGGCCCCTCAAGGCGCGCAAGCCGCTCCAGCAGCTCCGCGACCAGCTCCTCGGGGGCCCCGGTCGCGACGACATCGAGGCCCTCTGGGCCCGCGCCCAGGCCGATCCCGTGCGCCCCGAGGCGCTGGCGCGCGGGATCGAGCGCGAGGGGGATCCGGGAAAGCTGCTGATGCTGGCAGAGCGCTTCCTGGCGACCGGCAGCTTCCTCCGCGCCACGGGCATCCTCGAGCGTCTCAAGCGCGCGGAGCCGAACAACGCGCGCGTCAAGGAGCTCCTCTGGAGCCTCGCGGGTGACTTCGGCGCCGGCACCCAGACGGTCGAGGCCCTCGTCGCCTCGCTCCTGCCCCCGTCCACCCACCTCGTGCTGGACCACTCGATGGACGAGCCGGAGCACACCGAGAGCTTCGGCCTGCGCGCGGCCGATCTCGATCCGGACACCGCCGAGTCGACAAACTTCCCCGCGCTCTTCAAGCACGCGCCCCGCGGGCTGCCCAAGGGCGGCGGGGACAGCCCCCCGGCGGATGACGACACGGGGGAGGATCGTCACGAGGCGACCCATGCGTCGGGCCTCGCGTCCGCCGCCGAGATGATCAGCCCCTCCGCCGAGGGCACCGATCCGGGCCTCCAGCTGCTCGGGGAGGCCCGCAGCTCCGACTCGAACGACACGCAGATCCTGCTCGTCCTCCGCCCCGGGGAGGACCGTCCGCACCAGCTCCACCGCAAGAAGGAGGACGGCGGAGACGGCGGCCTCCGCGAGACGCTGAACCTCCGGGCGTGGCAGGCCTCGATGGGCGTCACGAGCACGAGCGATCTGGCCGACACACCGGACGATCTACAGGAAGCAGAAGACGAGAACGTCGTCGTCATGACCCGCGGCGGCTCGCCCGCGCCGGAGCCGCAGCGAGAGGCGGCGGCCACCTTCGGCAAGCCCATCGAGGTCATCGAGAAGCACCCCACGCCGATCTCGCGGGACCAGGTCGATCCGGACTATCTGCAGGACGATCCGGTGCCGCAAGGCCCGTCGTCGGGCGGCCTGCTGCCGCGCGTGCTGCTCGCCGCGGCCGCGTTGTTCGCCGCCGTCGTGTTGCTCGTGGGCGTCGTGCTCGTCGGCAGCCTGGGCGCGCGCTCGGGGGCCAGCACCGTGCGCGACGAGCTGGTGCGTGCCCTCGCAGAGGAGGACTACAACGCCCTGCTCACGCAAGAAGGCCGCCTGGAGCAGCGCGTCGCGCTCGGGGACCGCGCGAGCGAAATCGCGGACGTCCGCGCCGCCCTCGCGGAGACCCAGCTCGTCCTGTGGTCGGACTACAACGGGGACCCCACGCGCATCGCCAAGGTGCGCGAGAGCCTGGCGAAGCCGACCCAGTTCGACCTCCACCGCCTCGCCATCCTTCGCGCGGGAGAAGCGCTCGCCCGCCAGGACGTAGCGGGCGCCAGCGCGGCCCTGGCGCGGGAGCGCCCCGAGGACGACGAGGAGAGGCTGCTCTTCGGGCGGATCGCGGCCCGCGGCGGCGATCTCGACCGCGCGCTCGAGCACTTCGACGACATGGATCACCCCGATCAGCCGCGGTACAGCCTCGCCCGCGCCGAGGTGCTCGACGCCGCCGGCCGCCACGACGAGGCCCGCGCGCTCGTCCAGGCGCTCCTCTCGGCCTCCCCCGCGACCGCCCCCGACCACGCCGCCGCGCGGGTCCTGGCCCTGCAGCTCGCGGAAGAGCCGCCCGCCAAGGTCGTCTCCGCGGTCGACCAGTTCCTCCAGAGCCCCGCGGGTGACAACCTCGCGCCGCGCCTCGAAGGCCGGCTCCAGGCGCTGCGGGCGCTGGCCTTCCTCGCGCTCGGGTCCAGCGCTGACGCGAGCGAGGCCATCGAGCGCGGCCTGTCGCGGGACGGCGCCAATCCCGACCTCCTCTTTCTCCGCGCGGCTGACCTCGCCGCAGCCGAGCAGCTCACCGCGGCCCTCCACGAGCTGAACAGCGTCGTGACCGCGCGCCCCGGCGCGGCCGAAGCGCAGGCCGCCTACGTGCTCGTGCTGCTCGAGCTCGACCGCGTGGAGGAGGCCGATGAGGCCGTGCTGCGCCTCGAGGCCGCGCGCATGCTCCCCAACCTCACGCCGGTCCTCGAGACCCTCGTGAGCGTGTGGGGCAACCAGGAGCCCCCCGGCGTGCAGCTCCTCCCGCCCCAGGCCGCCACGCCGCTCGGCACCTACGCGGCCGCGCTGCTCGCCGTGCAGGACCGCTCCCCCGACGCGCTCGGCGCGCTGAAGCTCGCGATCGCCGCCACCAGCGCCTCGGCCGATCCGTTCGAACGGCGCCTCACGCCGCGGCTCCTCGCGATGCAGGCGCTGGTCTCGGGCGCACCCGACGGGGATGCCTTCATCGTCGAGGCCCTGGCGGCCAACGCGGAGGATCCCGCGGTCCACGTGTTCGCCGGCCGCTACTTCGAGACCGCCGACCGCAAGGCCCTCGCCGCCCAGCACTTCGATCGCGCCGTCCAGCTCGGCCCCGAGCTCGGGCTGGCATGGTACGAGAAGGGCCGGTTCTACCTCGATGCTCGGGACGGCTTCGCCCGGTCCGGCGCCGCCTGGCGGAACTTCCTCGCCCTCGCCCCGAGCGGTCCGCGGGCGACACGCGCCAAAGATACGCTCGGCGTCCGTTAGCCACCCTCCGCGCACGCGGGTCCGTCCTCACCCGGGGCCTTGAATGTACTGGTTGTTCCTGGTCGCCGGCTGTGCCTCCGACGCCCCCGAGTGGGCGGTGCACCACGCGTCCCTGATCCCCTCCGAGACCGGCTTGAGCGGCACGCAGACCTGGGAGTTCTTCAGCCCCGCGTGGGCGCGCTCGGGAGACCCGGACGCCTTCGTGTGCGCGCGCGCCCAGCTGGTCACGGGCGCGGTCACCGCGGCCCTCCCCGGCTGTGAGGGGTGCACGGTCGCCTACACGATCGACGTGGCGGAGCTCGAGTCCGACTGCGCGGCGCCGCTCGACACGGACACCGCCTACACGACCCCGCGCGCCATCGGCCTCGGGGACGTGCCGGACGCCCTGGCCGACCTCGACCCGTACCCAGGCCGGAGCCTCGGCTGGTACCTCTCGGTGGACGGCGTGGAGATGGAGGCCTACGGTTTTGCGTATGACGAGGCGCTGGACTGGGCGGGGGACCTCGGCGCGCCCGGCTGGAGCACCGGCCAGGCCTACACGCTCTGGCCCGCCTACGCGTGGGATTTGCGGGATTGACCGGGTCGGGGCTATGGTGGCCTCACGTTACCGGGGTCAGGGCCGACCGGGGTGACCAATGAAAAAAATGCACCTGCTTCCCCTCGTCCTGTTGGTCGGCTGCGCCGACTACGACCTGTCCGCGGGCGACTACGCGAAGGATGACACCGCCGGCGCGACCGACGCGGATGACTCCGCTGTGGACGACAGCGCCGACACCGAAGAGGCGACCGACCCGGCCTGGTACGTCGTCCGCGCGGACCTGACGGTAGCGGGCGGCGTGGCGACGCCGGACGCCGCCTCCATCTCCGTCGAGATCATCGACGCCGACCTCGAGCGCATCAGCTGCGTGGTGGCCGTCTCCCCCGACCAGGTGACCGCCGCCGAGGCCGAGCCCGACTCGGAAACGGTCTGGTGGGCCGTCCCCGTGCGCTCGGCGAACGCGCCCTGCGCCACCCTACCGGACACGCTCCTCCTGGGCGTGGGCCCGCTCCACCCGGACGCGCGCGCGCGCCTCGGCAGCGTCGGCCACGACGCCATCGCCGACTCCCTCTTCGGCGCGTGGCTCCAGGCCGATGGTGGCGACATCACGGTGTTCGGCTACGCCGGCACCGCTTCGGACCTGCTGGGGGACGACACCGCCGTGCTCCCCCCGCCCGATGGGCTGTACCGCCTGGCGCCGCTCTACGTGGTGCCGCTGCCGGAGTAGCCCCGCGCTCGAGCCCGGCGCTTCGAGCCGGCCCCTCGAGAAAATAGGGCGGAGGAGAGGGACCAGGACCACTCTTCGCGAGCGATCGGCCACCGGAGAGGCCCCTCTCACTCCACCCTTCATGGAAGAGGACACCGCAGGCCGGTGCCTTCATCCCTCGCCGGATAAGTCCGCACCTTCGAGCGGGCCGGCGAGCGGCCGGATCCCGTCGAATCCGGGAGCGCGCGTGGCAGACCTCATCAACGAGCTCGTGTGGTCGCACTCGCGTTCGCGCACCTTCGCCGCCTGCCCGCGCGCCTACTGGTACACCTACTACGGCTCGTGGGGGGGCTGGTCGAGGGACGTGCCCGCGCCCATCCGTGACGCCTACGTGCAGAAAAAGCTGACGACGCGGGCGATGTGGATCGGCACCGTCGTGCACGGGGCCGCCGAGGAGGGGATCCGGCGCATCGTCGGGCAGCGGCCGCTCGATCTGGAGGCGGCGGTGCGGACCACCCTGACCCGCGCGCGGAACGACATCGAGGGCTCCCGCACGGGGGACTGGCTGCAGCGCGCCGCGAAGCGCACCGGGTTTCGCGAGCACTACTACGGTGAGCCGGTCGACCCCTCCGCGTGGGAGGCCGCCATCGCGGAGATCGAGCGGCAGGTGCGCGGGCTCTACGAGAACCGCATCTTCCGGCGCATCGGGCAGGTGCCCGGCCGCGTGATGGAGGTCGAGGAGCTCCGGCGGTTCCGCGTCGGGAGCACAGAGGTGTACGCCGCGCTCGACGTGCTCATGGCGGACGGCAACGGTGGCGTCGTCATCATCGACTGGAAGACCGGCGAGGCCCACAGCAACGACGAGATCGCGGCCCAGCTCGGCGTGTACGGGATCTACGCCACCCAGGAGCTCGGCGTGCCGACCGACCGGGTCAAGGCGATGCACGTCAACCTCCGCCACGCCGTGGAGACCACGCACGCGGTGGGGCCCGCCGCGATCGAGGCCGCGCGGGAGGAGATCGAGGCCGGCGTGACCCAGATGCGCGAGAAGCTGCGGGACGTGCCGGGCAACGTGGCCGAGCGCGAGGACTACCCGATGGTGCCGGAGGGAGACTCCCGGTGCCGGTGGTGTTCGTTCCGGCGGAGCTGCGCGCGAGAAACCTGAGGGGGCGGACAGAATCTGTCCGCCACCTGAAGCTCCAGTTCAGTAGATTGGGAACATGCCGGAGACGCGCATGTTGCCGTTCGCCCTCGTTGCCCCCCCTCGCATCGGCGCCGCCGCCCTCCCCGTACCGATGGAGCTCCGCCTGGCCCGTCGCGGCGGGCGGGCATTCGCGCCTCGCGATCAGCCGGGTGATGTGACGCTCGCGCTCCCCGAGGTGGGCGGCGCCGCCACCGTGCTCGTGCCCCGAGGCTTCGGGCACCCGCTGTTCGGCCGCCGGGTGGGGATGGATCTGCGGGCCGAGCCCGCGGGCGAGCCCTGCGCGCCCGCCCGCTGGGTCCCGGCGGGCGGCGTCGCGGCGTGGCTGCGCCCGGTCCCGCCCCCCCGCGGCCCCACCCACGCGATCCGCCCGGAGCCCATCGGGGACGGCGCGGGGGCCTGGGTCTGCGTGCGCCCGACCGCACTGGCGTGGTCTACCCTGCGGCTGGTCACGCCGGCCGCGGGGCACGGGCCTGTCGTCGTGGCCGACCGTTGGGTGCGCGCCGTTTCGCCGGCCGCCCGGGCGCGGGGCGTCACGCGCGGCATGTCCCTCCCCCTGGCGCGTCGCCACTGCCCGGAGCTCGTCGCCCACGCGCCCTCGGGCGGGCTCGACCTCACGGCCGAGGTCGCGCGGCGGCTGGAGTCCTGGTTCGGCGCGGTCACGCCGGGGCGCGGGGCCGCGTCGCGCGGGGCCCTGCTCGTGCGCCTGCCGAGCACGCTCGCGCTCGGGGTCGGGGCGCTCCCCGCCGCCGAGCGGATCGCGCGGCTCTTGTGGCAGGAGCTCGGGGTCGAAGCGCGGATCGCGGTCGCCGCCACGAGCGATGCGGCGCACGGCCTGGCGGGCTTCCTCGAGCCGGGCTGGGTCGGCGTCGCGGCGCCGATGGCCGCCACCGCATGGTCGGACGCGGCGCCGCGCGCCGCCGCATGCGCCGCGAGCAGCCGCGGCGCCTCCTGGCAGGGCGTCGCCGCGCCGGACCTCGAGGGCGCCGTCGCGGGCG